>NZ_CAURHA010000001.1:0-149752 GCF_963524655.1 uncultured Veillonella sp.
GACCAAGGTGCACAGATGCGAGCATTAGCCCTTCTTGCATGGCAGGAGCCAGCTGTGGTTATTGCTAATGCAGAGGAGGTTACACAATACGTTGTATCTCCACAATATTTAAAAGGACAATCGCTACATTTTGCTTTAAATGATACGATTGAACGTGATACAGCGCTTGAACAACTTGTCACAATTGGATATGAGCGAGTAGACCAGGTGGAACAACGTGGTCATTTTGCCGTGCGTGGCGATATTTTAGATATCTATCCTGTTAATAGCGATAATCCCATACGTATAGAATTCTTTGGTGATGAAATCGATACCTTGCGGTTTTTCTCAGTAGAGAATCAACGGTCTATTGAACAAATTGATTCTTATACGGTGACGCCTTTCTTCCTTGGTAAAAGCGATGCAGATAGTACCTTATTATCGTATGTAAAGGATGGTCTCCTCATTTACGATGAGCCAGGACGTATTCAAGAAGCGTTAAAGAAATTCCTCAAGGAAGATCCTACACATCGTAAAAATCATTGTGACTGGAGTGAATTGCAGCGCACTGTAGAAGCCACAACTCAAGTGGCTTTTACATTTATGCAACAACGCTCTATTGGTCTTACTGGATTTAACCCTATTGGTATTCAAGGGAAGACAATGACGAGCTTTGAGCGTCAAATTCCTTTATTAACAGATGAAATTAAGCAATGGCATCGCCTAAATCATCAAGTTGTATTGGTATTAAATAACCAACAACGACGAGAAGGCATTGAACGAGCTCTTGAAGGAGAAAATATCGCCTTTATTCATAGTGAAGAATGGATTGCTAAGCCTAATACGGTTGTTATATTACAAGGCTTATTGACCGACGGCTTTGAATTGCCAAATAGCCATTTAGTAGTTGTCGTAGAAGGCAATATTTATGGACAACAAAAGCGCAAGCTTCGCAACAAGCCTAAAAAGGGCCAAGAAATCAATTATTTTACGGATTTAACCCCTGGTGACTATGTTGTACATAGTATGCACGGTATCGGTAAGTATATTGGACTTAAAACGATAGAAACGGAAGGCATTCATCGTGACTATATTGAAATCGCTTATGCGGGAACGGATAAACTGTTCTTACCTGCAAACAATTTAGATCAGTTACAAAAATACATCGGTAATGAAGGTGATGTGCCTCGTATTCATAAGATGGGTGGCCGTGACTGGGCTAAGGTTGTTACAAAGGCAAAAAAATCCATCGATGATTTGGCAGATAAGCTCGTTGAGATCTATGCACAACGAGAAATTACAGAAGGCTTTGCATTTTTGCCAGATCAACCATGGCAGCAAGAGTTTGAAGATGCATTCCCTTATGAAGAGACGGAAGATCAGTTACAGGCTACGGCAGAAATTAAAGAATCTATGGAACGACCTGTTCCTATGGATCGATTGCTAGCTGGAGACGTAGGTTTTGGTAAAACTGAAGTCGCTATGAGAGCTATCTTTAAAGCTGTTATGAGTGGCAAGCAAGTTGCGGTGCTCGTACCAACTACTGTTTTGGCGCAACAACATTTCCAAACCTTCTTGAATCGCTTTGCCCCATTTGGCGTAAAGGTAGATGTACTTAATCGATTCCGCAGTACAGCTGAGAAGAAACACGTTTTAAAAGGTGTAGAGGATGGCTCGATTGATGTTCTCATCGGTACCCATTCGCTACTTAACAAAAAGGTTGTCTTTAAAGACTTAGGCATGCTCGTTGTAGACGAGGAGCAACGTTTTGGGGTAGCGCAAAAGGAAAAATGGAAAGAGTGGGCTAGTAATATTGATGTGCTTACTTTGAGTGCTACACCAATTCCACGGACCTTACATATGTCTCTCGTAGGTGTTCGTGAAATGTCCGTTATCAATACGCCACCTGAAGAACGCTTACCTGTTCAGACCTATGTGGTGGAATATGACATGAATCTCGTTGCAGATGCGATTAAGCGAGAATTGGCACGGGGGGGACAAGTTTACTTCGTATATAACCGCGTGGCATCTATTAATCACATGGGTGAATTATTAGAAGCGGCGTTGCCAGGTTTACGCTATGCTATTGCTCACGGTCAAATGACGGGCCGTCAAATTGAAGAAATTATGACCGATTTCTATGAAGGTCATTACGATGTATTATTGTCCACCAGTATCATCGAAACCGGTCTAGATATTCCGAACGCCAATACTATCATCATTTATGATGCGGATCGGTTAGGTTTATCTCAGCTATATCAAATGCGTGGACGCGTAGGGCGCTCTCGCAGACGGGCCTATGCATACTTTATGTATCGACCTGACAAAATGCTTTCAGAAGCTGCAGAAAAGCGCTTAAAAGCTATTGAAGAGTTCACGGAGCTAGGTGCTGGTTTCAAACTTGCTATGCGAGACTTAGAAATTCGTGGTGCAGGCAATCTATTGGGTTCACAGCAACATGGCAATATCGCATCTGTCGGCTTTGGCATGTACGTAAGTATGCTTGAAGAAGCGATTGCAAAGGCTCAAAATAAAGAGGTAGAGCGCGAGGTATCTATTGATCCAGCTATTGATTTAGAAGTAGATGCCTTTATCGATGATGAGTACATTAAAGATAGTGCTCGTAAGATTTCTGTATATCAACGTTTGTTACATATTAAATCTAAAGAACAACTAGATGACATGACAGATGAACTGATAGATCGTTTTGGTACGCCTACAGATCCGGTAGATAGATTATTGCGTATTGCTCAAATTAAAGAGCAAGCGCGTCTGCTTGGTATTAAAAGTATCGTCCGTAGAGATAAACAGCTTACGATCCATTGGCATGATGACTCCAAAATGGCCGACTGGGATATGGGGGCTGTACGGGAAGATTTATGGAAAAAAATGAAGTTTGCAGATACCAAGCCAGCCACATTATATGTGAGCCTTAATGGCATGAAAGGTTCTATTTTGACCATTACGGAAGCGGTGATGAAGGCACTGAGCCACAAGTCATCGACTAAGGAGGGCCTATGAATCGATTTTTAAAGGGTGCCATGATTTTAACCTTAGCTGGTATTATCGTGAAGGTCATCGGTGCGTTTAGTAAAGTTCTTATCGCCCGTGTTCTTGGTGGTGAAGGCATTGGCCTATATATGATGGCTTATCCAATCTACCAAATTATCGTCAGCATCTCTGCGGCAGGCATTCCCGTAGCCATTTCTATTATGATTGCGGAAAAGCTTGCCAATGATGATATGCGAGGCGTACAACAAGTATTTTCTGTATCCTTAAGAGTACTCACTATTTTAGGTTTAGTATTTAGCTTGGCCTTATATGGCAGTGCACAGTGGCTCGTAGATACTCAGATTATTACAGATCCACGAGCTCTCATAGCCATTCAGCTGTTATCGCCAGCTATCTTTGTAGTAACGATTCTAAGTTGCTTTAGAGGTTATTTCCAAGGCTTCCAATACATGGTACCTACAGGGACGAGCCAAATCTTTGAACAAATTTTCCGCGTATCCTCTATGGTGGGCTTAGCTTACTACTTCATCGATAGAGGCTTACATTTAGCGGCAGGGGGTGCTACCTTCGCCACCTTCCCAGGTGTATTAGCAGGTTTACTCGTATTAATTTTCTTTTACTATCGGCAACGACGCGTGCGCGAACAGATGCTTTCACAACAGAATCCAAACGCTATTTGTGAAAGTAACAGCGCTGTAGTGAAACGATTATTTAGTCTTGCTATACCCGTATCTATGGCAAACATTATGTTACCCATGGTATCTCTCATCGATACATTCATAGTGCCGAAGCGTTTAATGGATATTGGGTATTATCTCAATGAAGCAACAACACAATTTGGCTACCTTACAGGGATGGCCACGTCACTCATTGGTTTACCTATTATTTTGACTACCTCTTTGGCGGCTAGTTTAGTACCGGCTGTATCTGAAGCACATGCACAAGGTAATGTTAACCGTATTGTGCAGCGGGCAAGTACGGCTATTAAGATTGCCAATATGTTCACGATTCCCGCCTGTATCGGCCTTTGTGTACTAGCGACGCCTATTTCCCTGCTGATTTATGCAACGCCTAATGCAGGGCCTGTTATCGCCGTGATTAGCCTAAGTATTGTATTCTTAGGATGGCAGCAAATTACAGCGGGTATTCTGCAAGGTTTGGGGCGAACTGTAATCCCTATGGTAGCGATTTTCGTTGGTTTATTAGCGAAAACATTTTTGGATTATGAGCTGACAGGAACTGTTGAACTTGGTATCAATGGTGCTGCATGGGCCACAAACTTAAACTTCGCCATTGCTGCACTCATAAACTATCTATTTGTAAAGAAATATGTAGGTTCTGTGCTTAATAAACTTGAATTACTGAAAATTGCCGTATCTGCTATGGCCATGGGAGGCGCAACGCAAGTTATCTATGTGAGTACCGTAGAGTTATTAGGTAATGGTGGTGCTGTAGCTGCCGCTATTGTAGTAGCCGTATTTGTGTATGGACTATCTTTGTGGCTTACTAAGGCCGTTGTGAAGGATGATATGTATCATTTCCCAATCATTGGCAAGCGTTTACAAGCTCGTCGAGATAAGGAGGAAGCAAAGCTCTATGAAGAACAATACTAAGGAACCCGTATCTGTACAACCATTAGTGGATGTAGTAAAAGCCTTACGTGCGCCTAATGGGTGCCCTTGGGATCAAAAGCAAACGCATGAATCCTTACGACGCTATTTCATTGAAGAAACCTATGAAGTAGTAGATGCCATTGATAATAAAGATATGCCCAATCTTCGTGAAGAATTAGGGGATGTATTATTACAAGTCGTCTTTCATAGTCAACTAGCAGAGGAAGCTGGTCATTTCACCTTACAAGATGTAATAAATGACGTTACTGAAAAAATGATTCGTCGTCATCCTCATGTTTTTAATCCTGAAAATGATGAAAAATCATACTCCTGGGATGAATTAAAGGCAAAAGAAAAGAAAAATATTCAAAAATCTGTATTAGATGGTGTGTCTAAAGGTTTACCTGCTTTAGTGGCCGCTTATAAGCTTCAAGAAAAGGCCGCGAAGCTAGGTTTTGACTGGGATGAGCTCGATCCGGTTTGGGCTAAAGTTTCCGAAGAAATGGGTGAATTTAAGGAGGCTATAGCACAAAATGATAGAGAAAATATGGAAAAAGAGGCAGGAGATGTGCTTTTTTCCTTGATTAATCTACTCAGATGGTATAAAATAAGCGGTGAAAATGCACTAAATCGCACAAACACAAAGTTCCGACAGCGTTTTTTACATGTAGAGGCTTGTGTTAACCAAAGCGATCGCTCATGGGAAAACTTTTCATTAGCTGAGCTGGATGCTTTTTGGGAGGAGGCTAAAGTGCAGGAAAAGTAGCCTAGAGGTTTTGCATACTTCTAAGGTATTGTATTTTTAAGGAGGTTCTGTCATGAACAAAACAGAATTAATCGCAAGTGTTGCACAAAAAACTGAATTAACAAAAAAAGACGCTGAGAAAGCGGTAAAAGCTGTATTTGACACAGTTGCTGAAGAATTAGCTGCTGGTGGTAAAGTACAAGTTATCGGCTTCGGTACTTTCGAAGTTCGTGAACGCGCTGCTCGTGAAGGCCGTAACCCACAAAACGGTAAAACTATCACAATCGCTGCTTCCAAATCCCCTGCATTCAAAGCTGGTAAAGGTTTGAAAGAACAAGTTAACGCTACAAAAGCTAAAAAACGCAAAAAATAATCCCTAAAGGATATGAAAGAGACCTTTCGAGGTCTCTTTTTTTTGTCTATTTATGGTATAATGCACAGAGAAAGGGTGCACTATGAATAACGAAACATCACGGAAGGTTCTCAGTGTGTCCGCCTCTATTGGGACAGGACATATGCAGGCCGCAAGAGCCATAGAAGAATATTGGAAAGAAAAAGAGCCACACGCATCGATTACTCATGTGGACTTTTTAGATACAGAAACCATGTCTGTAGAGCATTTAATTAAGGGGACGTATATCAAGATGATCGACGTATTCCCAATGCTATACGATATGATTTATCGCGTATCAAAAGGGGAGCGACGGGGGACCATTTTGCAAACTGCATTATCTTATCTCCTTAAAAGTCGTATGCTCAAGCTCGTTCAACAAGAGAAGCCAGATGTGATGGTCTTTACCCATCCATTCCCTTGTGGGGCCGCGTCAATTTTGAAGCGCCAAGGTCATATTGATGTGCCATTGGTAGCGATTATGACGGACTTTAGTAGTCATCAATTTTGGCTCTATCCGCAAATTGATACTTACTATGTAGCGACTGAGTCTATGGTTACCGAAATGGTATCCGCTGGTATTGATGAAACTCGTATTCATGTGTCTGGTATTCCTGTGCGCCGTTCCTTTTTCCGTGATGCTATTGAGGAATATAGTTTAGAGGAACCTGTGAAAGTACTCGTCATGGGTGGAGGCCTTGGTTTGGGGTCCCTCGAAACGGCACTTAAACATTTAGATGAGGTTAATGGTATCGGAGAAATTACTGTAGTAGCTGGTCAAAATACATCTCTTTATGAATCCTTAGTTACCCTTAGTGATTCTATGAAAACAAAGACTACTGTATATGGCTATACTACAAATATTTCTGAGCTCATGAAATCGTCTTCCTTGCTCGTTACAAAGCCTGGTGCATTAACTTGTATGGAGGCTGTTACAATTGGTTTGCCTATGGTATTCTTTAATGCCATTCCAGGGCAAGAAGAGGCCAATGCAGAGTTATTAGAGCAACGCGGCTGTGCTCGTTGGGCCCGCGATATTCACAATTTAGAAGACGTTGTGACCGCGCTTCTTATTAACACTCCAAGACTACAACAAATGTCTGAGCGTGCTCGTGAATGGCATGTAGATGGAGCAGCTAATATTGTAAATAGCTTAATTGAGATTTTAGACGCTACAAAGCAAGAGGAATTAGTACAAGCTGAAGAAGTAATTAGCTAATCAAACTGTGATATATAGTAAAAAAAGCGATGACCCAAAGGTCATCGCTTTTGTATTATTGGTATTGCTCAATATGTTCTTCTCTAATTCTTTGTAGTGTTTCTAAGAACTCATCTGTGCTTTCAGCACTATCTAAGAGATCTTTTAATTGGTAGGAATCATCCAATGTCACACTCCATTGGAAGGAGTCGTTATCATCGTATACATTGAATACGATTGGTGTCTCCAAGTCCTCTGGCATATGACCGTCGTCGTCAGACACAGTTGCATAGGTGCCATCTTCTAAAAGCTCTGTAAATAATGTGTCATACCCATCGATGTCGATAAGTTCAAAGTTAATACTTTCATAAAAGTCTAAAAGCATATCCGTCGCCATGTGGACCTCCTCATGAATATATATGTTACGTTTATTCTACTGAGGGTGAATGTTACTGTCAATGGTAATGTGTAGTATAATAAGTAACAGAATTACAAAATAGGAGCATAACATGAATGTTATTAGTTTACAAAATATAGAGAAATCATATGGCACAAGGCTGTTGTTTAAAGAGGTACATATTACATTTACCACTGAAAAAAGACTAGGCCTTGTGGGCATTAATGGTACAGGGAAATCTACGTTCTTGAAAATACTGGCAGGTCAAATGGAGGCTGATAAGGGGACTATTGAGCGCAATGGCAAGGCGAGTATCCATTACTTGGCGCAAACACCTGACTTTGATGCGGAATCTACCTTATTAGAGGCCGTTCTAGATGGGGACCATCCTCGCTTACAAATGGTAAAAGCCTTTGAACGTATTAGTCGTGAGTACCGTCAAATGCAAGAGTCTGGTGGAGATGATACTAAATTGTCTCGTAACTATATGAATGCCTTAGAACAAATGGATCACCGAGATGGTTGGCAAGTAGAGCAAGAGGCTCGTATTATTTTGTCTAAATTGGGTTTTCCCGATGTAGAGCAAAAGGTAGCCTTATTATCTGGTGGTCAAAAGCGTCGTTTAGCACTCGGTCAAGCTTTGCTATATCCATGCGATTTATTATTACTAGACGAACCGACAAACCATTTAGACGAAGACAGTATAGACTGGCTTGAATCTTATTTAAGTGCCCGTCAAGGGGGCCTCTTAATCAGTACCCATGATAGATATTTCCTTGATTCTGTATGTAATGGCATTTTGGAACTATCTAATCGTCGTATGTATCAATATGATGGGAACTATGAAGAGTTCATTGCCTTGAAAGCCGACAGAGAAGCCCGTGAGGCTGCTACGGAAGAGAAGCGTCGTCAGTTTTTAAAACGAGAAATTGAATGGGTTCGCCGCGGTGCCTTGGCGCGAACTACAAAACAAAAGGCTCGTTTAGACCGCTATGAAAAACTAAAGAATATGGAGAAAACGCGTCGTCCCGATCAAATGGATCCTATTGCATTAAAGACGCGTTTAGGAAAAACCATCTTTGATATTGAGCATTTAGAATTTTACTTTGATGAACGACCTATGATTAAGGATTTTACCTACCATGTGGTACGCCATGACCGTATTGGTATTGTAGGGCCTAATGGTGTAGGAAAGTCTACCTTTATGAATATCCTTGATGGTACCTATGAGCCTACAAGCGGTTCTATCGGTAAGGGTGAGACAGTCCGTATTGCTCACTTCAAACAAGAACTGCCAGAGTTCGACGAAGATATGCGTGTTCTTGATTATATTCGTGAAGATCACTCCTACATGGTGCTCGGTGATGGCTCTACATTGAGCGCTGGGCAAATCCTAGAGCGATTTCTTTTTACACCTGAACTTCACGGTGTGCCGATTCGCAAGCTTTCTGGTGGTGAACGCCGTCGCTTATATCTTTTAAAATTATTGATGAGCGCGCCTAATGTGTTATTGCTAGATGAACCGACAAATGATCTGGATATCCCTACATTAGAGGTATTAGAGGATTTTCTTGATTCCTTTAGTGGTGTCATCGTTACCGTATGTCATGATCGGTATTTCCTTGACCGCGTAGTAGACAAACTATTTGTATTCACCGGTGAAGGTCACATTGAAATTGTTCATGGTTCCTATTCTGATTATAAGGATGCTCTTGATGAAAGTAGTGGTGGAAAGCGTCCGTTTTATATGACAAATGGTAGCACAGCTACTAGTGCCAAAACTGTAAGAACTGTAGAAGCTGACGAGGCTGATACCAATACTGATACTGATACTGATAACTCTGTTGACAATCAAACTAAATTTTCCAATACATCTGTCGATAATAGTGGTATAATTATAAATACAGCAGATACTTTCAAAGAATCCCCTAAGAAAGGCCTCAATAAAGCAGAAGAGGCAGAGTATGCGAGTATTATGGATGAGTTGACAAAGCTGGAGCATTTAGTTAAGGGCCTAGATGTGATGATAAGCCAAGTTGCTACTGATTATGAAAAAATGCAAGCCTTGATGGCTGAGCGAGAAGAGACTCAATCCCAAATAGATGCGCTCACCGAACGGTGGATGGAATTGGAAGAACGTCTATAAATCCACGTATCATGCGATTTACTAATACCTGCTATGCAAAGGAATTACAAGTACTTTTATTGATAAAAGTCACATTCTATAGTATAATTTCTTCGATTAACGATAACAACGTTACCTAAGTAGGAGGAAACTCATGAGTAAGTATGAATTTTTAGACCGTCGCGTACCAATTGAAGACGGAAATATTGCATTAGTTCAAGATTTGTCTAAATGTAAAAATTGCTCTTTATGTCGTAAAGCTTGTGCTGTAGACATGGGCGTATTTGATTATTATGATTTAACAACTAATGGGGATCATCCTATTTGCATTCATTGTGGTCAATGTGCATCTATTTGTCCATTTGATTCCATTAATGAACGTAGCGAAATTGATGAAGTAAAAGCAGCTATTGCTGACCCTAATAAAATCGTCGTTTTCCAAACTGCACCTGCTGTACGTGTTGGCTTAGGTGAAGAGTTTGGCCTTGATGCGGGTACATTCGTAGAAGGTAAAATGGTAGCAGCTCTCCGTAAGTTAGGTGGCGACTACATTCTTGATACAAACTTTGGTGCTGACATGACTATCATGGAGGAAGCATCTGAGTTGTTGGAACGTGTTATCAATAGTGATGCGGTATTGCCTCAATTTACATCTTGCTGTCCTGCTTGGGTTAAGTTTGCTGAAACATTCTATCCAGAATTCTTGCCAAACTTGTCTACTGCTAAGAGTCCAATTGCAATGCAAGCGCCTACACAAAAAACATATTTTGCTGAAAAAATGGGCCTTGATGCAAAACAAATCGTTGCTGTTGCAGTAACACCTTGTACAGCTAAGAAATTTGAAATTCGTCGCGAAGAAATGAATTCCTCTGCCGAATACTGGGATGTACCAGAAATGCGCGATACAGATTACTGTATTACAACACGTGAACTTGCAAAATGGTTACGTGCAGAAGAAATCAACTTTGATGATCTTGAAGATTCTGCATTTGATCCATTGATGGGTGAAGCATCTGGTGGTGGTATCATCTTCGGTAATACTGGTGGCGTTATGGAAGCGGCTATGCGTGCGGCTTACAAATTAGCTACTAGCGAAGATGCACCTCAAACATTGATCCCATTCGAAGCGATTCGCGGTATGGATGGTGCTCGTGAAGCAGACGTAGTCATTGGGGACAAAACATTACATGTGGCGGCTGTTCATGGTACAGGCAACTTGCGTAAATTCATCGAACGCATGCGTGCAGAAAATATCCATTATGACTTCATCGAAGTAATGGCTTGTCGTGGTGGCTGTATCGGTGGTGGTGGTCAACCACGCGTTAAATTACCAATGGCAGACAAAGCTCGTGAAGCTCGTATTGCCTCCTTGTACACTCGTGATGCGGAAGTAAAAGTAAAAGCTTCTTGTGATAATCCAGATATCCAAAAATTATATGCTGAGTTCTTCGATGGCAAACCTATGAGCCATAAAGCACATCACATGTTACATACTACATTTGTGAGCCGTGCAGAAGACTTAGGTCCTAATGGTGCTTGTACGCCTGCTACATGTCCAACATCTGTGCCTAATTTGAAAAAGGCAGCAGAAGCGGCTAAAGCAGCAGCGGAAGCGAATTAATAAAATGTGAAGCAGATAGTTGATGATTTAGTCAGCTATCTGCTTTTTTTTGAAACATATTTTTGAAACATATTTTTGAAACATATTTTTGAAACATATTTTAGAAACGTATTTTGTAAATATATTTTATGATAATATTTTCTGATGATATTTTATGGCGTACCTATAGATAATAAAACTTTCACATAGTTGAACAACACATATGCTATATACGCATAGAGGTTAAAATATAGAGATTGGTAAATTTGTTTAGGATTTACAGTTAGTGTGCTATAATTAAGATATTATTATAGAAGCAATCAATACTGTTTCAGGAGGATCTTCATGGCTTTTAAATTAAAAGGAAAAGAAGAAAAATTTTTCAGTATTTTAGAAAATCATGCTGCTCTTACATATGAAAGCGCAGAGATGATGGAACGTGTGTTTAAAGGCGAAATCTCTAAAGAAGAGGCTTTTCTTGAAATTGATACAAAGGAAAAAGCTGCCGATGAATTAGTAACCGAAACTGTAGAACGTTTGCGTAAAACATTCATCACTCCAATGGATCGTGAAGATATTCAGCTCTTGATCGACCAATTGGATACTACATTGGATAATATCAAAGAAATTATGGACAAAATGGTTATGTACCACGTAGGTAAACCTAGTGATGGTGCTATCCGCATGAGTGAAATCGTTGTAAAATGCGTTAAGCATATTAATAAATCTATTGGTTATATGGGGAGCCTTAAAAAGGACCATGTGAAGGTAGAAGGCCGTGTACATCAAGTATTGAAACTTGAGTCTGAAGCGGATAATATTTACCACGAAGAAATGGCTAAACTCTTTACTGAGTGTACAGATCCTATTGAAATTATCAAATGGAAGGAAATCCTTAGTGCCATGGAGGATGTAATCGATGGTTGCGAAGATTTGGTTGGTACATTCCGCCGGGTAGTATTGAAGTATGCTTGATGCTCAATATTTAGTATGGCTAGTTGTATTTCTAGCATTAGCATTCGACTATATCAATGGCTTCCACGATACGGCGAACGCCATTGCTACATCTGTTTCGACCCGTGCTATTGAACCTAAAAAGGCGATTATGATGACTGCGGCACTCAATTTCTTGGGGGCCATGGTTAGTACAGGCGTAGCAAAGACAATCGGTGGTGACATCGTAATGTCTGCGTCTCTCATTAATAGTGCGATTATCTCAGCAGCTCTTATTGGTGCCATAACATGGAACTTGCTTACATGGTATTGGGGGATTCCTAGTTCCTCATCTCATGCTCTTATCGGTGGTATCATCGGTGCAGTAGGTTGGTCCGTAGGGTTCGATGCTTTAAATGAGGCAGGGATTATAAAGATTTTCTTATCCCTTATTTTATCTCCAATTGTAGCCATGATTGGTGGCTATATTGTGATGAAAGTATTGTTGCTTATCTTTGGTAGATTTTCTCCAATCGTGTTGAATGATAGATTTAGATCCATGCAAATTGTATCTGCCATCATGATGGCCTTTTCTCATGGTTCTAATGATGCGCAAAAGGCGATGGGGATTATTACCTTAACATTACTTAGCGGTGGCTTTATCGATACATTAGATGTACCATTATGGGTTAAACTTTGTTGTGCTACGGCTATGGCCATGGGTACAGCAGTAGGCGGTTGGAAAATCATCTCTACTATGGGGACTAAGATTTTCAAATTGGAAACTATCAATGGTTTCGCTGCTGACTTAAACTCTGCCATCACTATTTTTACAGCTACATTCTTACATTTACCTGTAAGTACTACACACGTTGTAAGTGGTTCCTTGCTAGGCGTTGGTTCCTCTAAACGTTTGAAAGCTGTTAACTGGGGCGTAGCAAGATCTATGGTATTGGCGTGGTTTGTAACAATTCCATTATCTGGTATCGTAGCTGCCGTCGCTTACGAAGTAGGTCACTTACTATTTGGTTAATACATAACTACATAACTACATAACTATATAACAATAAAAAGACTGCGAAAGCAGTCTTTTTTTCTTGTAGGACCTAAATTATACTTTGAAAAAGTATTTTTAATAGTATGTTGTAATTAGAATATACTGTTTATTATATGAGTCGTTAAATTTTGAGGTATCTCAATTAATAAGATCGTGTCTTATAAATAGGTAATAGAGTTAGATTTTGCCTGGTTTTAAATACTATATTCTATAAAAGCGATTTATCTATATTTGGCAACGTTGATGTTGGAATTCAAGTTGTATAGGAAGAAAAACTTATAAATATGTGGTTTTGTGAATTATGCGTTTTGTTAATAAATGCAGTTTATTACTCGTTTATAGGTTGTTTTTGGTTTGTTTAAAATGAATAACTATTGCATACTTATGTAATGGAGGTTATACTATCGGTAGAAGGAGTTTTTTAAGTGAAAAGTGAGGTAAGTATATGGCATGGGGTGGAACTAGACGCGGTGCCGGGCGCCCACGTAATCCTATTAAACGTATTGGTAGAACTATTCGACTCAGTGATGAAGAATTTCTTTCACTAAAACCCTTGATCATGGCCATTAAGGCAAATAACGATAAACGATATAGGCAACAATGTACTAGAAACGCATAAATATATATAGATAGATAAATAAATATATATATAAACGCATACATAACTCATTAGGCATTGTCACAGCATATACAACTTAATAAACTTTAAATCTAATTTACAATAACCCATTATTCCTAAATCTTTCAACTACAACACATCTCTACTCTCTAAATCATATGCTGTGTGCAATACAAGTAGTACGAAAAAGGTCCCAATTCATTTGAATTGGGACCTTTTTCGTATGTTATATTGCTATAATTTTAGGAATCCTTATATTACGTAGCAAATTCCTGAATTATAATCTAAGTACGCTTAGTGAAATAATATGAGCAGCTGCACATATATTGGGGTGATATTAAAAATTTATAAAATGATTATTTTGATGTTAGATTTATTCATTTTAATAAGCTTATTGTTATTTTGATATATGAAAAACTGCTTAGAATAGCTATAATAGAATTATATGTATAGATGTAAGCTTAGGAGGTGTTAGCTTGTTACAAGATTTATTATCCGAGGATAATGTATCATTTCACTATCCCGCTGAAACGTGGGAAGAGGTAATTCGTCACGGTGGCCAACTCATGGTTGATGCTGGTTTTACTGATCCATCTTATACAGAGGCTATGGTTGAGGTGGTACGCGAAATGGGTCCATATATTGTATTGGCCCCAGGTCTTGCGATGCCACATGCTCGTCCTGAACATGGCGCAAAACGAGTAGGTACAGCCTTAGTAACGTTGGAAAAACCATTGAACTTTGGTTGCCCAGATAATGACCCTGTATCTGTAGCATTGTTCTTATGTGCTCCTAATAAGGATGAGCATATTCAATTGTTGACAGATATCGCTACTTTATTTGAGGATGAAGAATTTTTAGATGCAGCCGTTGAGTTTGAAAGTATAGATGATGTACAAGCATTCTTGGCAGAGCATTTAGACGATCAATAATAGATATAGAAGGAGGCAATTATGATTTCTGTATTAACTGTATGCGGTAATGGTATTGGTTCTAGCTTGATGCTAAAAATGAAAATCGAAGAGATTTGTGCTGAAAATAGTATTGATGCACAAGTTGAGTCTATCGATTTTAATGCGGCACAAGGTCGTAAGGCTGATCTTATCGTAACTGTAAAAGAGTTGGCGGAACAATTCGAAGGTAAAAATATCGCTATTGTTCGCAGCTATATTAATAAAAAGAAAATCACAGAAGATGTTCTTGAAGCATTAAAACAAGCTGCGCAATAATTTTTAACAACTATATATAGGAGGTAGTGCCATGGAAATGGTATTAGAGTTCTTACGTGACGTGCTGTCTCAACCAGCACTTTTAATTGGTATTATGTCATGTGTAGGCTTAATTGCTTTGAAACGTCCGTTTCATAAGGTAATGACAGGTACATTGAAACCGATTCTTGGCTATTTAATGCTCGCAGCAGGCGCTGGCGTTATCGTTAGCAATCTTGATCCACTAGGCAAGATGATTGAACATGGCTTCCATATTACTGGCGTTGTACCAAACAATGAAGCTATTGTGGCTGTTGCACAAAAGGTTCTTGGCGTTGAAACGATGTCTATTCTCGTAGTAGGCTTATTGATGAACTTATGTATTGCTCGTTTCACCAAGTTCAAATATGTGTTCTTAACAGGTCATCACAGCTTGTTTATGGCATGTCTCATGTCTGCCGTACTCGGTACTGCAGGTTTGTCTGGTATGGAGCTCATCCTTGTGGGTGGTTTCTTGATGGGCGCATGGTCTGCAATTTCTCCAGCGATTGGTCAAAGCTATACATCTAAAGTTACTGATGGTGATGAAATTGCGATTGGTCACTTTGGTAGTTTAGGTTATTATCTATCTGCTTGGGTTGCTCAATATGTAGGTAAAGCTGAGGATAGCACAGAAGATATTGAAATCCCGGAAAAATGGGGCTTCTTGCGTGACTCTACATTATCTACTGCATTGACTATGATCGTATTCTATTTAATTGCAGCTATTGCAGCAGGCTCTGAATTCGTATCTACTTTATCTGGTGATATGAGTCCTTACTTATATGCTGTTATGAGCGCTATGAACTTTGCTGTAGGCGTAACAATCGTATACTCTGGTGTACGTATGATCTTAGGCGATTTGATTCCTGCCTTCCAAGGTATTGCTACAAAAATTATTCCTAATGCCATCCCAGCTGTAGACTGTGCTGTATTCTTCACATATGCTCCAACAGCTGTAGTATTAGGCTTCATTAGCTCCTTCATCGGCGGTATCATCGGTATGCTTATCCTTGGTGCTGTAGGCGGTGTATTGATTATTCCTGGTCTTGTACCACACTTCTTCTGTGGTGCTACAGCAGGTATCTATGGTAATGCTACAGGTGGTCGTCGTGGTGCCGCAGTAGGTGCGTTCCTTAATGGTTTAGCTATTACATTCTTGCCAGCGATGGCACTTCCAGTTCTTGGTCAACTAGGCTTCCAAAATACAACATTTGGTGATGCGGACTTTGCCGTAATGGGCCTTGTATTAGGTAATGCTTATGAATGGGTAGGTATGGCTGGTATTTATGGTATCGTAGCTATTGCCGCATTAGTACTTATCATTCCTAACTTTATCAAAACAAAAGGTAAAGTAATTAACTACGTAGAAGAGGACTAATGAAAACAACTGTGCAACATAGTAATGTTGTAGTTAGATATGTATTTCTGGCCATTGGAGCAATCAGTTTTGCCCTTGGTACAGCAGGCATCGTACTACCACTGTTGCCAACAGTTCCGCTTTATATGCTAGCATTATTTTGTTTAGCCCGAGGATCTGAACGACTTCATAAAATGTTTTTGGAGTCTAGTTTATATCAAAAGACTGTTGGTGCTTATGAACGCGATAAAGCGTTGACATTGCGGACAAAGTTGTCCATTCTCGCTTCTGTTACTACCATAATGGCTATCGGCGCCTATTTTAGTCAAAACATGCCAGTTGCTCTTATCGTGATGGGTCTTGTATGGATTGGTCATGTAATAGCATTAGCCTTTATTGTAAAAACAAAAAAATAAAGAATTATTGCTGATAATTCTGAATATAGCCTCGTAAGTTAGACTGCATTGGTTTAACTTGCGAGGCTATTAATTTATATTTTTAAATAAAAAATGAATTATTACTATTTTTAATTTGACAATGGATATCAATAAGTATACTATAATAATTATGTATATAGTAATTTTTATAGTATTTGTGTATATGGTGATCGTATGAATCCACATAATCATGCAGTTTCACATGCAGGAAATTCTATGTCGAGACATACAGTGTTTGACGGTATCGATTTGATGTTCCTTGATGTGAAGCAAGAAACAATTCAATTTTATGCAAAATCACATACAAAGACGTTTGCCATAAATCATTGTGAAGAGGGGCGCATTGAGTGCAAGTTTACATCTGGTGATTATTTATATATGGGGCCCGGTGATATGTCCATAGGATGGCATATTCATGCTGATTATCAACATGAGAACTACTTCCCTACAAAGCTTTTTAAAGGGATTGTATTACTCGTAGATGTTGAAAAGGCTCAACCCGTATTAGATGCACTTGTGACTGAAGCGCGCATCGATTTGACTCAATTAGCAAATCGATTCTGTGAGCATTCTGACTTTGGTATGATGATGGAAGAGACTGAATCTGTTCGTCAGATTTTTTCTAGTTTATATAATGTGCCTGATCAAATTAAGGGGCACTATTTTAAATTAAAAGTTATTGAAATCTTCTTACTGTTATCTGTTATTTCTACAACTAATCATGAAAAGAGAAGCTCCTATCGTAAACAACAAGTAGATATTGTAAAAGCTGTTAATGAACATATATCTACACAGTTTATGAAACGTATAACCATAGATTCCTTGTCTGAACAGTTTGATATTCCTACATCAACATTAAAGCGTTGTTTTAAAGGGGTATATGGTACGACAATCCATCACTATTTAAAGGAATGCCGTATTAATGCAGCTAAGCGCTTGCTTCAAGAGTCAGATCGATCTATTTTAGAAATTGCTAATGCCGTAGGCTACGAGAATGGTAGTAAATTTACTAGTGCATTCAAAGAGGCCACAGGTATAACGCCTAGTGCTTATCGTAAAGTATAAATACCTTAAGTTAAGCTATACTAAGCCAAGGCATGCATTATAGTGTTAGTAATATTTAAAATATAAGTATTTAAGACTTAGAACGAGTAGGTTATAAAACTTAATATTGTCCGAAATGTATATTTTTGGTCTTTTCGGAGTAGATATGCAAGATACACTTTGCTACTATTAAAATTGTAAATGATTTTCAATGTCATTAGATAGTGGCGGAGTGTATTTTTATATACCTAGTTTGATATATATTATTTGGAGGAGCGCTGATGAATAGGCGACTTACACGGGCGAGCCGATATCTCATACTGTCTTGTGCAGTAGCATATTGGTTGCAAATGCCTATCACTACCATGGCAGAAAATGCAACAGTAACAACTGATGTTGTACATGTTCGCGGTACATGGGCTGAAGAATTAGCAAAACAAGAGTCGCAACAAACGACAATTATTACAAAGCAAGATATTGCAAAGAAACAAGCAAAATCTGTTGAAGATATTGTATTTACAGAAACTGGTGTATCTAGAACTGTAGACGCCATGGGGCGTGTCGGTGTATCTATTCGGGGGGCAGATCCACGACATACATTGATTCTCGTTGATGGTCAACCTGTCATGGGGGATCTTGCTAAATACCAAGGTGCTGGCGATGAGTTGCAACGCCTAGGTACAGAAAACGTGGAACGTATAGAAGTCATTCAAGGTGCAGCCAGTGCCAAGTATGGCTCTGATGCTATTGGTGGTGTTATTAATGTTATCACCAATAAACCTAAGAAGAATGCATCCGTTCAATTTAATGCGGAAGGTCGTAGAGAAAAAGGGGATGGCGATGTTGTGCCATATTCTAACTTTTTTATGCGCGCAGACTCAGGTTCTTTAGGTAAATTAAAGGTTAATATTCACGGTAGTAAACGTGATATTATGCCGATTTATGCCAGTGAAGCTCGTCGTGCCACGACTATGACAAGTGACGAGGACCATGGTTTCTTAAAGAACTCTTTACGTTACTATGGTACAAACTCCAATGTAGGACTTGGTGCGACTTATGATTTCAACGAAAATCACTCCTTAGGTCTTCGTATTGATCGTTATAATGAGGACTTAGAGCGCTATGTAAAACGTAGTGATTCTTTCATGGAGCCACAAGTACATTACAAGCGTGATTTAGATCGTAATAATCTCAATTTGAGTTATACAGGCAAAGATAAGAAAAGCTCTTGGAAGGCTGAAGTAAATTATACGCGCACGAAAGAGGATGATTTAACCTTAACAAGTGATTATGGCAATAGTACATATGAAGGTAAAAATACATTAAACTATGTTGATAATGTAGACCATCGTCAATGGAACTTAACACTTGGTGCTGACACACAGCTAAATAAAGATCATCTCTTATCCTATGGTGTAGGTTTTGTTCGTGAAACTGGTGAAGGTAGCCGTCTTAAAAATGCACCTACAACCTATAAGCGTCATATCGACCCATGGGATTACGATAAAAGCTTAGCCGTTAAAAATGGTGTGCCATCCTCTACGATTTACGACCATTCTTTCAAAAAGAATGAAGCCGGTGTAGAGCAATGGAATAAGGAGAAAGAGTGGTATAATGGCGACAAAAATACGCCTAGTACATTGCCAGAGTTTACCTATGAAGAGTATGTGCAATATTTAGATTCTAATGACAGTGATTCATCTGCAGTTATGGGCTTAGTTGATGGTCCTACTACGGAACGGACCTTGAAAAAACTTAATCCTGAAGCTTATGCACGATACCAACAATTTGCTAAGCGCTTACTCGCGGAAAATAAAGCTTTCATTGAAGATTATCATGCTAATAAAGAAGGTAAAATGGATGCAAATGGCAAGTACTATCCTGCATTACATGATGCGTATTTACCAAGTTTCTACTATGGCGCCGTATCTGGGTTTGATAATACACAATTGAAATTAAATGGTTCTTACTTTAAAGAAGAGTATTTAAAACGTGTAAATCAACAAACGGCAGGTCGTGCTGAAATTAAGAAGTTTAACTTCTATGTACAAGATACATGGCAAGTTAATAAGAATACTACTTTATCTCCAATTGTCCGCTTAGATCACAGTGATAAGTTCGGTTCTAACTTGTCTTTCAACTTGGGCATGACTCACAATGTAAAAGGCAATGTACATCGCCGATTAAAAGCGAATGTAGGCACTAGTTATACAGAACCTGGTATGGGCGAATTGTACTACAACTGGGAAATGTATGGGCCTAATATTACTTTCGCTACTATCGGTGGCGGTGAAGCTCGTCTAGGCTGGTATTGGGTAGGTAATCCAAACCTTAAACCAGAAAAATCAATGAACTTTGATTTAGCTTTGGAAGGGGAAAATAAAAATACCTATGCTAAAGTAGGTGTATTCCACAATAATATCCGCAATTATATGTCCATCTATAATACGGGTTATTTAATGGACTTCCATCCACAATACGATGAATCCACTACGCTAGGGGCGGCCAAATTCGGTCATGCGCCTGATATGATTTATAGTTTCCGGAATATCGGTAAAGCTCAAATTACAGGTCTTCAATTTGAAGTAAAACAAACGTTTAATAAGCATTGGAAAGCTCGTCTAGGGTATACATACTTACGTGCTCTCAATAAGAGCGATAAAGATATGCCTCGTGAATTATTAGATAAGCCACGCCATAAAATTGATATTGGCGTCGACTTTGAAGATAAGGCAAGCGGCTGGAGCGGTAGCCTATGGGGCGATTACTACATTCGCATGTTAGATAGCAACTCTCTATCTGGTGGCGGTAACTACATGGTGTCTTATATCGATCCTGATAATTCCAATAAATCAGTTATTCGGTATAACTTGAACAATAAGCGTAGTGCCGATATGTACGACCGTAAGACTTATGGCATTTGGAACTTTATGGTTCAAAAGAAAATCAATAAAGATTCCCGTGTGTACTTTGGTATCGATAATATCTTTAATCACCGCGATGATAACCGTGCACTATCCGCCCGTGTATACCGCGTCGGCTTAAATATGAAATTTGGCTTAGGCTCTGGTGAAAGTAAAGCAAAGCTTACGAAAGAACAATTGGAAGCATTACCACCAGCAGTGCTTACCGACTTCATTACACGTCCCTTTGATGAATCTAAATCTCGTGGCGTAGAGTTAGTAGGCGATTATCGCGTGCGTAATGATAGTCACTTAGGGTCTGATCGTCCTGAAACGAAAGTGACGCCAACGAGCTATGTAGCCGATGATGCGGCGAAGAACTTGGCTGATCGCAAGGAGCATGGCTTAAATCAACGTATTCGCGTAGGTGTAGATGCTCGTATCAACGACAATACTAATGTGCGTGTTGTAGGTAGTGCTTCTGGTCAAGCTGGCGTAGACAGCAGTCATGAAACAGAAGGGTCTAAAGGCTTTAACCATCAACGTTTAGAAGAGTTTGATGTAACACATCACGGTTCTAAATGGGATCATAGTGCAGGTCGTATTACTGAATCTATGGGTGTCACAGGCTATTGGTTCAATAAAGAATACGATGGTGTTCGCAGCGTATGGACTAACAAGGATACACAAGTTCGCGTTGGGGTAGGTAGCTTTAAACATAGCACAGGTATTAGCGATAGTGCCTATACTCATGCTATTTATACAAACTTCAAACGGGTTCCTACCGTTGATGAATTCTTGGGCATCACAGGTGATACTGATGGTAGTAATAAAGAACTTATCGTACCTGACGCAGGGGATAAGATTAACTTCTACCAACAGCTAAAAGCATTGCGTGATAAAGAAAGTGCCTTGGAAGGCGAAGTTAAGGACTTGAAACAAAAAATCGAGGATCTTAATTCTGATATTTGGTGGAAAGAAAATATTGATGAGTTGCCAGCTGATCAATTAGCTCCACTAAAAGCTGATTTGGCAAACTTACAAGCTCAATTACCAGAGGTAGAGGCGCGCGTAGCAAAAGAACGTGAGCCATTACGTGCGGCTCAGTTTGATGTAGTTCGTCGCATGCAAGAAATTGTTGCAAAAGCCTATGGTCCTGATGCGGATAAACAAAAGGTATTGCTTGAAATGCCAGAAATTAACGCTAAGTTCACTTATAAAGACAAGCGTTATGATGAAGACACTGAGCAATGGGTTCCTGATGAAGGTACCATTAATACGAAGATTTCTGCTGGTAAAATCGGTTTAACTGAAAATGATCCGTTATTTGAAGTTAAGTTGAGCGATACCTCTGTATTAGCAGATAATGGTAAAACATTCTTAACAAATTGGTACAATCAAAATAAAGCGGCTATTGAAGCGGCATACCGTAAAACAGCACAAGATCGAGCAGCCCTTATCTTTAACAAAGATGCTACCTATACTGTTAGCTTCGACGATAATGCTTTTGATGGCTTAGAAGATAATATTTATAAGGTTAACTCCGTTGATGTTAAAGATTACGGTTTATCCAATGTGATTAATGTAAAAAATAGTGATCATTACCCACAATTATTGGCGTCCTATTTCAATGGTTTGACTCGTCTTCTTGAAAAGGCTGATGGACATAGTAGATTGCCTAGAGAAGCATTAGGTAAATATACTGGTAATGTTATTCCAACGACCGGTATTGTATTACAACAAGATACAGTACCACCAATTGAAAAAGCTGCCTATGTTCAAGTTAAACATATGGTGACACCACGTCTTGGTTTAGCGGCTTGGTACTTGCGCTCCTTCGGCGGCAGCGATTATCGTTTCTATACAGCAAATGGTAATGCTACAGAAGCACATGAGTTTAATAACGTGGCTAATGTATTCGGCATTGGTGCTAAGTATCAATTAAATCACAATGCAAGTATTTCCTTTGACTATGGTCAAAACCGTAGTGACTTTGGTCGTTTTATGAACGGCAATACACATTATGAGCACCAAGCTGGTTCTTCTCAATTCGATATTAAAGGTCGTGATGTTGGTGGTACACCACACTTCTGGGCGTTGCGCTTCGATGTAGGCCATGCAGATATGAACAAACCAGGCTCTTGGAATGCCTATGTGGATTATAAATACTTCGCACATGGTTCCTTCTTTGGCGGCAATGGTACAGAGGCCGTACCTGATCGTTACTTAGATGGTATTAAGAGCTTCACCTTTGGTGGTGGTTATGTACCAACTAAAGATCTTCTTTTACAAGCATTCTATACATTTGATGCAAAAGGGATCAACAAACGAGATACCTTATATGGATCTGAAAACTTCAAACTTGGGAATTATACTCGTTTCCAAATGACGTATAAATTCTAAAAATTTATTCCGATTTGTCCAAAACGTATATTTTTGGTCTTTTCGGAGTAGATATGCAAGATACACTTTGCTAACATTAAAATGTGAATGATATTCAATGTCATTATATGTTGCTGAAGTGTATCTTTTTTCTTTTTGTGTGGGAGATACAAAACTTATGGTTAGTTAGAATTTGAGGAGGGCACAATGAACAGGTGGGGACATACAAAGCGCAACATCATTCTGTCTAGTGCAGTTGCCTTATGGCTTAGCGCACCTCTCGTAGTTTGGGCGGATAATGCGACTGTCACGACAGATGTGGTTCATGTTAAAGGAACATGGGCTGAAGAAGCAGCAAAATTAGACTCACAGCAAGTGCAAATCATTACCAAGAAAGAGATTGAAAAGAAACAGGCGAAGTCCGTCGAAGACATTATATTTACTCAAACAGGTGTATCTAGAACTGTTGATGCTATGGGCCGTGTTGGTGTATCTATCCGCGGTGCAGAAGCGCGTCACACATTGATCCTTGTAGATGGTCAACCTGTACTAGGTGATTTTGATAAGTACTCTGGTGCAGCAGACGAAGTCCAACGGCTAGGTACAGAAAACGTTGAACGTATAGAGGTTATTCAAGGTGCTGCCAGTGCTAAATACGGCTCTGATGCTGTAGGTGGTGTAGTTAATATCATCACTAAAAAGGCACAAAAGAAACCATCTTTGCAATTAAATGCAGAAGGTATGCGTCGCAAGAGCGATGGCGATGCGTTCCCATTCCAAAACTTCTTCATTCGTGCCGACTCTGGTCAAATGGGGAAATTGAAGATCGGTTTATCTGGTAGTAAACGTGATCTTATGCCTGTATTGGCATCTGTTAGCCGCCGTGCATCTGGTATGGCTTATGACTATGCAAAACATAATTTTAAGCCCAATGTACTTCGCCACTATGGTGATGCGGCCGATATCGGTCTTGTAGCAACTTATGATGCAAACGATAAAAATAAATTTGAAATGCGTCTCAACCGTTATACAGAAGATCTAGTGCGTGATGTTAAACACTCTGACTCCGACTTAGAGCCTCAACAACACTTTAAACGTACTGCGGATCGTAATACGGCAAACTTACAATGGTCTTCTCGAGCTGGTAAAAGCGACTGGACTGTTGAAACTAACTACTCCCGCATCAAAGAAAATGACGTAGCCCTCATTAGTTATACAGGTCGTTCTGCTTATGAAGGCTCCAATGAGTTGCGCTATATCGATAATATCGATCACCGTCAATTAGACATTCGAGCTAATGCGAATACACAGCTTAATAAAAATCACTTGCTTAGCTACGGTGTAAGCTATGCTCGTGAAGAAGGCTCTGGTAGCCGATTGAAGAGCTCTCCTAATACAAGCACAATGTACATCGATCCATGGGAATACGATAAGAGCTTGCTAGTGGATAAACTCGATCGTCTTGTAAGACGTAAAGGTGATAACAGTATTAAGGTATATTCTCACATCCACGACTACAAATTCATCAATTCCGGTGGTGGCATGCCGCAATGGGATATGGATTATGAATACTATGGTGCCGAAACAGATGCTCAAAAACCAGGTATTACATACGATGACTATATAAATTATGGTTTATCTGAAAGTCGATTAAGTGATTGGTCTAGCACATCCCCTAATAATCAACCTGTAACGGATGAGTTTAAAGCTCGTTATAAAGCTTTAGAAGATCGTTTAAAAGCAGAAAATCCTGTATTATCTGCTACACGTGCCAATATCGTAGGTGACTACTTTAAATATGGCGAGTCTAACGATCCAGAAATGCGTAAAAAAGCGCCTAAGTTAAATGGTAAAGCCTTCTTAGAAGAGTACCGTAATCGAGACCAACGATTGACTACTGGTAGCGGTTCAATCCGCAAGTTAAACGCTTATATTTCTGATACATGGCAAGTAAATAAAAACTTAACATTATCTCCAATTCTTCGCTTTGATAACAGTAGCTTGTTTGGTTCTAATTTATCTGCTTCCTTAGGTATGACCTATAACGTAAATGGTAATACACACCGTAGATTTAAAGCCAATGTAGGTACTGGTTATACAGAGCCTGGTATGGGTGAATTGTGGTATAACTGGGAAATGTACGCTTCTAACCCTGTAGGGATTGGTGTAGCGAAACTCGGTTGGTACTGGGCTGGTAATCCTAATTTGAAACCTGAAAAATCTGTCAACTTTGATATGAGCTTGGAAGGTGAAAATAAAAATACTTATGCGCGCGTAGGCGTATTCCACAACCGCATCAAGAACTATATGTCTGTATACTTCACAGGGGACTTCATGGACTTTGCACCATACCTCAAAGGCGATGCGAAGTACCAACGGGCACCAGATATGATTTACAGCTTTAAAAATATTGGTAAAGCAGAAATCACAGGTGTTCAAGCGGAAGTACAACAAAAGTTCGGCAAATATTGGTCTGGTAAGTTAGGGTATACATACTTGCATGCCATCAACAAGAGTGATCCAAGTATGCCTCGTCAATTGCTTGATAAACCAATGCACAAAGTTGACATCGGTATTACTTATGACAATCCTAAATCCGGTTGGAATGGCTCCATTTGGGGTGATTATTATATCAATATGCTTGATAGTAATACCCTTAACAATGGCGGTAACTACTGGCCAGATATCTTGTCCGGTGATGCAGGCGTTTACAATAAGCAAACCTATGAAAAGAAAACATTTGGCATTTGGAACGTAATGGTTCAAAAACGATTCAATAAAAATGCCATGATGTACTTTGGTATCAACAATATCTTTAACCATCGCGATGATGACCGTGCTACACAAGAACGGGTATACCGCATGGGCGTTAACCTTAAATTCGGCGGTGGAGATGGTACCAAAACGACGGCTATTGGCAAGACGAAAGATGGTGCAAAGGCTAGTGTAGCAGGTGCCAATGTAACGGGCGCTAATGGCGAAGTTACAAATGCTGAATCCGGTGTACAAAACGTAGCTGATGTAGTTCGTTTAACTGACTTTATTCGTTCTGATTTTGATACCACAAAAGAGCGTGGTGTTACATTAGTTGGCGACTACAGAGCGCGCTGGATGGCACATGATGGTTCTAATAGACCGCAATCTCCATTTAGAGCGAACTCCGCTATTGGTTCTGCGAAAGCGAATATGTACGATGCTAATCGTCATAGCTTTGAACAACGATTGCGCCTAGGCTTCGATGCTCGCCTTAATGAGTTTACAAATCTCAAGGTTATCGGTAGCGCAACTGGTATGAGTGGTGTTGATACAAGCTGGACTCGATCCGATTCTAAAGGCTTTAACCATCAACGAATCGACACAGTTGATCTCACAAGACGGGTTAAGAAATGGGACGTATCAGTAGGTCGCTTAACAGAACCTATGGGTGCTAGTGGCTACTGGTTTGGTCAGTCTTATGACGGTGTTCGTGCCGTTTGGAACGGTCATGACTCTCAAGTTCGTATCGGCGTTGGTACTTTCAAACATAGTACAGGTATCACTGATTCTGCCTATACTCACGCAGTACATGAAGTTATCTACAGACCGCCAACAGCGGCTGAGTTAATTGGTATTAATCGCGATGAGTTCCCATACGATATTGAAAGTGCTACTAAAACCGGTTCTGATGGTGAGAAAAAATCTAGTGAAGATACAGCTGCACCAGATAGCCCTAATGGTATTTATGATTCTACTTATAAAGGTAAGACAGATAGCATCTACTTCTATCAACAACTGAAAGAATTGCAAGCTGAATATGAAGCTTATAAAGAATCCTTGGATTTAAGATGGAGTAATCCAAATCGCGATCAAGAGCTTGAAAAGGCAAATGCTAAGCTTGTGGAAACACAACAAAAACAAGCTCAAGTGATGAGCCGCTTACAAGATATTCTTGCTAAGGCATACCCTACAGATATGGCTGAGAAGAAATTCTCCCTCGATATTCCATCTGGTGGTTATGCAATGTATGAAATCACTAATAAGAATACAGGGGAAAAACTCTATAAGACCGGGGACATTATGTATAATGTGAACTCTTCTTTATACCCTGAATACTTAAAAGAAAAGGCTAAAGGTCTTATCGTATCTGCTGATAATAAAGATGCTTTAGTAAATCCTAAAGCCTATGTTGAAAAACATGGTGACGAGATCAATCAATCCGTAGCAGAAATTGCTAAATATAATGCTACAGATAACTGGAGCAACTATAACAATAGTGAGCTTGATGTGGTTTGGGTTAAACAGCCAGATGGTACGTTCAAACAATCGTATGATTACTATGGACAACCAGCTAGTGATTATGAGTTCACTGGTTACTTAGGCGCTAAAACGTATAAATACGATAGTGGTAGCTATGTATTTAGCGATTTTGATGCTAAAGATGCGATTTACAAAAAGAACTTTACAATGTCCTCCAATGATTGGGGTGAAGGTAGTTCTTACTATGGTTGGGGCATGCCAAATGCATTGTTCAACTATATGTATAATCTTGAAAAGGTTGTACATGATGCAGAGTCTGAAAACAAATTACCACGTGAAGCGATTGGTAAGATCATTGGCAACTTGATTCAAACAGAAGGGGTAGTTCTTGAAAAAGATACTGTACCAGCTATTGATAAAGCCGCCTTTGTTCAATACAAGAAACAAATAGGCTCTCGTCTTGGTTTACAAGCGTGGTATTTTAGCTCCTTTGGCGGTAAAACGCATACATACCTAAATGCAAATGGCAACGGTAATGATGAACATAGCTTCTCCAATGTAGCTCATGTATTTGGTATCGGCGCTAAATATCAATTAGGTGCTAATGCATCTGTTACAGTTGATTACGGCCAAAACCGCTCCAACTTAGGTCGTTATTTAAATGGTAACACTGTATACCAACATGAACGTGGCACAGCAGACTTTGCTCTTAAAGGTCACGAAATGGGTGGTACACCACACTTCTGGATGGCTCGTCTAGATATTGGCCGTGCTGATCTAGATATTCCAAAATCTTGGAATGCGTTCATCGATTACAAACACTTTGAACATGGCTCCTTCTTCGGTGGCAATGGTACTGGCGCGGTACCGGATCGTTATCTTGACGGTATTCGCAGCTTTACATTTGGTGCTGGCTATGTACCTCGCAAGGATTTACTCCTTGAGGCATTCTACACGTTCGATGCGAAGGGTACTAATAAACGAGATACTTTATATGGTAGTGAAAGCTTTAAGTTAGGCGATTATACAAGAATTCAAGGGACCTACAGGTTCTAATGTTCAGTCTGTAAACAGGCAGAAAGGTTACTAATATGGAAAACTTAAATTATGTCATTCACTTGTTTCATAGCGGCGGGTATGTAATGTATCCATTATTACTCTTGTCTTTCATGGTTATCGCTATCGCTGCAGAACGAGCTTTCTACTATCGCAAATATGCCGGTAAAACTTTCGTTGTTACCCATGCAGTCAATGAACTAGCAAAATTACAAAATTGGGCAGAAATTGATAAAGTAATCAAAGAAAATCCATCTATTGCGAGCCGTATTGCAGAAGCAGGTTTAAATAATGCTTCTAGCGAGGAAGCTATGAAAACAGCCTTTGCTGACCAAATGGGTGTAGATGCAGTAGGATTCCGTAAATATATGGACTACCTCAGTGCAACAGTAACAATCTCCCCATTGTTAGGTTTGCTTGGTACTGTAACAGGTATGATTGGTTCTTTCAGTATCCTCGACTCCGGTGCGGGCGCATCCGCTATCACTGGTGGTGTTGGTGAAGCCCTCATCGCTACAGCATCTGGTTTGTGCGTAGCCATCATGGCCTTTATTGTATATACAGTGTTTAGTCATCGTTTGGATTCTATCATTAACCAAATTGAAAATATGTGTGTTAGCATTGTTAGCGCTAAACGAGAAGGGTGGAAATAATTATGAACTTGCAAAGCTTTCGTATGAAAACTAAGCCGGAATTCATGATCATTCCAATGATTGATATCATCTTCTTCTTGTTGGTATTCTTCATGATGAACAGCTTACAAACAGTGGCTCAAAAAGCATTATCTGTACAATTACCACAAGCTACTAGCGCATCTGTACCGGCTCAATTGCCTGTTGTATTTACACTTGATGCGGAAGGGCATATTACAATTGATAACAATCCAATGAGTATTGATCAAGCAGAAGCTATGATTAAACAGCGGATTCAAGAAAATCCTAACGCTAGTGTTATCTTACAAGCCGACAAACGTGCAGCTCATGGTCAAGTGGTAGCGATTATGGATATGCTAAAACAATCTGGTGTTAAACGCTTGGCTATTGCAGCTGAACAGAAAGGATAACTATGGGACTAGGCATATCATGGAAAAAAGCAGCCATTATATCCGCCGTAGTTCATCTAGTTGCTCTATTTATTGCAGTTATCTTTTTCGTAGTGGTTCCAGCGATTCAAGAAATGGAAACCTATGAAATCGACCTCACGCAAAGTGTTCTCGATGATGGCGGCAGTGGTCATGCCGGCGGTGGTGGCGGTAATAGGTCAGACCTATTCCCTAAACCATTATCGGCTGATGAAGTGGCGGCAAGAACAAAGGCTGTTGTAGCGAATATAGATCCATCTCCTGCAACAGATATTCCTGATGCAGTAGATGTAGCCAAAAAAGGTGGCGAACATAAAGGTAATACCTCTGGTGATAATTCCGCAGGTGGTTCCGGCCCCGGACATGGTGGCGGCTCTGGCGGTGGAAACGGTACAGGTGATGGCACTGGCACTGGTGATGGTCAAGGTCAGGGGAATGGTAACGGTAATGGCAATGGTAATGGTGATGGTCATGGTACAGTGAAAGCTGCCTTTGATACGGAGGGATTCCGTGCAAGAGTGCAAGACAATGCACAAATGCCTTCCATGGCTTTAAAAAGAAAATTACAAGGCGATGTGACTGTACAAGTAACACTTGATACAAATGGTAATCTTATTGGAAAAAGTATCGTATCTTCTACAAATGAAATATTCAATGATGCGGCAATATCTGCCGTAGTGGCCGCAACACCATATAGAAATCCAACAGGCGAAGATATCGATATCAACGTACCAGTTGAGTTTAGAGGTCACGAATCCTCTGATGATGAGGAAGAATAAAAGTATCTATGTAATAAATCTATTTTAGTAATATACTCATCCAAGAATTAAAGGAGCTAATTATGAAATCCATTATTTTATATTCTTCCCTAACGGGAAATACAAAAAGCGTAGCAGAAGCAATGGCTTCCGTAATGCCTGAAGGTACACCTTGCGTTCCTGTAAAGGAAGCGCCAGAGAATTTAGCTGATTATGACACAGTTTTCGTAGGTTTCTGGGTAGACCGTGGTACAGCAAATAAAGAGGCTGCAAAATTGATTGAAACTTTGAAGAATCCTAACATCGTATTCTTTGCTACATTAGGTATGTATGCAGATTCTGAACACGCTCGTGAAAGTATTGAAAAAGCATCTGAATTACTACAAAATAAAGAGTCCCTTGTAGATGGATTCGTATGCCAAGGTAAAATTGATCCGAAAGTCATCGAAATGATGTATAAAATGTTCCCACCTGGATCTGCTCATGGTCAAAGCCCTGAACGCGATGCCTTACATAAAGCGGCTGAAACGCATCCAGATGAACAAGACTTTACAAATGCAAAAGAATTTACGAAATCTGTACTTGCAAAGTTGCAAGCCTAAACTGAAAGGGGATTGGAGTATGAGTTTAGCAAGTTTCTTTGAATCCATTCCGGAGAAACAACGCAATCTACAATTAGGTTTAGAATGCGATAATCCGATGAGTGGTGCATTCCCTCATAAACGGGTTGTTCATGCAGGGCTAAATGGTATCTTAGTTTCGCCAAAGGAAACACAAGCCGTTTGGGATACCTTAATGAATGGCACACCTAAAAAGGGGGAAATGCAATGTGCCTATATTCACATTCCGTTTTGTAAGACTAAATGCACATATTGTGGCTTCTTCCAAAATGGTACGAGTCAAAGTGTAGAGGACCAATATATTGATGGTCTTGTTAGCGAGTTAAAACTAGCTAGTGAGCGTCCAAGATTAAAAGATGGGTTAATTCATGCCGTATTTATCGGTGGTGGTACACCAACATCGTTATCTCCATCAAACTCGGAACGATTGTTGAAAGCAATTAAAGAATATTTGCCACTAGCTAACGATTACGAACTGACCTTAGAAGGCCGTATTCACGATTTGATTCCTGAAAATCTCGATGTGTGGATGGCAAACGGCGTAAACCGCATGTCTATCGGTGTACAATCTTTCAACACAGAAGTTCGTCAAATGGTAGGACGTCTAGATACGAAAGAAACCGTATTAGAACGGTTGGCTGCGTTGAAAGCCTATGGTCAATGCTCTGTTGTTATCGACTTAATCTATGGTTTGCCTGGTCAAACTATGGAAGTTTGGGAACAAGATTTAGCTGATTTAGTAAGCTCTGGCGTAGATGGTGCTGACCTATATCAATTGAACGTATTTGATGGTAGTGATCTTAATAAAGATATTGCAAAAGGTAAGGTGCCAGCTGCTGCGACTACAGCAATGCAAGGGGATATGTTCAAATTCGGTCGTAAGTACCTTGATGAGCGTTCCTATCGCCGATTGAGTGCTGCTCACTGGAGTGCTAATAATCGTGAACGTAGCTTGTATAATATCTTGGCTAAAGCGGGCGTGCCTATGTTCCCATTTGGTAGCGGTGCCGGTGGTAATGTGGATGGGTACGGCATGATGTTACATCGTGCATTAAAGCCATACGAAGATATGGTTAGCCGCGGTGAAAAACCATTTATGGCTCTTATGAAACAAAGTGAGTTACAACCCGTCGTAAATCAAGTGGTAAGCCAACTTGAACAAGGGTTCCTCAATATTATGAGTTTGGTAACACTAGATCCAAGACTAGAAGAATTAAACTGGCTCTATAAATTATGGGAAGAACGTGGTCTTGTAGCTTACAATGGGTTACTTTATAAATTGACTGCAGCTGGTGAATTCTGGACGGTAAATCTTACACAAAGTACCTTGGAGGCTGTGGAGTATATCATGACTGGTAAAAACTCCTTCGCTATGGAAGCGGTGGCCGCCCAAGATACGAAAACAACGTCTAAAGATAATCCTAACCAAGAGGTACGTGGTATTGGTCAAGGTAAAGCTAATATTTCCGTACCAACAGATGAAGATTCCGAAGCACAACGCAAGGAAGCCCTTATAGCTAAGGCAAAAGCAGAAATTGCGAAAAGCGGTGCATCTGGTGAGTCAGCAGAGCGAATGGTACAGGCTATGTACAATTTGAGTGCTGATGAAATTGAATATATGATGGAACGTATGATGTCTTGACCTGTTATATTACACCTTATATCTAACAACCTTTCTCACACACAACATATACTAAACAAGACAAACTACGTGACATACAGTACACTTTGTACTACAAAGTAGCCCCAGACCATGGTCTGGGGTTTACTTTTTATACAACGAATTGTATTCTGTAATTAAAAGAATTCAAAAGACACATAATATATGAAGGTTAGATTGTATAGAACGAGTCCACTATAATTGGATAAGAGTAACTATAGTTATCGTATTGATTATGGTGACAGTTAAAGGGTTAGGCGGTTAGTATGAGTACATTTCCTCAAAAATATATAGATATTGTTGGCATAGGTGCCAGTACATTAGATCGATTTATCGTCGTCGATCATTATCCTACAGGCCGTGAGGTACAACAAGTCATATCGTCTACTACAGATGGTGGTGGGCCAGTGGCTACAGCACTAGCGGTGGCAGGAAAATATGGTGCCCGTACTGCTATGATTGATAGCATTGGTGATGACATGGTAGGTCGTCACATATTAGATGACTTTGAAAAATACAATGTTAATACAGAGGCAGTTCAAGTTGAAAGCGGTGCTAACAGTGGAGTGGCAACAATCCTCGTAAAACAGAGTACTGGTGAGCGTGCTGTATTTTTTGAAGGGTCTACTGCAACTGAGCCTGAGTTTTTAGATACCCATAAGCAGCTGATAGAATCTGCCCATATTTTGCATATCAATGGTCGACATCGCCAACTCATGCGATCTGCTATGGCCGTTGCAAAAGAGGGAGGCACTATTATTTCTTTAGATGGTGGTGCTCAGCGCTACGATGAAGACATGAAGCCTATTACAGAAGCCAGTCATATCGTTATCGTAGCTCGAGACTATGCTGAAAAATATACGGGCACAACTAATCTAGAAGATGCTTGTCGTATCATTCATGAACGAGGCGCATGTATTGCTGGAGTTACCGATGGCGCTAATGGCAGTTATTTTGTATGGCCTGATGGAACATCTTATCGATGTGAAGCATTTACTCAAGCTACCGTAGTAGATACAACGGGGGCTGGGGATAGCTTCCATGGGGCTTTTTTAGCTAATTTAGTACATACAATTAATCATATGAAGGGGCAAGACGCAACTTCGACGACTAAGCATGACAGTGCATCTATACATGCTGTAGAGTTGCTCAAAGCTTGTGCGCATTCCGATTTAGAGAAGGCCGCTATTTTTGCATCTGCGGTAGCTTCTTTAAATACACAAGGCATAGGCGGGCGCAGTCCACTACCAACGTTAAAGTCAGTGCAGGAACTAATAGGATAGGACTACAGTTATGTGGCAAAATACTTCAAAAAATCAAGTTCAACAATATATGCAACAAAATCCTTATCGCCTATTAGCCCTTAGCTTTTTGGCTGCCATGACCATAGGGACGATATTACTCATGTTGCCCATATCAAATGCTCAAAGCCATAGTACAACGCTTGTAGATGCAGCTTTTACCGCAGTATCTTGTGTTTCTGTAACAGGATTGGCAACAGTAGATACCTATCATCATTGGTCCTTGTTTGGCAAAATCGTTATGGTAATCCTTATTCAATTAGGTGGTTTAGGGATTGTTTCTTTTACCACTATTATTGCTCTAGTCTTAGGGCGACGGGTAGGTCTGAAAAATCGCGTGCTTTTGTCAGAAGATGTAGGGCAAGATGGCATGAAAGGGCTTCTACACATTACGAAGAAGCTAACCATTTATACATTTTGTGTCGAAATTATTGGTGGTATTATCTATACTATTCAGCTATATCCCTATATTGGTGATGCTGCTTTATATACGGGGATTATGCAATCTATTTCCACCTTTTGTAATGCAGGATTTATATTCTTTGATAATGATCTACCTTATGCTATGGTGGGTGATGTATTATTTAATATGAATACAATGGCCCTTATTGTAATAGGTGGGTTTGGTTATCTTGCCACTTTTGATATTTGGTCGCATCGCAAGCTACGACGATTTGTAGATTTAAAACTACATACAAAAATAATGTTAGTTGGCACAACGGCTCTCATCCTTTTAGGGACTATTATTTTCTTGGGGGTTGAGTGGGCGAATCCCAAAACGTTTGGCCCTTTACCTATATGGAACAAGGTCATGGCATCTCTGTTTCAATCGATTACACCTCGTACAGCGGGGATTGCAACTGTAGATTATAATGATTTACATCCAATTACCCTGTTTATTACCATCATTTTTATGTTTATTGGGGCAGGTCCTAACTCTACAGGGGGCGGTGTTAAAATTAGTACCATTGCCGTCGCTTTTCTAGCATCGCGTACATTATTTAATAACCGTCCTGATACAGAAGTTTTTGAACGTCGTATTTCGTTGGTTACTGTACTTAAGGCAAATGGGATAATCTTTTTATCTATCCTTCTTGTTTTACTTGCTACTTGCTATTTGGCTTGGGATGAACCGTATGACTTTATTCGACTGCTTTTTGAGGTAACCTCTGCCTTTGGGACCGTAGGTCTTACAACGGGTATTACACCTGATTTATCTGAAAGTAGTAAATGGGTATTAATGTTAGTTATGTTTACGGGTCGTGTAGGGGTTATGACTGTAATTGGTACTTGGGCGCTAAGAACGGCACCGACTAAACCAATTAGCTATGCAGAAGAGCGTGTATTGTTATAAAACAGATTAGATTGAATATAAAAGGGGTCATATATGAAACATAAAACGATAGCAGTAATAGGTCTTGGTCAATTTGGTGGCACTGTTGCCAAGATGTTAGCTTCCATGGAGCATGAGGTATTAGGTGTAGATATTGATCCAGAAGTTGTACAGAAAATTTCGCCATTTATAACACATGCTATAGTTGCAGATACAACCGATGAAGAGGCAATTAAAGAATTGGCCCTAAGCCAGTTTGATATGGTTATTGTGGCTATAGGTGGAAATCTTCAAGCTAATTTAATGACAGCTATGATTCTTAAAGAATTAGATGCACCTAAAATTGTGGCTAAGGCTGAAAATAATATACAAGGCAAAATGCTTCATAAAATAGGTGTAGATCAAGTGATTTACCCTGAATACGATATGGCATTACGCCTCGTACAGTTTTTAACTAGAGACCATGTGATGGATTATTTACAACTATCTAAAAACATTAGTCTCATAGAAATTAAGATGCCAACATTCTTGGTGGGATCTAACTTAAAGGATTCTAATTTGCGTGAGAAATATAATCTTAATGCAGTAGGCATAAGACGCGGTGAAGATTTAGAAGTTCCACCAAACCCAAGTACTATTCTCGGTGAAGATGATAAATTATTAGTCATTGGGAATAATTCTGATTTAGATGCATTAACGATGTAGTGAGTATACGAAAGAAATATAACTATATCGAAAAATTGTGATATAATTAGAGTTGAATTCAGTATAGGTCATACGTATTCGTATGACCTTTTTACATAGAAAAGAAGGTTATTATGACAGAGGAACAATATATAACAGCGCTGACCAATAACCCACATGGGATTCGGAATATTCCAAATCCAACGGAAGCGATGCAGCTTACCTGTGTCGCTCAAAATGGTATGTTGCTTCAATATATCAAAGACCCTACTCAAAAGGTTATTGAAACGGCGCTTTCACAAGCACCACGAGCCATACAGTTCGTAGAAAACCCTACAGAAGAATTGTTAAGTGCCTTAGTTGAAAAGGATTGGGCTATTTTAGAATATATAGACAATCCGTCTGACTCGTTAATTCGAAGTGCATTAGCGCAATCTGGTTGGGCCATTCGCTATATAACAAATCCGTCAGAAGAGTTGCAATTAGAAGCGGTAAAGGCAAATTACGATGCGCTACAATATATTAAGGAACCTAGCGAAGTAGTTCAATTACAAGCTGTACAGGAAAATTATTTAGCCTTGCGCTATATTAATGAGCCAAGCGTAGCCGTGCTAGAAGCAGCCGTGAAGCAAGATCCTCAGGCGATGCGTCAAATTACAAATCTTTCAAAGGAATTGGCGTTACACCTATTTAAAGTGAGTGCACCTATCTTAGGCTACATCCCTAATACATTAGGTGTTACGGTGGATGAAATTAAGGCTATCATCGTAGAAGCTATTTCTAGCGATAATATTGATGCGGATTATGTTTGTGAATTGATCAACAATAAAGCTATCGGTGGACGCCAATCTAAATGGCCTATCGATCTATTGTCACTCATTGATGCATACGGCACTAGAGCAGTAAAGAAAATCGCAGTAGGCGAATATTTGAAGTATTAGAACGGAGATACAATGAACTTTATAGATACAATGGCGAGCGTTGAATTAGTGCTTGCCGCAAATCAAGTACCATTGCTCGTCGGTGAAACGGGCATCGGTAAAACATCTCTCGCAGCGCGCGTAGCAGATGTACATGATTGGGAACTCGTTACTATCGACGGTAACCTTTTAAAAGAAGGTGAAATCGGCGGTTTACCTACGGTGGAAACTGTGACGCACACAGATGGTCATGGCCGCACTCGTGAAGTGAAAACTACGGTATATGCTGTGCATCATACGTTAGAACATGTGGCACAAGCCGTAGATAAAGGCCGCCAAGTATTGCTGTTTATTGACGAAATTAACCGTGCGGAACATGCGGTACAACAAGAGTTGATGAACCTTATCTTGAATCGCGAAATTAATGGTTTCTCCTTAAGCGATCAAGTGCGCATTATTGCGGCCATGAATCCTGAGGATTCTTTTGACTATCAAACTATCGATATGGACCCAGCACAACAAAACCGTTTTGTATGGCTCTATATGAATGCGGATTACATGCAATGGATCGACTGGGCTATCGGCGCAGGCATTGAAGAAAAGGTTATCGAATTCATTTCTTCTTATCCTGAATATTTAAATCAACGCCACGAAGACGATATTGATGCTACACCTCGTTCCTTCGAACGCGTGTCTGGTCTATATACGATTTATAAAAAACAAGAGGGTTCAGCTTATAGTCGTGACGTATTTATGAATGTGATTCGTGGTAACGTTGGTAAACTCATTGCAGAGGCTTTTGTAAGCTTTATCGAGTCTGATCAAGAACCGCTAATTACCTTTGATGATGTATTAGGGGCGGTTCAAAAACCAGGTGCTATTATGTCTATGGCTGAACAGGTTAAAGGTGAAAGCCCAACTCGTCTATATGTAGCGGCTAAAAATATGTTACATCGTTTAAATCGCAATAGTAATGCAGAAGAAATTCATCATTTCATTGAATTCCTTACATTGTACCCAGGTGATTTGCGCGTAGCGGTTATGAAAGATTTACGCAATACCTATGAACGCGTATACGCCTATGCCATTGAAGATGACTTGTTCGTCGATACCTTCTTTGAAGCACAAAAATAATTTTAAATAAAATCTGATGTTTAACGAAAAGGAGGTGGAATGATGCAACGAAATTTAGATAAGGACGATATTCGCGATGCGTCGGACTTACTGACGCATATTGATAGTTGGGAAAAGACTGGCTCTTATGATGCGGATGCCATTGAGGCTCTCGATCGTTGGCATGCGAAACGAGAACGCATACATCGCGAAGCAGAGGCTTTATATACGCAAATATACGCTACCTATGAGGCTTATGTAGATAGCTATGAAGAGCAACATCATAGCATGGCACCTGAACGTATAGCGGCGGACTTGATGAACCATAATATGTCTGATAGCCATATTGGGACTATTGGTCGAGCTCTTGAAGATATAGAGGTAGAAGGCACAAATCTTGCCGTTATGCAGCAAGCAGTTATGACACCTGCCTTTGAGCAACGATTATGGAATATTTTGCATGATGTAAATAGCTTACTCCTTGAAGAGGACCAATTCTTTGGTTATTTTTATTTACAAATGGCTCATCGCATTCGCTTTGATATGACCAGTGCTTTTGGCATTAATTTAAAACAAGGTGGCTATGTACTTTATGTAAATCCGTTTATCTTATTACGCCAACCGCCGGATGTGATGAAGGATGGCATTAAGCGGGAAATTCTTCATATCATTTCGGCTCACTTGATGCGGGTGAAAGCATTGAGCCAAGGCTTTCACAAAACAGCCGTTCACATGGCTATGGATATGGTGGTAAACGATTATCTTGAACATGTGGACCGTGATGCGGTAACGGTAGCTAATGTGAATGAGCGCTTTGGTTTATTGTTAAAACGGTTCCGTACCATTGAGTACTATGCGAAGGCTATCGACAAGGTCATGAAAGAGAAGACAGATCTCTTTGTGCCTATCGACAATGCAGAAACGGCAGTAGCCATGGAGTTTGATCCTCAAACAAGTCATGATATTTGGGATGAATCTGATTCTATTGACACAGATACGATGGATCAAATTACAGAGCGTTATATTAACGAAGCCTCCAAAGGCGATATGGAAGGCTATGTGAAAAGTCTCATCGATACGTTCCAAAAGACGCGTCGAGCCTTGCCTTGGTATTTTTACCTTAAAAAATTGATGGGGAAGGTAGCCCGCGGTTACAAAAAAACGACGATGCGTCGCAATCGTCGTCAGCCAGAGCGCCTTGAATTATCTGGCACTTTGCGCCAACATAAGGCGAATGTGTGGGTAGCTCTCGATATGAGTGGCAGTATTACCGATGTTGAGTTTACCAATGCATTAGAGCAAGTACTGCAAATTGTGCATGCCTATAATCACCGCATTACCGTAGTGGAATGCGATAACGAAGTGCGCCGTACCTATACGATGGAATCGGTGAAGGACGTTAAGCCGCGTCTCGATGTGCGTGGTGCCACAGCCTTTGCGCCTGTGTTCTCTTTAGCTAATCAAAATCGTGTGGATTTACTAGTTTACTTTACGGATGGCAAAGGAGAGGAGCGCCTCCGAGAAGCTCCAAAAGGCTATAAAGTACTTTGGGTGCTGACAGGTGAGAACCCTCAATTATCTTTGCACAATCCATATGGTTTAGTTCGAGAGCTAGGCTATGTAGGTGTAGATGAAACACAAGATATTGATGAGTTTGTACGCATGACCAATCGTGGGGGCTTCTCTATGGCAAACCAAGAGTTCTAGGCCAATAGGAAATCACTTTATTTCATTAGGTTTTGTTTAGGACTTAACAATAAAAAATGACGCAATTCCAATGGATTGCGTCATTTCTATGTCATGTTTTGGGATTAGCTATTAAGCTCGATAGAGGAACCTGGTTCGATAATGAGGGCTGTTTGATTATATTTGCCTTCAACTAAGCTTGTGAATACACCTGGTTCACGGTCGATAACAGGCCATGTTTTGTAGTGAATTGGAATGGAGATACGCGCTTTTACATAAGAAGCGGCAAGCGCCGCATCTTCAACGCCCATCGTGAAGTTATCACCGATAGGAAGCAATGCGTAGTCGATATCGCCAAAGCGACTCAATAATTTCATGTCGCTAAAGAGTGCTGTATCGCCAGCGAAGTAAAGAATATCGCCGTAGAAGTCTACGATGCAACCTGCTGCATGACCGCCTGGGATACCAGCACCGTGGAAGGCAGGAACCATGCGAACAGAACCGAATTCGAAGTCGAATTTGCCGCCTAAATGCATAGCATGAGCACGGCAACCAGCAGCAGCTGCTTTACCTGCTACCTCTGCAGTAGAGATAACGAGGGCATCATTTTCTTTGGCGATGTACTCTGTATCGCCGTAATGATCGTCATGACCATGGCTAACAAAGATATATTGGCATTTAATATCTTCTTTTTTAGCGATGTCCCATGTATTGCCCGTTAAGAATGGGTCAAAAATCATGGATACATCACCGCGAGTGAGCATAAAGCAAGCGTGGCCGAAATAAGTTAGTTTTGTTTTCATAGGAACACTTCCTTCCTTATACATATAATTGTTAATTCTATTGTATAATATAACTAATGAAAATAAAACTATAGATGATAATTTATGCATGATTAGTAAGGATATAGTATGGATTTAACACATTTTGATCAAGATGGTAATGCCTGGATGGTAGATGTGTCCGATAAGGACATTACATCTCGCACAGCTGTGGCGGAAGGCTTTATTGCCATCAACGACGCTATTTATGAGCGTATCACAGCTGGTACTATGAAAAAGGGCGATGTCCTAAGTGTAGCGCAACTAGCGGCTATTATGGGGGCTAAACAAACGAGTAATCTCATTCCCCTATGTCATCCGTTGGCATTGACTAAGGTTGAGGTTCACTGCACCTTAGTAGATGGTGAAAGTCCGGCTTGTACCGATGAAAATCACAACAAAGCCGTTAAGGTACGTGCCATCGTTAAAACAACTGGTAAAACAGGAGTTGAAATGGAGGCCCTTACAGCAGTTCAAGTGGGCTTACTCACCGTATACGATATGTGTAAGGCCATTGATAAAGGCATGATTATGGGCCCTACATACCTCGTAGAAAAAGAAGGCGGGAAAAGTGGACATTTTGTGCGTTCCTTTGTAGAATAATATAGATATAAAGAATAGGGGAACGATAATGGAAATAGTACTTTATGAGCCAGAAATCCCTGGCAATACAGGAAATATAGCGCGTTTATGCGCCGCCAATCACATGACCTTGCACCTTATCAAACCGCTTGGCTTTTCTATCGATGATAAGCATGTAAAACGAGCGGGTCTTGATTACTGGCATTTGGTAGATGTGCAAGTACATGAAAATATTCAAGAACTATATGAGAAATATCCAGATCGTAGATATTTCTATGCTACTACAAAGGCTAAGCATACACATTCCGAGGTCAATTATGAAATCGGGGATATGCTCGTCTTTGGTCCTGAATCAAGAGGCTTGCCTGAAAGTCTTTTAGAAGGTAAAGAGGATACTTGCATTCGTATACCAATGGTAGATGAAGCTCGTTCTTTGAACCTGTCTAATGCAGTGGCTATCATTGCCTATGAAGGCATGCGTCAACTTGATTATCCAGATCTTAAAGCAGAAGGAAACTGGATTCAACCTAAATAATTATACTTTCACTATAGAGGGATATATTATAAGTATGTGTTAAAGAACCTACCAAATCTCTATGACAGGTAGTGTTTCGTACGGTGTTGTTAGAGGAGGATATTATGAACTACGATAAAGCTCATGATTTAGCTCACGCTATGCGTGAATCCGAAGAGTACAAAGAGTTAATGGCTGCTCAAGAAGCAGTGAAGGCTGATGCAGTAGCAACGGCTTTGGTACGCACATTTATGGCACAACAAATGCAATGGGAATACGCTAAGTTGTCCGGTGCTCCAGAAGCAGATGAATTGCAAAAGAAACAAGAGGAATTGATGCCTCAAATTCAAGAAAATGCTGCAGCGACTTCTTATTTGCAAGCTCAAATGCGTTGGAGCCAGATTTCTAATGATATCTATAAAATCATTAGCGAACCAATCACTGAGGGGATGAAAGTGTTAGATCATGGCGAACAACAACAAGCAAAACATTAAGGCCTTAAAAGAAGCCTTATTAGAGAAATTACCTAGTACACGTGTACGAGAACAGGAACTGCTTTGTCATCATACGACATTTAAAATTGGTGGTCCTGCCGATCTATTTATTGAACCTACGACGATGGATGAGTTGAGCTTTACGTTACGTACCATTCACGAATTACAAGTGCCTGTAACTATTATTGGTTGCGGTTCCAATATTTTGGTGAAAGACGGTGGTATTCGCGGTGCTGTCGTATCGGTTCGACATATGACACAAATCATGGATTGTAATGATAATGTATTATGCATTGGTTCTGGTTATATGTTAAAAGATGCTTCTGAATTTGCTTGGGAAAACGGATTATCTGGCCTTGAATTTGCCATTGGTATTCCAGGTACGCTCGGTGGTGCTGTATTTATGAATGCAGGTGCTTATGACGGGGAAATGAGCAATGTAGTCACTACAGTACGCGCCGTAGATTTCCAAGGCAATATTAAAGAATACGATGCATCTCACTTAGATTTCGGATATCGTCATAGCGTATTCCACGATAACCATGAGGTTATTGGGGAGGTTATTATGACATTACAACCTGGCGACAAAAATGCTATTAAGGCTCGTATGGATGAGCTCACAGAAAAGCGCGAATCTAAACAACCTTTAGAGTATGCTAGCGCAGGTTCAACCTTTAAACGCCCACCAGGGTATTTTGCAGGTACTTTGATTGAACAAACAGGTCTTAAAGGGTTATCTGTTGGTGATGCACAAGTATCTCATAAGCATGCTGGCTTTGTTATCAACACTGGCAATGCTAAAGCTAAAGATGTGCTTGATCTTATCAAAGAAGTACAAAAACGCGTATATGACCAACATGGTGTACATCTAGAACCAGAAGTCCGCATGATTGGGGAAGAATAATACAATACTAATAAAAGATTTCTTATGTAATGTTCCTCTTATCTTATTCGAGGCAAGTATCATGAGGAATCTTTTTTATTATCCTATGCTTAGATAGCTAACTTAGCCTTAAGATGAGTCAAAAGTATAATCAAATGTAGAAATTGCCATGATTAGAAATCCTGTACTTCTTTGACTTTTTTCTATAGACTACGTTATAATTAAGTGTTGCCAATTTTGGGAATATACCTACATAGCTACTTTCACAAGCGCTATGTGATATAGAATATACTGAAGGAATTAAAGGGAGGATCTTATGATTCGCGAAAATCTTCGAAATGTAGCGATTATCGCCCACGTTGACCATGGTAAAACTACTTTGGTGGACGCGTTATTAAAACAAAGCCATGTGTTCCGTGAAAATGAAAAGGTAGCAGAACGCGTAATGGACTCCAACGACTTGGAACGTGAACGCGGTATTACTATCTTGTCTAAAAACACTGCAGTTATGCATAATGGCATCAAAATCAACATCGTTGATACTCCAGGCCATGCTGACTTCGGTGGCGAAGTAGAACGTGTACTTAACATGGTTGACGGCGTATTGCTTCTCGTAGATGCTTACGAAGGTCCAATGCCTCAAACAAAATACGTTTTGCGTAAAGCATTAGAACAAAAATTGAAACCAATCGTAGTTATCAACAAAATCGACCGTCCAGACCAACGTGTTAAAGAGGTTGAAGACGAAGTTCTTGAATTGTTCATGGAACTTGAAGCTGATGATGATCAACTTGATTTCCCTGTAGTATACGCATCTGCTCGTTCTGGTGTGTCTAAAACTAACTGGGATGATGAAGCGGTAAACATGGAGCCATTGTTCCAAACATTGATCGATGAAATTCCTGCACCACAAGGTGATATGGAAGGTCCTCTTCAATTCATGATTACTACACTTGATTACGATAACTTCATCGGTAAAATCGCTGTAGGCCGTATTGTTCGCGGTAAAATGAAAACTAACCAACAAGTAGCTATCATGAATGGTGAAAGCACTCGTAAAGCGAAAATTGGTCGCGTATATACTTATAATGGTTTAAACCGCGTTGAAGCTGACGAAGCTGAAATGGGCGATATCATTGCATTCGCTGGTATCGACGATATCAACATTGGTGAAACTGTAGCTGATGCTGAAAATCCAGAAGCATTGCCATCTATCTCCATCGACGAACCAACATTGTCCATGGTATTCTCCGTAAACAACTCTCCATTCGCTGGCCGCGAAGGTGAATTCGTTACATCTCGTCACTTGCGTGATCGTTTGTTCCGCGAAGTAGAAACTAACGTTTCTATGAAAGTAGAAGAAACTGATTCTGCAGATGCTTTCAAAGTATCTGGCCGTGGCGAATTGCACTTGGCTGTATTGATTGAAACGATGCGTCGTGAAGGTTACGAATTACAAGTAGGTAAACCTCGCGTAATCTTCAAAACTATTAACGACCAATTGTGCGAACCACTTGAAGCATTGACTATCGACGTACCTCAAGAATTCATGGGTACTGTAATGGAAAACCTTGGTCAACGTAAAGCTGAATTGACTAACATGGTTGAATTAGCTGGTTACCTTCGTATGGAATTCGTAGTTCCAGCTCGTGGTTTGATCGGTTTCCGTGCACAATTCTTAACAGCTACAAAAGGTAATGGTATCATGAACCATGTATTCCATGGCTATGCACCATATAAAGGTGAAATTCCTTCCCGTACACGCGGTGCTTTGGTAGCATTCGAAAATGGCGAAACTACTCCATATGGTTTGAACTCTGTTCAAGACCGTGGTACATTGTTCATTGGCCCTAACCAAGACGTGTACGCAGGTCAAGTTATCGGTGAAAACACTCGTGAACTTGATATGGATGTTAACCCATGTAAGAAAAAACACGTTACTAACATGCGTTCTAGCTCCTCTGACGAAGCAGTTCGCTTGACTCCACCTCGTATCTTCTCCTTGGAGCAAGCTCTTGAGTGGATCAATGACGACGAACTCGTTGAAGTAACACCAGAAAGCATTCGTATGCGTAAAACAATCCTTGATCGTAACGCACGTGCGAAAGCTGCTAAAAACAAAAAATAATATCTATATAGATAGAAAACGACGCTCCTTAGGGGGCGTCGTTTTTATATTTTAATAGAATAAGAATAGCATTTCATACATGGTAGAAAACAATATATTTCATACATGGTAGAAAACCATAGATTTCATCGTTTAGCATGAGTAAGATAATCTTATTTATTATATCTACATGAAAAATAGATGATAATTTTATCAATTATGTTAGAATAGCATACATAGGAGTGCATATACTAACTATGCATACTAACTTGACTATAGGGGTATTGGTATATACGAAATAAGTATAACGATGTATAATAATAACAAGTTTGTTGAAATAAATTATTGATTATGGAGGTTCTTATGAATAAGAAAATCTTAGCTTCTTTGTTCGCAGTAGGTTTAGCAGCAGGTTGTGTGTGCTCTTCCGTTGATGCTCATGGCGTATTCTTTGCTAACCGTCTAGATGAAAAAGTATTAGTTCTAGGCGAAGGTCCTTTGGATAACGCTTACAAACCTGAAATGGTAACAGGTCTTGTAGGCTATGACAACAATGGTGCAGTAATCCCTGTAGAAGTTGTTAAACATGAAAAAAATATTGCTGTCGTGCCAACAGACAAATTAGGCGTAACAGCAACTAATTTTGACTATGGATACTGGACAAAAGACAAGGATGGCAAAACTGTTCATAAACCAATCACAGAAGTTCCTGGTGCTCAAAAAAGTACACATGCTATCAAATATGACGTTCACTACTGGAATGCAGAAGCAAAACCTTTAGACAATAAAGACGCTTTCATCCAAATCATTCCATCCGTTAACCCATTAACACTTAAAAAAGGTGATACCTATGAAATCCAAGTCTTGAAAGAAGGCAAACCATATGCAAATGCACCTCTTATCAAAGACGTAATCAATGATCTTACTAGCGAAAGCCAAGCTGATGCAAACGGTAAAGCAACTGTTACAGTAAGTGCTAATGGTCTTAACGTAGTAGGTGTTGAAGTTGGCTTCCCAACTCAAATCAAAGGTGAGCAAAACAAATACTTCAGCGCATTGTCCTTCATTATCAATCCTGAATAATTAAGTTTTATTTTACCGAGTGTGTGGATATACAAGACCTCCTAAGTTGGACTTAGGGGGTCTTTTTATATTTTGGTGTCTATGTCGTTCTGTGAGGGTACTTACCTGCAAGGTAGGGAAAAAGGAGAGATACTTATGAAATTACAACGTCATGTGTCGGCTGTGATGGCTGCGTTAGTGTTAACTGGCATGTCTTATTCTGCAATGGCTACAGAATTTAATGCTACAAGCGATAAAGCAGAGCAATTGCTAGGCTTAACAATGGGGTCACCAGTACAAACGCAACCTGAGGTTAAACACATAGAGGATACATTAACCGTTAATGTACATGGTAAAAGTTTAACAGAGGCCGGTAAAAGTAAGAATGTTACAGGTATTTATAATGGCTTTGGTTCACAACTAACCGTAGACAAAGATCTTATCGTACGATTAAAGAATGATGCACCAGCATCAAAGCGAGAATTAGGTCATTATTATATGAGTGCAGTCTATGCTGGTTATGGCGGCAAGGTACCACGTCTAAGTAAAGATAATCCTGATCGAGACTATGGTGATACTAATATTCATGTGAAAGGTAATGTGGATATTGATGCTATCGGTGTAGGTTTACAAGCTAATCAGCGCGGTCATATTATTGTTGATGGTGGTGGTCGTATCATTACCCATCCTTTAGAAACATCTGATACGTACTCCGTAGTAGCTGAAGAGGGCGATATCTATGTAAATGCAGGCTCTGATGGAAAACATCCAGGCACCAAAGACTTGGTTGCTGTTGGTAATGTAGGCTTAATCGATAAGGATTATGGTCGCGATCCAAACCATAATGAAGAACCAACGAATGTAGGTTTAGCTTTCACAACACCAAACTCTAGTCTCACAGGTGCTGTATTAAATGAATATGCTGAAAGCAATAAAAACCCTCATAATTCTGGTGCAGATATATATCTACAAAATGGTGCCACTTGGAATAATGAGTGGATTGGTATGGAGCGCCCTACACCTAAAAAAGAACGTCCATCAGGGGATAATGCAGCGTACCTATACAAGGGCAGTAAGGTTCGCAATCTTGTAGGTGGTGTTAACCCAACCGCAGCAGGTAACATTCATCCTATCGATGCGCGGCCTATAACAATTCAGAACTATAGCGGTTATGTGAATGCCATTTATAAATCTGGTGTACCGGCTAGTGATACAGGAAAAGGGCAAATCATCGTTGAACATGCGGCGGATAATAGCCATATTACAATGCAAGGCGACCATTCCGGTAATACCATCGACGATGCAAGCTACAAAAAGGATATCCAAGCATTAGCTGAGAAATTACAATACACAGGCAATGATAAGAAGCTTAGCACAACAGTTCTAATCAATGAAGGCGTTACTACACCTAGCGCTGTTGCAGACCTAGGAGCAGATCATTTTGATTCTCAAGGTCATCTCGTTGTAGATGATACAACAAAAGTTGTTCGTGCTAGCGAATCATCACTCGTAAGTGGCACGAAATCTGCCCTTACTTCTACAGTTATGGCCTGGAAAAATAATACTAATGATTTACAACGTCGTTTAGGTGACCTTCGTTTAGCTAATACAGATAAAGGAATATGGGCTAAATATATAGGTGGTAAATCTAAGATTACAGATGGTGCTGATGCACATATGACATATAATGGTGTACAAGTAGGTTACGACCATAAAGCCTCCAATGGTTGGATTTTTGGTGGGGCTATTGATTACAGCACATCTAGTAATTCATATGCCAACGGCAGTGGCGATGGTAAGTTAGGTGGTGTTGCCTTATATGGTACAAAACAACACGATGATGGTCGTTATCTAGATATTATCGCTCGTGGTAATAGATTATCCAACGACTATAGCCTTAACTCTATGAGCAGCCAACGTTTGAATGGTAACTACCATACATTTGGTACATCCTTGAGTGCTGAATATGGTAAGCGTATTAAGAAACAAAATGGCTTCTACATAGATCCTAGTGTAGAATTTATCTTAGGTCGTTTAAAAGGTGTATCCTATGATGCGTCTATTGTTGGCGGTGGCTCCATGCATGTTAAATCTGATGCTGTGAACTCTGCTGTAGGTAGACTCGGCATTGGCATTGGTAAAGAAACAGAAAAATCCAATATCTTTGCTAAATTAGCACTAGCTCATGAATTCTCTGGTAAATTGAACACTACATACTCTGCACCAGGTAATCCAACAGTACAAACTACAGTTGACTTGAAGGATACTTGGCTTGATGCGGAAATCGGTGGCTCTTGGAGCATTCGTCCTAGTACATATCTATATGGTACATTCACTAAAAACTTTGGTGCTACCATAGATAATACATGGCGTATCGATGCAGGGGTACGACATAACTTCTAATTAAATATTGCACTAATAGTCCTTATAGCGTATGCTGTAAGGACTATTAGTATTTAAGGAGTGTATTATGACCAAAATTTTATTCATCTGTCACGGTAACATCTGCCGTTCTACGATGGCAGAGTTTTATATGAAGCATATCGTTAATGAGGCTGGATTAAGCGATTCTATTTGTGTTGAATCTGCTGCCACATCTCGTGAGGAGATAGGCAACGATACTCATTATGGGACTAAGCAAAAGCTAGATGAAATGGGTATTCCTTATACTCGTCGTAAGGCTCGCCAAGTGACGATAGATGACTATCAAAACTTTGATTACCTCGTTATTATGGATGAAAATAATGCACGTAATTTAAAACGTATCATTGGAGATGATCTAGACTCCAAGGTATATAAGGCTATGTCCTTTGTTGGTGAAAGCCGTGACGTAAAGGATCCTTGGTATACTGGGAATTTTGATGAAACCTATAACGATGTAAGTCACAGTTGCGATGCTCTATTAGAATTAATTAAAGAGAGTCTTTAATTAAAATACCCCCTAATATTAGTTGATATACAACTTAATATTAGGGGCTTTTCTATATGAACCTAGTGTTTGTATATACTTTGTACTACCGAACCATAGCGTTATATGGTATAATTTTTAGGTATTCATGCGCCTATAGCTCAGGGGATAGAGCGCCGGTCTCCGGAACCGGGTGCGCAGGTTCGATTCCTGCTAGGCGCACCAAATAAAAGGCTTCTCGAAATTTCGAGAAGCCTTTTTATGTGTCTTTATTCTTTAGGTTGATGTATAGTTCAGAAAATTATATGTTAGCATCTATATTTAGTACAACGAATTCCTCGTGCTTGGAATTCATTCATCAGTAAGTCTATTGATTTATCAATGATTTCTTCATTAGTTATATATACCATCTTTTTGTAATAGACAGTACCATCAAATTCTATCCAACGGCTTGTTTTACCATTTAGTTTGCAAATTTGCATTCTGCCGGCCCAGCTGCCCATGCTACGGAATTTTTTACCTTTAGAAAAACGTACCTCACGAATATCGCTTAATTTAAATGTTCTTCTTACTAAGCCAATGCCTATAGAGACTTGATCATCCTTAAAGTAAAGAAGTTTATAACGCTCTTCAGGAGGCATAGATCTAATTATAGATAAGTTATAAGTAGCAAAAACTACAGCAACAGCGATCAATAGAAACATAAGGATTATCATATATTTTCCCATACTTTCAAAGCCTCCTTTTCTTTATTATAATAAATATAAATAATATATGAAACAGCTATATTAACTCTAGTTATAGGAGAAAAACGAATGGAAATACATGCACGAACTACTAAATGGAGTATTCTATAATTTATGCTTCATGAATGAAATTTCATATTTCTTATATATTCGGTATGATATAATATTCTCAAATTTGCATTGTTATTTGTAATAGAAATGGAGAGGGTTCTATGCTTTCAACACTAATATTTTTCTTAATTGTATTCTTGATTTACTTCTTTATTAAGCAATACAATTTATTGCAAAATTTGACTGTAGAGATAAAAGAAGCACGTGCTAATATTATCGTTGCCTACGAGAAAAAGGTTGCTATCGTAAACCAATTTACAGGTCTTGTAAATGAGTATGGTGATTATGAAAAACTAATTCAGTTGAAAGTTTCTGATAACTTTGTAGAAATGGCTCGTGAAACATCTAAGGCGGTACAAAATATTACTGCCTTAGCAAATCAATTCCCTGATTTGAAAGCCAATACTCAATATGGTAAATTCTTAGAAGCTATTAGCGAAAACGAAACATTTATTTCCAATAAACGGGAAATTTATAACTATGCAGTTAAGCAATACAACAGTGCTATCGCACAAATTCCGATGGTATTTGTAGCATCCTTATTAGGTTTTAAACAAGCTCCGTTCTTTGATCCAAATAATGAAGGTGCGTTGGCTGAGTTCAGTGGTGCCGATCCAGAAGCGATTAAAGAGCTTGCATTGAAAGGTCGCGATAAATTAAAAGAAACTACCGATAAAGTTAGCGAGTCCTTTGAAAAGAGAGAACAAGAGGCACAAGCTAAGCGAGAAGAACGTATCAGACAAGAGCGTGAAGCTACTAATAATGAGAGTGTAACGACTGAAGAGAAAACTGAAACAGAAGCTCCTAAAACTGAAGAGGCGCCTGCTCCGGTAGAGAAAAAAGAAGAGAAATAATCATATACTCAATTGATGTATATGAGCAGATAGTATAAACCTATTTGCAAAACGAGAGATAAAAGACTCCACTTACTGAGTGGAGTCTTTTGTTTTTGTAAGAAGCACATTAAATAGTCTTTATGTGAAAATACATATTTAATAATATTGAAATAGCATAATAAATGTGACTTGAGTAACACATTTTATTTTGAGAATGATGTACAATAAAAATAGCTATATGAAAATCTGAACCTCCTAGACGGAACACTAGGCATATAGGGGAGAGTTAAATTACATTGTAAATTTAACTGAGTGAAAACTACTTATAACTTATATATCTATAGCTTGTACATATTTGTATGTAGCTAATTAGAGGGGATATTATGACAAATACAATACAAGAGCTTACGGTCAACGAAGCTTGGCGCGATGAGCAAGATGCGTGGAATCACCGTTCCGAATATTTTGTGGAAATGCACAATCGAGAGGATCGAAAAGCACAAGTAACTGAATTTTTAGCATTTTTAAAGGATGAAAATCTATTACCAGTAGCAGGTGGACGCACTTTAGACATAGGCTGTGGCGTTTGCGATTATGCACTAGGCTTAGCACGTGAAGGGTATAAGGCAACAGGTATTGATTTATCTGACGGTATGATTCGAGGTGCTAAACAGTTAGCAGAGACAGAAGGTCTTGATCTGAGTTTATATATCGCACCTTGGTCTGATGAAACACGTCGAGAACTCGGTTGGGATAAGAGTTTCGACTTGGCGTATAGCATTTTCTGTCCCATCATGTTTGATGTAGAAAATATTCGTGCCATGCACGAAGCAAGTCATGATAAATGCTTGTGGATTGCTTTCAGCGAGCGCAGTGATGAAATGGTAGATATGCTATCTGAACATTTCTTTGGTCGCGACTCATTCCCTTGGGATGGAAAGATGAAAGCATGTTTAGATGTTATCCATGAAATAGGGCATAATGTAAAAGTGACTTATAAAACAGTGCCTGAAACAGAAGTTATGAGCCTTGATAAAGCGGTTAATTACTTTACTATGCGACTTCATAATAACGGCTGGGGCGCTATGGATGATATGAAAGAAGAGATTAGAAATCTCATTGAGCCACTAGCTATCAATGGTGAAATTCATAATAAGACCGTTGATAAGGTCGCTTGGGTTTCTTGGTCTGTAAAATAGGAGATTAACGTGACAGTTGATGAAAAACGTAAGTTAGAACTAAAAACTATGTACCAAATTATTGGCATCTATTGTCGTGATAAACACCACACGCCTAAAGGTGAACTATGTGAGGAGTGCCAAGACGTTTGGCATTATGCAGAGCATCGTATTGATGTATGTCCACATATGGAAAGTAAAACCTTTTGTAGCGTATGTAAAACACATTGCTATGGACCAGCGTATCGTGAAAAGATACGTGAAATCATGCGATATGGTGGGCCTAGAATGTTATTTGTATCACCGATCCAAGTAATTAAACATATGTATCTTGAATGGAAAGACAAAAAAAGAGGCTAGCATTTGCTAGCCTCTTTCTTAATGGATTTATCACATTTTTATGTAATACTAGATTACGCGATTGCTTTGTCCAATACAGCTTTGATTAAAGCTTTTGTTTGTTCATAGCTTTCACCAGGTTGAGCCTCGTATTGTTTGTCGAGGTCAAACCACAAGTTTGGATAGTATTCATATGGATGAGTTTTGAAGAGCTCGTGAGCATCTTGATCTTCAACCCAGTTAATATGAATATCTGCGTATGCAGGGTTTTCTGCAACGAGTTCATCGATAGCGCGGAATGCGTTTTCGCAGTAAGGGCAACCGATTAAGTGGAAACCTAAGATTTCTTTCATGTTACACTGTCCTTTCCAGATAGAATCAACATATACTTACATAATTTGAGATTTTATACATACTCATGTACCACAATATATGGTACACTACTGAGTATATCACATCTATATAAGATATTCAATTTTTTAGATATATCTAACGAGAATATTGAGAATGCAATATGCATGTATTACATAGATAAGGAGACACCTATGATTTCAGGCGCGCAGTATTTGGTAAAAGCCCTTCAAGAGGAGCAGGTAGAAATCTTATTTAACTATCCTGGGGCTGCTACTATTGATATTATGGATGAATTATATAAACAAGATCAGGTAAAGGTTATTTTGCCTCGTCACGAGCAAGCCTTAGCTCATGCTGCTGATGGGTATGCTCGTAGCACGGGTAAGGTAGGGGTTTGTATGGTAACCTCTGGACCAGGTGCTACCAATCTTGTAACAGGTATTGCTACTGCTTATGCAGATAGTGTGCCTCTCGTTTGTATTACTGGCCAAGTAGACTTAGGTCTTATGGGCAATGATGCCTTCCAAGAGGTGGATACAGTTGGTATCGTCCGTAACATTTGTAAATATGCTGTCACTGTGCGCGATCGTAAAGACTTAGGGCGCATTTTGAAAGAAGCTTTCTACATTGCTCGTACCGGTCGTCCAGGTCCTGTAGTAGTAGATATTCCTAAAAATATTCAAAAGGCGATGGGATCTGATGAATATCCTACAGAGGTTAATATTCGCGGTTATAAACCGAATATGGCTGTTCACGTAGGGCAAGTTAAAAAGGCTTGCTCCATCATTTCTAAGGCTAAGCGACCACTGTTCCTATTAGGTGGTGGCGTCAGCATTAGTGGGGCCAACCAGCTTATGATGGATTTAATTGAAAAAACAGGCATTCCAGTTGTAACGACCTTGATGGGGAAAGGGGCCGTAGATACACGTCATCCTCTATACCTAGGCAATGTAGGGATTCACGGTGGCTATGCACCAAATGTGGCACTCACAGATTGTGATGTAATGATTTCTATTGGCACTCGCTTCAATGACCGCATTACGGGTAAATTAAGTACCTTTGCACAACATTGTAAGATTATTCATATCGATGTAGATGCAGCATCTATCTCTAAAAATATTAAAGTAGATATTCCAATCGTAGCCGATGCTAAATTGGCTATTGAAAAACTCTTAGAGTATATTGAGCCTCATGATCTTGGTGATTGGCCTGAACAACTGCAACAGCTTAAAGCAGAACGTCCTGTAACGCAAGCTGATGAAGAAGGTTTAACACCTCAAACAGTCATTGACTACATCAATAATCACTATGATCGCCCAATTGTTACTACCGACGTAGGTCAAAACCAACTATGGACTACTCAGTTCTTAGAGGTACAAGGACAACACCAAATGCTGACTTCTGGAGGTCTTGGTACTATGGGCTATGGCTTCCCTGCAGCACTAGGCGCTCAAATGGGGAATCCAGATAAGCGCGTATTTGCCATCTGTGGTGATGGTGGGGTGCAAATGAACATCCAAGAGTTTGCTACCGCTATGCACTATCGTTTACCTGTGACGCTAATTGTTTTAAACAATGGGTTCCTCGGTAATGTTCGTCAATGGCAACAATTGTTCTACGATAAACGGTACGCTTGTACGAATTTGATGATGGATGAAAGCTCCATTGTTACACGAGATATCATTGATAATGATGAGTTTGAATATGTGCCAGACTTCGTGAAATTGGCAGAGGCTTATGGTGCTAAGGCAATGCGCATTACTAAAGTTGAGGATATTGAAAAAGGGTTCCAATTGGCGGATACTTTCAAAAATGGCCCGACTTTACTTGAGTTCATCATTCCTACAGAGCTCAACGTATTGCCAATGGTACCAGCAGGTAAATCTTTAAGTGATATGTTATTAAAGGATAAAAAATAGGAGGGGCTATGGAAGTACATATGAAAAAGCGCTGCATTTCAGCGTATGTAGAAAACCAAATCGGTGTATTGGCTAAAATTTCAGGTCTCTTTGCTGGTAAAAACTATAATTTAGATACATTGACGGTAGGGGAAACAGAAGATCCTACTATGTCGCGTATGACGATTGACCTTACTTGTGATGATTTGACGTATGAACAAATTATTAAACAATTGAACCGCAGTGTAGAGGTAATTAAGGTTATCGACTTTACGGATATGCCGATTACGAAAAAAGAGTTATTATTTATCAAAGTTAATAGCTGTAAGGAAGCGGATAAACAAGAAATCTTCCGTATTGCTCAAACCTTTGATCTCTTAGTGGTGGACTATAACCGTAAGTCTGTACTGATACAATGTGTAAAGACCGTATCTAAAAATAATGACATGATTGCCTTATTTAAAGATATGTTCGTGAATCGCATTGAAGTTGTACGCGGTGGTAGCGTGGCAATCGAAGCATTATCTACACCTGATAAATAAGAGCTGTTTTAAATCTAACTTAAGTCCATTTATAATGTAACTGTATTACAGACATGGTAATGGTTTAGAGTGTATACAACTGCATATGATATAATATTTATATCGACCATTATTGATATGAAGACCTTGGTTGTGTGCCAAGGTCTTTTTATATAGGAGGTACTATGAGTTTATTAGATGATATTTTAGCCCATAATAGAGAATATGTAGAAGATCAAAATACAGGTTACGTTGAAACCGATACTAAATGTAGTAAAATGCCGAGCCGCGAAATGGCTATCGTTACATGTATGGATACGCGCCTCGTAAACTTTTTAGAGGACTCCATGGATATTGGTCGCGGTGAAGCAAAAATCGTTAAAACTGCAGGTAACTGTATTACAGGTCCTTTTGATGGTATCGTGCGTAGCTTACTTGTATGTATTTTCGAGCTAGGTGTAAATGAAATCTTTATCATTGGTCACCATGAATGTGGTATGGCTAAAACGACAGCTGAAAGCTTGTCTAAAAAAATGTTGGATCGTGGCATTGCACCTGAAGCGATTCACATGGTGAGAAAAGAAATGGAACGCTGGGCCGATGGCTTTACACATCCTGCTGAAAATGTAGAGGATACAGTAGACGAATTGCGCATGAACCCTTTGATTCCTAAAGATGTGCCTATTCACGGTCTTATTTTCCATCCTAGAACGGGTGAAATCGAAGTCATCGTTAATGGCTATACACAAATGAAGCAATATTACGAAAAATAACAGATAAATCTTGTTTCTACTCAAATTAAATCGTTAGATGGTCTAGAATGGTCTTTTGATAAAGGCTCCACTAAGGTTTGTAGTGCTGACGAAAAGGGCTTAAAAAAACGATGCAAAGTTGGCATAACATATAGACTACAGGTTGAGGTATCTCAAGTTGATACGGAAATTATTTGGTCAGAATTTAGTCGATTTTGGGGTGTCACTACTTTAAATCAGGTTGAAAGAGTATACAGCAATGAAGAATTAGGGCGCTATCAATTTATAGCTAATAATTCTATAGGCGATGAGATCACTTGTGACATCTATTTACCTAATGAATGGAATATACCGCAATTAAATATGTTGGGTTGTGTTTCTGCTAGATATAGAAAAGTAGATGTTGAAGAAGTATAGCAAAATCTTATTTGACTTAAAGTTAAGTGTAAGTTTTATAATGTGTTCATATTAAATATTAGTCAAACAGTTTAGTTAATAAAGGAATTATATGAACAAAAAAAGATTAATTATATCTTTACTAGCTATTATTACCGTGGTTGGTGCTACTGTAGGTAGTTATGTATATAGGGATGCTATATACAGTCGAATTACTCGGACTGCAGCTGTTGTGAGTGGTCAAGAGATAAAACCGCTCCTTGATTCCGAAAGCCGTTATATTCGACAAATCGTAGCTCAAGATAATAGTACAAGCCGAACCATTATGTGGCAATCAGACAATAGCGAAGCTGATGCGGTAATAGAGTATCGTCTAGAGGGCACTGAAAAGACACAAACGATAGGCGCTACAGACAAAGCTTTTACCGATGATGGTAGTACTACCTATATTCATGAGGCCACATTGACAGGTTTGACACCTAATACTAAATATGAATATCGCGTAGGTTACGGTACAGATCGCCGTAGTGATTGGTACCGTCTGGAAACGGCTGGTGCTAGTGTATATGATGTGCTCATCTATCCAGATTCTCAGTCGGGGGATTATTCTCAGTGGGAAGAGATTGTAAAGAGCTCAGCACTACGCAACCCTAGGACCGCTCTGTATATTAGTATGGGTGACCTTGTAGATAATGGGGAGCAAGCCTATCAATGGCGTACATGGCTTAACTCTATTAAACCGTTAAGTGCCAATGTGCCGTTAGCAACGACTTTAGGCAATCATGAGATGTATACATTAGATTGGAAAATGCGCGAGCCTTATGCATATTTGAATTACTTCGCAGTACCGCCTAATGGGAATGAAATTTTTAATCGTCGTTATTACTCCTATGACTTCGGTGATGTTCATTACATTGTATTAGATACCATGTTATATGAAAGCAATCATGAGGATAATCCTGATACGCATCATCCCGATTTGTACGATGTACAGGTTCAGTGGTTACGCCAAGATTTAACGACTAACACTAAAAAATGGACCGTCGTTCTTATGCATAGAGATCCATTCCAATATGCCTTTGATCGACCAGGTGCAAATAGAGCTATAGGTTTTGATGACGAAGGCGTATTATTTATGCCTATTTTTGATGAGTTTAATGTAGACTTAGTTCTGTCAGCTCATTTACATTCCTATCGAAATCGGGGTCATGTGCGCAACTTTGAGCGGGATGCATCGGGTCCGCTATATATTCTTACCGGAATCGCAGGCGATGCGCGTCGTCCTAAATGGAAACAACATCCACTAGATGTATATGTTGCGCCAGATCGTGACAAGAATAACTATATGACTATGACTGTTACACCAAATAAATTGATTGTAAAAGCATTCTTGCCTGATGGTACACAGCTCGATGAATCAGTCATTGAAAAATAAGATTATAATAAATAAGACGAAATAGCGAAAAGACACCTTCTTTAAAAGGTGTCTTTTTGTTTTTATACTAAAATAATATTAGCCATTTATTAATTGTTTTTATGAGGGATCTCCTAAGAATGTAGTATGTTAACGTTAAGTTTACAGTTCTATGAGTAAAATTAATTTGTAATATATCAAATAAAAATACATAAATTACGTATAAATACTTGTAGTTTGTGATTGGAGGTATTATAATACGTACATAGATTATAAAAATACACAAAAAATGTATAAATAATACATGATGTGTATAAAGGAGATAGAGTAATGAATACATTACAAGATTTGATCATGAAATATGCCGCACAATATAAAGAACAAGTTGTAGCATGGCGTAGACATATTCATAGTCATCCAGAGTTATCTGGTGAAGAGCAAAATACGTCTTTATTTATACAAAAGGTTCTCACCGAACTAGACATCTCTTTTGTTAACGATGTTTCTGATTATGCGGTAATCGGCAAAATCGAAGGAGCTCATACAGGTCCCGTTATTGCATTGCGTGCCGATATAGATGCATTACCCATTCATGAGGAAACAGGTTTACCATTTGCCTCCCAAAATAAAGGTGTTATGCATGCTTGTGGACACGATAGCCACATAGCGATTTTACTTGGGGCTGCAGCCATTTTACAGTCTATAAAAGACCAATTGCACGGCACTGTAAAGCTCGTATTTCAACCTTCGGAAGAAGAGGCTTTGTTTCCAGGTGCTCAAGGTATTGTAGATAGCGGTATCCTCGATGACGTAGATGAAATATATGGTCTTCATGTGTGGCCTCAACTACCAGTGGGAACTGTAGGGCTTAAAAAAGGTAATTTGATGGCTGCATCCGATCACTTCCTCGTACACATTAAAGGGAAGGCTACTCATGGTGCGGAACCTCACAATGGGATAGACGCAATCGTGGCTGCTGCAAACTGGATTGTTAATGTTGAGTCTATGGTGGCTCGTGAAACGAATCCAATGGAAAATCTTGTGTGTACTATCGGTGTCATCAATGGTGGTGACCGATATAACGTAGGCTGTGGTGATGTGTATCTAGAGGGCACTTGCCGCACCTATGAACCAGAAAAACGAGATTATATTGAGCGACGATTAGGTGAAAGCTTACAGGCGCTTGATGTGATGTTTAAAACAGAAAGCACTTTAGATTATAAACGTGGTCATGGTGCTACTATCAACAATTCAGATGCCATCGATTATGCCACATCTATTGTAGAGAAATATCTTGGTAAAGAAGCGGTGGTTCATCCTGAATTCCCGTCTATGGCTGCAGAAGATTTCTCCGCGTATCTTCATAAAATAAAAGGCGCATTCCTTTGGTTAGGCACAGGTTTTGAAGGTAATCCTGCCTTGCATAACGCATGCTTTACTATTGATGAAAGCATTTTAGAACCAGGAATTACAATGATGGCAGGATTAGCCGCCGAATTGTTACAAGAAAAGTAGTTAAATAGTAGTTTGAAATAAGAGGTTATCATGAAAAGTTTACAACATATATCTTTTAAAACAATGCTTCAATATACGCCAGAAGAAATTAAATACTTCTTGGACTTAGCTGCAAAACTAAAAGCAGATAAAAAAGCAGGTAAAGAAATCAAAACATTAGAAGGTAAAAACTTTGTTCTCATCTTCGAAAAAGACTCTACCCGGACTCGTTGTGCCTTTGAAGTAGGTGCTGCGGATCAAGGTGCTCATACAACATATCTTGGCCCTACAGGTTCCCAAATGAATAAAAAGGAATCCTTAAAAGATACAGCTCGTGTTCTAGGATCTATGTATGATGCTATCGAGTTCAGAGGCTTTGCTCAAGAGGATGTAGATACCTTGGCAGAATACTCTGGCGTACCAATTTGGAACGGTCTTACCGATATGGATCATCCTACGCAAACATTGGCAAATTTCTTGACCTTACAAGAGAATATCGACAAGCCATTGAACGAAATTTCCTTTGCCTATGTTGGTCATGGTCAATCTAATATGTGTAATGCATTGATGAGTGGTGCCGTTAAAATGGGGATGGATTTTAGACTTATCGGTCCTAAACAATACTGGCCAGCTGGTCCATTCTATGAAGAATGTTTGAAAGTTGCAAAAGAAACAGGTGCTACCATTACATGTACAGATAACGTAGCTGAAGGTGTTAAAGGCTTGGATGTTATCTACACAGGCGTATGGGTAACCATGGGTGATACATACGATATGTGGGAAGAACGTATCAATACGTTTAAACCATTCCAAGTCAATGCAGAGATGATGGCATTAACCGGTAATCCAAATACCAAATTCTGTCACTGCTTGCCAGCATTCCACAATACGGAAACTCAAGTAGGTAAAGATATTTTTGAACGGTTCGGCATGAATGGTATTGAGGTAACGGAAGATGTCTTTGAAGGTCCAAATTCCGTAGCCTTCCAAGAAGCAGAAAATCGTCTTCATACTATCAAAGCGGTTATGGTTGCAACATTTAGTGACTATCCTTTGAAATAATTTCATCTCCCTAGAAGGTGATGAAGCGTATAGTTTGTTTCCTATTTATAATCGCTGAAAGTAATAAGCGAGAAATGTATAAATAGGTTTGAGTCACCAATAGGTGAGAATTGAGGTTTATTATGGCACCCCATAAAGTATTTATTGTCGGTCATGAAGGCACAACAGGTTTAAGAATTCATGAACGGTTATCCAATAGAAAAGATATAGAGTTACTCGCCACTGCTGATGAGGATCGTAAAAATGTAGAGGCCATTAAAGAGGTCGCTAAAGAGGCTGACATTGTATTTCTCTGCTTGCCTGATGTGGCATCTAAAGAAATTATGGCCGCTATCGGCGAATTACCATGTAAGGTCATTGATACATCGACTGCATTTAGAACGGCTGCTGATTGGTCCTATGGTTTCCCAGAGCTCGGTGCGGATTATAAAACAGCCATCGCTACAGAAAAATACATTGCAAATCCTGGTTGTCATGCGAGCGGTATGATTGCTTGTATTGCTCCACTTATAAAAGCAGGCTTCGTACCAGCGGACTATCCTTTCACCATTACATCCTTAACCGGCTATAGTGGGGGCGGAAAAAAGATGATAGGTCAATATGAAAGTGAACCGAAGGATTATTTCCTCTATGCACCGCGTCAATATGGTTTAAGTCAACAACATAAGCACTTGCCTGAAGTTCAACATGTGTGTGGACTTAGTGAAGCACCTATTTTTATTCCTATCGTTGACGATTATTATTCCGGTATGGAAGTAACTGTAGGCATTCACAGTCGTTTATGCCAAAAGCCAATAAGCATTGATAAAGTGCAACAGGCATTGGAAAACTTTTATAAAGGTAGCCCGATTATTACTGTCGTACCATTTACTGAGAACAGTAATACAGGTATGTTAAATGCAAATCAATTGAGCAACACAGATAGCATGAAAATCTATGTGACTGGCAACGATGAACGCATTATGGTTCATGCTATTTTCGATAATTTAGGCAAAGGTGCCTCTGGTGCTGCTGTTCAATGTATGAACATTGCTTTAGGTTTGCCTGAGGATACAGGCCTAGCACTAGGTTAGAGAGGGAACTATGAAGGACGTAACAAATGCAATGCGGGCGCATATCTTAACTGCGGCCGTTCCATATATTAAACAATATACAGATCAATATGTTGTCGTTAAATATGGCGGCAATGCTATGATTGATGAAGAATTAAAAAAATCCGTTATGAAGGATTTAATGCTACTTCAATTGGTAGGGGTAAAGGTTGTGCTCGTTCATGGCGGTGGTCCAGCTATTAATAGCACACTAGATGCCATGAAAATTGAATCCCGTTTTGCAAATGGCTTGCGTGTCACAGATGAAGCGACAATGGATGTAGTACAAATGGTATTAGCCGGCAAGGTTAATAAAGGCCTTGTAGCAGATTTAACAGACCTTGGTGGTAAGGCTGTTGGTCTCTGTGGTGTGGATGGTAATATGATTCAAGTTCATAAACAAAATGATGAGCTTGGTTATGTAGGCTCTATCGATACAATTGACACAAGTATTATCGATGATGTTATCAGTAGAGGTTATATTCCTGTCATTTCTTCCATTGGTATGGGGGCTGATGGCAAGACATATAATATTAATGCTGATACGGTAGCCGCAAAAATTGCCGGTGCCCTTAAGGCGGAAACAATGGTGGCCATGACTAACATTGATGGTGTGCTACGTGATGTACATGACCCTAATTCTTTAATCTCTAAAATCACTATGGCAGAGGCGGATCAATTAAAAGCAGAGGGTATTATTGCTGGCGGTATGATACCAAAAGTAGATTGTTGCTTAGAGGCCATCAAGTCAGGAGCTCAAAAGGTATTTATCATCAATGGTGAGATTCCACATGCCATTCTTATTGAGCTATTGACTGATGAAGGTCTTGGTACTATGTTTGTAGCATAAAACAGTAGATGTAATGTTGGTAATCATCTGATTACCTTTCATATAGATAGACGGCGGCGCGACCGTACGTTTGGAGGATGTAATGAGTAATACAATCGATTTTGAACAACAAGATAAAGAATATATAGCCAATACGTATGGCCGGTTTAACGTATGTTTTGAAAAAGGTAAAGGCTCTCTTTTATGGGATGTAAATGGTAAAGAATACATCGATTTTGGATCTGGTATCGGCGTAACAGCTTTTGGTGTCGATGACGATGAATGGACAGAGGCTGTGACAAAACAATCTCATGCGTTGAACCACATTTCAAATTTATACTATTCTTTGCCACAAATTGAATTGGCAAAACAACTGTGCGCTAAAACAGGTATGAAGAAGGTATTCTTCTCTAACTCTGGTGCAGAGTCTAATGAATGTGCCATCAAAGCAGCTCGTAAATATAGCCATGACAAATACGGCGAAGGTCGTCATGTCATCGTCACCTTGGTTAATAGCTTCCATGGTCGTACTATTACTACCTTGTCTGCTACAGGCCAAGATGTATTCCATCAACATTTCTTCCCATTTACAGAAGGCTTTATTCATACACCTGCTAATGATATTGATGCGGCCTTAAAAGCGCTTGATAATCCAGCAGTTTGTGCCATCATGATGGAACCTATTCAAGGTGAAGGTGGCGTTATGCCTTTGGATAAAGAGTTCGTACAAGCCGTAACAAAATATGCTCATGAACACGATCAACTCGTGTTAATCGATGAAGTACAAACTGGTAATGGCCGTACTGGTAGTCTATACGCATACCAACAATTTGGCATTGAGCCAGATGTAGTATCTACTGCAAAAGGTTTAGCAGGTGGACTTCCTATGGGGGCTACATTATTTAATGAAAAGATGCAATATGTGTTAAATGCTGGTGCCCATGCTACAACCTTTGGTGGCAATCCAATCTGTGCGGCAGCAGGCAATACTATCATTAATCGTTTAACACCAGAATTCTTAGATTCTGTAAAAGCAAAAGGGGACTATGTAAAAAATACCTTAGCAGGCAAACCTGGTATTCTAGGTGTGAGCGGCATGGGCCTTATGCTTGGTATTGAAACTACAGTAGATCCAAAAGAAGTCATTGCGAAATGTCTTGAAAAGGGCGTTGTATGCTTGTCTGCAAAAAATAAAGTACGTCTTTTACCAGCACTTAATATTCCTCAAGACCAATTGGAAAAAGCGATTGCTATTGTAGCTGAAGCTATTGAAGAGTTAGCTGCAAAATAATTTTAAGGATAACTTTCATAAATATCATTTAAAATAGTTACGTAACCGAGTAATTATTGAAATAAATCGATGAATATATAGACTTTAGTTCTCATTCGTGTTACCCTAGAAGAAACAGTCTATATTGGAGGAGTAAATATGAATACAGAATCCTTACGTAATGAAGTATTGGTACCTGCTGTAGCAAAAACTTTGGATATTGCTGCTAAAGCAAAACCTACAAAAGAAGAACTTTTCACAACAGCAAAGATCACTGCTGCTGTGGCAGTTGCAACAGCTGTTGTATCCTTAGCGGTACAAGCAGTATTGCGCAACCGATAAGAAACTAAGAAAACGACATGGCACTGCCTGTCGTTTTCTTTTACTTTTACAATGTTATTCCTAGTAATATTGGGATTTAGTGAGGAGGCGATATCATGCATAGTCGCGATTTAATAGAACAATATAAAAGCTACGTTCAAGATTGGCGTAGATATTTCCATAAACATCCTGAGCTCAGTAATGAAGAATTTGAAACAACTAAAACCTTGGCTAAAGAATTAGAATCTATGGGCGTAGAGGTTCACGTCGATACAGAGCGGGGCATCGGCTTAATTGGTATCATCCACGGTGACAAGCCTGGCAAAGCCATTGCTTTGCGCGCCGATATTGATGCATTGCCTGTTCACGAACATAATACAGTAGACTATAAATCAGAAACTGAAGGCAAAATGCACGCCTGTGGTCACGATGGTCATATGGCTATCTTATTAGGAGCTGCAAAGATGTTAATGTCTATGAAAGACCGCATCGAAGGCGACGTATATTTAGCCTTTCAACCTGCTGAAGAGACTGGAGCAGGGGCGCCAGATTTCATCAAATTTGGAGACTGGTACGATAAGGTGGATGCCATCTTTGGCGGCCACGTATGGATCGATTTACCAGCAGGACTCATATCTGTAGAAGAAGGTCCTCGTATGGCGGCAAGTAGCCAAATTACTATTAATGTAAAAGGTAAACAAGGCCATGGTGCACAGCCACACCAAGCGATTGATGCCATTGTAGTAGCTAGTGCTATCGTCGTGAACTTGCAAACCGTAGTGTCTCGTAATGTGAGTGCCTTAGATTCTCTTGTACTCACTATTGGTAATATTCACTCTGGATCTGAATGGAATGTTATCCCTGGTGAAGCTAAAATGGGAGGGACCATTCGATTCTTTGACCCAGACCAAGAAGAGTACTATGTTGAATCCATACGGCGCGTAGTAGAACATACTGCTGAGGCTTATGGAGCAACTGCTACATTAGAATATGTAAAAAAAGTACCGCCTACTATTAATGATCCTGCATCTAGCGAATTGGCGGAACGTGTCGTTATTGATACATTAGGTAAAGACAAACTTTCTAAAATGCGTAAAGTAATGCCAGGGGAAGATTTTGCATGGTATTTACAAGATAAACCAGGGTGCTTTGCCTTTATTGGTATTCAAAACCCTGATATTGAAGCTACATACGATCATCATAATAATCGATTCAATATGGATGACTCCGTACTATCTGCGGCATCTGCCGTATATGCAGAATATGCCATTGCATGGTTAAAAGAGCATAAATAAAAGTATAAGACGGAATAAAAGCACTGTTATCTTAAGGATAATGGTGCTTTTTCATTGTATCTTTATTTATCTTTTGTGCATGATGTAGGTATAATATAGGTATAATATGGATTTAATACAAGTGTAGTATACATCTTATATGGGTCTAATATATATTCTCTAGTTGAGAGGTGCTTATTTATGAATGTAGTTATATGTATCACCATTATTGCTATTACAGGGATATTGTTAATGAAGCGCTATCAACCACAGCCAGTTTTAATTGGTATGGGGATTCTCATGATGTTTATTGCTTATGAAGCAAATTGGATTGATGCTATACTTGTTGAGTCCCAATCTACAGGTGTCTTGGTATTTGATGCCATGGATATTGTGCGAATCACTACGTCCGAGAATATAGTAAATTTAGGCCTTATGATTATGACCTGTGCAGGCTATGCTAAGTATATGGAATATATCGGAGCAGGGACGCGACTAGCACATACAATTATTCAGCCTTTATATCGTCTCAATCAACCATATATTGTGTTAGCCCTTATGTTTCTACTCAATATGGGCCTATCCATATGTGTGCCAAATCCATTGAGTCTTGCCCTCCTCATGATGGTTACCATGTATCCTGTTTTACTCCGTCTTGGTGTGAACCCAGTAGGGGCTGCTGCTGTTATTGCTACGGGACATCTTATGGACGTAGGACCTGGTGCGGTATCTACCTTACTCATTGCAAAGACCTTGAATATGCCTGTGCCAAACTATTTTGTAGGCTACCAGTTGCGTCTTTATTTCTTAGTCGCTATTGTGACGGCTATAGCACACTTTTTCTGGCAGAAATATCGTGACCGGGTGGAGGAACCTAAGGCTATAGATACTTGTGAAAGTATTCCAGAGGCGCCAATAGGGCCTAAGCCATATATGATATTCCCTTTATTACCATTGTGTTTTATCTTAGGCTTTAGTCAATATGGTTTTCCTGGTGTGAAGATGAATGTTACATTGGCTATGATGCTTGCCTTTGGTATTGCTCTATTAGCTGAATTAATTCGTCATCGCAATTTGAGAACTGTACTTAAGAGTACGACTGTTTTCTTTGAAGGTATGGGGAACCAGTTCTCCTATGCAGTGACCCTTATTATAGGGGGACAAATCTTTGCACAAGGACTAGTGAGTTTAGGTCTTATTGAATCCTTGGTTGGGGCACTTCAAACATTATCTCTTAACTCCATGGAACTTACCTCTGTCCTAGGGGGCGGTATGTTAGGCCTTAGCATGGTGACAGGTAGCAATGTAGCGCCATTATTTACGTTGGTTCCACTAGTACCTAATATCGTAGCTCATCTAGGACTTGATCCGATTACTACTATGCTTGGTATGCAAAACGGTGCAAGCCTAGGCTTATTCCTTAGCCCTATTAGTCCTGTAATGGTCGGCGTAGCTGGCGTGGCGCATATTAAATCCGTAGATTTGCTGAAACGCACAGCTATACCTGTTCTTGTGGCGTTACTTACTAGCTGTGTGGGCATATGGGTGCTTTATTAAATTTAGATATTTACTAAGTCTTGTTTAATATGGTATGGTACGAGTTAGTACTGTTGTTAATACTTTGTTTAGATATATGAAATACGGAGCGTTAATGATTAACTTTAACTTTCTTGATGAATGGCTATTATTAAAGTCTAATGTTAAGAATCTTTTTCTTAACCAAAGGCTAACAAGATTTCCATACCTTATAGGGGTATTGTTTCTTCTCTTAGAAGTCTATATTGGCAATTTAATAAATCTTTTAGGTATTGTAGACTCTTTAAAGTTAACTCCAAATGATACTTTTTCTAATTATTTTGGACGAATTGTTCTCACCTCTGATTATTATATTGATGAGCCGATATTTTTTATCATGACAATTGTCATCAATCTTCTAGGTGCTTTTACATTATCAGAATTAGGTAAACGACGCTTAAATGATTATAGTGGTAGTGCTCTTGGACGGTGTTTACAGTATATTATTTTAATTTTTAATATACTACTACTAGGCTTTTGGGGATATAATCAAAACCTTACTGATATAGATCTTAGAGTGACTGTAGACTTTTACATTTATCTTTTCTATGAGTATATAGTACTCTTATTGCTAATATTTGTGCCTTCTAATAAAGAATCTAATCGTTATGGTTTGCCAAATGGAAAGCAGAAGAGTGGAGAATACAATATCAGCTATGAACCGATATACAGTTCCAGTGACGATAAAAAGCGAGAGGATATTTGGGATACGATTGGTTTATCTCATTCTATAGATTCCTTTAGAACTATGTTTATTAACAAGTTGTTTGATTATCGAACTAGAGCAAAAAGACAAGAGTTATACTGGGGCGTATTTATGTTCCAGATCATAACATATGCGCTCAACCCTATTTTGTTTTACTTCTATGAAAATATTTTTAATATAGATACAGCTATTGTTTCTAGTTTAGTTATCTATTGGATTTTTTGGATATGGTATATATTAGCTAATATTAGTTGTACTGTTAGAAGATTACATGATATGGGTCTTAGCGCTTATTGGTTAGTAGCCATGTTTATTCCATTTATTAATATCTATACTTTGTATATGACTGTATTTAAACCATCTATAAATAGCGTTGAATTAAATTCTATTAACGAATAAAGTTGGTATTGAATTTTACTAAATAACCCTCTTTACATTTTCTGTAAAGAGGGTTATTATATTCCAATAATAAATGATATGTAATTAAAATGGTTTCCTGCAATGATGCAAGTTTTAGCGCTTTGCGGATAAAAAAGGACCTTTCTTCGCCGGACGGTTCTAGAAGCCAGAAAGGATGTAATGAGCAATCAAGTTTCTATTTCAACAGCAAATATTCGTGGTGCCTTTGGAGGATTCTTTATCCCAGGTATGTATACAGCTTTATGGGCTGGTTTTGTGCCATATTTAAAAGCAAAGCTTAGTATCGGTGAAGATGTACTGGGTTCCATGATTTTAGTGCTCGGTGTAGGCTCTTGTTTGTCCATGGCCATAGCTGGTAAGCTAGTAGAGAACTTTGGATGCAAGAAAGTCGTTTTACTAGCTAGCTTTATTGGCATGTTATCTCTTGCGGTTGTTACCATGTGTTCTACAATTGCTACGACCACAGCCGCTTTGTTCTTCTTTGGTATTGGCGTCGGACTCAGTGGTGCGTCTGCCAATTTACAAGCTATCTTGACCGAAAAGGTGAGTAAGAAACACTTAATGGGTGCCTATCACGGTGGGTGGAGTTTAGGCGGTTTTGCCGGTGCTGGTGTTTTACTGGTGCTCTTAAAAATATTATCCTTACCTGTTAATGAAAGTATTTGGGGACTTCTCATCGTATTATTTATTGCTATGGTTGTGGTTAGCCAATTTATGTTGACCTTTGGCAGTGATCCAAATGCAAAGGTTACAAAAAAATCTAAAAGCCCATTATCTTTCCATCCCATTGCCATTATCTTTGGTCTTTTATCCTTTGTATCTTACTTAGTTGAAGGTGCAGTAGGGGATTGGAGTGCGTTATACCTGTTCGAAGATAAAGGTATCGTTATCGAAGAGGCTGTTATGGGCGTTATGCTATTTAATGGTACTATGTGTATCGGCCGCTTGCTGGGGAATACAATTGGTAAACATTTGACCTCTAAACAAGTTGTTATTGGTGGGTATTTGTTAGGCGCTATTGCAATGGGCCTTATCGTATTCTTACCTGGCTATGGTTCTATGTATACCTACTTATTACTTGGTATCTCCTTAGCTATGGTAGTACCAAACTTGTTCTCTGCTATGGGGGAACAAAATGTAATTCCTATGACACAAGCTGTGGCAACATCTACAATGCTAGGCTATATGGGAATTTTGATGGGACCAGCATTGATTGGTTTCATCGCTCATGGTACAAGTCTTACTGTTGCATTTATCGTATTGACTGTATTACTTGTAGTAAGTGCAGGTATTGGTAAATACGCTTATATGTTAATGGATAAATCAAAAGAAACTGAAGTTTAAACTTAAATAATAGCTCCAGAGACAATGTGTCTTTGGGGCTAATTTTAAATATTGAAATATTATTTTTAAAAAATATTACCTCATAATCAATAAGGAGAAGGGGATACAAAAAAGCCACAGGATATAACCTGTGGCTTTTACTATATGCTGTATTGTATTAGCGATCGCCGTTAAAGATGGAGTTTTTAACAAGTACGTAGTCTACTTTGCGGATTGCTTGTAAAGTAGTGCCGCCAGCATAAGAGATAGCAGATTGTAAATCTTGTTCCATTTCAACTAATGTATCAAAGATAGAACCTTTGGAGTCGATGAAGATTTTTTTGCCTTCTACGTTTTTGCGTTCCCCTTTTTGGAACTCAGAAGCAGAACCAAAGTATTCTTTTACTGCTTTACCGTCAACGATTTTTTCATCCCCTGGGGATTCTTCGTGACCAGCAAAGAGGGAACCGATCATAACCATAGTCGCACCAAAGCGAATAGATTTAGCGATGTCGCCATGGTCACGGATACCGCCGTCAGCGATGATAGGTTTTGTAGCTGCTTTTGCGCACCAGCGAACAGCAGCTAATTGCCAGCCACCAGTACCAAAGCCGGTTTTTAATTTAGTGATACAAACTTTACCAGGACCAATACCTACTTTAGTAGCGTCAGCACCAGCATTTTCAAGTTCACGAACTGCTTCTGGTGTACCAACATTACCAGCGATAATGAATGTTTCAGGTAAGTTCTTTTTAATGTATTGAATCATTTCGATTACTGCATTGGAGTGACCATGTGCAATATCGATTGTGATGTATTCAGGTGTTAAGTTTGCTTTTTTGAATTCATCAACTAAAGCAAATTCTTCAGCTTTTACGCCGATAGAAATGGAAGAATATAAGTTAAGGTCGTGCATGCGTTTTACAAAGTCCATACGACGTTGAGGTTGGAAACGATGCATGATATAGAAATAGCCTTCACGTGCTAATTTTTCAGCCAACTCTTCGTCAATGATAGTTTGCATATTTGCAGGTACCACTGGTAAGCGGAATGTGCGTTTACCTAATTTTACATGTGTATCACATTCGCTACGGCTACTGACGATACATTTATTAGGAATTAATTGCACGTCTTCATAATCAAAGATGTTCGTTGTGTTAATCATAGTTTCTATATCTCCTTCGGATATTACATATTGAACCTGTACCATTATACAAGAGACTCGCAAAATTTTCAATACGTTCCGAATATTTTGTTTGGTATCACAAAAAAACTGTAGTACAATACAAGTAGACTTTATAAATAGAAAATATCAGTTAAAATACATATATGAAAACATATAATTATGAGGAGGTCGATTGAAATGGATCAATCAAAAACTCGTATGCTTACTGAAGCAGGCGTGGCAATTGCTATTGCACAAGTTTTGTCATTTATTACGCTTTTCCATATGCCACAAGGGGGATCTATTAAGGCCGCAGCTTTAGTGCCACTTATGATTTATGCATACCGTTGGGGCGGTACACGCGGTATTTTTGTCGGTGTTGTGTACGGTATTTTACACTTTATTTTAGGTTTTAAATCATCTGTTCATTATTTAAGTATTATCTTAGATTACTTGGTAGCGTATGGTGTTATTGGCGTTTGCGGTTACTTCAAAGACTCTATTTCTGGACTTATTACAGGATCTATTGTAGGTATCGCATTGCGTTGGGCAGTATCTGTTACTAGTGGTGCCGTAGTCTTTGCTAGCTATGCACCACAAGGGCAAAATCCTTGGATTTACTCTATGGTTTATAATGCTTCCTATATGGTGCCAGATGGCATTTTAAATATTGTTGTTTTATTATTCATCTATCAAGGTGTTAAACGAGGTTTACGACGTCGTGGATAAATTAGGTTTAATTATTTTAGCTGGTGGTCTTAGTACCAGAATGGGCCAACCAAAGGCTTTATTGTCTTGGGTTGGTGGTGAAAGTCTCATATCTCACGCCCTCCGCAAGGGGCTTGATGCAGATGTACATGATATTTTGATCTCTATTGGGGACGATGAGCAATTAGGTCATGCCATACAGACTCATATTATTGATACTTTATCGAACGATGAACAAGAAAAAGTTTCTATTGTTCGGGATTCTATTGAGCGATGTGGGCCGTTAGGAGGCCTGTATAGCACCTTGGCGGTAGGACCTAGCCCTGCTTATGCAGTTATGGCCGTGGATATGCCATTTATGGAGATGGATCTCTATTTTGATTGGCTATACCAAGTAGATCATAATGATTGGAACGCCATTGTTCCTTATGGTGACAGTGACAAAGCTGAGCCTATGGCTGGCATTTATAGAACGCATATTGCATCATTAATTCAGTCTGTTCTCGTCGGTGAGGATATGTCTTTGCATCATGCCCTTGATGTCATTGGTCATGTTGAGCATATAGATGCTAGTGATTATACTTGGGAACTAAGTAATATTAATCGCTTCGAAGACTACCAATGGGCACGTGCCTTAGCAGAAAATGAGTTCCGTCGTGTGCCGCTCATTAGTGTAGTGGCATCTAAACGGAAAACAGGAAAGACAACGGTAGTAACACGTCTCGTATCAGAATTACAACGAGTTGGTTTATCCGTCGGAGTTGTAAAGAGCGATAAGCACGGCTTTCACATGGATCATGAAGGGACAGATACAGACCTTGCCTATAAAGCAGGGGCTAATGCGGTTGCTATTGCAGGGCCTAATGAAACAGCGATTCGTATACGTACAAAAGAACAGTCTAGTTTGTATGATTTGACACAGCATATGCCCGTAGATATTGTTATACTAGAAACACGGTCCCAAGGTATTGCCCCTATTATAGAGGTTACGAAAGAGGGCCATACGGAAGAACTTATCTCGGATGCAATGGACCGAGTGGCGACAATTGAAATTGGCAAGTTGGATCAAGACGTACCTGAATTGGTACGCCATATACAGGAAATGATGAGGTGTTTACATGGCCGTCGTTACTGTTGAGAAGGCACTCCAATTATGGGATGAGGCCTTACAAACACAAGTTCATAAAACTGAAACTATTGCTGTTAAGGCTGCGAAGGGATACGTATTAGCTGAGGATATTAAGGCCTCAACTGATGTACCTGCATTCCCCAAATCTGCGATGGATGGATATGCCATTGCCTACGAAGCAGGTCGTAATGAATATATCGTCGACGGTATTATTGGTGCCGGCGTTGTGTGGGAGCACCCTGTTGAACCTGGTCATGCAGTGCGTATTATGACTGGTGCACCTGTGCCGGATACATGTGATACGGTTATCATGCAAGAACAAGTGGTTGGTACAGGAGAACCGCAAACAACGATTACTATTCAAGGCAACTATCACTGTGGCGATCATATTATCCCTCAAGGTGAAGAGTGTGTTGCGGGAACCCTTGTGATTCCACGAGGTACAGAGGTAACTTCTACGGTACAAACCATTTTAACTGGACTCGGCATTACTGAGGTAACAGTTAATTCCATGCCTCAAGTATTAGTCCTTACCTCTGGTCATGAGGTGATTGAACCTGGTGAAAGTTTAACACCTGGTAAAATCTATAATTCTAATCGAGCTATGATTTGTGGCCTCTTAGAGGATTTAGGCTTTCACAAGATTACACACTATCACGTAAGCGATGCTCCTGAGGAACTAGAGTCTGAAATCAATCACGTGTTGAAACTTAGTGAAGAGGCAGATATTATCATCAGCTCTGGCGGTGTATCAGTTGGTCTCTTTGATACAATGCCACTTATTTATGAGAAATTAGGTGCTCAATCTATTTATGCACGTATTCAAATGCGTCCTGGTGCGGCATCTTATGGTGCTGTGACCCCGAAAGGTCAAATCATCTTTGGTCTATCTGGTAATCCAGGGGCTGCCTTTAACGGTTGGCATTTAATCGTAGCACCAACCTTGAAGCGCTATAAAGGTTTGGCAAACTGGACTACACCAGTGGTAGCCTGTGTTATGGATTCGGAAATTTTTAAACGCAATGCTTTTGATCGCTATGTACAAGGTAAAGTAATCTTTGGTGGTGGTGCGCCACGCTTTGTGGCTAACCGTCACTTTAATAGTAGTAGCATGTTAGGCTTATATACGGTTAATGCATTGGCATGTATTCCAAAAGGCGTACACGAAGTACATCCTGGCGATACCTTTGATGTGTATCTATTAGGACTGCTACCTGCGATTTAAATTATATGAGATTAATAGTTATAGACGTTTAATATTTCAAAATTTAGGATATTACATATCTGTAATATTTAGTGATAAAAATAATAAGACGAGGTCTCTCTAGAGGCCTCGTCTTATTGTTTATATAAAATTATTTCAATTCTGTTGCTATAGGTACTGAAATTAAATCTCAATTAATTTATAATAAACTCAACGAAAGGATAAACCTTTTAGTTACATCAATTAAGTTTTGACAAAATGTATTTCAATCTACTTTTTAATTACTTTTTACCATTATATAGTTATATAAGGAGTGATTTCTATGAGTAAGACTTTCACAAAAAATATCCCAGTCAACGAAATTTTACATCTAGACGATCGTTTAGAGTATAAAGAAGGGCAAGTGATTAGTATTACGATTGCCCAAAATGAACGCCTCAGTATTACCTTGTTTGCGTTACCAAAGGGCGAAGAAATCTCAACGCATGTAACTGTAGGTGACGCGATTGTGCAAATTCTTGATGGTGAGGCACACATCGTTGTTGGTGATGTAGAACACAATGTGAAAGCTGGTGAAACATTGATTATGCCATCTGAAGTGCCTCATAGCCTCAATGCCCGAGAAAACTTCAAGATGCTGTTGACCGTAGTTAAATAAATATATCATAATGAATGCATCCCTTGGATTATAAGGGGTGCATTTTTAATGCGTTGAGAGAGGTCGAATGTATGAACGTCGTTGAACAGTATAATTTAACGTTACAAATAGAAGTTCTAAAAGAACAAAGTGCGGAAACATTAGCACGTCTCTGTAACTTAGTCGAGGGGCGTGGCACTAGTGACTGTGTAGAGCTATTAAAAGCGTATTCTCATATTGTAAATACAGAGTTATATTTAGCTACATCTATACATGAGTTAGATATTCTAAAGTTAGATATGGTAAAACTTGAAAATACTATTAAAGAGTCATTAACACAAGCTTCTCATGACATTAGTGATGTTAAAGCTGTTAAAGAGACTAGTGATGTACAAGCTATTGAGTCCTATAGTTCTGAAGACTTTGAAAAGGCCTTAGAACGTACCATTGATTTCTTAACGTTTAATAAAAATATATCTAGTACACCTCGTGCTGTTATTTTAGGTGGTCAAAGTGGAGCAGGGAAAACCACAATTCATCGTGTGAAAATGCTAGAGTCAAAAGGTAATTATATTGTCATTGATGGCGATACATATCGTGCTCAACATCCGTATTTTAGAGAGTTACAAGAGAAATATGGTGTTGATAGTGTAGATTACACAAAAATGTTTGCCGGTAAGATGGTAGAGGCTGTAATTGATAAATTAAGCTCTTTAAAATACAATTTGATTATTGAAGGCACATTACGTTCAGCCGCAGTACCAATTAATACAGCTACATTATTAAAATCTAAAGGCTATACCGTCGACTTTTGTTTGATAGCTACTAAGCCTGAGTTATCTTATTTGACGACGCAATTGCGCTATTTAGAAATGATGATCGTGGATCCTTTACAAGCGAGAGCCACACCTAAAGATCATCATGATGGAATTGTAAAGTCTTTGGTCTCTAATAGTAATGAACTTGAACAGAGTGGACTTTTTGAAACCATTCAAGTGTATAAACGTGATTTAGAACAAGTATATAATTCAAAATTATGTACTGAATCTGTTGAAACTGTTGTAGACAAAATTTTATTTGGTACGTGAACTCACGATGAATATGCCTTGTTAGAAGTGAGTAAATCACAGGAACAGGCGTTAAGAGCGAAATTACCTTAGGGAGTAAAAGTGTAATGGATTACTTCGACTATTCATATAAACATAATTACATAGAGTTTAGTAGCACCATATATCGTGTTGGTACATACCATTACAACTGGCATGGGGAAACAGAGATTCTCATCTTATTAAAAGGGCGCATTGAGATGAGTTGTAATGACGAGGTGTTTACCTTAGAGCCTCTTGATGCAGTTATTATTTCACCTCAAGTGGGGCATTCAATATTAGCCCTTGAGGAGGATGTAATAGCTTTTACAATTCATGTGGGGAACGAGTTTTATCAACAGTATGATCCCGATTTTGGAACGTACGAATTTGTTGTGCGTTCTAATGAAAGTACTCGGCATAATCAATTTTTTACCACCTTACGTCACCATGCGGCTATGATGATGTTGTTGATGGCTAAAGGTGAAAGCCCCGTACATCGCATGTGGGTTGAACATCATTATTTAGCGTTAGCAGGTGATGTATTTAGAGAATTTGCCCCAGTTAAATTTGTCCATGAAAACGCACGACCTGGCGATATTAAACCTGTTACCTTTGATAAGATGATTGCTTATATTGATGAACACTATCGGCAAAAGCTTGAGTTAGAAGCTATTGCTAGGATTGGTGGTTATAATGTGGCTTATACGTCTCAATTCTTTAAGCGCCAAATGGGGATTTCTTTTGTAGATTATGTACTGAGATTGCGATTAAGAGATGCAACTGTTCAGCTGACGAGCTCAGATGAGGCGATCGCTAGGATTGCTAGTAGTTGTGGCTTTGCAGATATTAAAGCCTTTAATGTAGCGTTCAAAAAGTATTTCCGTATGACTCCCACCGAATATCGAAAGCAAGTAAAAGCCATTGGCCGTAAAACTACATTGCAAGACGGCGTAGAAATCGTATCAGTTGAAAATCAAGATGTCCTTGAGCTACTACATTCGTTTTTATCTTATGAAGATGATTCACGTGCTAAGAGTGAGCTAGAGTTTATGAGTCAAAAGCTAGAAACTTTAAAAGCAAAATTAGCTGATGTGGTAAAGGCGTTATAATTAATCTTTTAATTAGTAGTCAGATTTTGATTTACTGTAAATAGAATTTGAGCTACTGTGAATAAATTGCAAATAAAAAATTTTTGATTATATAGAAACATTGGAATTGGGTGATTTTCTATATAGAGAAATGCTATAAAAACACAAAAAGAGCACTACTGTAGATAAGTAGTGCTCTTTTTACATCTATAGTATGGGTTAAATTATATATTTTGTAATTTCGAAATAAGAAAAATATATATAAAATTATAGTTTTAACTAGATTTAATCCAAAAATTTGTCTTTTAATTTGGATAGTTAGATTCTCTAAACTGAGTAGAATATACCTCATCAGGTATTACAAACAATCGTAAATTAATCATTTTGGAGGATATAATGAATCAAGTAAAATTTATGGAAAACTTAGGGAAAGTTGCAACTGTTACTGCTGTAGCAATGTATGTATCTTACTTTCCACAAATTATGAACAACTTAGCACATCCAGGTACTGGTGATTGGATCCAACCTTTAGTAGCGGCTATCAACTGTACATTATGGGTGTTATATGGTTTGTTTAAAGAACATAGAGATATTCCAGTAGCATTAGCCAATGCACCAGGTATCTTCTTCGGTTTAGCAGCAGCGATTACAGCGCTTATGTAATTTTTAATTAAGTGTAATAGTAACAGTAATGTGTATATCAACATTTTAGCAGGCTTAATAGATAAAAATTAAGTTGCTGTTGACCATAGTTAAATATATATATCATAATAAATGCATCCCTTGAATTTCTAAGGGATGCATTTTTTATGTAAATAAGAGAGGTTTTTGTGGTTAATAGTACTGACTCGATTAGTGTATATAGACAAATTTTTAATGCCGTTGTGAGTCCTAACTTATGGTTGCCATACTTTCGGGATAGAGGAACTTTAAGCGGTTCTATAAAAGCTGTTGTATTTTATATAGTATTCATGCTATTTATTATGACTTTGGGGAGCGTAAGTGTTAATTTATTAAAACCTGAATCTACAACAACATTAGCTGAACTTTTAATTAATCCTACTCTTGCAATGAATATAGCAGGATCATTTGTAACTTTTGTCGTTATGTCTGTTGTGTTCGTGCCTATCTTTTTGTTGATAGCAAGAGGGGCTGACGCTGCATTAACATTAAAGCGAGTTTTTATGGTGTATTTATATGCTTATTCAGAAATATTTTTAGTTAAGAGTATAGAGTTATTTATTTTTTCACTGATGTCTGTTTTTGTACTGACATATATTGTTAATATGGTTTTCGCAGGCGCAGTAATTTTTGGGACAACCTTGACCTGTGGACTTTTACAGATAGTGCTGTTTTTTAAAACGTTTAAAATAGTTCTTGATATTCCGTATCTGACAATATCAGTAGCTGCTGGAATCGGTGCAGGTATTTCTATGTTTACCTTATCTCTATTAGAGAAAATTGGCTTATAAAACTTGGTACTTAATAATTATTGTTGAAATTTAGGGAGCATATAGCTAATATGGATTATTTCCACTATACATACAAACATAATCATATAGATTTTAGTAGCCATATATATAAGGTTAGTACCTATCATTACAATTGGCATGGAGAAACGGAAATCCTTATCTTATTAAAGGGCCGTATTGAGATGAGCTGTAATAGTGAGGTTTTCACGATGGAGCCACTCGATACAATTATTATTTCTCCTCAAGTAGGACACGCTACATTAGCTTTAGAAGAGGATACAACGGCCCTCGTTATTCATGTAGGGAAGAACTTCTTCCAACAATTTGATCCTAATTTTAGTATGTATCAATTTATGGTTCGATCTGATGAAACGAATCGTTATAATCCATTCTTTACATCAGTGAGATACCATGTAGCCATGATGATGTTGTTAATGGTGGACGGTAAAAGTCCGGCCAATCAGTTGTGGTTAGAGCATCATTACTTAGGCTTAGCTAGTGATGTATATAGCGAGATTGAGGCGGTTAAGTCTATTCATTCAAATACAAAGCCTGCTGATATGAAGGAAGCTGCTTTTGACAAGATGATTGCTTATATTGACGAAAACTATCAGCAAAAAATTGAATTGGAAGATATTGCTAAAATTGGTGGTTATAATGTGAACTATACGTCACAGTTCTTTAAACGCCAATTAGGTGTTTCCTTTTTAGAATATGTATTGCGTTTGAGACTACGGGAGGCTACCGTAAGTTTGGCTAACTCTACAGATAGTGTGGCTCATATTGCCATCAATTGTGGTTTTGCAGATATTAAGGCTTTTAATGTGGCTTTTAAAAAGCACTTCCATACGACGCCAACGGAATATCGCAAACAAGCCAAAGAGATGGGGCGTAAAACAAAACTACATGATTGGAAAGAGATCATTTCTACACAAGAGGAAGATATTGTAGAGCTATTACAATCTTGTTTGCCGTATCAACCTGATTACAAATATAAAATTGAACTAGATGAGGCTAATCAAAAGTTACAAGATATTAGGGAACAGCTTGAGTCAGTTGTTAAAAAATTACAATCCTAATTTTTATTAATACAGCTCATTGTAATTAGTTATAATTTCAATGGTTTTACACATTGCATTTAGGAAGATATACAATCATTAGGTATAGGTAATTTTGTATATTCTAAAGTAATTGATCATTAGACATTGAAAGAGCACTACTTTTTGATAGGTAGTGCTCTTTTTGTGCTTGTATATAGGTGAAATTGTATATTTTGTATGCGTTAAAATATAACCATATAGGTGATTTATTATAGTTCCCTTACACTTTTATCAGAAAAAATCAACTTGTAAATTGGATAGTTATATCCTGAAAAAAGAGTAGAATGAAATCATCGAAAGGAGCTAAGGTTCCGAAACAGAAATAATTGCGTCTTAAATAATGAAGTCCTTTTGGAGGTTTACGATGAGTACGAAAGAACAACAAGTGCAAGAAATGACAAATGTCATCGCAAAGTTCATTGCTTATGTAGCAAAGAAATTACCTGATGATGTAGAGGCAAAAATTAAAGAGCTTGCTGCAGATGAAAAAAATCCATTAGCTAAAACAATTTATGAAACAATGAAAAAGAATCAGGAATTGGCCTTCGATTTAAATCGTCCATCCTGCCAAGATACAGGTGTGTTACAGTTCTGGGTAAAAGTAGGTTCTAACTACCCATTGATTGGTGAACTCGAAGAAATCTTGCGTAATGCTACATACCAAGCTACACAAGATGCACCACTTCGCCATAACTGTGTAGAAACCTTTGATGAATTTAATACGGGTAAAAATATTGGTCGTACAGCTCCGTACATTACATGGGATATCATACCTGGCCGTGATGATGTAGAAATCTTCCCATATATGGCTGGTGGCGGGTGCTCTTTACCAGGTTCTGGTAAAACATTGATGCCAGGTGAAGGTTACGAAGGTGTAGCTAAGTTTGTACTAGACTTGATGACAAGCTATGGCTTAAATGCATGTCCTCCATTATTAGTTGGTGTAGGCATTGCAACATCTATCGATACAGCAGCAGCTATGTCTAAAAAAGCATTGATGCGCCCAGTATCCTCTAAAGCAGATAATGAAAAAGCTGCATATATGGAACAATTGCTTGAAGATGGCATCAATGCATTGCACATTGGTCCACAAGGCATGGGCGGTGATAAATCTGTAATGGGTGTTAACATCGAGCATGGCTCCCGTCATCCATCTGTAATTTCTGTAGCTGTCAATGTTGGTTGTTGGAACCATCGCCGCGGGCATGTAGTATTTGATAAAGATGGTAAGTACGAAATTCTATCTCACAAAGGAGTGACATTCTAATGGCTAAACATATTTTGACAACACCAATTCAAGCATCTGATCTTGAAGGTATCAAAGCAGGGGATATTATATATTTAAATGGTCATATCACAACATGCCGTGATGTTGCTCATCGTCGTCTTGTTGAATACGGCCGTGAGTTACCTGTAGATGTACGTAACGGTGCTATCTTGCACGCAGGTCCAATCGTACGTGATCATGGGGATGATAAATTTGAAATGATTTCCGTAGGTCCTACAACATCTATGCGTATGGAAAAATTTGAGTACGAATTTGTAAAACAAACTGGTGTACGCCTTATCGTTGGTAAGGGTGGTATGGGTCCTGAAACAGCACGTGCATGTAAAGACTTTGGTGCACTTCACTGTGTATTCCCAGCGGGTAATGCGGTACTTGCTGCTACAGAAGTAGAAGAAATCGAGTCTGCTAACTGGCGTGAACTTGGTATGCCTGAAACATTATGGACTTGCCGTGTAAAAGAATTTGGTCCGCTCATCGTATCCATCGATGCAGAAGGTAATAACTACTTTGAAAATAAAAAAGTAGAATACAATGCGAAAAAAGAAGAAGTGTTAGAAGAGATTTATAAACACGTAAGCTTCATTAAATAATCGAATTGTGATCTTCAATTTAATAGGAGGATTATACGGATTTTGTACAATCCTCCTTTTTTGTACCCTTTTTTAGGTATATTACACGTATTGGGAGGTATATATGGATACGAGTGTAATGATAACTCTTGGCTTTTTAGTATTTGCCATCGTCATGTTTGCGTGGGAGAAAATTCCATTGTCTATTACCGCTATGGTTGTAGCTGTAGGCTTGCATCTAAGTGGAGTTTTATCTGCTAAAGAAGCATTTGCAGGTTTTGTAGATCCAAACGTTTTACTATTTATGGGCATGTTTGTTATTGGTGAAGCCTTCTTTGCAACAGGCGTAGCCGTAGGTGTAGGTAATGTAGTTCATAAGTTTGCTAAAACTGAAACATCTTTACTTGTTGCAGTTATGATGATTACAGGTATTTTATCTGGTTTCTTATCTAATACTGGTACAGCTGCTGTACTGATTCCTGTAATTATCGGTATTTGTAAAAAAAGTGGTTTTAAACAAACTAAATTGTTGATGCCTCTTGTGTTTGCTGCAGCTATGGGTGGTAATATTTCACTTATCGGCGCTCCTGGCAATATGATTGCGCAAGCGGGCTTACAACAAGCGGGCCTAGGCTCTTTTGGATTTTTTGATTATGGTCTAGTAGGTTTACCAATTCTAATTGTTGGTACTATTTTCTATGCTACAATTGGTAAACGTTTCTTACCGGATGCTCCAAGTCATCAACCAGATGGTGCCTTTGAAGGCAATGACGATTATAGCCATGTACCGTCTTGGAAAAAATGGACTGCTGCAATTGTATTGATTTTGACAGTTGTTGCTATGATCTTTGAAAAACAATTAGGTGTAAAACTTTATGTGAGTGCCTGGATAGGTGCTCTTGTATTAGTTGCTACTAATGTTATTAGTGAAAGTGCAGCTGTTAGATCTATAGATATGAAAACAATCATGCTCTTCGCTGGCTCTATGGCCCTTGGGGACGCAATGGTTAAAACAGGTACTGGTTCTGTAATTGCAGATCTTATCGTAAACAGCCTTGGTGCTAGTCCATCTCCAATTGTTGTTCTAGTAGTAATCTTTGTACTTGGTGTGTTCATGACGAACTTCATGTCTAATACTGCTACCTGTGCATTATTGGTACCAATCGGTCTTAGCTTAGCATCTCAATTGGGATTCGATCCAAAAGCGGTTCTTGCAGCTATCGTAATCGCTAGCTCCTTAGCATATGCTACACCAATTGGTATGCCTGCGAATACTATGGTATACAACATTGCTGGTTATAGCTTCATGGATTATGTGAAAGCTGGTTTGCCACTCATCGTTGTATCTAGTATAGTAGCACTCGTATTATTACCAATCCTATTTCCGTTTTAAACTATTCTAAGACTATAAATAAATGCCTAGTGTATGAGAATACACTAGGCATTTGTTTATACTGGGTTGTATAGTCTGTGTGAGAATTTATTAGTTATATTACTAAAATTGTTAAGGATTAATATTAGACATACGTAGTACTTTCATATATAATAGATTACTGTAGCTGTACAAAGATACATCTACAGTAGACATTAATATTAAATACTAACTATTAGATAGTAAGTTTATAGTTGTTATATAGTTTTGAGATGGCCATGGTGCCGAGGAGGCTTTATGTTAAGCGACATTGAGATTGCCCAACAGAATGAAATGGAGAAGATTCAGGTTATTGCCGATAAATGTGGTTTAACACCTGATGACATTGAACAATATGGTCATTATAAAGCGAAGATTTCCTTTGATGCCATTCGTCGATTAGAAGCAAAGCCTGATGGTAAATTGGTGTTAGTTACGGCCATTACACCGACGCCAGCAGGTGAAGGTAAATCTACGACGAGCATTGGTCTTGTTCAAGGCTTACAAAAAATTGGCAAAAATGCTATTGCCACATTGCGTGAACCATCTTTAGGCCCTGTATTTGGTATTAAGGGCGGTGCTGCAGGGGGCGGTTATGCTCAAGTTGTACCAATGGATGATATTAACCTCCATTTTACAGGTGATATGCACGCTATTACAGCAGCTAATAATTTATTGTCCGCTATGATCGACAATCACATCCACCAAGGTAATGAATTGCAAATCGATTTGCGTCAACTTTCTTGGACTCGTGTTCTAGATATGAATGACCGTGCTCTTCGTAATGTAACGGTTGCTCTTGGCGGTAAAGTGTGTGGTTTCCCTCGAGAAGATCACTTCATGATTACTGTTGCTTCTGAAATCATGGCTATTCTTTGCTTGGCTAAAGATCTAGAAGATTTAAAAGAACGCTTTGGTCGTATCGTTATCGGCTGTAATTTAGCAGGTGAGCCTGTTTATGTTCATCAACTTGGTTGCCAAGGTGCGATGGCGCTTCTTATGAAAGATGCTATTAAACCAAATCTTGTACAAACGTTAGAACACACACCGGCTATCGTTCACGGTGGTCCATTTGCAAACATCGCTCATGGTTGTAACTCCATCGTAGCTACTAAGCTTGGCCTTAAATTAGGTGACATCGTAGTTACAGAGGCTGGCTTTGGTGCTGATTTGGGGGCTGAAAAGTTCCTTGACATCAAATGCCGCTATGGCGATATCTTCCCTGATACAATTGTAATCGTTGCTACATTACGTGCTCTTAAAATGCATGGCGGTGTACCTAAACAAGAGCTAAATACAGAAAACGTAGAGGCTGTAACAAAAGGGTTCAGCAACTTACAAAAAGCTATTGAAAACATGCGTTACTTTAACGTACCTGTCTTAGTGGCTATCAATAAATTTGCTACCGACACAGATGCAGAAATAGCTGAGTTAACTCGTCTCTGCGACGAATTTGGTGTACCTGTAGAACTTAATGAATGTTGGGAAAAGGGTGGCGAAGGCGGCACTGATATGGCGAAAAAGGTCGTAGAGTTGCTTGAAGGTCCAAAACCAACACCTAAATTTGTATATGATTTGGAAGATAGTTTGGAAGAGAAAGTTAATAAAATTGTTAAAACCATTTATGGTGGGGACGGTGTTATCTTTACAGACAAAGCTAAAAAACAAATTAAACAATTAGCAGATTGGGGACTAGATCGCTTGCCTGTATGTATGGCAAAAACACAATATTCCTTATCTGATAATCCAGCACTCTTAGGTGCTCCAACAGGCTTTACCATCACCGTATCCGATATCCGTGTTGCTAATGGTGCCGGCTTTATCGTATGCCGTACCGGTGATGTAATGGTTATGCCTGGCCTTCCTAAACGTCCTGCCGCTCTTAATATGGATATAGAAGCAGACGGTACGATTAAAGGCTTATTCTAATATAAATCCTTTACAGTAGACACTTTTTAACTATATATTGGTAGTGTCTAATCTAACCAGTTTTATATAGTGTGTTACCTGTATATTTTTATAGTAATTACAAAGCGATAACAAGGATATCTTGTTATCGCTTTTACATGAGGTCTTGTTATGAATTTAGTAGAACAACGTGTTATAGATTTTGTAGCTGCTACTGCATCTAAAGAGCCTACACCAGGTGGCGGTGCCATTGCAGCTTTAACTGGAGCAACTGGTGCAGCATTAGCAGAAATGGTAGCGAACTTAACCTTTGGTAAAAAAGGCTATGAAGAGGTTCAGTCCGATATGGAGACGCTTCAAACAAAGGCCGAAGCGATTCGTAATCGCATGCTCGAATTATCTCAAGCTGATGCGGATGTATTTAATATCTTTATGAATGCATTAGGTTTGCCAAAGAATACAGATGAAGAAAAGATTGCGCGCACAGCAGCGATTCAGCAAGCTTATAAAGACGCGGCTATGGTGCCTTTTAAAATAGGTGAATTAGCGTATCAAATCTTTGATTTAGCGGAACTGGCATCTCGTAAGGGCAATCAAAACCTTATTACCGATGGTATTATTGCGGCTATTAATGCACGGGCGGCGGTAAAAGCAGCATTTTTAAATGTACGTATCAATTTGTCCGGTATTAAAGATGAGGCTTTTGTAGCAAATGTATCGGCTAAGATGAATTCTATTGAACAAGATCTTGATACTAAAGAAGCTGCGATTATAAGCTTATACAAATAATAAAAACTGTTACAATACTCTTTTTTTTTAATACGTCGTTAAATTATAAAAATGAGAACTCTATTCGTTGAGAATAGAGTTCTTTTTAGTGATTAAATTCATAGGGAAAATGTACGAATACTATGTTATAATATATAGATAATTGTAAAAGTATTTTGTGATGCTTTCACCAAGATGAGAATCACAAGTTTATTTTGCAATTAAATGTTTATATAAAGTTATGTATATATGGTATGTTCCCATAAGAAGGGAAGGGCTACATGGCAGAAGGAAAAATTATTGCTATCTCCATTAGTGAGACAAAAGGGCAAAAGAAACATAATATTGAATCCGCAAATCTTATCGTAGATCATGGTATGGAAGGTGATGCTCATGCAGGCAATTGGCACCGTCAAATTAGTTTGCTTGGCATTGCAAGTATCGACCATATGCGTGCTCAAGGGGCGGATGTAAAACCTGGTGATTTCGCTGAAAATATTACAGTTGAAGGTATGGTACTGTATGAATTGGCTGTAGGTACACAACTACAAGTCGGTAAAGATGTTATTCTTGAAATCACACAAATCGGTAAGGAATGTCACCATGGTTGTGAAATCATGAAACAAGTTGGTTCTTGCATTATGCCGACACAAGGCATTTTTGGTAAGGTTCTTAAGAATGGTACAATTCACGTGGGTGATGAAGTATCTATTATTAAATAATTCTGTATTGGTAAACGAGGTGTGTTATGAAAGACGCATGGGGCCGTACAATTGAATATGTACGTCTGTCGCTGACAGATGCGTGTAATTTCTGTTGTCCCTATTGCCGACCTGCAGAAATTACGCCTCAAAGTCAAACACAACTATTATCTGTTGATGAATGGATGACTATTTTAGAGGCCTTCCATCGGATTGGTGTAAAAGCAGTGCGCCTTACTGGTGGTGAGCCATTGCTCTATCCTCATATTGAAGAGCTTCTAGGTCGCATTAATGATACAGGTTGGTTTGAAGATATTTCGATGACTACTAATGGTAGTCTCTTGGCATCTCGGGCGCAACGGTTGAAAAAACTCGGATTAAACCGTGTGAATATTAGTTTAGACTCGCTTGAAAGTGAAGCCTTTGCTACTTGTGTAGGTAAAGAGGGGCAACTTGAGTCTGTACTAGAAGGCATACGAAGTGCTATTAATGCTAACTTTAAATCTGTAAAGATTAATACTGTTTTATCTCGCTACTGGACTGATGATGAAGTTAAATCGTTATTGCAGTATGTAGAAAAGTGGCCTGTTGTTTGGCGTTTTATCGAGTATATGCCATTCCAAGGTGATGCATTCCATGGTCCGACCTTTGATGAGTGGAAGGCTCAATTGGAACGTGTGAGTGGAGGACCTCTTACGGAGGTTCACTCTATATATGGTTTTGGACCTGCTACGTATTTAGCATTACCAAGTGGTAAGGCAGTAGGCTTTATTTTCTCAATGTCTCATAGCTATTGTGATACATGTAATCGGGTTCGACTCACTTCAGATGGTCAGATGCGCTTATGTTTACTGCGTGATGATGAGGCCGATTTAGTTTCGCTTGTGCGAAATGGCGCTACAGTAGAGGCGTTAGCTGAGCATATTGAGCGTGCTTTACAACGTAAACAAGAACGACATGATGGTATAGGAATGGATCAACCAGAACGTCCAATGTGGCGCATTGGAGGGTAGTATGGGATTTTTTGATTTTCTAAAACCAAGATCAAAAGAAAATATTGAATCATGCTGGCCTGGTGGTAAATTCCTTCAAGTCCATATAGAGTACGATACTGTAAAAGCTGTATTTACCTATTTTGGCCGTTACGGTTTGCAATTTAGTGTACCTAAGGATACTCTAACACATGTCGTTATTAAAGAGGTAAGTCGCACACATAGTGTACTTCAACTATATAGTGGTGAAGACTGCGTAGGAACGAGTGATTTACTCCCTACAGAGGCTTGTAATACCATGAAAGATTGGGTGTTACAATATTAATGCACATGTTTTATAGGAATGTAATAAATATTCTTTACATTCCTATAAAAGAGGCATATAATTAGTCGTGTCATGGACCACTAGCTCAGCTGGCAGAGCACCTGACTCTTAATCAGGGTGTCCAGGGTTCGAACCCCTGGTGGTCCACCAAATAAACCCGCACTACTGTGCGGGTTTTTCTTGTTATTGTCTTTAGACTGGTTCGCGACGTAGTCGCGAATCATAAAACCACCCGCTATGCGGGTGCGGCAACGAAAGTTATACAAAAAAATCACCTTGCTTAAGTATACAAGATTAACTTTAATAATTAGTATTATTGCCTTTATATTAACCGTATATAATCTATTAGTAATATTAGGAGTACTGTAATGAAACTAGATGATGTAATGACTACACAAGAGGCTGGTGAAAGATGGAATGTACCCGCTGATTCTATTAAGCAATGCTGCTTAAAGAGATATGCAAACAAACAGTTTACCGATGATGAAGCTAGAAAGTCAGGGAAAATGTGGCTAGTAACCCGTCAAGGAATGGTGCGTTTATATGGTGAAGAAGTGGATCGTTCTATATAATGAATATATTATATATGACATCATTTTGACATCATTTTATTAAAAAATATGTAGAAATATAGGTAAATAAGAGAATATAAAATGCAGTAAAGTACTCTATTTGTAAAAGTACTCTATTTGTAAAATGACAGCATAATTTTATTGGAGTGATTTTTATTCGTATAGAGGCGGGTTAGATGAATACAGAAGTAGAAAATGCACTTATACAATTAAAAAAACTTACAGATTTATACTTAGCTATATTTGGTGAAAACTCTTTGGATAGAGTTATTTATATGGATCCTCTTTATGGCTATGAGCTATCCGAAATAGAAAAAGGAATTGATGCCTTAGCGACTGCGATTGAAAATAATAAGCCTATTGAACAAATACCAAAAAAAATATATGATCAATTGATATTTTAAGCTTTTAAATATCACCTTTTCTGAAAGTTTTCTAATAGCTGTGATGAGTTTATTGGGTATAGCATGTCTTATATCTTATAGACAATACGGACTTAATAGCTTATGATTACTATATAAGAATTTTTCTCATTAGGAGGTACTCAATGGCAGTAGATATTTCTAGAACACAAGATGTGTATAAAGATGCTGGCCAAAGTGTCAACTTCACAACATTGTTATTAAACCGCGAGGATCATGATGCAGAGCTTGAAGTGATTCAAGATATGGCAGATAGAATCCAAGCAATTAAACGTTCTGTAAGCATTCGTGCTAATAATTCTGGTTTAGCTATTGCTTTGGGTTTTAGCCGTAAAGCATGGGATTATTTATTCCCTAATGCTCCAGTGCCAAAAGAATTAGAAGATTTTACTGGCATTAAAGGTGATAAACAAGACGTACCTGCTGTACCAGCTGATTTATTCCTCCATGTACGTTCTAATGATGAGTCTGTAACGTATACTGTTGTAGACCAAATTATGGGGTTCTTACGTCCTATTACATCTGTAGTAGATGAAACTCATGGCTTCCATTATGAACAAGGTCGCGCCATCATTGATTTCGTAGATGGTACTGAAAACCCTGTTGGTCAAGAAGCTGTAGAGTGGGGCGTTATTGGTGATGAAGATCCTGAATTCACTAATGGTTCTTATGCATTTGCTCAAAAATATGAACATGATCTTGATGCGTGGCGTGCGCTTCCTACCGAAATGCAAGAAAGCTTTATCGGGCGTCATAAATTTAGCGATATTGAATTAGATGATGATAAAAAAGATCCAGCAGCGCATACAGTTGTTGCTCAAGATAATCGCGATGATGAAGAGCATAAAATCGTTCGTATGAATGTGGCGTTTGCACAACCAGGTCAAGGTGTGCGTGGTACATACTTTATCGGCTATGCTCGTTACTGGGATGTAACGAAAACAATGCTTACCAATATGTTTACGCAAAATGATAAGTTGCTTGATTATTCCAAACCTATTACAGGCATGCTCTTCTTCATTCCATCCCTTGATACATTAGACGCGATAGCAGAAGGTGAACTATAATCGATTTGAACTTATAGGTGTTGTCAATTTTAATATTCCTAAATAGGTCAAATAACAGATTGATTCCCTTAGTTAAATCTTTATATTATAAAAATAATATATTATTCTATAGAAGCGCCCATTTTAGGGCGCTTTTATGCTATAATAATTCTATTAGACTCGAAAAATACATTGTAGTTATAAATGAGGTATTCCATGAATTATACTAGCACCCGCGGTACCGTTGCGGTAAATGAAACATATGCATTGTTGCACGGCTTAGCAGAGGATGGTGGTCTATACGTACCATCTCTATTTCCTACGAACTGCTTAACTTACAATGATGTGAAAGATAAAAACTATCAAGAGGTAGCAGCTGTTGTATTAGCTAAGTTGTTCCCATGCTTCTCCGAAGCTCATTTAAATGAAATGATCAACTCTGCCTATTCTGATGCTAACTTTAGCACACGCGATATTGCACCATTACATTCTATCTTAGAAAAAGTATCTGTCTTGGAATTATTCCACGGTCGCACACAAGCTTTCAAAGATATGGCATTATCTTTATTCCCTTATCTTTTAGTAGCTGCTAAAGAAGCAGAAGGTGAGAAAAAAGAGGTTCTTATCTTAACTGCTACATCTGGTGATACTGGTAAAGCTGCTCTTGAAGGTTTTAAAGATGTGCCTGGTACACATATCCAAGTATTCTACCCAACAGATGGCGTAAGCCCAATGCAAGCTGAGCAAATGCAAAAGCAAGAAGGGGAGAACGTTAATGTAACTGCTATTCACGGCAATTTCGACGATGCTCAACAATTCTTGAAACGTTTATTTGTAGATAAAGCTACAGCCGAAGAGGTTGCTGCAAAAGGCGTTATGTTCTCCAGTGCGAACTCTATTAACATTGGCCGTTTGGCACCGCAAGTAGTGTACTATGTAAATGCCTATGCTGAGCTCGTAGCACAAGGTGCTATCCATGAAGACGAAGCTTTTAACGTAGTTGTTCCAACAGGTAACTTCGGTAATATCTTGGCTGCTTACTATGCTAAGAAAATGGGTATTCCTATTGGCAAATTGGTTTGTGCATCTAATCAAAATAACGTACTTACTGATTTCTTTGAAAATGGTACATACGATATGAATCGTCCGTTCTATACGACGATTTCTCCATCCATGGATATTCTTGAATCCTCTAACTTTGAACGCTTCTTGTACTATATTTCTGGTGAAGACAGCGAGCGTACAGCAGGTTGGATGAAAGATCTTAAGTCTACTGGTAAATTGACTGTTAATGAAGAAGAGTTCAAACGCGTTAAAGCTAATTTTGCTGGTGCTTACGTTAGTGATGAAGAAACAAAAGCGATCATTCAACAAGTATACAATTCCTATGGTTATGTAATGGACCCTCATACGGCGGTTGCTATGGGTGCGTACATGAAGGAATTGGAAAAACATCCTGAAGATGGTGCTCGTCATACTGTAATTGCATCTACTGCACATCCGTTCAAATTCCCTACACCAATCTGTGAGGCGTTGGACATTAAGGTGGGCGAGACTCCTTATGAAAGCTTAGATAATATCTCTGCTGTAACAGGTGTGGCGTTCCCTAAACAATTAGAAGCATTACAATCTAAACCATTGCGCTTTACAAAAGCAATCGATAAAGAGAATATGAAGCAAGAAATCTTGGATTTTGTAAATACATTCTCTAAATAATACAATGCCGCCTTTCATTAGAAGGGCGGCATATCTTTTGTTAAGGTATCGTATGATTTAGTGAATAGTATGTGTTAGGGGTGTATTAATTTAAGTTGTAGGTTTAAGTTAATATAAGAATATTATTGGATTTTTTCTATAAAATATTACATGGAAGTATATAGGGAGGTAGTATGGCTAAAAAAGGCCTAATGTATGCACTGTTATCGGCTCTCTTGTTGAGTACGATGAACTTGTTTGTAAAAATGCTAGGCTCTAATATTCCGTCTGGGGAAATTGCCTTCTTCCGCGGTTTATTTGGTACTATAGCAGTTCTCATCGTTATGTATACGCAAGGTATTCGCTTCTCCAAAGAAGATAGAGGTTATCTTATCATGCGCGGTCTTTACGGTGGCTTTGGTATGGTATGTAACTTTATTGCATTGGTGCATTTAAAATTATCCGATGCAACGATTCTATTTCAAACATCTGGCATATTTGTACTTATATTTAGTTCTGTATTCCTTAAGGAACGTGTGCCTAAAGGGGCAGGTAAATGGCTTCTCTTAATCTTTATAGCCGTAATGGTAATGGTAAATCCATTTAGCTTTACTGGTTTTACCTGGTATGCCTTGGTGGCAATTTTAGGTGCTGCCTTGTCTGCAGGGGCCTATACGACAATCCGATTGATCTCTAAACGTGGTCAACATAGTAATTTTGAAATTATGGCTTATTTCATGATTACTGGTATGATTGCAGGTCTAGTGACAACTGATACATTGGTTATGCCACAAGGTACAGACTGGCTTATTATTTTAGCCATCGGTGGTATTAGCGTGGTGGCCCAGTTCTTCTTGACCGGTGCCTTTGTTACCACAAATGCCGTAGTGGCTCAATTCTTGCAATACGTTGGCGTATTTATTAGTTCCTTCTATGGATTCTTGTTCTTTGGTGAAAGCTTATCCATCGAAACCGTTGGGGCTGGTATTGCCATGTTTGTGTCTTCTGTTATGCTAGCACGCCTTAAAGAGCAAAGTGGTCCTTTGCGTGAAGGCAAGGTTATAGAGGATAAAATTAAATAAATGTCGAATATATACAATATCAAACGTTGTATGACAGTGGGGTGCTGATCACATTCGTGATTGGCACCTTTTTACATATAGGTGTGAAAAATATCTGAGATAATGATGTATCGGGTTATTATTAAAATATACTAGGGCTCTTTCGTTTTGAAAGTAGCTGCAGAAGGAGGGGCTATGTATATAAAATGGATGCATATTGAAAACTATCGTAACTTGGCTGATGTGACCTTGAGCTTTCACAATGATATTAATTATTTCGTTGGTGAAAATGCAGTAGGTAAGTCTAACTTTTTAGATCTCTTAGAGATTATCATGGAGTGTCACGGTTTTAATGAGCGTGATTTTACAGATGTACATAAACCGATTCGTATAGATTTAGAACTATCTCTTGGTGAATTAAATTATAAAAGTATGTTCACCCCTAATGAGGGGCCAACTTATCGACTGCGACTAGAGCAAGTGGTACAAGAGGTATATCCGCGCCTATATAGCGTGACTGATACTGGTGTTGAACCTATGGCGCTATCTATGATTCGTCATGCTTTATATATGTGTCATCGAGATACTTCTGAACAAGAGTTGTTTACTATTCCATCCTCAGTTTATGTAAAGTTAGGAAAGCTATTAGAAGATTATGTGTCTAGATTGGAACTGGTAACCGATGATGTACAACGTGAAATCATCAGTTTGCGTAAGGATTTAGATCCTTATTGTATGCTTAATATTCAACACCTCATAGAGGTGTTATCTACTTCGTCCGCAATGGAACGGAAATACTCTTCTGATAATGTGCGTCTAATTATGACCGTGGCCCTTAAGATTTTGGCTCAAATCTATATGAAGATTAATAGTGCTACCACGAATTTAGAGTCCCTTCTTGTATGTGATGAAAAGGGGCGTAAGTATTTACCTATTTTTATTAGTGTCGATGAGCCAGAGTTACATTTGAGTCCGTACTTGCAACGAGCCGTGCTAAATTATTATCGTCAAATTGCAACGAATGAAAACGAAGAATTTTTGGCGTTGCTAAGAGATGTATTTAACATTGATGGTCTTTTAGGCCAACTCTTTGTTGTTACCCATAGTACGGATGCGCTAGTTGACGACTATCGTCATATTATTCGTCTGTACCGTGATGAGAAGAATATGGTTTGTGCTGCTTGTGGAGTGACCTTTAATTTCCCTAAGGAGGTAGAAAAGCATTTGATCATACACTTCCCTGAGGCTAAAGAGGCACTTTATGCACGGTGTATCATCCTTGTAGAGGGTGAAACAGAGTATGGTAGTTTTGCTGGCTTTGGGAAAAAATTAGGTGTAGATTTTGATTACTTTGGCATATGTCTTATCAATGCTCGTGGTGAATCCTCTATTAGTAAACTACAAAAACTATTTAATCGATTTGCCATACCTACAGTCGCTCTCTATGATCGCGATGTAGAAGGGAAATATGCTAAAGCCCATAGCAATATATTCTATACAGATGAAATATGTTTTGAAATGGACTTTGTTACTCATCTATTATCCTTGCGTAAACGTTCCATTATGGATGCAATTATCAAGGATATAATTGATGATGCAAGGCCAATGGTGAAAAAGGATATGGCCCGACGAGGTTATGCTAAGCTAGGAATTACGAAAAACCAAATTGTACAACGATGCTTACCAAATATTTCAGATCGCAAATTAGATGATTTACATATCTATTATTTCTCTTGGTTCTATGCTAACAAAGGTGTTATTGTAGGGCGTCGTATCAGTCAATTCTTAGAGGCCGAAATGATACCTCCAGCTTTTATTGCAGTTATAGAACGGGCTAAAGCGCTTTCCTTAGGTACAAACATATATTAGATATAAACATATATTAGATATAAACATATAATAGTATATATAATATATGGGACTATAAATTATTTTTTCTAATTAATAGAGTCTAACCGATGTAGGATTAGACTCTATTTTTTACTTATTCCAAATAAAAATTTTAAAGAATTACAAGGTGGAATGGTGCGAAAAGTACGCATGGTTGCTGCTTTATTACAATAATGGATAGGGTTATGAAAAACTATATTAAAGAAATTCGAAAAACTACATCGAAAATTCTTGACATCTCTTCATCTTTCCTTTATGATTAGTACAGTTATTAACGCATTCTCAATTAAGTGTATCTAGGAGTAGTGAAATGAAAGAATTTTTGAACGATTTTAAAGCTTTTGCCTTCAAAGGTAACATGATGGATCTAGCTATTGGTATGATTATTGGTGCTGCTTTTACAGCGTTGGTAAACTCTGTTGTAAGCAACTTGTTCATGCCTCTTATTAGCTTGTTCACAGGTGGTATTGATTTCAGCAACTTGTACTTGCCATTGAGCGCAGGTTCCAAAGATGCATTCATGGCTGGTGCTGATATTGCTACAGCGCGTGCAGCTGGTTCTGTATTGCCATACGGTACATTCATCACTGACTTGATTCAATTCTTGATCTTGGCATTCGTTGTATTCTTGATGGTTCGCGCATTGGCTAAAATGATGAAAAACGCGAAAAAAGAAGAAGCTGCTGAAGCACCAGCAACTAAAGAATGTCAATTCTGTAAAACAGAAATTCATGTTGATGCAGTTAAATGTCCTAACTGTACAGCAGATTTGAACTAATTCAAATTAAAATGCTAAATTAAAGGAGTAAGGCCTAGGCCTTACTCCTTTTTGTTGTATTAATGTAGCTTTCTAGTATAAAATATAAGTATAATAATAGAATTCTTATGGGAGGGATGCATATGGAACAAAAACCTCTAGTAGTAGTAAATGGTCTCGTTCGCAAGGATGCGATTGCATATTTAAAAGAGCACGTAGAAGTGCGCCAATGGACTGAAAAGACAGTAATGCCTCGGGAGACGTTAAAGGAATGGCTCGTTGATGCGGATGGTTTATGGTGTGTTCGTCCTTTAGATGTAGATGGTGATCTTGTAAAAAATGCACCTAATTTAAAGGTTATTGCTCAGGCTGCTGTTGGTTATGACAATGTAAATATCGATGAATTAACAGCTGCAGGTATTCCTTATGGCAATACGCCAGGCGTTTTAAATGAAACCGTAGCAGAGCTTGCTTTTACCTTGATTGCCACAGCTAGTCGTCGTATTCTGGAAAATGCTAATTTCGTAAAAGATGGACGTTGGGCACAAAGACCATCTAACATTAAAGGATTTGATTTGAGCCGTCGTACCCTTGGTATTATTGGTATGGGCGCTATCGGTGTATCTATTTCTCGCCGTGCTCGTGCCTTTGGTATGACTGTTGTATATCATAACCGTAATCAACGTATAGATGACAAGATTCATAAAACTACGTACATGGAGCTGGATGATTTATTATCTACTAGTGATGTAGTATGTGTGATGGCTCCATTAACAGACAAAACGTATCACATGTGCGATGATGCGTTCTTCAAAAAAATGAAGAATACTGCACTATTTGTTAACGTTGGACGTGGTCCAATCGTAGATACGGATGCGCTTATTAATGCACTTAAAACAGGGGAAATCGATTATGCAGCGCTAGATGTTACAGATCCAGAACCACTACCTGCCGATCATCCATTGTTAGAGGTAGAAAACTGCCTCATCGTACCACATATTGGTTCTTACACAGATAGAACTCGTTATGATATGTCTATTTTGACAGCGGACAATATTATTGCTGGTGTTCAGAAGAAACCGTTAAAGACTTGTGTAAACGAAGAAGTAAACTATAAAAAGCCACAAATGGACGTAGAATCTGCATTAGAAGAGCTTAAAAAGGCGGGCGTTGATTTGACTGACTTTGACTAAAATGATAAGACCTTAAAAAATATGCGGTTTTATGCAAAATATGGTAAAATAAAAGAATATTTATCCTATGGAGGTAAGAACGGTGGAACATAAAGATATTGAAAGAACTGTAGCTCCTGAAGAAGTTGTATCTGTTAACTTTATCGAAGCTATCATCAACAAAGATAACGAAACTGGTAAATACGGTGGTCGTGTATTAACACGCTTCCCGCCAGAACCAAATGGCTACTTACACATTGGCCATGCTAAATCTATCTGCCTTAACTTTGGTATTGGTAAACAGTACAATGGCTTAACAAATCTTCGCTTTGATGATACAAACCCAACAAAAGAAGATATTGAATACGTAAACTCCATCATGGAAGATGTAAAATGGCTCGGCTTTGAATGGGATGGCGAGGTTCGCTATGCATCCGACTACTTCGGTGAAATGTACGAATATGCTAAGAAATTGATTTCTCTTGGCAAAGCCTATGTAGATGACCAAACTGCAGAGGAAATCAAACAAACTCGTGGTGATTTCTCTACACCTGGTATCAATAGCCCTTACCGTGATCGTAGCGTAGAAGAAAACTTGAAACTCTTTGAAGAGATGAAAGACGGTAAATACGCCGATGGTGAAAAGGTATTGCGTGCAAAAATTGACATGGCACATCCTAATATCGTTATGCGTGACCCTGTTATTTATCGTATTGTAAAAGCTGAACATCACAATACAGGTAATGAATGGGTAATCTACCCAATGTACGACTATGCACATCCTATTGAAGATGCTATTGAACGTATAACACATTCTATTTGTACATTAGAGTTCGAAGTTCACCGCCCATTATATGATTGGGTATTAGAGGACTGGGACGACACTGAAATTCCACAACAAATTGAGTTTGCTCGCTTAAATGTAACTAAGATGGTTATGTCTAAACGTAAATTGCGTGCTCTTGTTGAGGCTGGCCTTGTAGCTGGTTGGGATGATCCTCGTATGCCTACTATTTCTGGCTTGCGTCGTCGTGGTTACACTCCAGAAGCAATTCGTGATTTCTGTGATCGCATTGGCGTCGCTAAAGCTGATAGCGTTGTTGATATTGCTTTGCTTGAGTTCTGTATCCGTGAAGATTTAAAACTCAAAGCTACACGTCCGATGGTAGTTATTGATCCTGTGAAAGTTGTTATTACAAACTATCCAGAAGGTCAAACAGAACTTGTAACAGTTGAAAATAACCCTGAAAACGAAGAACTTGGCAACCGTGAAGTTGTATTTGGTCGTGAAATCTATATCGAACGCAATGATTTTATGGAAGAGCCAGTTAAGAAATTCTTCCGTTTGGCACCAGGTAAAGAAGTACGCTTAAAAGGTGCTTATTTCATTACATGTACTGACGTTATTAAAGACGAGAATGGTAATATTACAGAAATTCACTGTACATATGATCCTGAAACTAAGAGTGGCAGTGGTTGTACGCGTAAAGTTAAAGGTACATTGCACTGGGTTGAAGCATCTACTGCAGTAGATATCGAGTCCCGCTTGTATGATTACTTGCTCAAAGAAGACTCTGACGGTAAAGACTTCTTAGGTGACTTTAATCATGAGTCCTTACAAGTATTCAATAGTAAAGGGGAAGCTTGTCTTGCTACAACTGTACCTGGCGATCGTTTCCAATTCTTACGCCAAGGTTATTTTGTAACTGATAAAGATAGCACACCAGATCATATCGTAATGAACCGTATTGTTGGTTTGCGCGATAGCTGGGCTAAAGAACAAAAGAAATAATATTGTATTCGTGGTAGCTAACCATGATGCTAAAGAACCGCCCCTCGGTGGGCGGTTCTTTAATACTGTGTTGTTATTAGAAATAATTTGTTCGTAATAGATTATTAGAGACCTTTAACCTATGGTTATTGTTAGAAATTGTAGCCCATTGTTAGAGTCACCTCTTGTTGTTGTATTGATAATGTATTATGAACATGTTTCGTTGAGGAGAACTATGAAAAAATTAGTATTACTTGCTACGGCAGCAGCTGTATTAGTATCTGTACCAGCTGTTGGTTCTGCAGCGAATATTAAGTCTATTTTGAATAGAAGCCAAACGGTAACATACCAAGGTGTTAAATTGCCTGAAGGTGTTGCCGTGTATCCGAACAATCCTAAAGCGCTATTTGCTGGAGATGCTAAAAAGGATGTAAAGTCTGTTCTTGTTGAAGCAGGTGCAACTTCTGCAGATGTATATACATTAAATATTAAAAACGAAAATGAAATGCATTATGCAGTGTATGCTAATGTAGTATTAGGTAAACAGTTATCCAGTCGCATGAGTGAAACAAAACATGTAAATACTGATCCATCTGCCCTTGGTGCATTAGCAGCTGCTATTAACAAGGGGGATAGCCCGGTACTTGGTACTTTCACAGTAGTAAAACCATTAGTAAAACAAGGTAATGCCTATGAGGGTACATTAAAATATAAAAGCGTAGCTAATAATAATTCTTATAATGAAATCTTGCATATTAATCTTTCTGAAGATAAATATACAGGCCCGAACGCACGCTTTATCGCTATTGATGAGGCTAATGACGCTGCGGTTTTCCCTAAAGTTAAAGGTTTGCTTAATGCCAAAAAATAAATAATTATTGAAAATATATATCAATTATTCTTGACAATTTTTCTCATCAAGAGTACTATGGGCATATAGGAATTATTCTCATTAGAGAGGATTCTAACGATGTGCAACAGGCAGGTACTATTATGATGAATTCAATTGACCATATCATTGGATATCATTGTGCACCGGCAATTCGAGGTATTAAGCTTTCGAATTTGGTTTCTATTCCACGGGACATGAATGAACAAATCCAATTTGTATTGACAGAATATAATAAAGAGTTCAATGAAAAAGGATTGTTCTTCTTTGAATTATGTCGCTGTAAAGCGCGTAGACTGTTATTGGTATTCCGTGAGAAGCAATTACGAGACTATGTACGGCAACCTGCGGTGATGACATTTTTGAAAGCTTACGGATATCATGATCGCATGAGCATTATGGAGATGCTTGAGCATTTAAGATATCGTATGGAAGCGAGTATTGATTTTCCACATGAAATCGGCGTATTTCTAGGTTATCCATTAAAAGATGTGAAATATTTCATTTCTCGTCGTGGCAACGGATACCATATGTGTGGGGAGTGGAAGGTTTATCATGATGTGGTAGATGCAAAGCGCTCTTTCTTATGTTACAAAGCATGTCGTAATTTTTGTCAAACTCAATTGATGTTGGGAAAAACATTTAGTTCATTGGTCGCAAGAACGGCCTAGGAGGTACAAGATGATTGGTGTAATTTATTGGTCCGGTACAGGCAACACAGAACAAATGGCTCAAGCAGTAGCTGAAGGTATCAAAGCTGCAGGTCAAGAAGTTGAAGTTAAATCTGTTTCTGAAGTATCCGTAGATGACGCAGCAGCTTACGAAAAACTAGCTCTTGGCTGTGCTGATATGGGTGCAGAACAATTAGAAGAAGGTGAATTTGAACCATTCTACACAGAATTAGAAGCTAAATTGGGTGGTAAAAAAGTAGCAATCTTTGGCTCCTATGGTTGGGGTGGCACTTGGTTAGAAGACTGGGGCACTCGCATTAAAGATGCTGGTGGTGAATTAGTAGCTGATGGCGTAGCACTTTTGGGTGAACCTGATGATGATGGTAAAGCTCAATGCCAAGAATTAGGTAAAACTTTAGCGAACGCTTAATTTGATCTCAACAATATACAAAGGCTGTAATAACGATAAATTCGTTATTACAGCCTTTTTACATTTATTATATATAACATAAATGTTTCAATTAGAACGAAAAATTTCTTTCTAATGAATACAAAGAATATTTATAAAGCATATATATAAATCCCGATATAGATATGAAGAATACGCATTACTTCTATAGAATTCCATATTATTTATTTTTGCAAGATGTTATCCGTGAATTATCAAAAAAAATGATAACTGAAAAATAATATGATGAAAAACACAATGTTTATATATGTTCTTCGCTATTGATGAATATGCTTGTATAATTACAAATAACTTTAATGCATGTTATCATTGCATTTTTGTGTACATAGAACTATAATCAAGTTAGGGAACCTAACAAAAAATTAGGTTGCTACAAAATTAGTTAGAATGAATCTCAACATACTAATTAATTTGCAGGCTGAAGCTTTCAGTCCACAAAATAGTAACCAATACCGATGAGAGGAAGGTTATTTTATGAGTACACTAGAACGATTACAGGTGATAGCTCATGGGTTGGCCGTTCAATTTGGGCCTTCTTGTGAGGTATTGATTCACGACTTGCAACGTGATATCGATACATCACTTGTATATATTGAAAATGGTACCATAACTAATCGTCATGTTGGCGATGGACCATCTCATGCCGTTTTAGATGTACTAAGTTATGACGACGGTAGCGAAGGTCGATTCGGTTACCTTACAAAAACTAAGGATGGTCGAATATTAAAATCATCTACTATGTATATCCGTGATGATAAAGGGTGCATAGCCTACTTGCTAGGGATTAACCAAGACATAACCGAGCTAGTTATGATGCATCGGGCTTTGGATAGTTTAGTAAATACAGGTCAAGGTGATTCTGGATCTGTTGAAAAAATTACTACAAGCGTGTCAGAACTATTAGATGATTTATTACTAGAAGCAGAACGTTTAGTGGGGAAACCTGGGCCACTTATGAGTAAGGTGGAACGTCTTAAAGCGATTACCTACTTAAATGAAAAAGGGGCTTTTCTTATCTCTAAATCTTCAGAGAAGATAGCAGAGTATTTTAATATTTCTAAGTTTACCCTTTATAGTGATTTAAATACTGTAAAGGAAGAATCCTAGGAGGCAAATATGGAACGAATTCAGTGGAAACGTAATACGATGGCACCATCTAGCGACAAGTTTTTGTCGGTTATGGATGTTAGAGAAATTAAGAAAGCTAAAGCGTTTCACGAAAGTTTCCCGCAATATACGGTAACTCCACTTGTTTCACTTAAAAATTTAGCATCTTATATCGGTGTTGATTCTCTCTTCGTAAAAGATGAGTCCTATCGCTTTGGTCTAAATGCTTTCAAAGTGTTGGGCGGTTCTTATGCGATGGGTAAATATGTGGCTCAACAACTTGGTAAAACAGTTGAAGATGTACCATATGATGTATTAACATCTGCAAAATTAAAAGAAGAATTCGGCCAAGCTACATTCTTCACTGCAACTGATGGTAACCACGGTCGCGGCGTAGCCTGGGCTGCAAATAAATTAGGTCAAAAATCTGTAGTATTCATGCCAAAAGGCTCTACAGAATACCGCAGAAAACAAATCGAAAATGAAGGCGCTACAGTAACAATCGAAGAATTCAACTACGATGAATGTGTACGCCTAGCAACTAAAAAATCTAAAGAAGTTCCAAATGGTGTTGTAGTTCAAGATACAGCATGGGAAGGTTATGAAGAAATTCCAAACTGGATCATGCAAGGCTATGGCACAATGGCTATGGAAACAGCAGCTCAATTAGAAGCTGAAAACTGCAAAGTTCCAACTCATGTATTCGTACAAGCTGGTGTAGGTTCTCTTGCTGGTTCCGTAGTAGGTTACTTCACTAACTTATATAGCAATGCAGCTAAAAAACCTAAATTGGTTGTTGTTGAAGCAGAAGCAGCAGCTTGCTTATACAAAGGCGCTGTAGCTGATGATGGGGAACCTCGCATTGTAGAAGGCGACCTTGAAACAATCATGGCAGGCTTAGCATGTGGCGAACCAAATACAGTTTCTTGGGATATCTTAAGAAACCACGCAGACGTATTCGTATCTGCTCCAGACTGGGTAGCACGTTTAGGTATGCGCGTTGGTGGTGCACCAATTAAAGGCGATACTCCAATTACAACTGGTGAGTCTGGTGCGGTTCCATTAGGTCTTGTAATGGCACTTATGACAATGCCAGAATATGAAGACTTACGCAAAGAGTTAGAATTAGATGCGTCTTCAAAGGTTCTCTGTTTCTCCACTGAAGGTGATACAGACCCTGAAAGATATAAAAACATTATGTGGTACGGTGAAGATCGTTAGGAGGCATTAATTATGGATTTACAAGCAATTAAACAAGCAGCGGCAACTTATGGCCCAGCGATGACAAAGTTCTTACGTGAAATCGTAGCTTTCCCTGGTGAAAGTTCTGAAGAAAAAGAGCACGTTCAACGCATTGAAAAAGAAATGAAAGACCTTGGCTTCGACGAAGTTGAAGTAGACCCAATGGGTAACATTCTTGGTTACATGGGTTCTGGTAAAACTCTTATCGCTTTCGATGCTCATATTGATACTGTAGGTATCGGTAACCGTGACAACTGGAACTTCGATCCATATGAAGGTTTCGAAGATGAAACACAAATCGGTGGTCGTGGTGTATCTGACCAATTAGGTGGTATCGTATCCGCTGTATACGGCGCTAAAATCATGAAAGATTTAGGCCTTCTTAACGATAAATATCGCGTACTTGTTGTAGGTACAGTTCAAGAAGAAGACTGCGATGGTCTTTGCTGGGAATACATGATTAAAGAACGCAATATTCGTCCTGAATTCGTAGTATCCACTGAGCCAACTGACGGCGGTATCTACCGTGGCCAACGTGGTCGTATGGAAATCCGCGTAGACGTACAAGGCGTATCTTGCCACGGTTCTGCTCCAGAACGCGGTGACAACGCTATCTACAAAATGGCAGACATTCTTCAAGACATCCGTGACTTGAATGCTAACTCTGCTGATGAAAGCACAGCAATTAAAGGTCTTGTAAAAATGCTTGACCCTAAATTCAACCCAGACCACTACGAAGAAGCTCGCTTCTTAGGTCGCGGTACTGTAACTACTTCCCAAATCTTCTACACTTCTCCAAGCCGTTGTGCAGTAGCTGACTCTTGCGCCGTTTCCTTGGACCGTCGTATGACTGCTGGTGAAACATGGCAATCCTGCTTGGCAGAAATCGAAGCATTACCACATGTTCAAAAATATGGTGCGAAAGTATCTATGTACGAATATGCTCGTCCATCCTGGACTGGTTTAACTTATCCAATCGAATGTTACTTCCCAACTTGGGTAATTCCTAAAGATCACAAAGTAACAGAAGCTTTGGAAGAAGCATACACTAGCTTGTATGGCAACGAACGTATCGGTGCAGAAGACACAGTTGAAATGCGTAAAGCTCGCCCATTGACTGATAAATGGACATTCTCCACTAACGGTGTATCCATCATGGGTCGTAACGGCATCCCTTGCATCGGCTTCGGTCCTGGCGCAGAAGCTCAAGCACATGCTCCTAACGAAATCACATGGAAACAAGACCTTGTTACATGTGCAGCTGTATATGCATTATTACCATCCGTATACTGCAAAGACTAATATCACACATTAATTGAATTAGATCTATTTTAAACGGATATAACTAGAAAATAGTTAATTATTAAGGATTTCATATGGTATCTCACCATTTGATGAGGTACCATATAAAGTTAGATTCTAAGTAGCCCTTTAGGGAATTGAAAGAGAGGACTTACAGATGACAGACTTCAATAAAAGTATTGAAACTTTACAAAACTTAGACGTTAGCAAAATGTACGGTGAAGATTTCTTCTTAACATGGGAAAAATCTGATGACGAATTACAAGGTGTTTGGGCTGTAGCTGATGCATTACGTGCTCTTAGAGAACGCAATATCTCCACTAAAGTATTTGACAGCGGCCTTGGCATTTCTTTATTCCGTGATAATTCCACAAGAACTCGCTTCTCCTTTGCTTCCGCTTGTAACCTTTTAGGTTTAGAAGTTCAAGACTTAGATGAAGGTAAATCCCAAATCGCTCACGGCGAAACAGTTCGTGAAACAGCTAACATGATCTCCTTCATGGCTGACGTTATCGGTATTCGCGATGACATGTACATTGGTAAAGGTAATGCTTACATGCATGAAGTATCCGATGCAGTTAAAGAAGGTCATGAAGATGGCGTATTAGAACAACGCCCTACACTTGTAAACTTACAATGTGATATCGACCATCCTACACAAATCATGGCTGACGCAGCTCATATCATCAAAGAGTTCGGCGGTGTTGAAAATCTTAAAGGTAAAAAACTTGCTATGACTTGGGCATACTCCCCATCTTATGGTAAACCTTTATCCGTACCTCAAGGTGCTATCGGTTTGTTCACTCGTCTTGGCATGGAAGTTGTATTAGCTCATCCAGAAGGCTATGAAGTAATGCCAGAAGTTGAAGAAATCGCTAAAAAACAAGCTGAGGCTTGTGGAGGCTCCTTCCGTAAAACTAACGACATGAAAGATGCTTTCAAAGATGCTGATATCGTATATCCTAAGAGCTGGGCACCATTCGGCGCTATGGAAAAACGTACTAAATTGTATGGCGATAACGACCATGAAGGCATTAAAGCATTAGAAAAAGTTCTTCTTGAAGAAAATGGTAAACATAAAGATTGGGCTTGTACTGAAGAGATGATGAGTCTCACTAAAGACGGCAAAGCTCTTTACTTACATTGCTTGCCAGCAGATATTACAGGTGTAAGTTGTGAAGAAGGCGAAGTAGACGCAACAGTATTCGATCGCTACCGCGTACCTCTTTACAAAGAAGCAAGCTACAAACCATATGTTATTGCAGCTATGATCTTCTTAAGTAAATTCAAAAATCCTGTAGAAACTTTAAAAGAATTAGAACGGAAGGGAACTGACCGCGTTCAACCGTAAAGTAAAGTTTAGGGGCCATCCGTGTTGATGGCTCCTTTTTATTCTTAATTGTTTGTAATTTGTTATGAGGAATAACATGAGAAAAAGAGTTGTAGTAGCGTTAGGCGGGAATGCGTTAGGTAATTCCCTTCCAGAACAAAAAATTGCTGTAAAAAGCACAGCAAAAACTATCGTTGACTTAGTTGAAGCTGATTGCGACGTAGTTGTAACACATGGTAATGGCCCACAAATTGGTATGATCAACAATGCGATGGCAGCGTTGACTCGTGAAAAAGAAGGCCAACCAAACACTCCACTATCCGTATGTGTGGCAATGAGCCAAGCTTATATCGGTTATGACTTGCAAAATGCTCTTCACGAAGAGTTGTTAAATCGTGGTATTGAACATCTACCAACTATGACAATGGTTACGCAAGTACTTGTTGATAAAAATGACCCAGCTTTCAAAAATCCTACAAAACCAATTGGTCACTTCATGACTAAGGAAGAAGCTGAATACGCAGAAAAGAACTATGATTACGTTGTTAAAGAAGATTCTGGCCGTGGCTATCGCCGCGTGGTAGCATCTCCTGCACCTAAAGAAATTATCGAGTTAGAAGCTATTAAAGGTTTAGTTGGTAAACAATTGATCGTTGCTTGTGGTGGCGGCGGTATCCCTGTAACTAGAGAAGGTAATGAACTTCATGGTGCAGCAGCCGTTATCGACAAAGACTGGACTAGTAGCTTATTAGCACAAGAAATTGATGCTGATGTACTCGTTATTTTAACTGCTGTTGAAAAAGTTGCCATTAACTTTGGTACAGAAAAAGAACAATGGTTAGACGAAATCTCTGTTGAAAAAGCTAAAGAATATATCGAAGCAGGCGAATTTGGCGAAGGTTCTATGAAACCTAAAGTAGAAGCAGCTGTTGCATTTGCTGCATCTAAAAAAGACCGTGTTGCGATTATCACATTATTAGAAAAATCTAAAGATGGTATAGCAGGAAAAACAGGTACACGTATCGTATTATAATAATATATAGATTTATAAGTATGCATTTCAACGTTTTGTTGAGGAGGTTCCCAGATGATTATTTTAGGGAAAGGTACTGTTATTACTCGCGACGCTGATAGACCTATCATTTATGATGGTGCTGTTGCTATCGACGGGACTCAAATTGTTGATATTGGTACATATGATGAGTTATGTAAAACTTATGCAAACGCAGAAATCATTGACGCTCATGGCGGCTTGATTATGCCTGGTTTTATCAATGCACATCATCATATTTACTCCGCTCTTGCACGAGGCTTATCGTTGCCAGGTCCAGCACCGACTAACTTCGGTGAAATCTTGGAAGGACTTTGGTTCTACTTAGATAATAAATTGACGGCACCTGATGTAAAAGCAAGCGCATTACTTACGTATTTAGGCTGTATCGAAAATGGTGTAACTACTATTTTTGACCACCATGCTTCTTATGGTGAAGTTCATAACAGCTTATCTGTTATTGCTGATGTAGCTAAACAGTTCGGCGTTCGTTCTTGTTTATGCTACGAAGTATCTGACCGCAACGGCGTAGATCAAATGAAAGCTGCTGTTGCAGAAAACGTACGCTTTGGTAAAGAAGCAAAACAAGATCCATCAAGACTTGCTGCTATGATGGGCGTACATGCATCCTTTACGCTAAGCCCTGAAACATTAGATTATGTTAAAGCTCACAATGAAGATAAATTAGGTTATCATGTTCATGTTGCAGAAGGCCCTGAAGATGTGGCAGATAGTAAAGAAAAATATGGCATGACACCTGTTAGACGCCTTGTAGAGTCTGGCATTTTAGGTCCTAAGAGTATTGCAGGTCACTGCGTACACGTAACAGACCAAGATGTAGAATTATTGAAAGAATCTCAAGCTAAGGTTGTACACAACCCAGAAAGTAACATGGGTAATGCAGTAGGCACAACAGATATCTTGAAACTATTAGGTGCAGGTATCACAGTTGGTCTAGGTACAGATGGTTACACAAATGACATGCTCGAATCTTACAAAGTAGCAAACTGCCTTGTAAAACATGAGCAACATAAACCATATGTAGGCTGGGGCGAAGTTCCTCATATGCTATTTGAAAACAACCGTAAAATGGCGAATGAATTCTTCGATACTACAGTTGGCATCCTTAAAAAAGGTGCCGCAGCTGACGTAATCGTTCTTGATTACGCAGCACCAACGCCACTTGATGAAAATAACATCAATGGTCACTTATTATTCGGTGCTAATGGTATGTATGTGGTAACAACTATTAGTGATGGTGTACCACGTATGATCGATCGTAAGTTACAAGGCATCGATAAAGCTGAAGTAATGAACGAAGTTTTATCAACATCTAAAGGTTTATGGAAACGACTAAACCCATAACGCAAGCGCTTTAAAGGAGTGTGACATTATGAGTGACATTATGTATCCGGTAAGTTTCGGAAATTTGATGAACCACATTATGACTGAGTACAAGATGTACAATCGTATTTACAATGTAAATAAAATTCATCGTACTAATCATGATCAACGCTTATCTATCTTTGGTAAATCCATTGAAAACCCTGTAGGTCCTGCAGCTGGCCCTAATACACAGTTAGCACAAAATATTGTGGCATCTTATGTAGCTGGTGCTCGTTGCATCGAATTAAAAACTGTACAAATTATGTACGGTGAAGAATTAGGTATTCCTAGACCTTGTATCTACTCTGTAGACGAAGCATACAACGTAGAGTGGTCTTCTGAATATAGCTGTGATGAAGCTGCTGATGAATACATCAAAGCTTGGTTCGCATTAAAATTAATCTCTAAAGAATTAGGCTTAGGCGATCCAGATGGCTTCTTGTTCATTATGAGTGTTGGTTACAACTTGGCTGGTATTAAGAGCCCAATGGTTGATAAATTTATCAACACAATGCGCAGTGCATCTCAATCTCCTATGTGGGATGAATGCAAACAATGGTGTCTTGACCATGTAGATGAATTTGAACATATCGATGCTGATTTCATCAACTCCATTAGCGATGAACTTTGCCAAGCAATCACATTGTCCACAATGCACGGTTGCCCAGCTGAAGAAATCGAATCCATTTGTTCTTACCTTATCAGTGAAAAAGGCCTTCACTTATACTTGAAATGCAACCCTACATTGTTAGGTCCAAAACGCATTAGAGAGTTGTTAGATAATGCTGGCTTTGAATATATTGACTTTGAAGATCATCAATTCGAAGTTGACCTTCAATTCGATAAAGCTGTTCCAATGTTAGAACGTCTTATCGCTCTTGGTGAAAAACACAACAAAATCTTTGGCGTTAAATTGACAAATACATTCCCTGTACAAATTCATAACAATGAATTGCCAGGCGAGCAAATGTACATGTCTGGTAAATCCTTGTTACCTGTAACAATTGGTGTAGCTGAGCTTTTAAGTGCTCAATTCGGTGAACGTTTACCAATGTCTTACAGCGGTGGTGCTGTAAAACAAAATATCAAAGCTATCTTTGACTGTGGTATCTGGCCTGTAACAGTATGTACAATTCTTCTACAAGGCGAAGGTTACAATACTTTCAAAGCTTTGGCAGATGAAGTTGAATCTACTGATTACAACGCTGCATTAAGAGTTCATAAAGAACTTATCGCAGAACTTGCTAAAGACATCGCTGAAAATAAAGTATTCAAGAAAAGCGATGCAATGAAGAAAAAACGTGAAGCAATGCCATCCTTCCCTGGTACACGTAGCTCTGACTACCACTGCCGCGTAGTGTGTGGTGCTTGCGTTCGCGTATGTCCTAATAGATGTAATGAAGTCGTTACTGTAAATGATGCTAAATTGATCGTCCATGTAGATCAAAGCTGTAATGAGTGTGGTAACTGTGCATGTCATTGCGTAGAACCTTGTCAACCATACAAGGATCGCATTACATTCTTCCACAATGCTGAAGCTTTAGCAGATAGTACAAATGATGGTTTCTACATCACAGGCACTAGCTGTGGTTACCGCTTCAAAGGTGAAGAAGCCGTATGTGACATTGATGCATTACCTGAAGAATTGAAAGGAGTTGTACATGCCTTCTGTAAAGAGCATGTGTACTATGTATCATGATTATCATACAACAAGGGGAATTGGTCTTAACTGATCGAATCCTTACCGGAGATTTATTAATTGATGGCGACAAAATTGTCGCCATCGATGAACACGTTCCTGTTCCAGAAGGAGCTAAAGTAATTGATGCAAAAGGTTGCTATGTATTCCCAGGATTTATAGATCCTCATACACACTTCCAAATGACTAATGCTTTAGCATCTACTGCGGATGATTTTGATAGTGGCACAAAGGCTGCTATCCTTGGCGGGACTACTTCAATTATCAATTTTGCTTCTCCTGAGGAAGGCTCCCTTTGTAAAGGCTTAGAGGTTCATAAGGAGGGTGCCGCAGGGCATTGCTCCTGTGACTACAAATTCCATATGGAGCTTGTAGAAATGAATGATACTGTGGTCAGTGAAATCCCAAAAGTGGTTGAAGCTGGTGTATCATCCTTTAAGGTATATTTAGCTTATGGCTTCCGTTTGACGGACCGTGAGATTTATGACGCTATTGAAGCTATTAAACCAACAGGCGCACTTGTAGGAGCTCACTGTGAAAATGGTGATCTCATCGATGCACTCGTAGCTGATAAGCGTAAGCGTGGTGAATTAGATATAAGTAATCATCCACTTACGAGACCAGCTATGATTGAATCCGAATCAATTAAACGATTTAGTACAATCGGCGCTTCTCTAGAGTATCCAGTACATATTGTGCATGTAAGTTCTAAAGAAGGGGTAGAAGAAATCCTTAGAGAACGCGCATTAGGTCATACTGTGACTTGTGAAACATGTCCACAATATTTGGTACTTGATGAATCACGATATAGCTTGCCTAATTATGAAGGTGCCAAATATGTGATGAGTCCACCTCTTAGAACTAAAGTAGATCAAATGACATTAAAGGAAGCCCTAGTAAATGGAACATTCCAAACTATTGGCTCCGATCACTGTAGCTTCAATTTTGAGGATCAAAAACTAAAAAGTCGTCATGACTTTACCCGTATTCCAGGCGGCATTCCAGGCGCTGAGGAGCGGGGCATTGTCGCTTATGATGTATTGGTAAACCAATGCAATATGAGTGCCGTAGATTTTATGAAACTAGTTAGTGAAAACCCAGCGAAACTATATGGCATGTATCCTAAGAAGGGAACATTAGCTGTAGGTAGTGATGGGGATATTACAATTGTTGATAAGAGCGTAGAACATGTTCTTTCAAAAGAGTCTGCCCATACAAAGGCTGACTATATACCTTATGAGGGGATATCCGTAACCGGTAAGGTTCGCGATGTAATCCTTAGAGGTCACCATGTGGTACAAGATGGATCCTTAACAGAATCATATCTTGGTGAATGTATTCCTTAATGAAAGGAGGGCTATATATGTACCGCTTTCAAGTGAATGGCACCCAACATGAGGTTCAAGAGGATCAGCGTTTAATTGATTTCTTGCGAGCTGATTTGAAATTAACTGGCACTAAAGAAGGTTGTAGTGCGGGTGCTTGTGGTACGTGTACAGTAATTATAGACGGAAAAAAAGCTAAGGCTTGTGTAAGTAAATTATCCCAATTGGATGGTAAATCAGTTGTAACGATTGAGGGCCTAACTGAGCGGGAAAAAGCAGTATACACCTATGCTTTTGGTGAATGCGGAGCAGTGCAATGTGGCTTCTGTATCCCTGGTATGATTATTAGTGCAAAAGCGTTGATTGACGAAAATAATAATCCTACAGCTGATGATGTTAAAAAAGCTATTTTAGGTAATATTTGTCGTTGTACAGGCTATGTGAAAATCGAAGAAGGCATTATGCTAGCAGCAAAAATGTTCCGTGAGAACTTACCAGTTCCTGAAAAGGATACAACTGGTAATGTAGGTGCTCGTTTACACCGTGTAGACGCGGAGGAAAAAGCACTAGGTACTGGACAATACGCTGATGATATCCATATGGACGGCATGATTTATGCTAAAGCATTGCGCTCTAAATATCCTCGCGCTAGAGTTGATCGCGTTGATGTTTCTAAAGCACTTGCACATCCTAAATGTGTAACAGCTTTAACTGCAAAAGATGTTCCATTCAATAAGACTGGTCACTTAGTGGCAGACTGGGATGTGCTCATTGCAGAAGGCGATATCACTCGTTATGTAGGTGATGCAATTGCACTCGTAGCAACTACAGAGAAAAAATACTTGGACGAAGTTCTTGCTCTCGTTGAAGTTGATTATACAGAGTTAGAGCCTGTAGTAGATCCATTAGAAGCATTGAAACCAGATGCGCCTCAATTACATCCAAATGGAAATGTATTGTCTCGTCAAACATTATCTCGTGGCGATGTAGATAAGGCTATTGCAGAGGCTGCATTTGTTGTTACAAATCACTATTCCACACCTCAAACAGACCATGCGTTCATGGAGCCTGAATGTGCTGTGGCATATCGTGAAGGCGATGTAATTCATTTACATTCCGGTAGTCAAAACGTTTACGATGATCGCCATGAAGTATCTCGTATGCTTGGCATTCCTGAGGAATCCGTAAAAGTTCATAGTATGCTCGTAGGTGGCGGCTTTGGTGGTAAAGAGGACATGAGTGTACAACATCATGCATCTCTTGTAGCTTGGCTCACAGGTAAACCAACTAAGGTTCTCTTCTCTCGTCAAGAAAGTCTTAATATTCACCCTAAACGCCATGCGATGGAAATGGATATTACTACTGCTTGTGACGCAGAAGGCAACTTGGTGGCAAGTAAGGTAAACATCGTATCTAACTGTGGTGCATATGCATCCTTAGGTGGTCCTGTACTTCAACGTGCAGGTACACACTCTTGTGGTCCTTACAAATTTGATAACTTTGCCTTTGATGGGGTTTGTGTTTACACAAATACTGTTCCTGGTGGTGCATTCCGCGGGTTCGGCGTAACACAAACTATCTTTGGTCAAGAACAAAATATTGATGAATTAGCTGCATTGGTAGGTATGGATCCTTGGGAGTTCCGTTATAAAAACGTTGTTCGCCCTGGTGACTCCTTACCAAATGGCCAAATTTGCTCCGAAGAAACTGCATTAGCAGAATGTTTGGAAGCAGTAAAAGATGCATACTACGCATCTGACCGCACAGGTCTTGCAGTATGTTTGAAAAACAGTGGTATCGGTGTAGGTTTACCTGATACTGGCCGCGTTATCTTAGAAGTACGTGACGGTAAAGTTCGCATCCGTACTGGCGCAGCTTGTATCGGTCAAGGTATGGCTACTATGGCTACTCAAGTTCTTTGTGAAACAACTGGTTTGACAGCTGACAAAGTATTTGTAGAGCGCCCTGACACAGTACGTACACCAGACTCTGGTACAACTACTGCATCTCGTCAAACAGTATTCACTGGTGAAGCAACTCGCAAAGCAAGTCTTCGCTTGAAAGAAATGTTAGAAACTAAGACGTTAGAAGAACTGAATGGCGTAGAAATTTATGAAGAGTTCCTTGGTGAAACAGATCCATTCAACTCTGATAAACCACATCCAAAAAATCACGTTGCCTATGGTTACGGTGCTTGTGTAGCAACAATTGGTGAAGATAATAAAATTGCTGATTTACATGTAGCATACGACGTAGGTCGCGTAGTTAACCCACAATCCTGTGCTGGTCAAGCTGAAGGCGGCGCTATCATGGGCATGGGCTTTGCTGTAACAGAAGACTTCCCTTATAAAGATGGCTATGTAACAGCTAAATACGGCACTCTAGGTCTTCTTAGAGCGACACAATGTCCGCCAATTCATGTAAGTTTGATTGAAAAGGGGACACCAGAACAATATGCATACGGCGCTAAAGGTATTGGTGAAATTTCCAGTATTCCAATTGCACCAGCTATTGCAAATGCGTATCGTCGTATTGACGGAGAACCACGTAGATCTTTGCCGATTCAACATACAGGTTATAAAAAATAGAATATTTGCTTAATGGGTAGGGGCCTAAGGCCCCTAGCCATCAAGGTTCCCACGTGAAGTCGATGAGATTTCTCTAAACTCTATCATGTACGATAGTATGACTATATAATTTTACTAGTAACTAAAACGTAAGATATGAGGTGATTCTTATGAGTAAAGCTATATCTGGCGTCGACCATGTAGATGGTATGCTGCCAATGACGCAATTGTTTGCTTATGGCTTACAGCACGTACTAGCTATGTACGCAGGTGCAGTAGCGGTACCAATCATCATCGCACAAGCGATGAACTTACCTATTGAAGACTTAATTCGTTTGATTACGGCCGACTTGTTCACATGTGGTGTTGCTACATTGATTCAAACATTAGGCTTTGGTCCTATCGGTGGTCGTATTCCTCTTATTCAAGGTGTAACATTTGCTTCTGTAGGTCCAATGATTATGATTGGTCAGCAGCATGATATTACAACTATCTACGGTGCGATTATCGTAGCCGGTATCTTTACATTCCTTGTGGCTCCATTCTTTAGTCGTTTGATTCGTCTATTCCCACCTGTAGTAACAGGCACTATCATTACTATTATTGGTATCAACCTGATGCCAGTAGCAGTTAAATGGATGGGCGGCGGTGCAGGCAGTCCAAACTTTGGTGATCCGCTTAACATTGCTCTTGGTGTAGCTACATTTATTATTGTTATTATAACCTATCGATTTGGTAAAGGATTTATTGGTAATTTAGCAATCTTAGTAGGTCTTATTCTTGGTACAGCCCTTGCTATGCTTTGTGGTGTTGCTGACTTCTCCGAAGTAGGTCGTTCTCAATGGGTATCCATTGTAACACCGTTCTACTTTGGTCTTCCAACCTTTGACGTTGCTTCTAGCATTTCTATGATCATTGTAATGCTCGTAGTTATGGTTGAAACAACTGGTGACAGTATTGCAGTAGGCGAAATCGTTGATAAACCTATCGGTCAAAAAGAGTTGGCTGCAGTACTTCGTGCTGATGGCTTATCTACTCTTATCGGTGGTATTCTTAACAGCTTCCCTTACACAGCGTTCGCTCAAAACGTTGGTCTTATCGCTGTAACACGCGTTAAGAGCCGCTTTGTTGTAGCAGCATCTGGTGTTATTCTTATTTTATTAGGTCTTTTCCCTAAATTAGCTGCTATCGTAGCTTGTATTCCAAATGCCGTTTTAGGCGGTGCAGGTATCGCAATGTTTGGTATGATCATTGCCAGCGGTATCCGTTCCCTTGGTAAAGTTAGTTTTGATGGTAACTACAACTTGATGTTAGTAGCGATTAGTATTGGTGTATCCATGATTCCTCTAGCTGCGCCTAACTTCTACGCACATTTCCCAGATTGGGCTCAAATTCTTTTGAAATCTGGTATCACAGCTGGTAGTATCATTGCCGTTCTTCTAAACGTTGTATTCAACGGCTTTGGTTACAAAACTGTTAACGAACCTAATCGTGCAACACGTAAATACCGTCACTTCACACGATTCAAAGGCTATCCTAAACATTTCTATCAATAATATATAGTTAGACGAGTTTATTCTCATACGATTACATGTATTGTCTTTCACAATAGAAACCTTGTTTGTATAGGTAAAACATCTATATACATGTTTTCGCTTTTAAAAGGGCTCACTCTAGTTTTAGAGTGAGCCCTTTTTTGTGTGGAATCGTGTACTACTTTGGTATATAATTAAATAATATTATTGCAAAGGAGAAGCATTATGAAAGACGAGCGATTTATAGTTACGTATCGAATAGAAGCAGGTTCATATGAAGAAGCAAAAGCCATTGCTTGGGCTGTTCAAGTAGAACAAACCATAGAGTTCCCTTATGAGTTTATTACTGATTCGTATATTAAAGAAAATATCACTGGTCGGTTAGAGAGTCTTGAGCCTATGGAACAAGGTTCTGCATATGCCAATGTTGGCGTTATGCCAAATGCTGTAATTGATGTATCTCGTTACTATGTGGCTCGTATTTCGTATCTTGTAGATACTACGGCATTAGAAGCGACACAATTTTTAAATGTTGTCTTTGGAAACTCGTCCTTACAACCTCATATTTGGGTGGTAGATGTAGCGTTATGTCCAACCCTTTATGATGTGTTTACTGGGCCTCAGTTTGGTTTACAAGGCATTCGTGACTTAGTGCACACACCGACACGACCTATGATTCAGGCGGTTGTAAAACCTATGGGAACAGCTAATGAAGAGTTAGCTCGTATGTGTGGTGCTTATACACGCGGTGGGGCAGATGTGATTAAGGATGACCATGGCATCTCCAATCAGTCTTTTTCTCAATATAAAGATCGAGTGAAACGATGTGCTGCCATGGTGCAGGAAATGAATGCTATTCATGGTACACATACGTTATATGCAGCCAATGTATCTGGCGATGGTACAGATGTAATTGACCGTGCTTATTTTGCTAAAGAGGCTGGTGCTACGGCTCTCATGGTGGCGTCAGGTCTTGTAGGTTTTGGGTGGCTTCATAAACTGGCTACCGATGAGAAACTAGGGCTACCAATTATTCATCATCCAGCATACTCTGGTGGTTTTGTAAGCCCTGGTACGTCTGGTGTGGCAGATTATCTACAACTAGGCTTATTACCTCGTATCTTTGGAGCCGATATGCCCATCTTTGTTTCCTATGGTGGTCGTTTTACGTTCACAGAGGAGCAATGCAAGAGAATTTCGCATTATATTAAACAACCTATGGTGTTGATGAAAGCCGCTTGCCCAGCACCAGGTGGTGGTGTAACAGATGCTCGTCTCAATGAATTAGTTAAGTTATACGGCTATGATACGATGTTCCTCGTCGGTGGCGATATGTTCCGTCGAGGTCCAGATATCGAAGCTAATATGGCGTACTTTGTAAGGCGTTTGACTGACTTATCTGAAAGCAAGTAATGATAGTTTAGTGGTACATAACTTAATACAATAGTTATATCGAATAACTAAGTCACTGACTTTCACAAAAATATGTAAAAAATTATGATTTAGTATATGGAGTGTTTTGATGAGTGAATCCTCACCGTTGGAGATCCATGTCATTGCTAGTGGTAGCAAGGGCAATTGTACAGTAATAAAAAAAGGAAACTCCGTCATATTGCACGACGTAGGCATTAGTTGTCGACGAATCGTCAATGGGTTAAAAGAATTGCATATCGATATGGCACAGGTAGAGGGTATATTTATCAGTCATGAACATAGTGATCATATAGCTGGGCTACAGCAACTGTTGAAACGTTTTGATATTCCTGTGTATACAAAGCAAGGAACGTGGCGTGAGATTCAAAATAAGTTAATCGTACCAAAGAATCAACTAATTGAACTGACGAAAGGTAGTTTAACATTGGGGAATCTCATTGTAGAACCCTTTGCTGTGAGTCATGATGCGGCAGACCCTATTGGGATCAATGTTTTTGCAGGAAAAGATAAGGTTACAGTCGTTACCGATACAGGTGTGATTTCCGATAGTATCTTGCGCCGCATGGATGATACGACCTTGTTAGTGTTGGAAGCTAATTATGACCCTCACATGCTGCGCTTTGGTCCATATCAACCGTTTTTGAAACAACGGGTCGCTAGTGATGAAGGTCATCTAAGTAATGAGATGGCCGCACAAGCCTTGCTTATGATGAATCGACCTGACTTTATGCAAGTTATTTTGGCCCACCGTTCTGAGAATAATAATAACGCGGTCCTTGTTACCCAAACGATTGGAAAAATGCTTGTTGATGGTGGTGTTCGCATTGGACCTGAAATGAAGTTGCAACATGGACAACCTAATGAAATTGTATCTATGAAATCCGTAAAGAGGTAAAATATGAGATTTTATGTAGTTTGTATTGGCAAGCTAAAAGATGCTTATTTGCGTGATGGCGTTGCGGAGTTTGTAAAACGAATGCGACCATACGGGGGCATTACGATTACAGAACTAAATGAAAGTAAAATTGGAGATAAACCAAGTGATGCGGATCGTAAGCAAGTAGTAGATGATGAGGGGGAACGATTACTAAAAGTAGTTCCTAAAAATGCCTATACGGTTTTACTTGATGTGTACGGTAAAACAATGTCTTCTGAAGATTTAGCTAAGACTGTAGCAAAGCTAGAGGTTGATGGCGTTAGCGATATGGCTTTTATCATTGGCGGAGCTTTTGGTGTTAGTGAAGCATTGCGCCAGTCGGTAAATTTTAAATTATCCTTTAGCCCTATGACCTTTACTCACCAAATGGTGCGATTACTATTGGTGGAACAAATCTATCGAGCGTCAAAAATTAATCGAAATGAACCATATCATTGGTGAGTTTAATAGTTTATTAATTTAATTCTAGTAGTTTAGTGAATAATAGTTACTATAACTTATACACTAGGGATAGACTTATAAATTATTTATATAATCAGTTCACAAAAAAAGGAGTTTTATTATGCTATGTCGAATAGTATAATAAGGCCATATATATTTGGTGAGGAGGAATTCACTATGAAAATTCAAGAAGTAATGAATAAATACCCTGTTACTGTTGGTAAAGATGCACCAATTTCTGATGTAGCTGATTTATTAGTTAAGTACAATTTAACTGCTGTATCCGTAGTGGATGACAATAATAAATTATTAGGTATTATTTCTGAAGGTGATTTACTTTATAAAAAAGTGCGCCCTCATGTACCTCATTACGTAAATGTTTTAGGCGCTAGTATTTATTACAATGGCATTGGCGAATACAATGCAAAGTTCAAAAAATTGTTGGCATCTCATGTTCATGAGTTGATGACTGATGAAGTAATTACGACTACACCAGATAAAGAGGTAGAAGAAATTGTATCTGTTATGTTAGACCAACATTTGAAAAATGTTCCTGTTGTAGATAAAGATTACAATTTAGTCGGCATCTTATCTCGTCGAGACATCATCAAATTGATCGCTAAAGATAACTAATTAGCATAATTATGTAAAACGTATAAAGACCACCCGTTTTGGGGTGGTCTTTTAGTGTAAATTGAGAAGAATTGCATTGACCTTGCATTTATGTTATTATTAGGAGTGCATAATATACTACAGAAATTTGGGCGTATTGCCCTTCGAGGAGGACATATTTTAAATGAAAGCAACTGTAAATCATGTTGATCAACACGTAGTAACGTTAACTATTGAAGTACCTGCAGCTGAAGTAGACAAAGGCATTAAACAAGCTGTAAAACGCATTGCAGGTCAAGTAAACATCCCTGGCTTCCGTAAAGGCCATGCACCTCGCCGTATTTTGGAAATGAACTTTGGCAAAGAAGCTATCATGGAAGAAGCATTCGAAGTATTGGCTAGCCAAAACTACACTGCTGCTCTTCGTGAAAATGATATCGTTCCTGTATCTGATCCAGAAATCGAACGCGAACAATTCGAAGAAGGTAAAGATTTAATCTTTAAAGCTACTGTAACTAAACGCCCTGAAGTTAAACTTGGCGATTACAAAGGCTTAGAAGCTGAAAAACAAGATGCTACAGTAACTGATGAACAAATCGAAGAACAATTGAACAACATCCGTGAACAACAAGCGAAAATGGTTGTTGCTGAAGAAGGCGCTACAATTCAAAAAGACGACTTTGCAGTAATTGACTTCGCTGGCTCCATTGATGGTAAACCATTCGATGGTGGTGAAGGTAAATCCTACCCATTACAAATCGGTTCCGGTAGCTTCATTCCTGGCTTTGAAGATCAATTGATCGGTGCTAAAGCTGGCGATGATGTAACTGTAAAAGTAACATTCCCTGAAGACTACTTCGTAGCAGAACTTGCTGGTAAAGAAGCAGAATTCAAAACTCACATCCATGACATTAAACGTAAAGAATTGCCTGAATTGAACGACGAGTTCGCAAAAGAAGCAAGCTCTTACGAAACTATTGAAGAATTGAAAAAAGATCTTCGCGCTAAAATGGAAGAAGAAGCTTCCCGTCGCGCAATTGATACTTACAATGCTGACTTGATTCAAACAGCTGTTAAAAACGCTACTGTTGAAATCCCAGAAGTAATGATCGAAGATCGTGTAGAACAAATGATTCAAGAATTGGCTATGAATATGGAAGGTCGTGGCTTGAAACTTGATGACTACTTAAAATTCTCCAACAAAACTATCGAAGATTTACGTTCTGAATACAAAGATTCCGCAGCTGAAAACGTACGCGCTGATTTAGTATTAGATGCTATCGCAACTGCTGAAGGTATCGACGTAACTCCTGACGACATGAACCGTGAAATCTTCATTATGGCTCAAAACTTTGGGGCAGATCCTAAAGAAGTTTGGGATATTATTGCAAAAGAAGGTCGTGTAGCTATGTTGGCAGGCTCTGTAGCTCGCAAAAAAGCAGCTCGATTCATTATTGATAATGCAAAAGGCGCTGAAGCAGCTGAATAATAGTTTGCTCAACTAGGTACATGAAAAGGTGAATATATGTATGTACCAATCGTAGTTGAACAAAGTGAACGCGGTGAGCGTTCCTATGATATTTACTCTCGCTTATTAAAGGATCGCATTATCTTCCTCGGTGGTCCTATCGATGATAATGTGGCTAATGCGGTTATTGCGCAAATGCTATTCCTAGAAGCAGAGGATCCTGACAAGGATATCCATTTGTACATTAATAGCCCCGGCGGTGTTGTAACTGCCGGCATGGCTATTTATGATACGATGCAATATATCAAACCAGATGTGTCTACCATTTGTGTAGGCTCTGCGGCGAGCATGGGTGCTGTGCTTTTAACAGCAGGTACTAAAGGCAAACGTTATGCGTTACCTCATGCACGCGTTATGATTCATCAACCATTAGGTGGTGTACAAGGGCAAGCATCTGAAATTGAAATCCATGCCCGTGAGATTCTTCGCATGCGTGAAGAATTAAATGGTATCTTAGCTTCTCGCAGTGGACAAGATATTGAAGTAGTAGCTCGCGATACGGATCGCGATAACTTCATGAGTGCTCAGGATGCCGTTGAATACGGCTTAATCGATGAGGTGCTCACTAGAGAACCTGTAGAAAGCAAGTAATGGAGGCGCCCCTTGGCAAAAGATAAAGACACTATGCGCTGCAGTTTTTGTGGACGCACAAGCGAAGAAGTCCGCAAATTAGTGGCGGGTCCTAACGTGTATATTTGTGATGAATGCGTTGAAGTATGTGAACGTATCATCGCTGATGAGTTGGGTGCTGTTGAAACGGATGACTTCAACTTAAAAGAATTGCCAACGCCGAGAGATATTAAGGCTCATCTTGACGAATATGTTATTGGTCAAGATGATGCTAAAATCTCTTTAGCTGTGGCTGTATATAATCACTACAAACGCTTACAAACAGATAATGTAGTAGATGATGTAGAATTACAAAAGGCTAATGTATTGTTCATTGGTCCTACTGGTAGTGGTAAAACACTATTGGCTCAAACCTTAGCGAAAATGCTAGAAGTGCCATTTGCTATTGCAGATGCTACAAGCTTAACTGAGGCTGGTTATGTAGGGGAAGACGTAGAAAATATCTTACTCAAAATTATCCAAGCTGCAGATTATGATATAGCTCGGGCTGAGCGCGGCATTATCTATATCGATGAAATCGATAAGATTGCTCGTAAGTCTGAGAATCCTTCCATTACACGTGACGTGTCTGGTGAAGGTGTACAACAAGCATTGCTTAAAATCTTAGAAGGTACCGTTGCTTCTGTTCCACCTCAAGGTGGTAGAAAGCATCCAAATCAAGAAATGCTTCAAATCGATACGACAAATATTCTCTTTATTTGTGGTGGTGCATTTGATGGTATGGACCGGGTTATTACTAAGCGTACCGCTAAGAAAACCCTTGGTTTTGGTGCAGACGTGCAACGTAAAGAAGAACGTAATGTATCGGCTATCTTAAAAGATGTTGTACCTGAAGATTTATTGAAGTTTGGTTTGATTCCTGAGTTCATTGGCCGTTTACCTGTGATGGTAACATTAGACCAATTGGACAGAGATGCATTAATCCAAATTTTGACAAAGCCTAAAAATGCATTAACAAAACAATATGAAAAAATTCTATCCCTTGATGGTGTAGAGTTAACTTTCACTGAAGATGCATTAGAAGAAATCGCTGATGAAGCATTACAGCGAAAAACAGGTGCTCGTGGTTTGCGTGCTATCATTGAAAAGGTGATGAAACGCGTTATGTTCGAAGTTCCTTCCATGCCGGAAGTAACTAAGTGCATCGTGAATCGTGAATCCGTGCTGAGCACAGGTGAACCTATACTCAAAAATGAGGCAGACCAAGACATCCAGTTGAAATCGTAATTCGAAGAAACTCATTTCTGTGTAGGAATGAGTTTCTTTTCATAATATAAATACCTGGAGGAAGTATGAATTTACTCGAAATTGGGATCCCTACCGTACCTCTTAGAGGCATGGTTGTATACCCAAATATCGTGATTCACCTCGATATCGGTCGAGACAAATCCATTAAAGCGGTAGAGGCCGCGATGAACGAGGATCGCATTTTAGCAGTTGTGACCCAAAAGGATGATGCTGTTGATGCACCGACCGTTCATGATTTAGCCCAAATGGGTACATTAGTAAAAATCAAGCAAATGTTACGCTTACCAGGTGGTATTGTACGTGTTCTTGTAGAGGGCATTACACGTATTCGCGTAATGAATATTACAAGTATGGATCCGTACTATGTAGGGGACTACGAACGCGTAGCCTCTGAGTTCGAAGACGATGTAGAGCTAGAAGCTTACCGTCGTCTTGTACAGTCTAAATTCGGTGAATGGGCAGAAGAAGCTAAATCTGTTACAGATGAAGGGGTAACGCGCGTTATGGAATTGCGTGATCCATGTGAATTAGCTGATCAAGTTGCATTCTTGTTGCCGATCAATAATTTAAAACGCCAAGAGTTACTAGAGGAATTATCTGTAGCTCGTCGTCTAAATATGATTGTAGGCATCTTAAATATGGAGCTACAAATCTCTGATTTGGAAAATTCCATTAATAACCAAGTGCGACAATCCATGGAAAAAGCGCAAAAAGAATATTTCTTGCGCGAAAAAATTCGAGTTATCCACGATGAATTGGGTGACAAAGGTGATCCAGAGGAAGAAGCAGAAGAATTACGCGTCAAATTGAAAGCGCTTAACTTAAGTGAAGATGTACATACGCGTATTGATAAAGAAATTTCTCGTTATAGCCGCATGCCACAATTGATGCCAGAAGCAACAATTTTGCGCAATTACCTAGATTGGGTATTGGCGTTACCGTGGAATGAATTAACTGAAGACCGCTTAGACATCAAGGAAGCTCATGCGATGCTTGATGCTGACCATTATGGCCTTGAAAAGGTAAAAAAACGCATCCTTGAATTCTTAGCTGTTCGTAAGTTAACTGGTAAAAATAGTGGTTCCATTCTCTGCTTAGTTGGCCCACCAGGGGTTGGTAAAACATCCTTGGCCACATCTATTGCTAAATCGATGAATCGTAAGTTTATCCGTGCATCCTTGGGTGGTGTTCGCGATGAAGCTGAAATCCGCGGTCATCGTCGTACGTATATTGGCGCATTGCCGGGTCGCATGATCCAAGGTCTAAAGAATGTAGGTACTAAGAATCCTGTATTCTTACTGGATGAAATTGATAAACTCGCATCTGATTATAAAGGTGATCCATCCTCTGCATTGTTAGAGGTGTTGGATCCTGAACAAAATAGTACATTTAGCGATCACTTCATCGAAGTACCGTTCGACTTCTCCGAAGTATTCTGGATTACTACGGCTAACGTAGCATCCAATATTCCTGGTCCTTTGTTAGACCGTATGGAAATCATTGAATTGTCCAGTTATATGGAAGAAGAGAAACTAGAAATCGCTAAGCGTTACTTAACTCCTAAGCAAATTAAGAAAAATGGCCTTGAAGACTACAAGGTTAAATTATCTGATGCTGTGTTGAGAAAAGTAATTTCCGAATATACTCGCGAAGCGGGTGTTCGTACCTTAGAAAAAACAATTGCTAAGATTTGCCGTAAAATTGCTTTCAAAGTAGTCGAAGAAGGTGGCGATGCACCAAAAGTAACGACTAAGAATCTTCATGAGTTCTTAGGTGCTCCGATTTTCGTTGATCAAGAACGGGAAAAGAAACCGCAAGTTGGCTATGTAAATGGCTTAGCTTGGACTTCTGTTGGTGGCGTAGTATTACCTTGTGAAGCTACGACTATGAATGGTACCGGTAAATTGGCATTAACTGGCAGCCTCGGCAAGGTTATGCAAGAATCTGGCCAAGCAGCTATGAGTTACATTCGCCACAATGCAAAAGCATTAAAAATTGAAGAAGATTTCTATAAGAAACTAGATATTCACGTTCACTTGCCAGAAGGGGCAACGCCTAAAGATGGTCCTTCTGCAGGTATTACAATGACATTGGCTATGGTATCTATTTTGACAAACCGCAAGGTTCGTTCTGATATTGCCATGACTGGTGAAATTACATTGCGTGGCCGCGTATTGCCAATAGGCGGTTTAAAAGAGAAATTATTAGCAGCCTTGTCTCATGGCATTAAAGAGGTATTGATTCCAAAAGGCAATGAAAAGGATATTGCAGAATTACCTGACATTGTAAAAGAAGGACTCATTATTACGCCAGTTAAGACAATGGATGAAGTATTAGCAAAGGCACTTGTGTAATGCAAAAAAAGAAAAAATCCACTAAACAAATGGGGCCAAAACCACAATATACGCGAAAAGAACCGAAGGGGCCTCGTATTATAGCCGCAAAATATAATACCTCCTGTGTGAAGGCGGATCAATATCCTGAAGGGGATACTGTGGAAATCGCTTTCCTAGGACGCTCTAATGTGGGCAAATCTTCGTTGATTAACTCGTTGTGTAATTATCGTGGGTTAGCCCTCGTTAGTGGCCAGCCAGGTAAGACAAAGACGATAAACTATTTTGACATTGAGTCAAAAGAGGATATTTCTGAAACAGAGGAACGCAGATATAATTGGTTCCTCGTAGACCTTCCTGGGTATGGTTTTGCAAAGACAAATAAAGGAAACCGCAATTTGTGGTCTTCCTTTATTGCCGATTATATTTTACATTCTGAACGATTGATGTTGTTGTGCTTACTTATCGATGGTCGTCATCCAGAGATGCCTATTGATAAGGTGGCCTATGACTGGCTTGTTGAGGCTGGTGTGCCACTACAAATTGTAGTTACTAAAGCTGACAAGCTAACAGCTAAAGAAAAGTCTGCGAACTTGGCTAAAATTAAGGAAATGTATCCAACGGATACACCGCCTATTTTATATAGCTCCTTAAAACATACAGGTCGTGAGCTTTTACAACAACGCATCAATACAGTTCTAGTAGGAGATGAAGCATGAGTCAAACCAATGAGTTAGAGATTATGGAACGCATTGCTCTAGATTTAGAGGGCGTTGAAGAATCTCTTGCATCATCTTTTAATACCGGTGCAGAAGACTTTAATGCACTGATTCGACCATTATCAGCGGCTGGTGGCAAGCGTTTACGCGCTCAATTATGTTTACTGATTGCCAATGCAGGCACATCTGTAGAACGTCAGCGCATTAGAATTGCAGAAGCCGTAGAAATGCTTCATTTAGCAACACTGATTCACGATGATGTATTAGATCAAGCTGAGATTCGTCGCGGTGAAGATACAATTCATATGCACAAAGGCAATAAAGTCGCCATTCTTAGTGGGGATTACTTGTTTGCCAAAGCATTCCAGATCGTATCTGAAATGCCCGATATGAAGTATTTACAAATTTTCTCTCATATCATTACATGTCTCGTTGAAGGCGAGTTCATGCAGATGGAAGACGTATATCGTATCGATCAAGGGATTGAGCGCTATATGACTAAGACTCAAAAGAAAACAGCGGACTTCATGGAAGGTTGCATGGAGCTTGGTGGTCTCTTAGGGGGCTGGAGTGAGTCTGAAATCGTTGAGTTGAAAAAATACGGTCACGCTTTAGGTATGGCATTCCAAATTACAGATGATATCATGGACTATCGTGAAACGACTGAAACTACAGGTAAACCTGTGGGGAATGACCTACGTGAAGGTTTATTGACCTATCCTTTATTAAGTATCGTAAATGATGACAATAAAGATAGATTGCTTGCAGATATTAAAGCCTTGAATAATGGCGGTAATGAGCAAGATATTATCGATTACGTTATCGCTCAAGGCGGTATCGACAATACATTAGCGTTAGCTGATAAATATTGTAAAGATGCTTTTGCTGCTCTTGAAGCTATACGTGATTTTCCAGGGAAGGAATTCCTTGTGATGGCTGTAGAAAATCTAGCTGATAGAAAGGTATAATATGGAGCCGTTCGAACCAAAACAGGATTTCGAATATCCCATAAAAAAACCTTCTTTTGATAGTGTAGTTCGTCAAAAACGGCGTGAAGCAGAGCAAAAAGCAGAGCAAGAACGGTATAAGGTGGCAAATTTACAAGTTCCTGAGGACCCAGAGAATGAACCTCTTTATACTGAAATGGAACAGAAAATGATGGATGAAGCTCGGGAGCTATCCCTTGTAGGACATCTATCTGAATTGAGAAAACGGCTTATTCTGATGGCGGTGGCCATTATTGTGGGGACCTGTATTTCTTACTATTATGTAGATGTATTATTAGAAATACTCCTCAAGCCTGCGGGCAAGCTCTATTATATGAAACCTACTGAAGCTTTCTTTACATATATGAAAGTATCTATAGTAGGGGGGCTCATTATAGCAGCGCCTATTATACTGCATCAGATTTGGCTCTTTGTAAAGCCTGCCCAAACAGAGCGAGAAAAAAAGTTGACCAACTGTAACTAACCGGAAGCGATTGGTTTATTCGGAATTGGCATTGTATTTTCTTATTTTCTTGTATTGCCGGCGGCCGTGAAGTTCTTCATGGGCTTTGCTACCGATGAATTACAACCGCTGTTTTCCATTGGTCAGTATATGGATTTTGTGTTGTCCTTTGTACTGCCTTTTGGATTTATCTTTGAATTGCCGTTGATTTTAATCATCTTGGGATATTTCAACTTAATAACATCACGTTTTTTAAAAACGAAACGAAAGATATTTATTCTTATATCCTTTATCATAGGTGCTGTCATTTCACCAACACCGGATATGTTCTCTCAAACGATGATTGCATTACCTATGATATTGCTATATGAAACGAGCCTATTTGTATTGGCTAAGATTATGAAGCGCTAAGGAGTATTTTTAGGAGGAACGATGAAAACCTACGAAAATTTAACCACTTATAATCCCGGTGAAATAGAAGGGAAATGGTATTCTTATTGGGAAAATCAAGGATACTTTCACGAAGAAGTAGACACTAATAAAGAGCCATTTAGTATCGTCTTGCCGCCTCCTAATGTAACTGGTATGCTTCACATGGGCCATGCGCTAGATAATACGTTGCAAGATATCCTCATCCGTTTTAAACGCATGCAAGGTTACAATGTATTGTGGATGCCTGGTACTGACCACGCTGGTATTGCTACTCAAATCAAAGTAGAAGAGAAATGCTCGCTAAAGAAGAGGGCAAATCTCGCTATGATTTAGGTCGTGAGAAGTTCGTAGAACGCGTATGGGAATGGAAAAAAGAATACGGTGATACTATCGTTAAACAAATCCGTAGCCTTGGCGCATCTTGTGACTGGACTCGCGAACGCTTTACATTGGATGATGGTTACTATCATGCAGTGCGTGAAGTATTCGTAAAGCTTTATGAAAAAGGTTTGATCTATCGCGGTGAGCGCATTATCAACTGGTGCCCTCGTTGCGCCACAGCTTTATCTGATGTAGAAGTTGAACATGAAGATGAACACGGCCATTTATGGCATATTAAATATCCTGTAAAAGGTGAAGATAATCGCTTCGTGGTAGTAGCTACCACACGTCCAGAAACCATGTTTGGTGATGTGGCTGTAGCGGTAAACCCTGAAGATGATCGTTATAAAGACCTTATCGGTAAAACTTTGGTATTACCATTCGTTAACCGTGAGATTCCTGTAATTGCCGATGACTATGTAGATGCAAGCTTCGGTACAGGTTGTGTAAAAATTACGCCTGCTCATGACCCTAATGACTTTGAAATGGGCCAACGCCACGATTTAGAATCTATCGTTGTTATGAACAATGATGCGACAATGAATGAAGGGGCAGGTAAGTTTAATGGCTTGCCTCGTGAACAAGCGCGTAAACAAGTAGTAGCTGAACTTCAAGAGTTAGGCTTGCTTGAAAAAATTGATGACCATGACCATGCGGTAGGTCATTGCTCCCGTTGTAATACAATTATCGAACCAATGGTATCTAAACAATGGTTCGTAGATATGAAACCGTTGGCAGAGCCAGCTCTTAAAGTTGTTAAAGACCATGAAGTAGAGTTTGTGCCTGAACGCTTCACTAAAACATATGTAAACTGGCTTGAAAATATCCGCGACTGGACGATTTCTCGTCAATTATGGTGGGGCCATCGCATTCCTGCATGGTACTGTGATGACTGCGGTGAAACTATCGTAAGTCGTGAAGACATTACGGAATGTCCTCATTGTCACGGTCATGTAACACAAGATCCGGACGTTCTTGATACATGGTTCAGCTCTGGCTTGTGGCCATTTGCTACGATGGGCTGGCCTGACCAAACTCCAGAGCTTAAACAATGGTACCCAACAAGTGTTCTCGTAACTGGTTACGATATTATCTTCTTCTGGGTAGCGCGTATGATCTTCATGGCTCTTGAATTCGAAGATGAAATTCCGTTCAAACACGTATTCATCCACGGTCTTGTTCGCGATAGCCAAGGTCGTAAGATGAGTAAATCCTTAGGAAATGGTATTAATCCACTCGATGTTATTGACCAATTTGGTGCCGATGCATTGCGTTTCACTCTTGTAACAGGCAATACACCTGGTAATGACATGCGTTTCTACATGGAGCGTGTGGAAGCGAACCGTAACTTTGCTAACAAGATTTGGAATGCTTCTAAATTCGTATTGATGAATCTTACGAATTATGATGAAAGCTTCGTTCCAACTGCAGATGATTTAACATTAGCTGATCAATGGATTATTCAAAAATACAATGAAACAGTACAAAGCGTAACATCTAACCTCGATAAATTTGAATTAGGTGAAGCGGCAAGTTCTGTATATGACTTCATTTGGAATACGTACTGTGACTGGTATATTGAATTGGCGAAACCTCGTTTGTATAGTGAAAGCAATGAACGCGATCGTCGTACAGTTCAATACTTGCTCGTAACCATCTTGCGTCACATGCTTGAATTGTTACATCCGTTCATGCCGTTCGTAACAGAACATATTTGGCAACACTTGCCTCATGAAGGGGATAGCATCGTAGTTACTAAATGGCCAGAAGCATTGAGCTTCGACAATCTTGACGGCGCAGCTCGTCAAATGGAAGTGATGATGGATGCTATTAAAGGCATTCGTAACATGCGTGCTGAAATGAACGTGCCGTTAGGTAAAAAAGCTGAGGTTATCGTGGCGCCTACAGATGCTGCATTAGCTCAAACTGTAGCAGACCATAGCGATTACTTCGTAACATTGGCTTGGGCTGAGAAGGTAACGATCCTCGATGCCAACGACGCTAAACCAGAAAATGCGACCGTAACAGTTGTAAATGGTATGGAAGTATATCTCTTGCTTAAAGACTTAATCGACGGTGAGAAAGAAAAAGAGCGTATTGCAAAGGAAAAAATTCAAATGGAAAAAGAAATTTCCCGTTTGGAAGGTAAATTGTCCAACCAAGGATTCCTTGCAAAAGCTCCTGAAGCTGTAGTAGCGAAAGAAAAAGAAAAGTTAGAAGAATATAAACAAAAACAACAAGCGTTATTGGAACGTGAAGCGTTCCTTGAAACCTTATAATAGGAGGTTTATATGACATATCAAGAGGCCTTAGCCTATTTAGAACAGGCATCCTCATTCGGTATTAAGCCTGGCCTTGAACGAATTACAGGTCTTATGGAAGCCCTTGGGAATCCGCAAGAGGACTATAAAATTGTTCATGTGACGGGTACGAATGGTAAGGGCTCGGTTACCTCATATATTTCCTACGCACTGTTTACAAGTGGATTACGGGTGGGGCGATTTACATCGCCTCACCTTCAATCCTATACGGAGCGAATTCAAATTAATGATGGAAATATTACAGAGGAAGCCTTCGGTGAATTAATCAATCGTGTAAAAGCAGCAGTAGATACTATCATCAGTAATGGAGTAGAGGCACCGACGCAATTTGAAATGTTGACGGCAGCCGCATTATTGTTCTTTAAAGAACAAGGCGTAGATTATGCAGTAGTAGAAGTTGGTTTAGGTGGATTGCTAGACTCTACTAATATCGTTACTCCTAACGTATCTGTTATTACTAATGTATCTATGGATCATCAAGCGTACTGTGGTGATACTGTTGAGGAAATTGCACGTCATAAGGCGGGTATCATTAAATCTAAAGTACCTATCGTAACAGCTGCACAAGGTACGCCTCTCAGTATTATTGAGGACGTAGCCAAAGAAAAGAATGCTAAGCTGTATGCTTTCAATAAAGATTTTGGCATCGATAGTCGAAGTGCTGTAACGGGTGGTCAAATGATTACGGTCAGTACTAATGATGCAGCGCCTGCTATGCTCTTTACGACGATGGCAGGTATTCACCAATCTGTAAACCTCGCTTGTGCGTTAATGGCTGTGCGCCTATTGATGCAAGACGATAAGAGTATTAGTGAAGAAACAATGCGCGAAGGTTTTGCGCGTACTACGTGGGCTGGTCGTTTCGAAGTTAAACGCGGTCTAGATCGCACCTTTATCTTTGATGGTGCCCATAATGCGGCAGGGGCTGAATCTTTCGGTATGACTTATGATGAATTGTATAAAGATACTCCAAAAACAATTGTTATGGCCATTCTTAAAGATAAGAACCAAGAGGCTATCATTCGTGAGGTTGTTAAAGCAGGGGATACAGTTTTAGTTGTACCGGCTCCAACAGATAGAACGGAAGTACCTGAAGCTTTAGTTGAGGTCATTCGACGCACTGTACCAAAGGCGACGGCTCAAACTGCTGACTCTGTTGAGGAGGCTTTAGCATTGGCCTATAAGCATACTAAGACTGGTGATATTATTGCCGTATGCGGTTCGTTATATATTCTAGGGGATGCTCGTCAGTGGTTTAACCATGAGATGAGTCACTAAGGTGAGATTATGGAACTCTCACTTATTCCTAATCAGAAGCGACTGACCTTTTATATTGAACGGCTAATTTACGGTGTTGTAGTGGCTATGCCGTTGCAACCGATGGTAGGGGATGTACTCCTTTGGTTGGCTATAGGACTGGCGCTATATGATTTAATATCTAGTAAGTCTTTGAGCTTACCTACCGGATATCTATCTTGGTCCGTGATGATCTTTGTTATCTGGACTGGTTTATCATCGCTCATGTCACCAAACTGGGACTGGTCTATTCAGAGTTGGTTCTATCAAATTTTAGCAGGTGGTGGGATGTACTACTTAGTGCGTACCTATATTCAAACGCCTAAACAATGGAACTATTTTCTACGTGCTTTTTTAGGCACCGCAGTTCTTGTCTGTGTTATAGGGGCCTATCAGTATCTATTTGTTCCTAATATACATATAAAAGAATGGGTAGATGCTGCACAGTTTCCGAAATTGATGCGCCGCATGGCATCAACATTACAAAATCCTAACTTGTTAGGGGCTTATTTGTTGATGGTGTTAAGCGTATGCATTAGTTATATTCTCGTTTATATGAAAGAAAATCGCACCCGTGACGTGGTGACGATGCTTATCATAGGTATCGTTTTATTCTTAACGATGCTCTTAACCTATTCTCGTGGTATTTGGATTAGCTTTGCCGCTATGATTCTCTATTGGGCTATCTTTGTAGAACGGCGTCTATTCCTATCCTTGCTAGCAGTACCAATTATTCTGTACTTCTATGAAGGTGAGATTGCGTCACGACTTTGGTCTATATTCCAAGGTCACGATACGTCAGCAGATCTTCGGTGGGCATTGTGGGATAGCACGACATATATCATACGAGAAAATCCTATCTTTGGTATTGGCTGGAATACATTCTACTTAGTCTACCCTGAGTATAACTATTATATTCAAGGGCCTAATATATTAATGTATCATGCCCACAATTTATATTTGAATATTTTAGCCGAAATAGGTATCCCTGGGTTGTTATCATTCCTCGCAGTTATCGTAGGTCATGTTATTACATCTATACGATTAAAAGGGGATCTATTCAGACAAGCAGCGCAAATAGGTGTAGGTGCCTTAGCTGTAGCTGTTCTCGTTAGTGGTTTATCTGACTTTGAGCTCTATAGCCATCAAGTGACAATTGTATTTTGGCAATTGCTAGGCTGGGTGGGGGCCTTTGTGAAAGTACAACTTTCAACGAGTGACCATATATAATAGTTATATTGTGTATAATTAGTATATTTTATGGTAGCTATATAATTTCATAATATGGTATAATTAATACATACCTTGGTAGGGTAAAGTATAAGTATTATTAACCGGTTTTCTAATGTTAGACATAATTGAACATTATCGTTAGCATTTGAAAGCCGGTTTTTTGCATATCATTGTATTTTTATAGGGAGGTGTGTGGTTCATTTCTTGTGTTTAAGATGTTGTTTTTATATTGAAAAGGTTCTATATGTTGTATAGAGATAGTTCGATTTAACCGAAAAACATCAATATATACTACTAAATCGATAATTCCTGTGAGTTATAACGATGTGAATAAAACTTATGTGAAAATATGAAAATCTATGCGTTTTAGTCATAATGCACTAGTGAAGTGTATAAAAAAATACATTTTAGTCATATAAGTTGACAATACATTGGTTCTGGACTACGATGAAGTCGGTTTAAGGAACGACCAAGAGATCAAACTGTCGTTTATACAATGTTACTCTTAAAGGAGATGGTAATGGTGATAGACATCAAAGACCGCGTAAAAAGTGCGGCCCTCCAAGGTAAAATTGTCACTGCTTCTGAAGCAGCTCTTTTGATTAACCCTAACGATAAAGTTGGTATTTCCGGCTTTACTCCATCTGGTTATGCAAAAGCTGTGCCATTGGCATTGGCAGAAAGAATGGAAAAAGAACCATTCAAAATCGATTTGTGGACAGGTGCTTCCGTAGGTGATGAAGCTGACGGTGCGTTAACTCGCGTTAACGGTATTAATCGTCGTTTCCCATATCAAACTAACAATGACACTCGTAAAGCTTTAAATGGCGGTAAAATTAATTATATCGACATGCATTTAAGCTTGATGGCACAAAACGTTCGTTATGGCTTCTTTGGCGATTTAGATGTAGCAATTATCGAAGCTGTACAAATTAACGAAGATGGTTCCATTGTTCCTACAACATCTGTTGGTAACTCTCCAACATTTGTGAACAAGGCAAAAAAAGTTATCGTAGAAGTTAACGTATCCCAACCATTATCTTTGGTAGGCATGCATGATATTTACGAACCACTCGATCCACCATTCCGTAAACCAATTCCATTGGAAACTGCTGGTGATCGCATTGGTACTGACGCAATTCCTTGCGATCCTGCAAAAATCGTGGCTATCGTTCCTTGCGACATCCCTGATACAACTAGACCTCTAGCTCCTATCGATGATGATGCAAAAGCAATGAGCCAACACTTAATTGAATTCTTCCAAGAAGAAATCAAAGGTGGTCGCTTGCCAGAAAACTTGCTTCCATTGCAATCTGGTGTAGGTTCCGTAGCAAACGCTGTAATCAGTGGTCTTGCTAAAGGTCCATTCACTAACTTGTCTATCTTCACAGAAGTTATTCAAGATGGTATGTTTGACCTTATCGATGCAGATAAAGTAACTGTATGTTCCGGTACTGCATTGAGTCCTTCTCCAGACGGGTTGAAACGTTTCTATGACAATATCGATGAATACCGTAAAAAAATTATTCTTCGCCCTCAAGAAATTTCCAACAACCCTGGTATCGCAAGACGCCTTGGCGTTATTGCCATGAATACTGCAATTGAATTTGATATTTTTGGCAATGTAAACTCTACTCATATTATGGGTAGCAAAATGATGAACGGTGTTGGCGGCTCCGGCGACTTCGCTCGTAGCGCATACCTCACAATCTTCTGTACTAACTCCGTTGCTAAAAACGGTGATATCAGTTCCATCGTTCCTTATGTATCTCACGTAGATCATACAGAACATGACACTATGATTTTCTGTACAGAACAAGGTGTGGCTGACTGCCGTGGTTTGAGCCCAGTGGAAAGAGCTCGTTTGATCATTGAAAAATGTGCTCACCCAGACTACAAACCAATGTTAACTGAATACCTAGAAAAAGCATTAGAAGCAACAAAGAATGCCCATACACCTATGTTGCTTGACGAAGCTCTTTCTTGGCATAAACGCTTCACAGAAACTGGAAGCATGAAAAAATAACCTGTTTTTTTAGGAGGATGATGAAAACATGGCTTACGAAAACTTAAAAGCCCAAATTGCTGAGTATAACAAACTTTGTGACGAAAGAAGTGCAAAAACTCCAGAACGTCAAAACTTGAAATACAACCGTGTGTATACACCAGTTGATATCGAAGGTTTCGACTATGAACGCGATTTGGGGATGCCTGGCGAATTCCCTTATACTCGTGGTGTACAACCTACTATGTACCGTGGCCGTTTCTGGACAATGCGTATGTACGCAGGTTTCGCAACTGCTGAAGAATCCAACAAACGTTACCGTTACCTAATCGAGTCCGGTGCAACTGGTCTTTCCTGTGCATTCGACTTGCCTACACAAATCGGTTATGACTCTGATGACGTTATGGCTGAAGGCGAAGTTGGTAAAGTAGGTGTTGCGATCGACTCCTTGAAAGATATGGAAATCTTGTTCGACGGCATCGACCTTGGCAAAGTATCCACATCCATGACAATCAACGCTCCAGCGTCCGTTTTGTTGGCAATGTATATCGCAGTAGCTGAAAAACAAGGTGTACCTTCCACTGAATTGATGGGTACAATTCAAAATGATATTTTGAAAGAGTATGCAGCTCGCGGTACTTACATTTTCCCTCCAAAACCTTCCATGCGTTTGATCACTAATATCTTCGAATATTGTTCTCAATACGTTCCAAAATGGAATACAATTTCTATCTCCGGTTACCACATCCGTGAAGCAGGTTCCACAGCAGCGCAAGAAATCGCATTCACAATTGCAGATGGTATCGCGTACGTAGAAGCAGCTTTGAAAGCTGGTCTTGACGTTGACTCCTTCGCTGGTCGTCTTTCCTTCTTCTGGAATGCTCATAACAACGTACTTGAAGAAGTTGCTAAATTCCGCGCATCCCGTCGCTTATGGGCAACTATCATGAAAGAACGTTTTGGTGCTAAAAAACCAAAATCCATGATGCTTCGTGTACATACTCAAACAGCTGGTTCCATGTTGACTGCACAACAAGTTGACAACAACATCGTTCGTGTTGCTCTTCAAACTGCAGCTGCTGTAATGGGCGGTACTCAATCCTTACATACAAACTCTCGTGACGAAGCTTTGGCTCTTCCTACAGAAGCATCTGTACAAGTAGCTCTTCGTACTCAACAAATCGTGGCTTACGAATCTGGTTTGGCTGACGTAGTTGACCCATTGGGCGGTTCCTACTATGTAGAAGCTATGACTAACGCTATCTATGACGAAGCTATGGAATACATCAAGAAAATTGATGAAATGGGCGGCGCTGTAGTAGCAATCGAAAAAGGCTACATCCAAAAAGAAATTCAAGAATCCGCTTACAAATGGCAAATGGAAGTTGAATCTGGCTTACGCACAATCGTTGGCGTAAACAAATTCCAAGTTGAAGAAGAAGCTCCAAAAGACTTGCTTCGCGTAGACGCTTCCGTAGGTGTTAACCAATCCAAGAAAACTCAAGCAGTTCGCGCTAACCGCGATCAAGCAGCAGTTGATGCAGCATTGGCAGCTCTTAAAGTTGGCGCAGCTGACGAAAACGTTAACTTGATGCCATTAATTCTTGAAGCAGTTAAAACATATGCTACTTTGGGTGAAATTTGTAATGTATTGCGCGAAGTATTCGGTGAATACGAAGCTCATTCCACATTATAATATCGGCTAATTTCGGAGGTAATAAATCATGGCAGAAAAACGTATTAGAGTAATCGTAGCAAAACCAGGTCTTGATGGTCATGACCGTGGTGCAAAAGTAGTAGCACGCGCTCTTCGCGATGCTGGTTTCGAAGTAATCTACACAGGTCTTCGTCAAACTCCAGAACAAATCGTTGAAGCAGCTCTTTCTGAAGACGTTAATGTAGTTGCATTATCCCTTCTTTCCGGTGCTCACAACACATTGTTCCCTAAAATTGTTGAACTTTTGAAAGAAAAAGGTATGGGTGATGTACTTGTAATCGGCGGTGGCGTTATTCCTGACGCTGATATCCCTGGCTTGAAAGAAGCTGGCGTAGCTGCTGTATTCACACCTGGTACACCAACTGGCGATATCGTTAACTTCATCAACGAAAACGTTAAATAATTAATGCATGGGTGAGAGGGACTCATTTAGAATAGATGAATCCCTCTATTCCCATATTCAAAGATAGGTGGTGAAGCGAATGGATTTAGTTAAAGGCCTTTTTGAAGGTTCTCGACTAGCCTTAGCACGGTCCATCACAGCTGTAGAAAACGAGTATGAAAATGCCATTGATATTATGAAGGCTATTTACCCTAAAACAGGGAATGCACGTATTCTCGGTATTACAGGGGCCCCTGGTGCTGGTAAAAGTACATTGACAGATAAAGTTGTTAAACATTATCTAGATCAAGGTAAAAAAATCGGCATCGTTGCCATCGACCCAACTAGCCCATTCTCTGGTGGTGCTATCTTGGGGGACCGTATTCGAATGAACGACTTAACATTAAACGAAAATGTTTTCATTCGAAGCATGGGCACGCGTGGTAGTCTTGGTGGTTTATCCAAAAAGACTGCAGACGTTGTAAAACTTATGGATGCCTTTGGCATGGATTTAGTTATCATTGAAACTGTAGGGGTAGGTCAATCTGAAGTAGATATCGTAAAAAATGCAGATACTACACTAGTTGTACTTGTTCCTGGTCTCGGTGATGATATCCAAGCTATCAAAGCGGGTATTCTTGAAATCGGCGATGTATTTGCTATCAATAAAGCTGACCGAGATGGTTGCGATCGTTTGAATGTAGAAATTGAAATGATGCTTGACCTTGACTCTCGTGAAGTGAAATGGCGCCCACCAATTAAGCGCACAATTGCTAGTAAAGACCAAGGCGTAGATGAACTCATCGACGCTTTAGATGAACATTTTGAGTATCTTGAAGATTCTGGTGAATTGGAATCTCGTCGGGCAGAACGTACTCGTGATGAAATCATCGCAATGATTAATGAACAAATTGGTCGTTATGTAGCTGAAAAAATCATTACTAGCGACGAATTCAATAGCCAAGTGGCAGCTGTTAATGAACGCGAAAGCGATCCATACACAGTTGTTAACGGCGTAATGACAAGCGTGCTAAAGTAGACGGCGACTACATAGCATTAGAGATTTAGCCTTGAAAAGGAGATAATCGAAATGGCTTTTAAAGTATTACAAGTGGATCACATCGGTATTGGTGTTAATGATTTAGCAGCAACTAAAGAATTCTACAAAAATGCATTGGGTATTGAACATCTTCCTGAAGATGAAATCGTAGAAGAACAAAAAGTAAAAGTATCCTTCTTCCCATGTGGCGATGCTGAACTTGAATTCTTAGAAACTACAACTCCAGATGGTCCTATCGGTAAATTCATCGAGAAAAACGGCGGTCGTGATGGTATCCAACACGTTGCATTGCGCGTTGATAATATTGAAAATGCTATTGCTGATTTGATGGCTAAAGGCGTTCGTATGATTGACGAAAAACCTCGTTATGGTGCAGGCGGTTCCGCAATTGCTTTCTTACATCCAAAAGCAACTGGCGGCGTATTGCTTGAATTATGTCAACGTATGAAATAATACAGTGTCCAATTCACATCATTATGTATGAGTTATAGAGATACATATACATATAAATTCAAGTTATATGTTAAATATGTATTATGCTTGAACTTTAATTATTAATGAAATAAAATGATACTGTAACAAGTTTTATTTGGAGGTGCTATAATGGCAACAGTGCAGGAAAAAATCGAGTTATTGCACGAGAAACTAGCTAAAGTTAAAGCTGCTGGTGGTGAAAAACGCGTTGAGAAACAACATGCTCAAGGCAAAATGACTGCTCGCGAACGTTTGGCTAAATTGTTCGATGATAATTCTTTCGTTGAACTTGATCAATTTGTTAAACATCGTTGTGTTAACTTCGGTCAAGAAAAGAAAGAATTACCAGGCGAAGGTGTAGTAACTGGTTATGGTACTATCGACGGTCGTTTAGTGTACGCATTCGCACAAGACTTTACTGTAGAAGGTGGTTCTCTTGGTGAAATGCATGCCGCTAAAATCGTTAAAGTACAACGTTTAGCAATGAAAATGGGTGCGCCTATCGTTGGTATCAACGACTCCGGCGGTGCTCGTATTCAAGAAGCAGTAGATGCCCTTGCAGGTTACGGTAAAATTTTCTTTGAAAATACAAATGCATCTGGCGTTATTCCACAAATTTCCGTAATCATGGGTCCATGCGCAGGTGGTGCTGTATATTCTCCAGCATTGACTGACTTCATCTACATGGTTAAACACACATCTCAAATGTTCATCACTGGTCCTGCAGTTATCAAATCTGTAACTGGTGAAGAAGTAACAGCTGAAGATCTTGGTGGTGCAATGGCTCACAACTCCGTTTCCGGTGTAGCTCACTTTGCTGCTGAAAACGAAGATGATTGTATCGCTCAAATCCGCTACTTATTGGGCTTCTTGCCATCCAACAACATGGAAGATGCTCCATTAGTAGATACTGGTGACGATCCAACTCGTGAAGACGAAGGCTTAAACAGCTTGTTGCCTGATAACAGTAACATGCCTTACGACATGAAAGATGTTATCGCAGCTACTGTAGATAATGGCGAATACTATGAAGTACAACCATTCTATGCTACAAATATCATCACTTGCTTCGCTCGTTTTGATGGTCAATCCGTTGGTATCATTGCTAACCAACCAAAAGTAATGGCTGGTTGTTTGGACATCAATGCATCTGACAAATCTTCCCGTTTCATCCGTTTCTGTGATGCTTTCAATATTCCAATCGTTAACTTCGTTGACGTTCCTGGTTTCTTGCCTGGCACAAATCAAGAATGGGGCGGTATTATTCGTCATGGTGCTAAAATGTTGTATGCTTACTCTGAAGCAACAGTACCAAAAATTACTGTTATCACTCGTAAAGCATACGGCGGTTCTTACCTCGCTATGTGTTCCCAAGATTTGGGCGCTGACCAAGTATACGCTTGGCCTACATCCGAAATCGCTGTAATGGGTCCTGCTGGCGCAGCTAATATCATCTTCAAGAAAGATGAAGACAAAGACGCTAAAACAGCTAAATATGTAGAAGAGTTCGCAACTCCTTACAAAGCTGCAGAACGTGGTTTCGTAGACGTAGTTATCGAACCAAAACAAACTCGTCCAGCAGTTATTAACGCTTTGGCAATGCTTGCAAGCAAACGTGAAAACCGTGCTCCAAAGAAACATGGTAATATTCCATTATAATTCGATTCGGTAAACATATCATCGAATTTGGGAGATACCTTTCTTTACTACTTTTTTAGAAAGGGGAATGATTATGGAAGGACAAGCAGTTACTACCAATCCTTGGCTAATTATGGCGATTAATATGACAGTTGTGTTTGTTGTGTTGATTCTTCTCGGTGTTCTTATGGAAATCGTACATTTAATCGATCCAACTAAGAAAAAAAAAGAAGTACCTAAAACTGAAACAACTGTTGCAGCTCCAGCAGCAGCTCCTGCTGCACCAAGTGCATCCGCTCAAAATGAGGATGAAGTAGTAGCAGCTATCGTAGGTGCCATTGTGGCGATGGGGTACTCATCTGAACAAATTGCATCTATCCGACCTACAGCAACAAGTGCTAAATGGCGCTTGGAAGGTCGCTTAAGCGGTAGAGGTTAAAAAATTTTAGGAGGCATTTTAATGAGCAATGCTACAACAACTAACGGTAAAGCTCCATCTCAAGATGTAGTAGCAGTTATCGTTGGTGCATTAGCGGCAATGGGTTATTCCGCTGATCAAATCGCGCACATCCGTCCAATCGTTAGTTACAATTGGAAAATGGAAGGTCGCTTGCGCGGTAATCGATAAGATTATTGCCTAATTAGATAATCACTGAGATTATCCGATTTATATGTGTAAAAAATATTTATAAGTTTGGTGTAGACATACACATTTTGGAGGAATTTAAGATGAAAAAATTCAACGTTACAGTAAATGGTACAGCATATGATGTAGAAGTTAATGAAGTAAAAGGCGCAGCTCCTGCAGCAGCTCCAGCTCCAGCAGCAGCTCCAGCTCCTAAAGCAGCTCCTGCACCAGCACCAGCTCCAGCTGCAGCAGCAGCTCCAGTTCCAGCAGGTGCTGAAACTGTAAAAGCTCCAATGCCTGGTAAAATCTTATCTGTAGCAGTATCCGCTGGCCAAGCAGTTAAAAGAGGCGAAACTTTATTGATTCTTGAAGCTATGAAAATGCAAAACGAAATCGCAGCTCCACGTGATGCTGTAGTTTCCGAAGTACGCGTTTCTGCTAACCAAACTGTATCCACTGGCGACGACATGGTTGTACTTGGCTAATACCAAGTTTTGTATGGCGCGGCCGTGCCGCGTCATATAACAATTTTATATTTGTGAAAGGGGAACTCATATGGAGGCTTTTGCTGTTGCGATACAATCCGTTATAAATGATAGCGGTTTCCTCGCATTTACACCTTACAATGCTATTATGATTCTCGTAGGTTTGATCCTATTGTACTTGGCATTTGCTAGAGAGTTTGAACCATTATTGTTGGGTCCGATTGCCTTTGGTTGTGTACTTGCTAATATCCCTCGTAACGGCTTCGAAGAAGGCGTTATGGCGCTTATTAGTGCTGGTATCTCTCAAGAAATCTTCCCACCTCTAATTTTCCTTGGTGTAGGTGCAATGACTGACTTTGGTCCACTCATTGCTAACCCTAAAACATTGTTGTTAGGTGCTGCTGCTCAAATCGGCGTATTCGTTGCATTAGGTGGTGCAATGATGCTTGGCTTTACTGCTCAAGAAGCAGCTGCTATCGGTATTATCGGTGGTGCTGACGGCCCTACATCTATCTATTTAGCTACTAAGCTAGCTCCTCATTTATTAGGTGCAATCGCGGTTGCTGCATATTCCTATATGTCCTTGGTACCGTTGATTCAACCACCTGTTATGAAATTATTCACTACACAAAAAGAACGCGAAATCGTGATGGAGCAATTGCGTGAAGTTACACGTTTTGAAAAAATCGTGTTCCCAATTGTTGCAACTATCTTCATTTCCTTATTGCTTCCTTCCATTACATCCCTTTTAGGTATGTTGATGTTAGGTAACTTGTTCCGTGAATCTGGCGTAACTGAACGTTTGTCCGATACATCTCAAAATGCATTGATCAATACTGTTACTATCTTCTTAGCAACTGGTACTGGTTTAACTATGGATGCGGAACACTTCTTAAGTACTCAAACTATCCTAATCATTTGTTTAGGTTTAGTTGCCTTTATTGGTGGTACAGCCGGTGGTGTACTATTTGGTAAATTAATGTACTTAGTTGATGGTAAAACAAATCCACTTATTGGTTCTGCTGGTGTATCCGCAGTTCCAATGGCAGCTCGCGTATCTCAAGTAGTAGGTGCAAAAGCTAACCCAGCAAACTTCTTGCTCATGCATGCTATGGGTCCGAACGTAGCTGGTGTTATCGGTACAGCAGTAGCAGCAGGTACTATGCTTGCTATGTTGTCTAGCCACTAGTAATTAAATAATTATTCACCAAGGTGTGCCTAATTAGGTACACCTATTGGTGAATATAAAAACCCTTCAAATCTATGTATTCATGCATAAATAGGGTATATTTGCAATAAATGCTTTTCAGATCGGTCATTAGGTGATACAAGAATTCACACAATAACCTTCTAGTGCTTTAAAAATAGTAGAGGTGGTCACTTGTTATCAATAGAATTAAAAATAATGATTTGTTTTATTTGGGCATTTATTGTTTTTTTTATTACTGCACTGATTATCGGTAATGAAGGAAAGGCCAAATGGTTCCAACGTAGAACTAAATATACTTGGTTTAATCGCCGAGGATTTTTAGGGGAAGCGTTATTTTTTGGCTATCCTAAAACTAAAGAGGGTTATGGTATAACTTTCTTGATGGCTTCTGCTATCAGTATTGTAGGCTATATTTTATATCTCATCTAATACAATCAGTGCATTTCTCTGAAGGGAGATGATGATGTATGGGTACTGCAGAACAAACCTTAATCGTCCTTGCAGTCATGGCTGTTTTATTCGTTACGGAAATTATTCCTTTAGCTATTACTTCTCTAGGCGGTGCAATTACCCTAGGCCTTATGGGTATTATTACTCCTAAGGTTGTATTCTCTGGTTTATCTGATAGTACAGTTGTGTTGTTCGCTGGCATGTTCGTTGTTGGTGCTGCATTGTTCTACACTGGTTTAGCTCAAAAAATTGGGGAAACAGTTGTATCTCATGCAGGTACTAGTGAAAATGGCTTAATGCTTGCAATCATGGTTGTTACAGCAACTATGTCCGCATTCTTGTCCAACACTGGTACAACAGCTGCTTTACTTCCAGTAGTTGTTGGTATCTGTGCTGTTGCTAAGATTCCTGCGTCTCGCCAATTGATGCCTTTAGCATTTGCTGCTGGTATTGGTGGTATCATTACAATGGTTGGTACACCTCCAAACATTATCGTAAGTGGTACATTAACTAAATTTGGTTTTGCACCATTTGGTTTCTTCGAATTCGCTTGGATTGGTATTCCTTTGACTGTTGCTACTATCATTTTCATGATGCTTATCGGTAAACACTTGTTACCTAAACATGAAATCACTGATGCTGGTGAAGTAGAACAAGAAGTAGCTACTGAAGATATTTCTAACGATCCTAAGAAACAATTATTCTCCGGTCTTATTCTTTTAGGCGTAATCATCGCTATGATTTTAGGCGACTTCCTAAAAGACTATGGTATTAACTTACCATTGAGCATGGTTGCAGTTATTGGCGCAATGCTTTGTGTATTAACTGGTTGCTTGAACGAAAAACAAGCGTACACTTCCATTGACTGGGTAACAATCTTCTTGTTTGCTGGTATGATGCCAGTGGCAACTGCACTTGACCAATCTGGTGCAGGTAAAATGATTGCTAATGCTGTAATCGGCGTTATGGGCAATGATCCTAGCCCTTACTTTGCAACAGCTGTATTATTTGCATTGTCTTGTATCATGACTCAATTCATGTCTAACACTGCATCTTGTGCATTATTGGCTCCTATCGGTATCTCCATTGCCCAAGGTATGGGCGCAGACCCTCATGCTGTATTGATGGCTATCGGCGTTTCTGCATCTTGTGCATTCGGTACACCTGTAGGTACACCTCCAAATACATTAGTACTTGGTCCTGGCCAATACAAATTTACAGACTATGTAAAAGCTGGTGTTCCATTGATCTTAGTTTGCTTCGTAGTAAGCTTAATTATTATCCCAATGGTATGGCCATTCTTCCCTGGTAAATAATAGGGGATAGGTTACTCTACTATAAGAGCACACACGAGGTCGAATCGTAAGATTCGGCCTCGTTTTTTGCTGTGTGCTTTTAGCTTGTATGATTTAAATATAGATTACATATTAGGGACATCAAAAGTAATATGAATTAAACTTATTTGTACAATTAATTTTATCTAATTGACTGCATTAAAAAGATATGATATAGTATATTGTATTATATGTAATTATATACTATTGAATAAGGAGGTCATATATGACAAAAGAAAGATTTAATATGTTAGTTGGTTCTATTGGTGCATTTATTGGTGTATTTGTATTTTTAGCTTATATCCCACAAATTATTGCTAATCTTCAAGGTAATCCTAGTCAACCATGGCAGCCATTATTTGCAGCAGTATCTTGTTTGATCTGGGTATTATATGGTTGGACAAAATCACCTAAACGTGATTTTATCTTAATTGTACCTAACCTAGCAGGTGTAGTTTTAGGTACGCTAACATTCTTAACATCTTTCTAAGTGTTATATGTAGAAAATAAATAGTATTAATTTCTATGGTGAATAATAGGTCTATATTTAATAATAGTGAAGCTATTAAGTTGCTATATAAATATAAATTAGGTCGAATCGTATGATTCGGCCTTTTTTAGAAGAGTAAAACTTATCTGTTAAATTAAAATATTGATTAGCGATAAATTTACTATAATAAAAAATAATTTTTATGATAATGAATATTGATAATTAAATTCCTAGTATAGTACTAAGTATTTTAATTAAAATGATAATTGGTGCATTCTCATTTATTGAGTATAATACTCAATAAATTAAATGAAAAATAATATCAAAATATAGATAAATGTAGGCTTTTTATGATAAAAAGGAACAATTGTTATGCAAAAAAATATACATTTTTTTATCATTTTCATTTGACTTTCAATTAGAACTGTGTGATAATGAGAACATAAGTTGAGGCAAGTGCCTTTCTAAATGATAACAAAAGTTCTGATCTATATTTTTGACGGAGGTCCTAATTATGAGAGTTATTGCTGATGGTTGCATTAAATGTGGTTCTTGCGCATCTGTTTGCCCAGTTTCTGCTATTTCTGAAGGCGAAACTAAATACGAAATCAACGATACTTGCATCGATTGCGGTTCTTGCGAATCCGTTTGCCCAGTATCTGTAATTTCCGCTGAGTAATCACAAATAAAACATGCCCCTCATTGAGGGGCTTTTTATTTTGCCTAAAATTGTGTAACTTAGTATAATAGGACTATTAAGATATATATTATAGTAAGGGAGTTAATCTTGTTTTATACTGTACTAATTATTTGGCTTTTATTAGACCAATTATCTAAATATTATGTAATGAACCATTTTTTGTTAGGTGAATCGTTACCGGTTATTCCTAATGTATTCCATTTAACATATATTATTAATCGCGGTGCTGCTTTTGGAATGTTAGCTAATCAACGTTGGTTCTTTTTGCTCGTAGCGGTCATTTTACTTGGTGTATGTGCTTACTATTGGAAGCACTTGTCTAAAGGGCCTTGGACATTGCAAATCGGATCTGCTTTATTAGTTTCTGGCGCCATTGGTAATGGTATTGACCGTTATATGATTCACGGTGTAGTAGATTTCTTTGATTTCCGTGTATGGCCTATTTTTAATATTGCAGATATCGGTATTTGTGTAGGTGTAGCTTTTGTGGTGTATTATTTATTCACTGTGAAAGAAGACCATGAATAATCGATACTTTCACAGTGCTGAAAGATTTTTGAAACTGCGGACATATGCGGACGTATGCGGATATATTATATATAATACGTAACTATAAAGAGGTAGAGGATGAACGAATATATTGTTAGTGCTGAACAAGAAGGCATGAGACTAGATGTGTTTTTAACGGAACAGATGGAAGGTTCTCGTAGCTATATTCAAAGCTTAATTAAAGGCGGTCACGTTACCGTTGGTGGCAAAGCAGGTAAGGCCAATCTTCGTCTTACCCCTGACATGGTCATTCAGGTAGAAATTCCAGAACCTGAATCTGTAGAGGTAAAGCCTGAAGATATTCCATTAGATGTATTGTATGAAGATCATGATATTATCATCGTAAATAAAGCACGTGGTATGGTGGTGCACCCAGCGGTAGGTAACTATTCTGGTACACTTGTAAACGCCTTGTTATTCCATTGTAAAGATTTATCTGGTATCAATGGTGAAATTAGACCTGGCATCGTTCATCGTTTAGATAAAGATACATCTGGTGTTATGATGGCTGCCAAAAATGATGCTGCTCATATTGGATTGGCAGAACAAGTAAAAGAGCATTCCGCAAAACGTACATATTGGGCTCTTGTACAAGGTAATATCGTAGAAGAGAAGGGCACTATTAAGGCTCCTATTGGTAGACATCCTAAGGACCGTATGAAAATGGCGGTAGTCTTTGAAAATAGTAAAGATGCAGTTACTCATTTCAAGGTACTGGAGCGTTATGGTCATCAAACCTTGGTAGAGTGTAATTTAGAAACAGGTAGAACACATCAAATTCGCGTTCATTTTGCTCATATTGGGCATCCTGTTGTTAATGATCCATTCTACGGCTATCGCCGTATGGATTTTCCTATTGAAGGGCAAGCGTTACATTCTCGCTCTTTAGATGTAAAACATCCGATTACAGGCGAAGACATGCATTTTGAGGCACCAGTACCAGCTGATTTTGAGGCGTGTTTGGAATTTGCTAAGACGTATCGCGAAGATAAACGAAAATAATCTGATAGAACACATTTTGTACTTAATTTTGTACTTAGTTTACTACTTATTTGTATATAGGGGCATAGAGATAGCTATGCTGTAAGGGCGTATATATGGAAAAGAAACGCTTACTGATGGACCAAGACGCTATTATGCGTGCTGTTCGTCGTATAAGTCATGAAATTTTAGAACGCAATAAAGGTTTATCTGATGCACTTATTGTCGGCATTGAACGACGTGGTGTTATATTGGCAAAACGTTTACAAGCCGAAATCGAGCGCATTGAAGGTATCCATATTGACTGTGAGTCATTAAATGTTGCTATTTACCGTGATGATCGTGATGCCCGGCCTAAAGAAGGGGAGCCTTGTACGATTGATACGACGGAAAAGACGATTATCCTTGTGGATGATGTGCTATATACAGGTCGGACCATTCGTGCTGCCTTAAATGCATTGATGTCGGCAGGTAGACCTAAATCTATTCAATTAGCGGTGCTCGTCGATCGTGGTCATCGTGAACTACCTATTCGAGCAGATTATGTAGGTAAAAATATTCCTACGTCTCATCTTGAAAGCGTATGCGTTGCTGTCGCTGAACTAGATGGTGAAGAAGGGGTTACAATACAGTTATAACCTGTATTGTAACCCCTTTTTTAAGTTCACCTGTTTTGCGAAACTTTAGTTGTATAGATTTATAATAGAGTACATAAGTACTTGTAAAACAGTTACTTAATATATTGCGGTGTATAGGTATAGTCCTTATGACCTATACGATTACTTTCATTATGGAAGCATAAGGCTTGGATATCGGTAGCTAACGTGTCAATATGATGCATTGTTTGTCCTAATGCGCTTAGTTCATTAGCTGCTTTAACCCATTTTTGAATAAGTGGTATTTCGTATTCGTTACGGAGCCATTGACGACCTCGATCGTTAAAGGCTAATAGTCGAGCATATTGTGGGCCTTCTTCCATGGCGTTTTGTAATACATCTTTTGTTATACCTAGTGTGAGATAAGCGCCCATTCGTTGTAAGCGAGCATAGGTATAGCGCTTAGATTTAATTTCCTCTGTGGCCGCAGTCCAAGAGGACTGTTGAGCTGCTTTTGACCATAAATGCTCAATTCCTTCATTGAAATCACCAAATTTTTCTAGCTTTTTTGGCGTTGTACGCCGACTTAAGCTGTGTACCATATCATGGTAACGGTTGTAATTCACATAATTACCGTTTTCTATTACTTGAGTCATATCTGATGCAATGGATGGAGGAATAGTAGATTGAAGTTGAGCGGATAGATTACCAGTGCTAGTGATACATTGAGAGGATAGATTACCTGTACTAGTGATAAGTTGACGCAATGCTGTACCAGATGGCAATTCATCAGTAAGCGTTTCTTCGTGATGATTAGAAGTACGTAAAATAGGTATGTATTCAAGCTTTGCATTATACGCCAAGCCTGCGCGAATATATTCAAGGCCTAATAATGCATTTGGTGTATTGAGTATTTCCGTATCTAAGGCTTTGCGGAAAGCCGCACCATAGGACATGCCTTCCTTAATATAGGTCCGCAACTGTTCTTGCGTACTTTCACAATCCATACGTTTCGCTATGTCTACGAGAGCATCTAAATCAGCCGTTTCAGAACCAAAGGAGAGTGCATCAATATCGAGTGCTTTCACCATACGAATGGCACCAGTCCCAAATAATTGTGCGCTACCCGTAGAGTAGAGGGTAGGTAGCTCAATGACGATATCTGCACCACCGAGAATGGCCCAGCGAGCGCGATCAAATTTGGAAAAAATCGCCGGTTCCCCCCGTTGTACAAAGGAGCCACTCATGATACAAATTCGTAGAGCATCTGGATGTAGTTGTGCTAAGGTATATAGTTGATGAGCGTGACCATTGTGAAATGGATTGTATTCGCAGATAATACCAATTGTTTTCATAGAGACTCCTTTCATTAGTGATAGTGTAACAAAGCCTATAGATACTGTAAATAAATTTTAAGGATATGTAGATAAAAAGAGCCATTATACGCATAAAATTGTGTGTTAATATAAAGTTTTTTGTAGATTTTCTTGGCTCTATAAGCTATAATTAACTGTAAATGCTGAATTGATGTGAGGTATATGATGAAACAAAATTGGAAACGTACATTACAAGGGGCTCTGCTCGGTGCTGCGCTACTAGCAATGGCGGGATGTGGGTCAAATAATGTAATGGATACATATAGTTTTGGCCATCAAGTTATCCGTGCTGGTCAATCTGAGATTACCATCGCTTTGCCTTATGAAATGGGTAAAAGTACAAAAAATATGACTGATGATGGATATCCTATCGATATTTATGGGTCTGTTACAGAACATATGGTAATTGAAGTTGAAGCATTGCGTGCTGGTGAAAATAAACCATTACCTACAGTTGATGAATTCTTAAATCGTAGCAAATCTGAATTTACTAAACTGGGTGCAACCATCAAGGAAGAGTCCGTAGCATTAGGTGGAACATCTGCTAAGAAGCTAGATGTAACGTATGCAACGCAAGGGCAAACATTTAGATTTTCTCAATACGTATTCTTAGATCAAGGCGTATTGTGGAATATAATCTACCAATATCCTGAAAAGGATCAGGTAGGTGCTGATATCAGCAAAGAAATTCAAAACAAGATTCAAGTTACACAACAGAAAGAGGGTTAATCGATGAACGTATTAGTAGTTAACTGCGGTAGTTCTTCCTTGAAATATCAATTACTTGATATGACAACTGAAACAGAATTGGCAAAAGGTCTTTTTGAAAAGATTGGTGATCAAGACGCTATGTTCACTCACAAACGTCCAAACGCAGACAAATTAGAACGCGTTGAACCAATCTTGAACCATAAAGAAGCACTTCGTATTTTGCTTGATATTTTAGTTGATGCTGAATATGGTGTAATTAAGTCTATGGACGAAATCGATGCTGTTGGTCATCGTGTAGTACATGGCGGTGAAAAATTCGCTGACTCCGTATTGATCACTCCAGCTGTTATGGATGCATTAGAAGAATGCAGCTCCTTGGCACCATTGCACAATCCTCCAAACATTCAAGGTATCGAAGCTTGTCAAGCTATTATGCCAAATGTACCACAAGTTGGGGTATTTGATACTGCATTCCATCAAACAATGCCTAAAGAAGCTTACATGTATGCGCTTCCTTATGAATACTATGAAAACTATGGTATCCGTCGTTACGGTTTCCATGGTACATCCCACAAATATGTTGCACAACGTTGCGCTGAATTGATGGGTAAACACATGTCCGATCTTCGCATCATCACATGTCACTTAGGCAACGGTTCCTCCTTGGCAGCGATCAAAGGTGGTCGTTCTATCGATACTACAATGGGCTTCACTCCATTGTCTGGCTTGATCATGGGTACTCGTTCTGGTGATATTGACCCAGCTATCGTTCCATTCTTGATGAATAAAACTGGCATGAACTACGAAGAAGTAGATACTGTTATGAATAAAAAATCCGGTGTACTTGGTATTTCCGGCGTGTCTAACGACTTCCGTGTAATCGAAGAAGCAGCGGCTAATGGTAATAAACATGCTCAATTAGCATTGAACATGTTCCACTACAAAGTTCGCCGTGTAATTGGTGCGTTCGCAGCAGTTATGGGTGGTGTTGATGCTATCGTATTTACAGCTGGTATCGGTGAAAACGGTATCGGTAACCGTGATGCAATCTGCAATGGCTTAGAATACTTAGGTACTCGTATTGATTCCGAACGCAATAATGTTCGTGGTAAAGAACAAGAAATTAGTGCTGAAGGCTCCAAAGTTAAAATCTTCGTAATCCCTACAAACGAAGAAATCATGATTGCTCGCGATACTCAACGTATTACAGCAGCTTTGAAAAAATAATATAGTTCGTATTTGAACTAGGTGACTAATAGAGTCATTAAACCCCGTCTATATCTAAGATATGGACGGGGTTTTTGTAGTTTTTATGCATAGAATACCTTATAATAGGATGTATAGTTATAAAGTAGTGATTTCTTTTAAAGGGGTAAAGTATGACGGTATTATATGAAGAGAAGTCTCAGCGCGCTAAAAGTGCAGAGTTATTAGTAATGTGTTTTGTTTTCTTATTGCTGTGTGCAGTGGCATATACAACATATCGAAGCATTCAATTACATACGGTATTATTAGCTGAGTATTTCATTGAAATTATGGCTATCATTGTTATTGTTAAACAAGCGGTTAGTCGATATACATATATTTTGACAGATACAAAACTCATCATTGAAGAATCTTCTTTCTTTAGAAAACGTCATTTTGAAGTAGATTATGACATGATCGATGGGGTATTTAAGTTTGAGCGCGAGCTATTGTCGAATATTAAATATCGCTACAAATATAGAAAATGTTCCACCTCTGATCCACGTCCAATCTGGTCTTTGGTATATGCTATTGTAGAGGGCAATAAGGTTAAGAATGGTCGATTGTTGTTGAAAGCAGAAGATAGATTCTTTGAAATATTAGAAGAAAAAGTTCCAGGCCGTATTCGTGTGTCACAAGCAGATATCGTCTTTTATGCATCAGTTCGTGCTGATGCGGTAAAACACGGTGAAGATGTACAAGAATACTATAAAAAGTTAACAACACCTGAAAAGGATGGCCCTGATATTCTTGTTTAATTTACAGATATTTTCTAATGTATATTATCTAAATTAGTTGGAATGGTTTTATTTATAAAATGGTGAAATTAACTAAAATTTGTATACGATAAAGGAGTGCAAATGGCTGGATTATATTTGGCGAGCCAATCACCACGCAGAACTGAATTATTAACACAAGTTGGTATAGACCATACTGTAGTATCGAGTAGTTACGAAGAGCCTAATGAAGGTTACGATAGCCCTATTGCGATGGTAAAAGCTCAAGCTTTAGGTAAAGCTCGTTGTGCTGTAGGAATTCCTAAAGGTGGCATCGTACTAGGTGCAGATACTATTGTGGTCCTAGATAACGAAGTACTAGGTAAACCTCAAGATGAAGCTGATGCACGGAAAATGCTAGAACGTTTGTCGGGTCGATCTCATTCTGTAGTAACTGGCGTAGCACTGCTTATCAAAGGGGACGAAGTAGTATTTCACAATGAAACAAAGGTGTATTTCAAAGAATTAGCACCTTTTGAAATTGAATCTTATATTGCTAGTGGCGAGCCTATGGATAAGGCGGGTGCCTATGGAATTCAAGGTAAAGGGGCACTTTGGGTAGAGAAAATAGAAGGCTCTTATACCAATGTAGTAGGATTGCCAGTTGAGCATGTATACGATGAACTATGTAAAGCATTAGGAGCTAAATAACTCTATCATTTTATAGC
>NZ_CAURHA010000002.1:0-98693 GCF_963524655.1 uncultured Veillonella sp.
GTTCTGCACGAGTGATAACAATTTCATTAATAATTGGTACTAACTCCTCTTCATTCCCATCATTACGGTCAATATAAGCATATAAGTGACCACGCTTTTCTATTTTGTAGTCACCTTGAACTATACGTTTTATATGACTTTGCATTTGGTGAATTTCTATTTGATTTAAGAATCCTAGTTCACCTAAGTTAATACCGCACACTGGTACATTATACGGATAGATTTGTCGTGCTAAATGGATAATTGTACCATCTCCACCAAAACTAAAAGCAATATCTATTTGTTTAAAGATTTCTGGACGGCTTACAATATGAGTTTTTGGAATCTTAAGTACTCGTGCAGGTGCATCTGATTCGAGATCATCTGGCAAAAATACTTCGATACCTTCTTCTTTACAAATATGAGCAGCCATTTTTAGAACTGCCATAATGTTGCTTTTCCCCATATTCGGGAAGAATCCGATACGCATAGTAATCTCCTATAACGAATGAGCTTCGGTAACGACTGCATCAATTAATTCGTCGTTAATAGTTAAAGCTCCTTCTTCGTACTTTTTAAAATAACCTAAGAACTCAATATTTCCTTCCATTCCTTTAATTGGTGAGAAGGTTAAACCATGGATATACAGTCCACAGTCATAAGCCACTTGTAATATTCGGTGTAAAACCTCTTTATGGATGGCGCTATCTCGTACTATACCACCCTTTCCAACATTTTCTTTGCCCGCCTCAAATTGAGGTTTAATTAAGGCTACAAGAGAACCTGTATCTTTTAATAAGGTGGTAGCAACTGGTAGAACTTTGTCTAAAGAAATAAAGGCTACATCAATAGAAATAAAATCGACAAGTTCACCTAATTGCTCTGGTGTGACAGTACGGATATTTTGTTTTTCCATGTTGATAACACGTGGATCTTGACGTAATTTCCAAGCTAATTGGTTATATCCCACATCAATGGCAAATACTTTAGATGCGCCATTTTGTAATGCACAGTCAGTAAAACCGCCTGTACTAGCGCCTATATCAACCATGACAGCATCTTGTAAATCGATAGGATATGTTTGGATAGCTTTTTCCAATTTAAGTCCACCACGACTTACATAAGGCAAGCTATTGCCTTTTACAAGGATATTAGCATCGACAGGTACTTTTGTGCCAGCTTTATCAATGCGCGTAGTATCAATAAAGATAAGTCCCGCCATGATAGCGGCTTTTGCTTTTTCTCTGCTTTCAAAAAGTCCTCGATTGACAAGGAGTATATCTAACCGTTCTTTACTGCTCATAGTACACCATTATAAATATAATAAAACTGAATATAGGCAACGAGAATACCAAGGATTAAACCACCAAATACTTCTACAGGGGTATGTCCTAATAACTCTTTTAGCGCTTCTTTACGAGTAATTTGAACAGGAATATTTTTCTTTGTAAAATATTCCACAATTTGATTAAGAATCTGCGCTTGTCTTCCCGCCTCTAATCGGACACCAGATGCATCATACATAACGACTATAGAGAATACTAAGGACAAGATAAAGAGATCTGATACACCATTTTTTAGATAAATAGCCGTAGTAGTAGCAATGACAAATGATGTATGGGAACTAGGAAATCCACCGGAGCCTACAAGGCGTTCTGGGCGAAATTTACCATGTCTTACCAGTTGCCATACAAATTTGATAGCTTGAGCAGTAAACCAGCCCCAAAATGCGGCTTGCGCTATGTAGTTATGTGCTATTTGTGGTAATATATCAATCATTCTTTGTACCTTCTACAGGTAATACATATTAATTCGTACGTTTTAAAAGATAATCAATTAATGCTGCCAATATAGATGTATCATAAGAAACAGAGTTTAATGCATCATGAGCTTGTTCACCTACTGCAGCGGCTTGCTCTTTTGCGCCCTCTAAACCAAGTAAAGATACATAAGTAGATTTATGTTGGCGAATATCACTTCCAGGAGTTTTTCCTAATTCTTCAATAGTGCCTGTTACATCTAGAATATCATCAGTAATTTGGAATAACAATCCTAAACAATTAGCATATTCCATTAATGCAGTTCGCGTAACAGTATCTGCATTGCCTAAAATGAGACCTAACTCTACAGAAGCATTAAATAAAGCGCCCGTTTTACCGCGATGGAGAACTTTTAACTCTTCTAATGGAATGTGTTTATCTTCACTAAGCATATCAAAGGCTTGACCGCCGACCATACCTTCTGGGCCTGCAGCAATTGCCACACATTGTATAGCATCGAGTTTATCTTGAGCAGAGGCCTTATTATTAGCGGTCATTAATTGAAAGGCGTACGTCAATAAACCATCGCCCGCTAAAATAGCTAAGCCTTCACCATAAACTTTATGATTTGTTAAATTACCTCTACGATAATCATCATTATCCATGGCCGGTAAATCATCATGTACTAAGGAATACGTATGGATACACTCCATTGCACATAGAAACTCTTTATAATCAGCAGGATCTTTATGAAGCATTTCTAATACAGCTTTAGATAAGATTGGTCGGATTCGTTTACCGCCCTGCATTAAGCTGTAATTCATGGATTCATACAGAGGTTTAAATTCTTGATTTGGACTAGTTAATACCTCATCTAACCATTGTTCAATATTTTGTTTGCTAGCCGCTAAATATTCTTTGAACATAGAATCTCCTTATTCGCTGATGCGGACTTCTTCGATAATTTGTTGTACCTCAGCCTCAACGGAATCAAGCATTTCTGCACATTCCTTAACTAAGGTTAGCCCTTTTTTATATTGAGTTAAGAGTTCAGAGATAGTCATGTCACCATCGTCTAACTGCTTAACAATATCTTCTAAGGCTTTATATTTTTTCTCATAACTTTTTAGTGATGCGGCCATCTTTGTGCGCCTCCTTTACCTTGGCAGTAACATAACCATCTGCTAATGTAACTCGTATATCATCATTCGGTTGCAATTGGGACACCGAAGTTATAGGTTCATTATTATGCTCTACCTTAGCGAATCCCTTAACCATCATTTGTAATGGATTTAAAGACTCTAACTGTTGGGCTAATAATGCTAAACTATGCTTTTCAGTATTACATCTCTCTTTAGTAATATTTGTTAATGTTTGTGAAAGTTCTTGTAAATGTGATTTTTGCTTATGTAAAAACTGAAGTGCTGGTATACCGAGTCTGCGATTAAAGAGTAATGTCAAATCTGTTCGTTTTTGTTGTAGTGTATAACGTATATATTCGTGTAAATACTCTTCTTTTTCTGTTAACTGATCTTGTAATGTAGTAAGTGGCAAGACCGCCATCTCTGCAGCATGACTCGGCGTAGCACCACGTGCATCTGCCACATAATCACATAAAGTGTAATCAGTTTCATGGCCTACAGCAGAAATAACTGGCGTGTTAGCCATATAAATAGCTTCTACTACAGCTCTATCATTGAAGCACCACAAGTCCTCCATAGAACCGCCACCACGACCAACGATAATAAGATCTACATCAGGATCTGCATCAGCAGCAGCAATACCTCTGGCAATAATGGGGCCAGCAGTATTACCTTGTACAGGAACAGAGAATAATTTAAATTGAACTAATGGGTTACGTCGCTCGCTGACATGCAAAATATCATGTAATACGGCGCCAGATTGCGACGTGACTATTCCAATGCAGCTCGCCATATACGGTAAACTTTGTTTGTGTCCATCATCAAAGTATCCTAAAGCAGTTAATTCTCGTTTTAAAGCGTCAAATTCAAGCTGTAACGGGCTTTTAGAACCTATTTGCATATCAGATGCAATTAGATTTAAACGGCCCATTTTATTGTAAAAATTAACAGATGCTTTTACAGTTACTAATAAACCATTTTGAATGGCATTAGCCAACCCTTTTTGCACAACAGTGCTAGACCACATGGTTACATCAATGGCAGACTCCTCATCTTTCAAAGAAAAATACATGTGTCCACTACTATGACGTTTAGCATTGATGATAGTACCGCTAACATAAACATTTTTTAGTAGATATTCCCTATCTAGGGTGCGCTTTATGAGATTGTTCAATTGTGTAATGGTTAATACATTCACGATGATCCTCTAGATTCTTGTAAATAAGCAGCGCCAAAAGCATTGCCTGTAGCATTATCAACAGAATATTGTGGCTGCGCCACATGCAATGTCATACGATTCCGTTTACAATAGGTTTCCATTCGCTTACGAAGTAAACTATTGCTCATCACACCACCTACAGCGATAACTGTATGAACTGGTTTTTCTTTAATATGATAGGTAATCATTTTTTCTAAAGCATTTCCCATAGAAGTAAAAACAGCTCTAGCTAAATTTGATTTATCCAGATCACTCATGGTTTCATTTATACGTCGCATAGCTGCACTGCAAGGACCGGCAAAACTAATCCATCCATCTTTCATAGATGATGGTAATGGCTCATACTCTGTAGTTTGTAATGCTAATGACTCTAGGTGTTTGCCTGCAGGGAATGGTAAACCCATAGCGACACCGATGCGATCAACATATTGACCGCCTTGCAAATCTTTAGAACCGCCAATGATGTGAGATTCAAAAATTCCTTCACCTTGATAATGGCAATAGACTAACTCTGTAGTACCACCTGACAAATGTAAGGCCAAAAATGGCTCAGTCGGAATATGTTCTAAATCTCTCAGTGCTGCTAAAATATGATTTTCTTGGTGCGCAAAGATATGTAAAGGCACATTTAAAATATGACTCAAGGTTTCCCCTTGGCCTAAACCAACCATAAAGGCGGGCATATAAGAATTTTCCTCACGTCGTGGAAAGCCACTAACACCGATACCGCTAATTGGTACTTGAGGTAACTCTAACATTAGCTTAGGCAATGCCTTTGTATGCTGAAAGACCATATTTGATTGTTGTAGTCCTCGCTCACCAGGTTTAACCTCTAATAGTTTACGTGCCTCTCCTACGATGTGAAAGTCACTATCTATAATGGCACAACTAGTGGTATAGCAACTGGTATCAATGCCTAAGTAATATCGTTTCATTATCTACTCTTGTTATATGCATCTAAGATTGCATTAATTAATTTATAAGAAGCATCAGAGCCAAATTCTTTTGCTAGCTGAATGGCTTCGTTAATGGCAATAGATGGTTCTAATGGTTCTACTTCGTTAGTCATTTCCCATACGGCAATACGTAAAATAGCGCGATCAACTTTATCTAGATTTGCTACTTTACGAGATTTACAGAATGGTTGTAAATCTGCATCTATTTTCTCAGCTGTTGCTATTACACCTTGAATAATACTATTGGCATATGCTTTATCCATAGCTTTTTGAATATGACCTTCAGGAAATTGAACATCATTTTTATCACTATGAAATTCATTAGCATATAACATTTGGAATGCGTATTGACGTGCTTCTCGTCGATTTCGCTTAGTTACCATGTAAAACTGGCTCCTTTTCTTTTACAATACCTTCAATATGCACATCAACCTTTACATGATCTAGGTCAAGCATATTTTTTAAGGTTTGTTTGATTTCTGATTGTAATTGTTTAGATAATTCAATGAGATTATATCCGTACAATGCTTTAATATAAATATTTATTTCAATAAAACCTTTACGATGTTTTACGTTAATACCTGGTAAGCTACGTTGCCCAAAAGCATGAGTAATACCTTCTACTAACTCATCGTAAAAGCGTGGGCTTAAAGAATGAATACCAGGAATTGTACCTAAAGTTTTGGTTGCCACATCAATGATGACAGAGTCGGCAATATCAATAGTATCCGTATCTAAGCCATAATTTAATTGATTGTCTGAACTCATATAGATGCCTCCTATGGTAGTTGTGGCGTAACTAAATCATCAAAAATGATATCTTGTACAACTACATCAATAGTTTGAACCTCAATTTCTGTGTAAGATACTAAGGCTGTATTAATTCGTTCTTGTAGTCGTAAAGCCACGTCAGGAATACGGTATCCATATTGTATGCATACATATAGTGTAACTGAAATAGCCCCTTCATCGTTAAAGGAAATCTTTACACCTTCATGATCAGACTTAAGTCTAAAAAAGGTATTAACTCCATCGTTAAAGGTGGAGCTCATGTGATGTATACCCTTTGTTTCAAGTGCTGCCATTGTAGCAATTGTTGCATATACATCTTCATTAATCTTAATTTTACCAGACTCTAGTTCAGTATTTTTCTTCGTCATACTGGCCTCTTTCAAAAAAAGCACTTGTCCCTATATATAATTACATAGACGACAAGTGCTTACAGTGCAAATGTTACGATATATGGGAATAAGATTCCATGAAAAGATCTAGTCCCAATACATATCAATGAGTATTAGGCACGTTCGATGTATTGACCTGTACGAGTATCAATACGTAGTACATCGTCAACTTCGATGAAGAGAGGTACTTTTACAGTGTAGCCTGTTTCTAATACAGCTGGTTTGTTGCCACCAGTTGCAGTATCACCACGAATACCAGGATCTGTTTCAACTACGCGAAGCTCTACAGCTACAGGCAAGTCAAGACCGATTACGATACCTTGGAAGAACATAATGGATACTTCCATATTTTCAAGAAGGAAGTTTTTAGCTTCGCCTAATTGTTCAAGGGTAAGTTCAACTTGATCATAAGTTTCGTTATCCATGAATGTATAAGCGCCATCAGACTCATATAAGTATTGCATACGACGACGATCAACATGTGCTTTAGGCACTTTTTCACCTGCATTGAATGTACGCTCTACTACAGAACCAGTTTGCAAGTTTTTCATTTTAGTACGTACGAATGCAGCACCTTTACCTGGTTTAACGTGTTGGAAATCTACTACTTGCCATACATTACCGTCGATTTCAACGGTTACACCTGGGCGAAAATCATTACTGGAAATCATCTAACTCTTCTCCTTCTAAATACTTATCTCAATTAACTCTTTTGGACTATGTGTCAACACCTCATAGCCGTCAGATTTGACGATGACACTATCCTCTATTCTCAATCCGATAGTACCGGTAATATAAATACCTGGTTCCACCGTGATGATCATATTTTCTGTAAATACCGTATCGGATTTAGTATTGGCTACTGGTTCTTCATGAATTTCAAGGCCTAAGCCATGACCAGTACCGTGATTAAATTCCTTGGTATATCCATGCTCTTTAATATAATCACGACAAACTGCATCTAGTTCTTTACCAGTAATACCAGCGCGAACAGCTGCAACGCCACGTTTTTGTGCTTCTAAAACTATACTATACAATTTCTTTTGTAAGTCAGAGGCAGGGCCCATTACAATGGTTCTTGTCATATCAGAATGATAACCTTTGTAAACAGAGCCGAAATCTATAGTTACAAAATCACCTGCTTCAATAACCTTATCACTAGCTACACCATGAGGCATGCTAGAACGACTACCTGAAGCAATAATAGTGGCAAAGGAAGGCTCCTCAGAACCACGTTTTAACATTTCTGTTTCTAAAATGATACGGACTTCGTTTTCCGTCATTCCCACTTTAAGTTGTGGTAACAATGCAGCAAAAGATTCATCACCAATATTAGCCGCGATGCGTAATAACTCTAATTCATCCTCTCGCTTTACTGCTCGAAGTTTGGCGAAATTAACAGATGTAAAGTCAAAGTTTTCATCTAATGTATCACATAAAGATTCATAAGTATCTACAGGCATTTGTTTGCCCTCTATAGCGAATAAACCTTCGTGAATATGATGTTCATTGAATATATCTACAAGAGTATCCATAACAGTTGTTTCATATTGAATAACCGTATACCCTTCACATTGTTTTGTAGCTTGTTCAGTATATCTGAAGTCGGTAATCATAAAAGCTTTATCTTCTGTAATAATAGCAAAGCCTGTAGTACCAGTGAAACCAGCAAAATAATGTAAATTTATAGGGCTTAACAAAATAACGCCTGTTAATTCTTGCTCTTTAATATACTGTTGTAGCAGATTTAATCCATTCATAATCGTGCTCCTAGTCTATAAATTACAATTAATCTTACCATAAAATGCCTATATTGAATAGAATTTTATGCTATTTTTTGAAGCCCTCTACGTCATCAATAGTCAAGTCCATTACAGAGCCGACTTCTTCAATACCATTTAAATCTACATGGCCTATAGTAAGACGCTTTAAATACGATACGGTACCACCAGCAGCACCTATCATGCGTTTTACCTGATGATACTTTCCTTCTTCAATAGTAATGGTGGCTGATTGATCTGATAATAATTCAATTAAAGCCGGTTTACATTGAGTTCCATCACCTAATACAATACCCTCTTTAATGCGCTGGATGCCCTCCTCAGAGAGTTCTCCTTCAAATTCTACGTAGTAAACTTTAGGTACATGCTTATGACCGTTGATGATTGAGTGTCCCCATACTCCATCATTCGTAAGTAGTAAAAGGCCTTCTGTATCTTTATCTAATCGCCCAACGGGAACTACGCCCATTTTTAAATACTCAGGCGGCAATAAATCCATAACGACGGGATGAGTAGAATCTTCTACAGCCGTAACATAGCCCTTAGGTTTGTGAAATTTAACGTAATATAGTTGTGTGGTATTAACAGTTTGACCGTCTACGGCTACTGCATCAATGTCGATATCGATATGAATATCTTTTTTTGTAGTAATCTCACCGTTAATAGTAACTCTTCTATCCTTTATAATTTGATGAACTTCTTTCCGACTACCAAATGCTTTATTAGCTAATAATTTATCGAGTCGCATTATTCATGTCCTTGTAATACATCTACATGAGCAGTATCGTTAAGCAAATTCAAAACATTATGATCAAATTCGCCCATTCCATTGTAGAAAATACGATTAATAGCCGTGTTGCCTTGACTAAAGTTCCAACAGTGACTAATAGAGATATCTAATAATTTACATAGTAATGTTCGTATTGTACCACCATGACAAGCAATGAGAAGAGTTTCTTCCTCATCATTAGCATTAATAAATTCCTCTAGGCCTGCCCACGCACGGTCTTGCAAATCTTTAAAGCTTTCACCATTAGGCACCTTAACTAGATGAGGCCTCAAATACATTTCATCGATTAAACCAGGCCAACGAGCTTCAATATCGGAGAATAGCATAGCCTCCCAATCACCAAAATTTAATTCTCGTAAACGTTCATCTACAGTAATCGGTGTTGTACGATCACCACGAATAGCTTCGGCAGTAACTAAAGCACGACTTAAATCACTAGATAATATACGATCAAACTTTACATCTTTAAGAGCTTGACCACATGCTTTTGCTTGGTTTAAACCATTTTCATTGAGTGGAACATCGGTAATACCTTGGTATTTCCCCATTTTATTCCAATCTGTTTCACCGTGGCGCACAATATATAATGTCTTCATGATCTACCTATACTTTCAAAATTTCTGTTAGTGTATCAACTAATCTAACATTATTATCATGGTCTTTAATAGCAATGCGAACCCATTGATTACTTAAGCCCATATAGGAATCACAATTGCGAACAATTATGTTATGTTTCTTTAGAGCTTCATTAATTGTATCTGCCGTCACCCCATCTTGTTCGATATGGAACAAGATAAAGTTAGCTGAAGGCGGATAAACAGTAATACCTGCTATAGCATCTAATGCGTTATACATGTAGTGTTGTTCTTCGCACAATACTTGTTTTGTACGCTTTACATACTCTACATCGTTTAAAGCAGATTCTGTATATGCTTGGGCCAATGTATTAACAGACCATGTAGGAATAAATTTATTTAATTGGTCAATGATTTGAGGGTTGCTGAAAGCAGCTCCAATTCGTAGACCTGGAACAGCATAAAATTTTGTAAAGGAATGAACGACGATGATATTATCGAATTCATTTATTAAGGAACGCATAGAGTATTCATTATCTTGTAATGTATCATTTCCCACAAAGTCGATAAAGGACTCATCAATAACAAGTAAGCTATTAGCATCTTTAAGCATACTTGCAACAGTGCGGATATGATTTTTATCAAGTAATGTCCCGTCTGGATTATTTGGATTTCCTAAAAATACGATGATACGACCATCTTGCCCTTTTAGTTCAGCGGCAAAGGTTTCGAGCGCTAAATAAGGAACCTCAAAATAAGGTTTTCCATTGTCATCCTCCCGTGGTCGATAATAAATATCGCGTACAGAAATTCGACTAGCCTCTAATGCTTCTTTATATTCGGAGAAGCCTGGCGCTGGTACAAAAGCACCTGTATACCCAGGTAAACGGCATATTGCATATAATAGCTCTGCCGCCCCATTACCAACTACAATTTGATGTTTATTCATACCATAGGTATCTGCAATAGCATTTAACACATCATCATTGGTAGCATCTGGATAATGTGAAATATAACGTAATTGAGCCTCTAATGAAGACAATCCTCGTTGACTAGGACCTAGTGGATTGATATTAGCACTAAAATCAATAACCTCGTACGGTTCAATTCGTTGTTCATGGGCAAATTGAAATATATTGCCCCCATGTATGTTAGACATTCTATTCTCTTTCTATAAAATACGTTACCGTTTAATATAAGTTAATCCTTCATTTGTAGTTTCTACTGTATCTACGTAAGATAATTGTGGCAACTTACGTATAATTTCATTTTTACAATCATCAATTCGTCCATAATCAACAGGAAATAATAATCCCATTATGGTACCGCTATGAGCGATGATTGTACCAACACTGTTATAGTAATTACCTATATCGTGAAAGTCATATAAATTCGGTTTATACAAGATTCTTTGATTACCAAAGGCACTTAATGTAGCTGCTTGACCTATGAGCTTAATATCATGAGTAATAAGACCATGTTTAAATAACTCTAGCGACTCTCGTATAATCGATTCTTTTTCTAATATTTTATTTTGTAAATCCGCTTGTTTATTAAAGCTTACAGTATCAATACTGCCACCTTCATCAAATACGAGTATTTTTAAAGGCGGGCACATACCTAGCGGTTGGGATATGGTTCCCTTAATATAATCAAACTGCGTAACACCTTGATAAAAAGAAGCATCTGTAGGCTCTACAGACAAACAGATTTGTTCTAGCTCTTTAAATGATAATTCGTAATCCATTGCTAAAGCGGTAGCCATAGCCGTTACAGAAATATCAGCTGAACTAGATGCCATGCCCTTCCCCTGTATAATATCAGACCGAACATATACAGGAGGACATATACTAGTATTTTTTTTAGAATACACTAATTGTTTGACTAGCTTTCTAGCTTGAGCTGACTTAGGTTGTAGCGCACAATAAGTTTGTGAAAAGGGATGCACTACATTACTTAATGCGTAGGAGTATCGATTGATCGGACATGTGACTAAAAATGATTGTCCATCAATAGAACCTTGTAGAAATTCCCCACATGTTCCTGGGGCTCTTACATAATAGGTCACATTAAACTCCTTTCACATTAAACTAAATAAAGTATTAAATAACTCTTATTGGTAAATAACTAGATAAAATTATGAGCCTATTAGAACATAGTTGGATTTGCCACAACTGTAGCAGATAATATGGATAGAATAATAAGGTATACTAAAATCAATAATACTTCGGTTACCTCTACAACAAATCCGTATGTATCACCAGTAGTGCCACCTAATTCTTTTACAATATAACGGTTTAAGAAACGGTTGATAATATAAGTAATTATCATGCTAATAATATTGATTTGGAAAACTCCTATTGTGGCATATACTAATACGCCTAAACCTACAACATACCCTACATCAGGAACGGCAAAAATTGCAAAAGCACCGTATAACAAGGTGTATAATAAAATGCCAATTAATAGTAATACAATAGGCATAAAGAATGTAGAAATGGTATTGTAAGATATAACATGTTTAGGTGCTAAATTAGCAAATGCTGCCCCCATTCCTTGCTCTCTAGCGTAAGGATAGGAACGAATGCTAAATACCATAGACCAACGACTCATTAAAGGCATCATAATAAGTGCCATAGGAATAAATTCAGCAGTAGGAATAGCAGCTAATAATTGCCATTTTAAAAGAGTGACAAATACGAAAGCTACAACCCCAAAGGAGCCTATACGGCTATCTTTCATGATTTCTAGTTTTCGTTCTCTTTCACGACCAGAAAACAAACCATCACTAGTATCCATCAGCCCATCCGCATGAAGTCCACCGGTCAGTAAAAACTCGGACACAACGATAATCAACATCAACGGCATGATAGGAATAAATGGAGATAATACGCCATAGAGTAATGCTAAAATGAGACCAATAATAAGGCCTACATAAGGAAAGGCTATAACAGATTTACCAAAGTCTTCTACGGTCCACTCTGTTTGGTTTACAAGTTTTAAACGTGTTAAAAATTGTAATGCTATAAAAAAAGGTGTCATTATACATTCATCCCATAGGTAATAACTGTACTAATGATAACCATTAGTATAGTCGTAACATACATCATATAAATTGTTCGCGTAATATGATTACGATTTAGTTTTTCAATAGGATCTCCCATATATTCACGGAAGGTCATTTTTTTGAAATACTGATTGTAACCACCTAAACGGATATGTAAAGCTCCTGCAACAGGTGCTTCAGCATAGCCCCCATTTGGACTAGGATGTTTTTTTGCATCACGCAAGCCAATTTGTACTGCTTTTTTAGCATCAAAGCGTAAAAAGAACGCAGAAATAACAAATAATATAAAGGTAATGCGTGCAGGAATCCAGTTTAATGCATCGTCAAAGCGAGCTGCGACACGGCCAAAATATAAGTACTTTTGATTTTTATAGCCTAACATAGAGTCCATAGTATTGGCAGTTCTATATAGAATAGCCCCCATAGGACCACCTAAAATAAAGAAAAATAAAGGTGCAATAATACCATCCACAGTATTTTCAGCAATTGTTTCTACTGTAGCACGAGTAATTTCACTTTCATCTAAATCTTCTGTATCACGGCCTACAATCCAAGATAGTTTTTGACGAGCTTCTACAATATTATCTTGTTTGATAAGTTGGCTAATAGTAAAACCTGCTCCAGCTAATGATCTTGGAGAAATTGCAATGTACAGTATGATGACCTCTAGAGCATACGCCACCCACTCATTAACAACGGCACCAAGCCATAATATTAGAGATACTATAATATATACTGATACAAGTATTAAACCAACAGCAATACCACCGTACCATAATTTTTTTGTATCATTGTCAGTATCCTTATAAAGAACTGCTTCAAAAAAGGATATAATGCGACCAATTATGGCAACCGGATGGTACTTACTATTGGGATCACCAATAATTAAATCCAGCATGAATGCTAAGGCTGGAATACATACAAAGCTATACTTTGAAAACCAGTGCAAAATATCTAAATGTTCCATATATCTCCCCTACTAACCCAAGGTAGACATAATGTAATCCATATCTAAATGTTCCTCCACAATATCAGCTAAACGATCATATGCTGCATTTTTATGGTCAAAATAATGGAATACTACATCTAATGGTTCTAATCCCTTACGCTCACGCAATTGATTGATAATAAATCGTCTAAATTCATCATTATCAAATACACCATGAATATATGTGCCCATTACTTGATGATTGCCATCGATAAAACCATCGATAACATTAACAGCCTCTTCGCTACGGCTTGTAATAGTAAAGCAACGCGTTACTGTATCTACTAATGGTGTAGTATCGCCCATATGGATTTCATAGCCTACTAAATTTTCACCAGTGAAAGTACCATTTAAGAATTTCAAATTAGACACATCAAATTGTACTTGATGCGTCGTTTTTTGATCCTTCATAGTCGTTGAAGATTCTACAAGGCCAAGTCCTTCTATCTCCTCAATATCCCCTTCCATATGATGCGGATCATAGATGGTTTTACCCAACATTTGGTTGCCTCCACAAACACCAATAACTGGAGTTCCTTGAGCAGCCAATTTTTTAATTTCCTCAGCAAAACCTGTATCGCGTAAATACGTTAAATCTGCCAATGTATTTTTAGAGCCTGGTAGAATAATTAAATCAGGTTTCCCAATAACATCTCCAGGGCCTACAAATCGAACAGATACATCTGGCTCGTAATTAAGAGCATCGAAGTCTGTAAAATTAGAAATTTTAGGTGTTTGCATTACTACAACTTGAATTTCTTTAGAGCCACTGTTGCGTTTATTTTCTAATGCCACAGAATCTTCTTCATCAATATCAAGTTTTTCAATAGCAGGAATAACGCCTACCACTTTTTTACCTGTTTTTTCTTCAATGAAAGTAAGCGCTGGTTCTAATAATTTAATATCCCCACGGAATTTATTGATAACAATACCTTTAATGAGGTCACGTTCTTCTGGCTCGAGTAGTTCTAAGGTACCTACGATAGAAGCAATGGCGCCACCACGATCGATGTCAGCAATTAAATATACAGGAGCTTGCGTCATTTTAGCAATGCGCATGTTAACAATATCATTAGCTTTAAGGTTAACTTCTGCAGGGCTACCTGCACCTTCGATAACCATAACATCGAAATTAGAATCTAAGAAATCAATAGATTCTTTTACTTTATCAAGGGCAGTTAAAGAGTATTTTGTATGGTATTCTTTAGCACTATAGACGCCTACTGGTTTACCCATTAAAACAACTTGAGATGATTGATTCCCTGTTGGTTTTAATAAAACAGGATTCATTTGAACAATTGGATCGATACCTGCTGCTTCCGCTTGTGCTACTTGAGCACGACCAATTTCATCGCCCCATTTTGTAACGTATGAATTGAGGGCCATATTTTGCGCTTTGAAAGGAACCGTTTTAAAACCTTTTCTGTAAAAGATACGGCATAATGCAGTACAAAGAATACTTTTACCTACATTAGAACTTGTCCCTTGGAACATGATTTTCTTAGCCATTTATATGAACCTCCTGTGATTTTAATTCAATGGTAACACCGCTAATTGTTAAAAATAGTTTATCTGCGGCCGTCGCTACAGTTCGATTTACTCGACCAGCAATGTCTCTAAAATATCTAGCAAGTTTATTGTCAGGCACAATGCCTAAACCAATTTCGTTAGTTACAAATATAACTGTTTTACCTTCACACGATTTTATAGAAGCCAGCAATGTTTCTAATTCAGTAAGAACAGTTGCCTCTAATTGATTGGCATCTTGTTGTCCTTGTATAGAACCATGGGCCATCATGTGATTAGTAGTAAACATAGTTAAACAATCTATAAGAATTACATCAGCAGATTGGCTAATATTTTGCCATTCTATAGCTAAATGTAATGGTACTTCAAAATTATTCCATATCTCACCACGTCGCTCTTGATGTTTTTTAATACGATCAATCATTTCATCATCAAAAGCTTGTCCTGTTGCTACATAAGCTTTTCGACCTTCTGTAGCAAGGGCTAATCGTTCTGCAAATTCACTTTTTCCACTTCGTGCCCCACCGGAACACAATATAATTTGGGATTTCATAATGCACCTATACAAGAATTTATAATTTCAGTATCATTATAAGTATAACAAAGGAGCGATACTATGGAAATTATGAATATGAAACTAAAAATGATGGCTACTTTATGGGATAATACCTATCGTGTTGCCATCGATGATGGACAAGGAAAATATATTGGTACTGTACGCGTAGTAGTGAATGTTCCACTACCGCCAGAAGCATTACCTGAAAATGCACCACAAGTAGAACCTCAACTATTAGTACTAGTAGAAGATTTTGATTTTGGTGCTGATAAAATTATAAACTTCGAAGCAACACTAGCCGATTTATTAAGAGAGAAATTTCGCTACGAAATTCCTCATATCTTCTTCTATTATCCAAGCCCTCAAGATGTGTTAAATCAAACGATTTCACAATAAGGTCTATAACGAGCAAAAAGCTATGTAAAATACATAGCTTTTTTTTGTTTATTCAGCTCCAAGTTCCTCTTCTACGCGACACATAATAAAGCAAAGGTCGGATAGACGGTTTAAGTATTTCAAATTAGATTCGTGAACACTTTCACCGGCATCTAATACACGCCATAAAGCACGTTCAGCGCGTCTAGTAATCGTTCTAGCTACGTGTAAATAAGAAGAAGATTGTTTTTCACCTGGAATAACAAAACTAGATAATGGTTCTAGCTTTTCATCGAAGCGATCGATGACTTTTTCCAAATGTTTTACATGTTGATCAGTAATTACTGGAGCCACATTTAGACTAGCAATATCGGCCATTAATGTCCATAAATTACGCTCAATATCATATAACTCCGCTGCAACACGTGGATTTTCAGCATAGGAGCGAGCCAAGCCTAAGAAAGCTTGTAATTCATCGATTGTACCATAAGCTTCTACGCGTAAAGATGACTTCTGTACACGTTCACCTGTGTATAAACCAGTTGTACCAGCATCACCTGTTTTTGTATAAACACTACTTGCCATATTATTACCTCCTATAGATATACATGGATGTAGAAATAAAAGCTAAATGATCTCAACCTAGAGATTATTTGTATTCTGGGAACCAAAGGCTAACTTCACGAGCAGCAGCTTCTGGAGAATCAGAAGCATGTACTACGTTAGCGTCCATTGTTAAGGCATAGTCACCACGAATACTACCAGGGGCAGCATCTACAGGATTTGTTGCCCCGTTTAAAGCACGTACGGATACAATTGCATTCTCACCAGCTAAAACAAAAGCGAGAACTGGACCAGATGTAATAAAGTCAACTAATTCACCAAAGAACGGTTTTTCTTTGTGCTCAGCATAGTGCTCTTCAGCGAGTTCACGAGGTACCTGTAATAATTTTAGCGCTTTAATAACAAGACCTTTACGTTCATAGCGACTAAGAATTTCACCGCTTAATTGACGCTTAACAGCATCTGGTTTAATTAAAACTAATGTTTCTTGCATGATATCCTCCTGTAGATATTAATTAGAATTTTGCCTTTTCTTTATATTTAGGATTCATGGCTTGTTTTTTTAGCTTTTCAATACGTTCTTCTGTACGAGGATGTGTACTAAAAAGATTACTCAAGCTTTCACCAATACCCATCATAGGGTTAATAATAAACATATGGGCAGTTGCATTACTAGCATTCGGCAATGCACCATGTTTAGAATAGTAATCGATTTTAGCAAGAGCAGAAGCCAAGGCTAGTGGATTACGACACATGTCTCCACCACCTTCATCCGCTAAGAATTCTCTGGCACGAGAAATACTCATCTGAATAAGACCTGCTGCGATAGGAGCAATAATTATGGCACCTATTAATGCTAAAGGATTAGAACCTTCTCGATCATCGGAGCGACCAAAGATTGCAGAAAATTGAAGTACGTGAGCAATCATAGAAATAGCCCCCGCCATCATCGCAGCAATGGTACTAATTAAAGTATCGCGATTCTTAACATGTGTTAATTCGTGTCCTAATACACCTTCTAATTCATCATCAGTTAATAACCGTTGGATACCTTCAGTAACTGCAACTGCAGCATTACTTGGATTTCTACCTGTTGCAAATGCATTAGGCACTTCACTAGGAATGATATATACCTTTGGCATTGGTAAATTACCATTTTTAGCCAATTTTTCTACCATTCCATATAGTTTCGGATTAGATTGTGCAGTAACTTGTTGAGCATTATATTGAGCTAATACGATTTTATCGCTAAACCAATAGGACATAAAATTCATGCCCATAGATACAACGAACATAGCCATCATGCCTGTTCTACCGCCGATCATATCACCTAAGACCACTAAAATGGCCGTTAGAGTCGCTAATAAAAGCGTTGTTTTCATACTGTTCATAGTTTCCTCCAATTATAGTTATGGACTGTGCCTAACACTATAATTATATCATAAACTATATAATGGACGCTCCTGTTGTATCTGCTTCTAAGCAATAGGTTTTATTATCAATACCATTAGCAGTAAATACGGCCCCCATCGCATCGGCCACATCTTGTACATGTGCTTTATCTACATAAGCAATTAGTGTAGAACCAGAACCACTAATAGTGGCACCATAAGCACCAGCAGTTTTTGCAGCCTCAAATACTTTATCACAATGTGGAATCAAGGTCTTACGGTAAGGTACATGTAAATTATCATCTAATGCGACAGATAAATTACTTAATTGATGCGTAATAAGGCTTGTAACAAATAAAGACGCATGACTTACGTTTTGTGCGGCCTCTTTAAATGGCACATGATTAGGTAAAACAGAACGAGCATATTCAGTAGATACCATGACTTCAGGTACTACAACAGCAAAATGTAACTCAGAGGGTACAGAAATAACTGTGTTAAGTACTTTAGTTTTTAACCCAGTTGCACAGCATAGATTGCCATAAATAGCAGGTGCTACATTATCTGGATGACCTTCCATGCGATTTGCAATAACAAGTAACTCTTCCTTTGAAAGAGGATGTTTTACTAACGCATTCGCAAGTAAAAGTCCCCCTACAATAGCCGTACTACTACTACCTAAACCACGAGATGGTGGAATTAAGGTTTCAGACGTAATATGACCGTATTGAATTGGTTCTTGAACTGTAGCAAAAACTTGATCCATTGCAAAACCAATAAGGTTCTTTTTTGGATTTTCGGCGCGTAAAATATCTGCACCGAAGCCCTCAAAAGTATATGTATATTCTGTAGCATTAACATCGGGTGTAAAGCTAAAAATATTATAAAGGTTTAAGGCTAAACCTAAGCAATCAAAACCAGGGCCACAGTTTGCACTAGTGGCAGGTACTTGTACACGAACAGTGTTCATAGTTTAAACTTCCATAATACGAATTACACTATTAACAGACTTAACAGAACGTAAGCTATTAAAGGAATCGATAAGATTTGAAATATAAGAACTAGGACATTTAGATGTTACAATAGCCAGTACTGCAGTTTCTGGATCCATATTACGTTGAACGATAGATAGAACAGAAATCTTTTGTTCTGCTAATTTTGCAGAAATTTTTGCCAATACACCTGTTTTATTATCCACAGCTAAACGTAAATAGTAGCTAGATTGAATTTTACCTGGAGAGTAAATATCTTTTTGATCGTAATAGAATGGTTTCAAACGACCTGTTTCATTATAAGAAACATTTTTAGCTACTTCCATAATGTCAGATACGACTGAGCTACCTGTTGGTAAGCTACCTGCACCACGACCATAAAGCATTACATCGTCAATACCATTACCTTTAACATAAATAGCGTTATAGGATCCACGAACAGATGCCAATGGATGTGTGGTAGGAATAAATGCAGGATACACATTTAGGGACAAACCTTGAGCAGTTTCCTTAGCAATACCTAATAATTTGATATTGTAACCAAACTCTTTACCGAATTTAATATCCTCTGTATCAATACTTGTAATACCTTCTACCGTTACATCTTCAAAGAAAATACGACGGTTAAAGCTAATAGATGCAAGAATAGCTAATTTACGAGCTGCATCAAGACCTTCTACGTCAGCAGTAGGATCAGCTTCAGCATAACCTAAATCTTGTGCCTCTTTTAAAACATCTTGATAACTTAAACCTTCTTCGGACATTTTAGTCAAAATAAAGTTTGTCGTACCATTCATAATACCGATAAGTTCGGTTATACGGTTACCGGCTAAAGACTCATACAATGTGCGAATAATAGGAATGCCGCCCAATACAGAAGCTTCAAAACGTAAATCTACTCCATTCTTACTAGCTAAATCTAATAAATATGGACCAGATTCAGCCAATAAATCTTTATTAGCTGTCACAACATTTTTCTTTGCTTTTAGAGCTCCCTCAACGCATTCCTTAGCAAAGGTTGTACCGCCCATTAGCTCAACAACCATTTGAATATTTTCATCTTGTAATACATCATCAATATTTGTTACATATTGAGCTGTTTCAGGCAAAGTAATATGGCTATATTTTTCTGGATTACGCACATAGATTTTAGAAATTTCAACATTTACTCCAGTACGATTTTTAATAAGTTCAGCATTATCTTGCAATAAATTAAATGTACCTTGTGCAACAGTACCGAAACCTAATAAAGCAATTTTTATAGTGGTCATAATAGTCCTACTCTCTTAACTAGCCTATGCTTGGCCTAAAATCTCTACTTTAATAATGCCCTTCATGGAGCGGATATCCAATAATAAGTCTTCTAATGAGCCTTGTAAGTCCTTTGTTTCAAAAGAAATACTGCTATTTGCAATACCTTGTAAGGGAATATCTTGATTGATTGTCAAAATACTGCCATTACGCTCAGCAATAGCTTTCAAAACACTGGACAACATGCCTGATTCATTAGACATGGAAACATAAATACTAACTATTTTCCCTTGAGCAATTTCAAAGAATGGAAATACATAGTCTTTGTATTTGTAATACGCAGAACGGCTTAAATCCATTTTTTCAACAGCTTCATTGATTGTTTTAACTTCACCTAATTTAAGAATTTCTTTTACTTTAATCGTCTTTTTAATCGCTTCTGGTAAAATATCTTCTTGCACCAGATAAAACTTATCTTTTTTTGGTTTAGACATAGAGTACACTCCCTTATTGTTCTCTTGAAGTTTCTTGGGCTACAAATTGACGCCCATATAATGTTAATACTGCATACATACCGATAAAAAATGGCAAATATTCAGCCACAACACGCCATGCTACAGCAACAATACCAACTGTTCCATTTGGTACAAAGGCACTAAACAATACTACAAATAGTCCTTCTGCAATCCCTGTTCCCCCTGGAGTTGGTGCAAAATATAAAATAAGATTTAATAGAATCATGCGATCTAAAATATCGATGATAGGAATATCTGGTGTAAAAGCGTACATTAATGCTGGTGCAATACAATACAAGCATAATAAACTTAAACCAGATTCAAAAAATACTATGATAGATTGAATTGGCTCTTTATAGAGTAAACCTAGGCCTTGATTTAACGTTTCTAACTTAGAAAGCCAATCCTTCGTTTTATGAGCTTTAAAGCGCTGTGCTAAATTATAGACAAACTGTCTCATATATTTAGTCTGTAAGATATATGTTCCTAGTAGAGTTGCTATAACGGCAAGCACCGCAAATAACAACAACATATCTCGTGAAATATAAGGAATCTCAATAGCATCACGTAAAAATACTAAAGGCAACATAATGACTAAAAACATAATGGAAAATACGGTTCGTATTAATACGATTGGCGTACCTTTAGATATGGGTACACCATAACTTTTTAGTACTAGTACTTGTGCTACGGCACCCCCACTGGCACCAGGTGTTAACATGGCCATAAAATAGTTACTAAAGATAACACGCAGTACCGCTTGGATAGATAGTTTGTAGCCACCAATTTTTACAAGACGTTGCAAGCGGAGTCCATCAAAATACATACCAGCCGCTAGTGCTACGATTGCCAACAATAAAGATACACTATTAAAAGACGATATAGTTTTTAATGATTCTAAATCGATGGTATAGTAAATAATTCCTATAGATACGGCTAATAACAAGAGAAACATAAAAATGCCTCTCTTCATCATTTTGCTCATATCAAGTCTCCATAATTAATTAGCTCTATACCATGTTGTCTTATATACAATCGGGTATGACTAGAACATAGTGCATGCAACTCATCTTCCCAGTGATATCCCCAATTATAACGCTTACCTAGAATTGTATTATTAATACCAGGATGAACCATCAATTCATGGGTACCAGAATTATTATTTACCTTTTTCAAAATACCCATTAATGATTTTTGATCTATATTTCCGCCATTCACCATTCCCCAGAAGTATTGGGTGGTCAACATATTGTTATTGCGTACTATTGGCCTTGCATTAGCAGCAACAGTTGATAAACCAACTTTACCTAAAAAACGAGTTGGAGAATATATGTAGTTCATAAAGCTTGTAGGTTCATCAGGTACTCTAATAGCATTTATACCAAAGGATTTTGCCTGTTCAATGACAATAGGTAAAACCGTAGGTAACACGTGCATATGTTGATGACCGTCAATATGAGTAACCTTTAATCCAGTGTCTGAAATTTGTGTAATCTGTGCATTAATCTCTTTACGTAATTCACTATAATTGATTTTGCCAGAGTAAATGCGTTTTATAAAATCAATATAACTCTCTGGAAAAACACCTTCTGCTGTTACGAGTGAAGGAACTTCAGCTGGATCACATACTGGTTTTAGTCCACCAACTAAAGCAATATGAATACCAATGCCCAACTTAGGGTTTTCTTTTGCCATGCTTACGGCTTCTGTAAAAGCTTCTCCTCCTGCTAATAAAGAGGTACTAGTAATAATACCTGTACGATGACCATCAATAATTCCAGCATTAACCGCACTATGAAGGCCAAAATCGTCTGCATTTACTATTAATTTGGACATAGTTATCTTCCTTTTCATTAAAAAAAGGGAGAACTTTGTTCTCCCACAAAGGATATATGTTATTGTACCAAATACACAACTAATAAATCAATACAAAAGCCCTCTACTTGTATACTAGTAGAGGACTTTTTATAATGCTATAAATTTTTATAATAAATATAAAATTAAATACATTTTACGAAGCATAAATTATAGGTGTTATGTCCTATATAAATTAATACTATATAAAAAATACAGTAGTATTTATTAGTACGAATTTAACTCATCAATTGCTCTTGAACCTTATACATACATAATGCAGCTGCTACACTTACATTTAATGATTCCATATCTCCATACATAGGAATCATGATGCGATTAGTGCATAGATTCATCACCTCTGGTGTCACACCATTACCTTCATTACCTAATACTAGCATAGTTCGTTTAGCATACGTCACAGAATGATAAGGCTCTGAATCTTCTAAAGCCGTAACATAGGTAGTCATATTTGATTCAGCCACAATATCATGTAACATAGACAAAGTAACATCCTCGTATAAAGGTATTTTATGTAAAGCACTCATTGTACTACGTACCGTTTTATCATTAAAAGGATCTACAGTCCCTTTCATTAAGAAAATGCCTTTTACACCTGCTGCAACTGCGGTACGAATAATGGTACCTAGGTTACCAGGATCTTGAACACCATCTAATGTAATGTATAGTCCATCCTCGATAGAAACACTTTCAATATTGTGTTTAGGTTTTGATACTATGGCCACAACACCTTGCCCATTTACAGTATTATCTATTTTATCAAACACAGGATCTTGAACTATATACGTATGTGCAGATTGAACAGAATCTAAGGTTAATAAATCTAATACATTTTTATCTTGTGCTTTAGACTCACGAATAACAACTGTTTTGACTGCACCCATAGCTGCAATATCACGTATAGAGCGGATGCCTTCAACAATATACTCCCCACTTTTTTGACGATTCTTACGCTGACCTAAAGCGATAATGTGCTTTATAGTTTTATTATCTTTCGATTGAATAAATTCCATACTAACTCCCGCTTTGTTGATTACTCCAGAGATTATAAAAGGCACCTTTTGAATTGATAAGTTCTTCAAAAGATCCTTTTTCTATTATTTTACCATATTCCATATACACTATTTTATTAGCATCCTGTACCGTAGAAAGTCGATGAGCAATGCTTACAATAGTTTTGCTACCACGAATATTTTCAATACTAGCTTGAATTTGCTTCTCCGTATGACTATCAATATTGGCTGTAGCTTCATCTAACAATAAAATAGGTGTATTTCTAATTAGAGTGCGTCCAAATGCCAATAATTGCTTTTGTCCATCAGATAACAAAGAACCTAAATAACCTACAGGTGTATGATAACCCTCTGGCAATTGTTCAATCATACTATCCAAATTTACTTGTTTTGCTGCATCTACCATATCATCATATGAAATAGAAGTATCAAAAAGTGTTAAGTTATCCTTTATAGAACCTTTAAATAGATACGCTTGCTGGAAAACATACCCCATCAAATGACGCAGTACGGAACTATCATAATTTGCAATATCAATGCCATTGATATAGATTGCTCCCTTAGTAGGTTTATAAAGACCCATTAACAAGGATAAAAGCGTTGATTTACCACTACCTGAAGGGCCTACGATGCCTATAAATTCACCAGCCTTAATGCTTAACGTAAAGTCTTCCAATGCGTATACATCGTTATTGTCATAAGAAAACCATACATGTTCAAAGTCAATAGATTCTATATGTTTAAATTCACGAGGAACTTCATTGGCGATTTGACGATCCTCTTCCTCTAATAAAGGAACTAATCTTTCCGCCCCAGCTAATGCACTTTGTAGAGAATTATATTTATCAGCAATTTCTTTTAATGGTTGGAAGAATCGATCCATGTATTGGATGAACGCAAAAACAGTACCAGCATCGGCCACCGAATCTATTACATTTGTAGTAGTAAAAATAACGATTAGTGCCACAAAGAATAGACCATCTACGAGCGGTCTAAAAATAGAAAACGTAGTAACTTCAAAAAGGCCTGCTTCTAAAAAGCCTTTATTAACCGTATTGTAACGTTCTTCGATGTCTTTTTCACCGCCATAAGATTTGACAATGACTATGTAGTTTAATAGCTCTTTAATGCTCGCATTAGAGGCCGCTACAGATCGGCGAACTTGACGGAATGCTTTACGAGAAAACTTTTGGAATACCCAAATAATTACGCCCATTATTGGTAATAAAATCGTCATGATAATTGCTAAAGGTACATTAATAGCATACATGAATCCTAAAATACCGATGATCATTAAACCGCTACTCGCTAAATTCAGTAATACATCTGTATATAAAGTGCGCAATGACTCTACATCATTTGTGATACGAGTCACCCAATTACCAATGGGTAATTTATAAAACTCATCATGGGACTTATGAAGTATCTTTTGAAATATAATGGCACGTATATTATAAATAATCTTTTGTCCAAAGCTTTTCAAAAAATAATTTTCTACAAATATACATAACACACTACCAATAATAGTAAGACCATATATTACAGCATAATATTCGATAACATTAATATCATTAGTAGCAAAGCCGAGATCAATAACTTGCTTAGTTAAATAAGGTCTTAAAAGCAAAAGTATTAAATTGCCGGCTAGCGCAATGGTAGCTAACAATAAAATACCCAAATAAGGCTTAATATACGCAGTTATATAGGAGAATAAAGCCCAATCATTTTTTAAATTACGCTTTTTCATGATGAGCCCCTCCTTTCTGCGCTTCATATAAGGTGAAATATAAGCCCTTATTAGCTAATAATTCTTCATGAGTACCTTCTTCTACAATACGACCCTCATCAAATACAAGGATTTTATCTGCTTTCTCTATAACCTCTAAACGCTGTGAAATACATAGAATAGTTTGATCTTTTACATTATTTAAAGTATCTAATATGGTTGTAACTGTTACAGCATCTAAAGCAGAAAAACAATCATCTAGCAATAAATATGGTGCATTTTTGTAGAAACCACGTGCCATATTAATACGTTGCTTTTGTCCACCTGATAAGTCTTGACCTTCTTCAGCTAACTTATGTAAATCATTGTTTAGCAAATCGCCCAAATCTCTGTATAAATCGGCCTTCTTCGCTGCTACTTCCATAGTTTCATGCATGGGTAACTCTTTACCGAATTTTATATTATCTGAAATGGTAGTACTTAATAAGTAAGATTGAGTTGGTACATAGGCAATGGAATTCCGAAGTTTCGCTAATGGTATATTCGTCAAATCTTGATTGCCAAAATAGATAGATTTTTCAGGACATTCTTGTAATCCAATTAGCAATTTAAATAAAGTACTTTTACCAGAACCTGGTTTACCCACTAACCCGATAAAAGAACCTTTAGGTATGGTGGTAGTCACTTGAGATAATGCATGACCTTTAGAGTTTTCATAATTAAAATCTAAATAGCGAACGTGAATATCTTCAAGGGCTAATACATCTACACTATCCTCTATTGTTTCAGTGGGCAACTGCAAGAAATCCGTAATGCGATCTAAGGAGGCTAAACCTTTTTGAACAATTGAAATAAGACCACCAAAACCAATCAAAGGGCCTACAATTAACATGATGAATGAATTGATAGTTACAAACTCACCTATAGTCATTTTGCCTTCTACAGCCAAGTGTCCGCAAATAAAGATGCTTATACTAATACAGATGAACGGAGCAATTCTAGTAAGTGGAGTTAATATAGCATCCAACAAGGCAACATCCATATTTTTCTTATAGTTAAGTTTATTGATTTTTTCAAAGGACTTTGAAATGATGCTTTCACGATTAAAAGCGCGAATAACATCCATTCCCTGAAATAGTTCTTGCCCAAACTCTGTCATATCACTATACGTAGCTTGAGCACTACGTTGTTTAGCTCTTAATTTTCTACCTAATACAAATATTGCAACGATAATAAAAAATATAGGTGTCATGATTTTAAACGCTAAGACACCATTTATTTTTTGAATTAAAATTATAGATCCTACAATGGAATAGAAAATAATATCTACTATTATCATTACACCTAAACCAAGTGCAACGCGTAATGATGTAACATCATTGGTCATAAGCGCCATAACCTTACCTGGCCCATTAGATTCATAATAAGTTGTTTTTACTTGTAAAGCTTGGCTACATAGAATTTCACGAAAAAGATATTCCATACGTCGAATAGAGCCTAATAAGGTTCTACGAGAGATTACCTTTAAAATTGTAATAATGATAAATAAAAAAATAAAATAAAAAATATAATTCACTAAACCTTCTTTATTATTGCTCAATGTATCTATGGCATTGCCGATAAATTGAGGTACAAATAAAAAAGCTACATCTATAGCTATCAGCATTGTTAAACCAATGGCATATATCCACCCCTCACGGCGGAAAAATTGCATAAATAAATTTATAGGTTTCATAGGCCCTCTCAAACACACTATGTTTTTAAATATTAGATACCTTAATAGTGATTTACTACTAATTGAATAGAATAAAAATTCGAATCATAAATTAGTATATATAAATTAAAGTAATATTGATGTAAATGTACTCTTTATAGTATACACATTTTTCGGCTATTCATTAATACACCTATACGTATAATTACACTATATCGAATTTTTTAGTTTACTTATAGTAATGTAAGTGTTATACTATGCATAGATACAAAACGTATCTTTAATAAATTGGAATTAAAACTCTTAGGAGGAATACAACATGGAAAAACGTACTGGCGTAGTAACATTTGCAGGTGGCCCTATCACATTAGTTGGTCCAGAAGTTAAAGTAGGTCAACAAGCTCCAGACTTCACAGTAATTGGCAATGACTTACAACCTAAAACATTAAAAGATTTCGAAGGTAAAGTAAAAGTTATCTCCGTTGTTCCTTCCCTTGATACAGGCGTTTGTGACGCTCAAACTCGTTGGTTCAACCAAGATGCAACTTCTCTTTCCGAAGACGTTGTAGTATTGACAGTATCTATGGACTTGCCATTCGCTCAAAAACGTTGGTGTGGTGCTGCTGGCGTAGATAAAGTTATTACTTTATCCGACCACAGAGATGCTTCCTTCGGTGAAAACTATGGTTTCTTGATCGAAGAACTTCGTCTTTTATCTCGTGGTGTTGTAGTAATCAACAAAGACAACAAAGTAACTTATGTTGAATACGTACCTGAAGTAACTCAAGCAGTTAACTTTGACGCTGCATTAGAAGCTATTAAAGCTGATATCTAATTGTTGGATTATTAATTCGTTTATATTATATAGACGTTAAAAAGACCGTACGGTGTACGGTCTTTTTTATGTGTTGTGTTGTAATTATATTTTAATTGGAGTATTTATGTGGATTCGTATTTCTCGTCTTCTATTAACCATTAAAAATATTGCCCTTATAGGTGTGGGCATTGGTCTATGCATTGCAATGATTAATAGTTTAATAAACTTTGGTTTCATTGCATGGGCTAATATTCAAGGCTATAGCACATATGATTTATTGATTGAAGAATTAATTACCTTCTTCCTTTACTTTGAGTTTATTGCACTCATCGTAAAGTATTTTAAGAACAACTTCCATTTCCCTCTTGATTTTTTCTTATATATTGGCATTACTGCATTAGTTCGGTTACTCATTATAGATCATGAATCGGCTTTAGATATGTTATTATGGTCTATTTCTATTTTTGTATTAGTATGTTGTTTAGTTTTAGTAGAAAGATTCCTTAATAATAAAGAATAATATTATATATTTGTTCGTCTATATATAAAGACCATATTATATGACTAATGAAAAAGAGACTTTACCTATTGGTAGAGTCTCTTTTTCATTTTCATGTTATGTGATTTAAATATGGCCTACTATCTTAGAAAATATTTTTAGCGTAATTAGCGTATTTAGCCTCTAGTTCTTCCATTTTATCATTCATTTCAATTTGTAATTTGGAAGCTAAATCATATTCACTAGCATTTAAAGCTTCTGTTAAACGTGTGAATAAAGATTTGCGATCATCACTATCTTTAGCAAGGTAGAAACGTAAATCGTTAACTTCAGCAAAACGTTTATCATCTACGCTGTTACGACTATCTGTGTGAATAGCAACCATATTACGAACTGCATCGAGATTATTTGGGATCAAACGATTAGCTAGAACAAGTTCCCAACGTTTTAAAATAGATGCGATGAAGGATTCCATCAAATCTTTAGCAAAAGCATCACCTTGAGATAATGTTTCTACTAATTCAGGATTGTTATAGTAACCTTTTACATTTTCCCATACCGTAGCAGGAGCTACGCCGAACATTTGATTACGTTCTTCTTGTGTGAAATCATCAAATACATCTTTTTCTGTACGGTAAGCGCGATTAGTATCAAGATAATCTGCTGATTCGCCAACCTCTTTAGAAATCTCAGCTAATAATTGAGCTTGAGTTTTACCACAAGTAATAGCATATTTCATACCATCAAAAGCAGAAACGAAAATCAATGCTAATGCAGTATATGTATTAGTGTATGGATTTGGAGAACGCAATTCAAAACGTGTAGCCATTGGATTATCGATATCGCGAATTAAACCGCAAAGAATTGTACGGTTACGATTTGGTTCGGATGGATCGGTACCAAAGGATGTTACAATACATACTGGTGCTTCGAAGCCTGGTTTTAAGCGGTTTAAAGCATCTGTTGTGGAGCTAATGAATGGATTAATAGCCTCATAATGTTTTAAGAGACCCATAATTGCACCAATACCCAAAGAGCTACAAGCCTCTTTACGCATATCTTCTGGGCTAAATAAGTTAACTAATTTACCAGATTTAAGTTTTGCCATTACACCAAAGTGAGTATGTTCACCAGAACCAGCAACACCGATAATTGGTTTAGCATTAAAAGTTACATCAAGACCGTTTTCACGGAATACTTCACGTACTATAATTCTGGCTTGCAATTCATTGTCTGCAGTTTGTAATGGATTATTACAGAATTTCCAGTCAATTTCTAATTGTTCAAGTACAACAGCTTCATGGCCGAACTCGTCAAGTTTAGCTTTAACGCCGCCTACCTCTTTATGGCCCATTTCAGCAACCATGCCATATTTATCAAGACGTTCAACAGCTTGTTCTAAAGCAGTACGAACGGTGCCATGTGTACGTTGCCAATATTGTTCTTGTAATTTTTGAGATACAGATAATTCTTTCTTAGTAACTGTTCTAGCAGGCGTTTTAACCCAGAACTCTAACTCTGTAGCGGATGTAAAAATAATATCTACTACATCATCAGATTTAACATGTGGCATACCTGGCAAGCCATGTTCTTTAATTAAATTTAATAATTCAGTTTTTACATAGTCACAGCTGCGTTTCAAAATAGAACGAGAATCTACGTAACGGTAATTGTGCATCAAGAAAGCAGGAATACGTAGTGTACCAGTTGGTAAGCCTGTTGCAGGATCAATATTTTCATAGTTGTAATCTACGAACCAGTTTACACTTGGGTCACCCCACATATCTACACGAGCATTATTTAATGTAGCAATATTTGTTAATACTACAGAAGAACCATCTGTTTGAACTGCACGACCTTCAAAGAAGGATTCATAGTCATCAAAGAAGGCAGACATAGGAATTTTTTCATCTGTATCATTACCTGCTAAATCAATACCTACTAAAGATACGAATTTAATTTCTGGATGCTGTTCTAATAATGCGAGTACACCTTCTTTACCGTATTGGCCTGCAGGAATATAATACAATAATTCATGATTAGTAGTAGCCATATCTGTTCCTCCTAAAATAAAAAAGACTCCAACAAATAGATATACGCTTACATATATCTAAAGTGGAGTCTTCGTTGACTAATTATTTTGTTGAATTCATATTATCATATGTTGAAAATATATGTCAATAAACTTCTATAGAATTTTTATCTTTTAAAAGCTATATTAGAATCAATGTATTTTCAGTACAATTAGTTAGTCATAGTAAATTTAACAATATCATTAACCAAGCAATTCTTTAACAATATTATTAACTACTTTACCATCTGCACGGCCTTTAGTTTTAGGCATAACATGTTTCATAACATTACCCATATTTACGCTATCACCACACGCAGTTATTGCTTCTTGTACAATTGTGCGAATTTCATCTTCAGAAAGCTGTTCTGGTAAGTATTTTTGTAATACTGCCATTTCTTCTTTAACATGACTAATTAAATCTTCACGACCAGCTTTTTCAAACTCGGTTAAAGAGTCTTGACGAGTTTTCATTTCTTTTGCCAATATACCAAGAATACCATTATCATCAAGTTCTACCTTGTCGTTAATTTCTGTATTTTTAATAGCGCTATTAACCATACGAATTACAGATAAAGCAGTTTTTCCTTCTTCACGAGCTTTCATAGCCGCTTTCATATCTTCTTTTAATTGATCTTTTAAGCTCATAGTTCCTCCTTGTTTATAAAATAAAGAAACCCCAATTCTGGATTTCATGAAGCCATGAAAAGGCAGAATTAGGGTAATCATCTTATGCTCTGAATTTGCGTTTTCTTGCTGCTTCAGATTTTTTCTTTCTTTTTACGCTTGGTTTTTCGTAGTGTTCACGTTTTCTTACTTCAGACAAAACACCCGCTTTTTGGCAGGAGCGTTTGAATCGACGAAGAGCACTTTCAAGCGTTTCGTTTTTACCGACTTTGATTTCAGACATCTATATCCCTCCCTCCAAAATTAATCTCGGGAAGTGCTGATAATTTACATACGCACATATAATATTATATGTATAGGTATAGATGTTGTCAATATTTTCCGGTATATTTTATAGGAATTTTAATAAGTATTATAAAAATAATACATTATACACAATGTTAAGCTTCTGGCCAGCCCATTTCCTCGCCACCTAATAGATGGGCATGCATATGGAATACAGTTTGACCAGCTTTACCGCCAGTGTTAAAAATCAAGCGATAACCATCTTTAGAAATACCTAATTCTTTAGCTACATCACGAACAAATGGTAGCAAACCTTCTACATAGTCAGCATTCTTTTCTGTAAGATGTGCAATATTAGATACATGGTTTTTAGGCACGATTAAAACATGGACCTTTTTCACCGGTTGAATATCATGGAATGCATAGAATTTATCGTTTTCTAATACTTTATTGGAAGGAATTTCACCATTAATAATTTTACAGAAAATGCAATCGCTCATAATTAGACTCCTTATTCAATAATTAAATAATTATCTTCTAAACCTATAACAGTACCTCCGATTAGATCACCAATCTTATGTAATCCATCAGACTTTACTTTACCATTTACATACTCATTTGTTAAGCCCATATAGTATCCATTCTCTTCCTTTTCGATGAGAATCTCACCAGGCTTACCAATGCGAGACTTAGCGTATGCTTCATAACCTGATTCACTAAGACCATTTAACAGTGCAACACGAGTCTTTTTAACGGCCTCAGGTACTTGATCAGGCATAGTTGCAGCCGGTGTACCTTCACGAATAGAATATGGGAAAGCGTGAATATGGGTAAACCCAATTTCACGTACTGTATTCAATGTTTCTTCAAAATCTTCATCTGTTTCTTGTGGGAAACCTGCAATGATATCAGTCGTAATAGATAAATCTTTAATGCGAGAACGCAACTTGGCAATGAGATCTTTATACTCTTGTAATGTATAATGACGTCTCATCAATTGTAATACATGGTCTGAACCCGCTTGTAATGGCAGGTGAAGATTTGGACATACTCGTTTATCTGTAGCCATTAATTCTACTAGCTCATCAGAAACCTCAACAGATTCAATAGATCCAAAACGAATACGATATAACTCAGGTATTTCTAATAAGGCTTTTACTACATCAGCCAAGGTAGGTCTACCTGGTAATTCCACACCATAATTACCTAAATGAATACCTGTTAGTACGATTTCGTGGAAGCCATGGTCTACTAAACGCTTAGCTTCTTCTACGATATCTTCAATTTTACGAGATTTCAGTTTACCACGAGTATATGGAATGATGCAGAAAGAGCAATAGTTATTACATCCTTCTTGAATTTTCATGAAAGCTCGAGCCTTATCTGATTCATTACCAAATAATGGCATTTCCTCAAAATTAGACTCTTTCATAATATCTCTAACAGCATTGATTTGACGTTCTGTAGATTCTAATTGCTCCACTAGCTCAACGATTTTAGATCGATTATTTGTACCAATAACAAGGTTAACACCGTCAATAGCCGCAATCGCATCTGGATCAAGCTGAGCATAACAACCAGTAACGATTACATAAGCATCTTCATTTTGGCGTTTTGCTTTCCGAATCAATTGACGGGATTTCTTTTCCCCCATATTGGTTACAGAACATGTATTAATTACATATATATCAGCTTTTTCATCGAAGTCTACGGCTTCGTAATTATTTTGTAAAAATAAACCTTTCATAGCATCTGTGTCATACTGATTGACACGACAGCCTAAGGTTGTAAAAGCAACGGTTTTCATTGCACCTCTCTATTCTTGTTTAATTTATAGTTCTAATTCATATTGAATCATCGCTAATGATCCAATGGCAGCAGTTTCTGCTCGTAAAATAGTATTACCAAGAGAAACTGATTTTCCACCACTCTCTATAATAGCATTGATTTCCTTCTCTTGATAGCCCCCTTCAGGACCAATACAAATGAGAATGTCAGTTATATTTTGATTACTATGTATTGATTCAAGTGCAGTCTTAATAGTATGACCCTCTTCATTTTCATAAGCTACTAGTTTAAATGCATCATCCTCGATTGCAAGTACTTGTGAAAGCTTTTCACCTACCACAAGTGTGGGCAGTTGATTACGCCCACATTGTTGGGCTGCTTCTAGCATAATTTTTTCCCAACGACTGACTTTTGATTGTAGTTTCTTATCATCATATTTAGCTACACAGTTTGCCGTAGATACAAGATAAATGGTATCTACATTTAACTCTGTCGCCTTTTGTAATACCCATTCTAACTTTTCGCCTTTCAATAAGGATTGAACAAGAATAGTTCGATATGATGATGCATCAGACTCGACATATTCAATAAGTTTAGCTTGTGCTAGACCATCAACTTCTTCGGTAATCTGATAAATACCACAACGATTATCACTGCCCGTTACAGTAATGGGTTTCTCCATATTATGACGAAATACATGTAACACATGATGTGTCACATCTTTTGGTAATTGTATTATTTCATCTAATGGTGTAGGGATAAATATTTTCTTCATAGCTTTTCTAACGCAAAGGTATGCCAAGGGCCCGCCACGCGTTCCTCTATAATATGCCAATGTTCAGTGATATACGGCAAGATTTCATCATACCGATCATCAATAATACCACTAATGATTAAAATGCCATTATCTTCAAGTTTCTTACCTATTTGTGGTAACAATATCTTCAAAGGGTCTACCGTTAAATTAGCTAAAATTAATTGAGCAGTACCTTCAAAGTCCGTATCTAAATTACCACAAATAATTTCGGCATGTACTTCATTGTTTTCACAGTTAATTTTTGCTTGATTGGCTGCGTATTCCTCAATATCAATACCTACTAAATGTTTTATACCTAATTGGGCGGCTACTAATAAAAGTATCCCTGTACCTGTACCGATATCTAAACATGTAACCTTATCAAGATCCATAGATTCACTATAAACTTTTAACAGCTCTGCACACGTTCTAGTCGTTTCATGGGAACCAGTGCCAAAGGAAATGTCTGAATCGATTTCTATAATTGTTTTATTATCGACGTTATCATATTCTTGCCATGCAGGTTTAATTACTATATTTGGTAATATTTCTGTAGGCTCAATATATTGTTGCCAAGAATTTAACCACGTAGATTCGTCTAGTATATGAGCATCTATTGATTTCACCGTAATATTTGCCTCTGTAAGACGTTTTTCTAAGTCTTCTTTAATCATATCGGCATCAAGTGTTGGATCAGCGTAGAGCGTTAATTTTATTAAATTAGGTTGTTTTTCAATATCTTCTTCTATAATTCCATTGTCTGCGTAATCGTCAAAAAGAGTAGTCACCTCATCGGTGGCTACTCTTTCACAGACAATGGATATTTCTATCCACTGCATATATGCTCCTTTATAGGGAATGTGATGGAACAAACCATTCCTTCACATGAGCTGTTCATTTAGTCAAAGCGTCCTTAATTTTTTCAAAGAGACTTTTGCTCACTTGTAAGTTATTTACATCTTCGTTACTTTCGTTTGCAAAGCGTAATAATAACTCACGTTGAGTATCGGTCAACTTCTTAGGCGTTTGGACAGTTACCACAATATGTTGGTCCCCTCTTTGGTTAGGGTTACGCAAATATGGAATACCTTTGCCCTTTACGCGGAATGCCGTTCCCGTTTGAGTACCTTCCGGAATCTTTAACTCTACTTTACCATCTAAGGTGTTAACTTGTATAGTCGCACCAAGAGCAGCTTGAGCAAAGCTAATATTCGCACGGCTAATAACATCATTACCATTTCGCTCAAATTCCTTATGAGGACGAACAAAGATATATACGTAAAGGTCACCCTTAGGACCGCCCAAAATACCTGGTTCCCCTTCATTAGCTACACGTAAGCGAGAACCACTATCTACACCTGCTGGAATCTTGATAGAAATCTTGCGTTTTGCAAGCATTTCACCTGTACCACGGCATTTAGAACAAGGTTTTTCAATGCTTTTACCAGTACCATGACAGCGAGAACAAGTGCGAACGGATTGCATACGCCCAAATGGAGTATTTTGAATAACCGCTTCTTGACCAGAACCATGACAGTTTGGACAAGTATCGACACGAGAGCCTGGCTCACCACCAGTACCATGACAGTGATCACATTCTTCATGACGATGCACTTCGATTTCCATAGACTTACCAAAGGCTGCATCTTCAAAGGAAATATCGATATCTTCACGCAAGTCATTACCTTTTTGAGGACCTTGTTGTTGGCGACCACCGCCAAACATGCCACCAAAAATATCGCCAAAGATATCACCAAAGCCACCAGCTTGACCGCCAAAACCACCAAAGCCGCCTTGGAAACCACCGGCGCCAGCGCCGCCTCCTTGTTTGAAGGCGTCGTGGCCGAATTGGTCATATTGAGCTTTTTTAGTTTCGTCAGACAATACTTCGTAAGCTTCGTTTGCTTCTTTAAACTTCGCTTCTGCTTCCTTTGGATTGTCTTTATTTACGTCAGGGTGGTATTGGCGTGCCTTTTTACGGAAGGCTTTTTTAATTTCATCTTGAGAGGCGTTTTTGCTAACCCCTAGGATGTCATAATAATCTCGTGCCATTAGTTACCAACCCTTCTTATTTCTTTTCGTCATCCACTACAGTGTAATCAGCATCAACTACATTGTCATCAGCTTTTGCTTGTTGGCCTTGTTCAGCACCACCAGCAGCTTGTTGTGCTTGTTGAGCAGCTGCATACATTTGTTCAGCTAATTTGTGTAATGGTTGTTCCAAAGCTTCACTGTCTTTTTTGATATCTTCGATGTTGCCTGCTTCGATAGATTTTTTCAATTTATCTTTTGCTTCTTCAACTTCTTTCAACAAAGCTGTGTCGCCTTTACCATCAAGTTCTTTCAATGCTTTTTCAGCTTGGTATACCAAGGAATCTGCATTATTTTTAATATCTAATTCTTCTTTTCTAGCTTTGTCTTCTGCTGCATGTGCTTCAGCTTCTTTAACCATGCGATCGATTTCGTCTTCTTTTAATCCGCTAGAAGAAGTGATTGTAATTTTTTGTTCTTTTTGAGTACCCAAATCTTTTGCTTTTACATGTACGATACCGTTAGCATCGATGTCGAATGTTACTTCGATTTGAGGAACCCCACGAGGAGCTGCTGGAATACCATCCAAGTTAAAGCGACCCAATGTTTTATTATCTGCTGCGAACTCACGTTCACCTTGTAAAACATGGATATCTACAGATGGTTGATTATCTGCAGCAGTGGAGAATACTTGGGATTTAGATGTAGGAATTGTAGTGTTGCGATCGATAATACGTGTGAATACACCACCCATTGTTTCGATACCAAGGGATAATGGAGTTACGTCAAGCAACAATACGTCTTTAACTTCACCTACTAATACACCACCTTGAATTGCTGCACCGATAGCAACACATTCATCAGGATTAACGTTTTTAGTTGGCTCTTTACCTAATACTTTTTTAATAGCATCTTGTACAGCTGGAATACGGCTAGAACCACCAACTAACAATACTTTATCGATATCAGAAGCGGAAAGACCAGCGTCTTGCATAGCTTTACGAGTAGGCTCGATTGTTGCTTGTACCAAGTCAGCAGTCAATTCTTCAAATTTAGCACGAGTTAATGTTACGTCTAAGTGTTTAGGACCTGTAGCATCAGCTGTGATGAATGGCAAGTTGATGTTTGTGCTAGCTACGCCAGACAATTCAATTTTTGCTTTTTCAGCCGCTTCTTTTAAACGTTGATCAGCTAATTTATCATTGGATAAATCGATACCAGATTCTTTTTTGAATTCTTCGATTAAGTAGTTCATAATGCGTTGGTCGAAGTCATCACCACCAAGGTGGTTGTTACCAGATGTTGCTAATACTTCGAATACGCCATCGCCAAGTTCAAGGATAGATACGTCGAATGTACCACCACCAAGGTCGAATACGAGAACTTTACCATCTTCATCTTTATCTACGCCATATGCAAGAGCTGCTGCTGTAGGTTCGTTGATGATACGAAGTACTTCAAGACCAGCAATAGCACCAGCGTCTTTAGTAGCTTGACGTTGGGAGTCTGTAAAGTATGCAGGAACTGTGATAACTGCTTGTTTAACAGGTTCACCCAAATATGCTTCTGCATCAGCTTTGATTTTTTGAAGAATCATTGCAGAAATTTCTTGAGGAGTATAAGACTTATCTTCTACAGTTACTTTGTAGTCTGTACCCATGTGACGTTTAATAGAAATGATTGTGTTTTCTGGGTTAGATACAGCTTGACGTTTAGCCAGTTGACCAACTAAACGTTCGCCATTTTTAGCGAAACCAACAACGGAAGGAGTTGTACGAGCGCCTTCTTGGTTAGTAATAACCGTAGGCTCGCCGCCTTCCATAACCGCAACACAAGAGTTTGTAGTACCTAAGTCAATACCAATTACTTTTGCCATAATATATGCCTCCTAAAACTTTATAATCTATTCAACAACTTTTACCATTGCTGGACGTATACAACGACCATCAACAGTGTAGCCAGTTTGTAATACTTCACATACCGTATCAGATTCAAATTCATCTGAAGGTACTCGCATGATTGCTTGATGGAAATTTGGATCAAATGGTTGACCTACTGCTTCAATAACAGCTAATCCATGTTTAGATAACATTGCCATCAAGTTTTGATGAATCATAATAAATCCATCGAGGAATAATTTTGCTTCCCCTTCTGCTGGACTTTGAACAGCCCGTTCAAAGTTATCCAATACAGGAAGAAGATCTGTTAATACATCCCCTTTAACATATCCAGCAAGTTGCTCTTTTTCTTGGTTAGTACGCCGCTTGAAGTTTTCAAAGTCCGCTTGTAAACGCTTATAGCGATTATCAAAGTCGGCTTTAAGTTCTTCTAATACTTGAGCAGCATCAGCCACAACTTCTTCAGTTGCTTCCACAGTTGTTTCCTCTACATTTGTAGCATCAACTGTTTCATCAACTGTTTCTTGTTTAATGTCTTGTTCTTCAGCCATTATATGCCCTTTCTATTTTGTTCTTTTACCATAGTTTCCATTATATGTTTCATATGAGATAGCATACCGATAATTCGGCCGTATTCCATTCGCGTTGGTCCTAGAATAGCAAGAGTTCCTATAGGCTGATCTTGATTAGTAAAATCAGCTTGTACCACACTCATCGATTGTAGTGCTTCTGTTTCATTCTCTATACCAATCTTAACCTTAACTGGTGTTGGTGAATCATCTTTTAATAACTGTCCCAATTGATTTTGTTCTTCCACTAATGAAAGCAAGGGTTGTACCTTTTCAACAGACTTAAACTCTGGTTGATTTAACAACTCTGTGGTACCTACCGAATAGAACAACTTACGTTTATTAATAGCTCGTAATAATGTTTCCGAAAGGATTAATAAAATCCCCTGCGGACCTTCCATATGAATCAATAAGTTTCCAAGTGCTTCAGCCGTTACATGACCAATACTTACATTCTGTAATGCATTGCTAAATTGCATAGCTAGACTTTGTAAAAGTTCTGGTGAAATACTTTCACCAAAGTACATCAGCTCATTATCAAGTGCACCTGTTTCGGTGATAACTACCATAATGGCTTGATGACTATCTAGCGGTAATACATGAATGTATTTAATTAATGCTCTATCATGGGCTGGTGCCAAGAATAAACTCATGCTATGGCTCACTTGTGAAAGTAGTTTAGCCATATTTAAGAAGAGCTCACTCGTCGATCCATTGGAATGTTTCCATAACATTTCAATTTTTTCAGCATCCTGTAATGGAACAGGTTGTTGACTCAACATGGAATCAACATATAAGCGATAGCCCTTAGCTGAAGGAATACGTCCAGCCGATGTATGAGGTTGCTCTAAATAGCCTAATTCCTCTAAATCGGACATTTCGTTCCGTACTGTAGCAGGACTAATACCAAGATCATAATTCTTAGCAATCGTTCGAGACCCTACAGGTTCTGCGGATTTAACGTAGTCTTCAATTATGGCTCGCAAGATGCGCTGTTTTCTTTCATCCATAATGACACCTCTTGTTAGCACTCATAAACTTTGAGTGCTAATCGCATGTATAATATTATCACATTGGTAAAAATTGTCAAGCGAAAAAAATACCGAAAAAGTCAAATAATATCTGTTTAGTCAAAAAGACAATTATATATTTTCAAGTAATTAGTCAAAAAATCAAAGTATAGCAATAAGAAAACACTTATACTATCTCACTTTATGTCATCTTCTAAATTTATTAATTAAATTGATTTAATCTAATTAATAAATTTGGTAAACCTATAAAATAGTATAAGTGTTTTAATGTATTGGATTAAATTGTTATCGTTACGGAAAAATTTGGGACTATTCGATTATGATGTTTTATTACTATTACAACTAAATAATTATAGCTCTATACCTTCCAGTGGATTCCCTAATCTAGCTAATAATTTACCCATACGCTCACGAGGTTCACCGTGTTCAGCGTACCAATCAACTAAAATATCGACAGCTTTTTTAGCTTGTTCTACTGTTAGATTTCTAGCTAATATAGTCCCTGCTTCAGGCTTAATTCCTGTATTACCACCAACTGCAAGCATATAACCTTTAGAGGTTCCAATAAAGGCAATATCTTTTACCATTGCATCTGGGCAATTACGACCACATCCACTGATGCCAATTTTGCACTTGTGTGATGTTTTTCGTCCGTAATGTTTTCTCTCTACATAATCAGCCAATTCTTTAGTTTCCATTTGGCCATTTTTACAATAGCCTTTACCTACGCAGGCAATTAAAGAATTTACACCTCTATGAACAACTGTAGTCACGCCTTCTGGTAATTCAGAGATAAGTTTTTCCTTATCGTCTTTTTCAATACCGGTAATTTGTAAACCAGTTACTACATGGCGGAAAGATCCACCATATTTTTCAGCTAATTCTATGCATGCCTTCATTTGATCTAAAGTAAATTCATTATGTAAACCGTGTATTATGACAGATGTCTTCATCGTTCCTCCTCAAATCTAGCATGCTTATTCATCATCATCCTATTTATACTAACATATTAGATTTTGAGAAACTGTGAGAAATTACTCTCGAATAAATTGACTAAATACATAGTTACCATGCTTAGCCCCTTCAAAACTTAAATGATAACTACCATTTTGATACTCTAATAAGCCTTTAGTAACTAAATCTTCTAATATATTGCCAAATAAATTATGAACAGATACGCCAAATCTATCCTCAAATTTTTGCTCATCAAGGCCCCACTTAGTGCGAAGCGCTAAGAAGCAAAAGTCCTCTTGCGCGCGCTCTACAGTAATAGTCTCTGTATCGATAGTAGGCATAGTATATCGATCAACCGCTTGTATATAAGGCATCACATTTCGGTTGTTGCTACGGCGAATACCATCATAGAAGGAATGAGCACCAGCACCAAATCCTAAGTAGTCTACATAGTGCCAATATTTTAAATTATGACAGCTATAAGAACTATCTTTAGCAAAATTAGAAATTTCGTATCGTTCAAAACCTTGATTTTTCAATCCTTCCATCATTGTATCATACATCGCTTCATCAATGCTTTCACTAGGAATAGAAATAAGATTCTTTTGAACTAAATGATATAAATATGTTCCTACCTCTACTTGTAAGCCATACGTAGAAATATGATTAATTGGTAAATCTTTAAGGATATGTAAATTATGTTGAATATCTTCTAATGTTTGTCGTGGCAAACCATAAATCAAATCTATATTGATATCTGTAAAGCCTGCCTCTTTAGCTTCATAAACAGCTTGTTTAGCCTTTTCCCCATTATGACTGCGATGCAGCATGGTAAGCGCCTTATCATCAAAGGTTTGAACACCAAAACTAATGCGATTAAAACCTAGTTTAACTAACTGAGTTAGATACTGTAGATCTATTTCACCAGGATTAGACTCTATAGTCATATGACAATCGTCAGTAATAGTAAAAGTACTTTTGATTTTATCTACAATCATCTGTAACTGTTGAATTGATAATTCAGTAGGTGTACCACCACCAAAATAAATAGTATCAATAGGTTTAGATTTAGACTCTGGGTGTTCCGAAACCCACAAATCCATTTCTTGTACTAATGCATATACATAAGTTTCGTAATAATCTTGTAAATTTTGATAGGCTGGAAAATCACAATACATACATTTCTGTTTACAAAAAGGGATATGGACATACAAGCCCATATCCCCAAGTGTAGACAGATTCAGGATATTAGAATCTGTTTTCATTATATTAGTCCTCAACCTTGAGAATAGCCATAAATGCTTCTTGTGGAATCTCTACAGAGCCCACAGACTTCATACGTTTCTTACCAGCTTTTTGTTTTTCTAAGAGTTTACGTTTACGAGAAATATCACCGCCGTAACACTTCGCCAAAACGTCTTTACGCCACGCTTTTACAGTCTCACGAGCCACAATTTTTGTACCTACTGCTGCTTGAATAGGAATTTCAAACATTTGACGAGGAATGAGTTCTTTTAATTTTTCTGCTAATGCACGACCACGTGTTGCAGCACGATCCTTATGTACGATAATGGATAACGCATCTACTGGATCACCATTTAACAGAATATCCATCTTAACCATTGGAGACTGTTTATAGCCAATCAATTCATAGTCAAGAGAAGCATAACCCTTGGTAGCAGATTTCAATTTATCAAAGTAGTCGTAAATAATTTCACTCAATGGCAAGTGATATACAACAGATACACGTGTTTCATCCAAATATTCCATAGATTGATATTCACCACGTTTATCTTGAGATAACTCCATAATAGTACCAACAAAGTCTTTAGGTACAATAGTAGTAGCTTTTACATAAGGTTCTTCAATGTAGTCGATTTCTGTAGGAGGTGGCAATTTAGCAGGATTATCTACTTCTAGCATTTCTCCATTTGTTTTATATACCTTGTAGTTTACAGATGGAGCGGTCGTAATGAGCGTTAAATTATATTCTCGCTCTAACCGTTCTTGAATAACGTCCATATGTAAAAGTCCAAGGAAGCCACAACGGAAACCAAAACCCAATGCCAAGGATGTTTCGGCTTCATATTCTAAGGCAGCATCATTAAGCTGTAATTTTTCTAATGCATCACGAAGATTTTCGTAATCTTTAGACTCTGTCGGATAGAGACCACAGTATACCATAGATACAGCTTTGCGATAACCTGGCAATGGTTCTGTTGCAGGATTGTTTGCCAATGTTACCGTATCACCTACATGACAGTCTGCTACATTCTTAATACTTGCCGCAATACAACCTACAGAACCACATGGTAATTCCTGAACAGGCACAAGATTTGGTGTAAAGATACCGAGCTCAGTTACATCAAAATCCTTATTATCATGCATCATGCGAATGGTATCTTTTGCCTTGATAGTGCCTTCTTTTACGCGTACATACGCAATAGCACCTTTATAGGAATCAAAGCGGCTATCAAAAATCAAAGCTCTCGTAGGTTGATCGGATTTATCTGGTGGCGCAGGCACCTTATTTACAATAGCTTCTAAAATATCAGGGATACCGATACCAGATTTAGCAGAACATAATACAGCATCAGATGCGTCTAAACCAATGATATCTTCAATTTCATGTTTTACTCGATCAGGATCTGCAGAAGGCAAGTCAATTTTGTTGATAACAGGAATAATTTCAAGATCATGTTCTAAAGCGAGATACACATTTGCCAACGTTTGAGCCTCTACACCTTGTGCAGCATCTACTACTAGTAATGCACCTTCACAAGCTGCAAGAGAACGAGAAACTTCATAGCTGAAATCCACATGACCCGGAGTATCGATGAGATTCAAAGTATACTCTTCTCCATCTTGTGCTTTATACAAAATTCGAACAGATTGCGCTTTAATAGTAATACCACGTTCTCGTTCTAAATCCATGGAGTCCAAAACTTGAGCCTCCATTTCACGCTTTTGTAATGTGCCAGTATATTCAATTAATCTATCGGCTATGGTAGATTTACCATGGTCAATATGAGCTATAATACAGAAGTTTCGAATCTTTTTCGTTGACATACTATGTAAACAAGTTCAAGGAACTTGTATTCTCCTTTCTAACATACGCGATCGATAACAGCACCTCCTAATAGTTGAGTGCCATTATAAAAGGCTACGGACTGACCTGGGGTTATAGCCCGTTGTGGTTCTTCGAAGATAACTTCCATCGTATCATCATCTAAGATACGTGCAGTACAAGGTGAAGGATTTGCTGCATAGCGAATTTTACCTTCTGCTTTTAATTCTTTATGAATTGTATCATCCAGGAAATTATAGAACTTACAAATCATACGATTTGTAAAGAGTCGTTCATTAGGACCTACGATAACCTCGTTGCGATCACCGTTAAAGCCAATAACGTATAATGGGTGCTTATATGCAATACCAAGACCTTTACGTTGACCAATAGTGTAATTAAATAAGCCATTATGCTTACCTAATACCTCACCATCTTCAGTAACAATATTACCAGTTTTTGGTTTTGCCTTCATTTCTTCTACTACCAGCTTTTGATAGTTACCATGAGGCAAAAAACAAATATCTACGCTATCTGGTTTCTTCGCTACTGGTAAATCATATTCAGCAGCTAGTTTACGTGTTTCAGTCTTACATTGTCCACCTAGTGGGAACATGAGGTGACTCAAAATGCGTTGGTTCATATTGTACATGACATAGCTTTGGTCTTTGGTAGGATCAACGCCTTTATGTAATTCATATAAACCTGTTTCTTCATTGAAATTAACTTGTGCATAATGACCTGTAACCATATGAGTGGCTCCAAGTTCAAGAGCACGGTTGAGCATCAAATCAAATTTGATATTTTTATTACAGAATACACAAGGATTTGGTGTACGACCATAGGCATATTCTTTTACAAAGTAATCTACTACATTCTCGTAGAATACATCGCGAGCATCAATAACATGATGCTCAATACCAAGAAAATCACACATCTTCTTAGCATCTGTTACAGCGAGAGGTACTGAATCATAAGGTGTACCACTCACCCACAACCATAGGGTAATACCAAATACTTTATAGCCTTGTTTTAGTAGCATTGCAGCAGTTAAAGAACTATCTACGCCGCCACTCATAGCTACAGCGATAACTTTTTCCATACTTTCTCCTTTTAATGATCTCTTGATCATAAAACTAATCAGGGTGAAAGCCTGACGTGTAAAACACTAGTTCGGTGTAAAAGTCCGAGTAGTATTGCTATGAAATTATAGCAACTTATATTATAGCCTAGAATTAGGTACATTGAAAAGATTTGAAATAAAAAGAATCCCTTTCATCAAAAGAAAGAGATTCTAATTATTATCTATGTTTTAGTAATTCTTCTGCAGCACCTAAAATACCTAGCATGGAATGTTCAAATACAAGTCCACCTTGCATGAAAATTGTATACGGAGGACGAACAGGACCATCTGCACTTAATTCAATAGAAGAGCCTTGTACAAAGGTACCACCAGCCATGATGATTTTATCTTCGTACCCAGGCATATCACCAGGAATAGGATGTACGTGAGCATCTACAGGAGAATATGCTTGCATACCTACACAGAAGTGCTCCATTTCTTCTCCATTTTTTAGATTAATAGCTTGAATTAAATCATAGCGATCAGCATTTACCTTAGGGAATACATCATACCCTAACAATTCACCTACTGCAGCTGTATATACAGCCCCTTTAAGAGCTTGTAATACTACGTGAGGAGCCATAAACAAGCCTTGGAAGAATAAACGGTAACCAGGCGCATATGAGCCCATATGATCACCAAGTCCTGGAGCAGTGAGTTGGTACGCTGCATCTTCTACTAAGTCTTCACGACCTACGATATAGCCACCTGTTGGTGCTAAGCCGCCCCCTGCATTCTTAATGAGTGAACCAGCCATAATATCTGCACCAGCTTCTAAAGGTTCTTGCAGTTCTGTAAACTCACCATAACAATTATCTACAAAACAAATCGTATTCGAGTTTTTAGCTTTTACAGCATCTACAATAATCTTAATATCTGCAATAGATAATGGTTCACGCGTACTATAACCACGAGAGCGTTGAATCACTACTACTCGCGTATTGTCATTAACAGCATTAGCAATGGCTTCTACATCATAGGTATTGTCCTTTAACGGTACCTCAGTATAGGTAAACCCCTTTTCTATTAGAGAGCCACGCACCTCACGAGATGCACCGATAACAGACTGCATCGTGTCGTATGGAGCCCCTACTGCATAGATAAACTCAGTCCCTTTTGAACCATTCCCCATTAAAGAAATCAACGTTGTTGCTAGTGCATGAGTACCAGATACAAAATGGGGACGAACGATGGCTTTTTCACCTTTAAATACATAAGCGAATACTTCGTCTAACTTCTCACGGCCCACATCGTTATAACCATAACCAGTAGTACCTGTAAAATGATAGTCAGATACTTGGCACTCTTTAAAGGCTTCTAATACCTTTTTTGTATTGGCTAATGCAATAGGTTCAAACTTTTTAAATTCAGGTTCAGCCATCTCAAGGGCTTTACTACGTATTTCTTCTAATGTCATGCTAATCCTTCTCTACGAATTAATTCCATAGCTTTATTAAATATAAAATCTTTAGATGTATTATTATCAATATGAATCCATTCAATATATGGCATGCGCTTATACCAAGTGATTTGTCGCTTTGCGAAGTGACGAGTATTTTTCTTGATCAAATCTCTACATTCATCAAGATTAATAGTGCCATTTATATAGTCTACAACCTCTTTATAACCAATCCCCTTAAAGGCTTGGCAATCAGGATTTACACCGGACTTAACAAGTTGCTCAACCTCTTCAATTAAGCCTGCAGCAAACATCATATCGACGCGTAAATTAATGCGTTCATATAACTGATCACGATTTCTCATAAGACCAATAACAGGCCCTTTATAAGATATGCCATCTTTAGTCTGATTACGTAACGAATCTACATCGCCATGATGCAATATTTCAATAGCTCGATATAAACGATGCTTATCATTATATTGAATTTCTATATTGTGTTTTGTTCCTAATGTGAAAGCATATTCTCGTAAACCATCAATACCTTTAGTATTAAATAGCTCATCTAGTTCTAATCGTAAATTTTCATCAGGCTTAACGTCATTAAAGTTATAGTTCTCTAATAACGATTGAACATATAACCCGGTACCACCAGATAAAATAGGTAGAATATTCCTGTCATTTAATCTACCAATTATCTCTTTAGCTTGATTTTGGAAAATAGACACTGAATATGAATCATTTGGTTCTAATATATCGATAAGATGATGTTTTACCCGCTTAAGTTCATCCGCTGATGGTTTAGCAGTACCAATATTGAGTTGTTTATATACTTGGTAAGCATCACCAGAAATAACCTCAGCATGTAGCTGTTCTGCTAAGTCCAAGGTAAGATCTGTTTTACCTACCGCCGTTGGTCCAACGATGGTAATTAAGGGATTCACATTAACTCCTTCATATATACACCATAGCCTATACGACTATATTTTCCGCCCACCCATTGATGGGGTGGATAGTTTTGAAAGACCGAACTAAATGGTCGTTCTTTAATAATAACACCATACGTGGCAACACGCATAGCCTGTGCCATGATTTTATCATCTATATGACTTTCCACAGTATGTCCTCGAAGAGGTTTGAATTGAGGACTTTCCTCTACAGGAACTTCAAACATAGGATCAAAATAAATAATATCAATACTATTGTCAGATAGATTTGGTAAATAGTGTTCAAAGGTATCATGATTTACTTTAATACGTCGCAATGCATTCGTTACACTATCCTCACTATGAATATAATGAGCTAAACCATGACTAGTAGCAAGCCATATAGGTAAAGACCCTTCTAGGCCAGTTATTTGAGCCTGTGGGTAACCATAACTCACTATAATACTGTCACTACCAAGGCCAATTGTACAATCTAAAAACGTAAATCTAGCTTTATTAGATAATCCTTTTTTATCTAATATGACTTGTACCGCATTAACTAGATGATCGCCTTCACCACGTTGTAAACGTAATATACGTAATTGAGCCATAGACAAATGAAAGGTATGTTGTTGATTTTCTGGAAAATGAATCGTTAATCCAGAACCAGCAAGAACCGCAATATATTCGCATTGATACTTACCGAATAAGGCTAGTATCGATGTTTTGCCTCGTTTTATATAGGTCATATGCATAGAGGAAGCCAAAACTTTGGCTTCCTCTTGAATGGCCTCATTAGATTTTTGAGCTGTAGTTAAAATATTCATGTTAAGACCGTAAGAATAACTTACCTAATTCATCAGGCGTAAATTTTATAATCGTTGGGCGACCATGTGGACAAACGTACGGTTTTTCAGTACTAAATAAATCCTCAATTAAGGTAGTCATTTGATACATATTTAAATTATGACCTGCCTTAATGGCCCCTCTACAAGATGCATAGGCTAGCATTTCATGACGTAACTGAGCCTTAGTAGGCTGTTGATGTTCGTGTAAGTAAGAAAATACATATTGGAGAATTTCAAAAGCCTTTGACTCTACTAAATCTACAGGCGCCCCTACTAATTTTATTTTCGTAGGACCACCTAACTCTACATCAAATCCAAGATCTAGTAAGGTTTCTCGCTCTTCCTCTACCAAATTCATTTCATCGTCAGTAGCCTCACTATATTGAGGCACAAGGATAGATTGCATAGGAATGGATTCAGAAGACTTACAAAGCTTATCATAACGTACACGTTCATGTGCTGCATGTTGATCTATAATATAGAGATCATCACCTTTTTTAGCCAAAATATAACAAGAAGCTACTTGGCCCATAGGTAAGAATCCAGAATTTTGAATGGTACGCTCCTCTATATTTTCTTCACGAATATCTTGAGCTAAAGACTTAAATTTCTCAACGTCTTCCTTCGTATAACTAGTATATTCAGTAGGAACAGCATCGAAGCTTTCGTCTGTAAAGGACGACTGTTCATAAGTAGCCTTTGGCGGAGGTGGTGTAAAACCCTTAGTTTTAAGACTCTCTACAAACTGTGTAGTCTCACCGCGCATGACTTCGTAACCTTTAGTACGGCGACTACCAAATACTTTGTCATAATCTACCGCAGTAGCTATATGCTCAGCAGACTGCATCTCATCTTGTACAACAGAAGGTGTTCTATACGAATCATATGTACTATTGCCATGAGAGATATTAGTATTGTCATCTCCTTGGTTGATAGCCGTATTGTGGGTATTACTACTATCTTTTGACAATGACTCACTTATGCCCATATAGGCAGATGACTCCCGTTCATATCGCTCATGAAGTGGATTATTTAAAGCATTTAAAATACCGTGGTAAACTGCTTTAAATATAATCTTATCATCAGAGAATTTAACTTCACTCTTACGAGGATGTACGTTAATATCTACCATACCAGCAGGTACAGTAATATTAAGTACTACTAAAGGATGACCGTTTTTAGGTAACAATGCATGGTAAGCATTATCGATAGCCTTCATTATTGTTTTATCGGAAATAACACGGTTATTAACGATAATAGTTTGCCAAATTCTAGTACTTTTAAGAAGGGTAGGTTTACTCACTACACCATCGATATAAATAGAGTCACTTTCATAAGCAACAGTGAAAATGTCATCCTTTGTTTTATAGCCATATAATGCAGCTACTGTATCACCAATATTACCATTGCCAGGTGTAACTATAGCTACCCGATCATCTACGATGAGTTTAAAAGAAATATGTGGATTGCTAAGGGCAAGTTTGCCTACAATATCTTGAATTTTAGAAGATTCTGTACGCTCTGATTTCAAGAATTTGCGACGGGCTGGCGTATTGTAGAACAAATCTCTTATTTCAATAGTCGTACCCGGTGCAGCACCATAAGGAATACAATCGGTAAATGTACCACCGTCAACAGTAATGCGAGTTCCTAAATCGGAGTCTGCTTTTCGTGTAGTTAAAGAGAAATGAGATACAGAGGCAATACTAGCCAATGCCTCCCCACGAAAGCCTAGAGAAGCAATATCAAATAAATCTTCTACCTGTTGTATTTTAGAGGTAGCATGACGCAAAATTGCCAGGCGTGCATCTTCCTCTGTCATACCGATACCATTATCGGTAATCCGCATATAAGCTACACCGCCATCGCCGATTTCAACCTCAATATTAGTGGCGGACGCATCAATGGAGTTTTCAATGAGCTCTTTAATAACTGATGCGGGACGTTCCACAACTTCGCCAGCAGCTATTTTATTGATTGTGGTTTCATCCAATACATGAATGGTTGCCATTATTTCCCGCCTCCTTTACGAGCCTCCTCTTGTAGTTCATATAATTTATTTAATGCTTCAATCGGTGTCATACTCATTACATCCACTTCGAGTAAGCTATCGACTACAGAATGAGTAAATAAGTTACCTAGTGGTGAATCACTGGCTTGTTTTGTAGTCGTTTTAACCACATTAGTAGATTGTCCACCAATTACACGGTTATTTAAATCACTAGTATCATGACTTTGATCTTCCAATGATTCCAAAATTACCTCTGCACGTTTTAACACAGAATTTGGTAAGCCTGCCAATCTCGCTACATGAATACCATAGCTACGGTCTGCACCACCTCTGATGATACGGCGCAAGAATGCAACATCCTTACCTTTTTCTTTTACAGCTACAGTGTAATTCTTTAATTTACTATAGCTTTCTTCTAAACAAATTAGCTCATGATAATGGGTAGCAAATAATGTCTTGCCGTGAATATGCTTACAAATATGCTCAACTACGGCTTGGGCAATACTTAAACCATCAAATGTACTAGTGCCACGACCAATTTCGTCTAGAATAATCAAGCTATTATGGGTAGCATTTTCTAAGATATAGGCTACCTCTTTCATTTCCACCATAAAAGTACTTTGACCAGTAGAAATATCATCACTAGCACCTACGCGTGTAAAGATGCGATCCACTGGAGAAATAGATGCTTCACGGGCAGGAATAAAGGAGCCTATTTGAGCCATAATCATCAAAATAGCAGCTTGACGCATATATGTTGATTTGCCGGCCATATTAGGGCCTGTAATGAGCAAGAATTCCTCATCATCGTGATTTAGAACGATATCATTTGGTACAAAAACTTCACGCTTCAAGAATTTTTCAATAATAGGATGACGACCATCTCGAATATTGATTTGGCCATTCATTACAATGGTAGGGCAAATATAATTCTCTTCGTAACCTACTAGTGCCAAAGAACACAATACATCAAGCTCAGCAAGAGCACGAGCTGTTTCTTGTACATCTTTAATAACGAGTTTTATATCATTTCGTAATTGTTGATATAATTCATGCTCTAAAGCGATAATCTTGTCTTTAGCGCTAAGAATTTTGATTTCAAACTCCTTTAACTCAGGCGTAATATAACGCTCTGCATTAGCTAAAGTTTGTTTTCGAATAAAGTAATCAGGTACTTGTTCAGATTTACTATGGGATACTTCAAAGTAATATCCAAATACCTTATTATAACCAGTTTTAATTTTAGATAAACCAGTAGCCTCTTTAATATCAGCTTCCATCTTAGCTAGCCACTGCTCGCTATTAGTAGCTAAAGAACGTAGTTCATCTAAATCCGGATTAAAACCATCTTTAATGACGCGGCCTTCTTTTAATGTCAATGCTGGTTGGTCAGCAATAGCATGGCATAATAAATCATAAATGTCTTTATGATCTTGGATGCGATCATTAATGGATGTTAATGCTAAACTTGAGCATGTACCTAATACATCTTTCATATCTGGTAATACCGCCAAAGATTCACGAAGAGCCGTTAAATCTCTAGGCGATACAGAACCTGTTTCTACACGACCTACGATGCGCTCAAAATCATAAATACAATCTAATAAACTACGCATATGAGAGCGTTCAGCACCACGTGTAATAAGTTCTGCCACGGCCGCTTGACGTCGTTGAATTTGATTTACATCAGTCAACGGACTTTCAAGCCATTGCTTTAATAGGCGCGCTCCCATAGGTGTCAATGTACGATCTAGCACATCGAGTAACGTCCCTTTTTGACCGCCATCACGTAGATTATGGGTAATTTCTAAATGTCGTAAAGAAGATGTATCTAAGATCAGACGATTACCTACACTTAATTGATGTACATAGTTAATATGGGAAATTTCAGACTTAATAATTTCTTCTAAATATAGAAGCATATATCCTAATGCTTCCCATACATCCTCTTCCATAAGACCTAAATCACCAAAGTGATTCACAGCCTTCTCAGCTACCTCACGCTGTGTATAGTACGTAGTGAATGGTGATAAAACAACATTACTAAATTGATTTTCAATGAAATCTTTTATATCTTGCGGTAAAGTTGTCCCTTCAGGCAATATGATTTCACTTGGTCTATACATACTGAGTGCATCGTACATATCACTTCGTTTGTCACTGTTAGTAATGCGATGCCAAATAACCTCCCCTGTAGATACATCAGAAAACACGAGTATCCATGCGTCTTTTACCATATAAAACAATGATAAAAAGTTATTAGACCTTGCATCATTACCATTTTCAGTCATTACCGTCCCAGGTGTAATGACCTTTACAACATCGCGTTTAACGATGCCCTTAACAGCTTTAGGATCTTCTAATTGCTCACAAATAGCAACCTTATAGCCCTTTTTAACAAGTGTTTCAATATAACTTTCAGCAGCATGAAAAGGAACGCCACACATCGGTGTGCGTTCCTCATCTCCTGTAGGGCGTCCTGTTAAGGTAATATTTAGTTCACGAGATGCAACTAATGCATCATCATTAAATAATTCATAAAAGTCACCTAAACGAAAGAACAGTAATTCATCAGAATATCTAGTTTTAATATCTAAATACTGCTCCATCATAGGTGTTTGCTTTTTCGCCATACTTACCCCTTTTGTATTGTACCGTAGCAAACCCAAGTTTGTGCTTTATCAATATAGGCAGGTACTGTTTCACCAATTGATAAGGAATCGTCTTTTGGGAATAACACCATTTTATTCCCCGAAGTACGACCAAACCACATATCTTCATCGCGAGGACTTGGCCCCTCAACAATAATATCAAACACTTGTCCTTCCATAGGTTTGTTCAATTCATAAGAGATTTCGTTTTGTACATCCATCAATGTTTGCAATCGCACACGCTTAACCTCTTCAGGAATTTGATCATCCATAGTCGCTGCTGGCGTACCAGAGCGTTTGGAATAGATGAAAGTATACGCCATATCATAACGTACGTCTTTCAATAATTGTAATGTAGCTTGGAAATCTTCCTCTGTTTCCCCTGGGAAGCCGACAATAATATCTGTAGTAACCACTACATCTTTAATTTTCTCACGACAGTACGACAGTAATTCTTTATAATGCTCTACTGTATAGTGTCGATTCATCTTTTTAAGAATACGATCTGATCCTGATTGAATTGGTAAATGTAAATGTGTAACAATGTTGGAAGAACGGCCAAGAGCATCAATCATAGATTTAGTCATATCTTGAGGATGACTTGTCATATAACGGATACGCTCTATGCCAGGAATGCCATCCAAAGCATCTATGAGTGTACCAAAATCAGTGCCATCTTTAAAATCTAATCCATAAGAGTTTACATTTTGGCCTAATAAGGTAATTTCTTTAAACCCTTTTGCACCTAGGTCAGTCACCTCTTTTACGATGGCCTCTACAGGACGGCTGATTTCTCTACCACGAACGTGCGGAACGATACAATACGTACAAAACTTGTTACAACCATTCATAATAGGTACCCAAGCATAGAATGTACCATTTGGCTTGGCTTCTAGTTCAGGAAGTACCGTGTTATCCATATCTACACTAATTTGATGTGTATGTCCCCGTTGTACTTCTTCAATCATTTCATTAATGTGTTGAATATTATGAGTACCTAAGACAATATCGATATGGGGAGCGCGCTTAAACATTTCAGCTTGATTCTTTTGTGCCATACATCCCGTAACAGCAAGAATCAAGTTTTTATTTTTACGCTTAAGTCTCATTAGCTCACCTATGCGGCCATAGACTTTAGTTTCTGCATTCTCACGCACTGCACAAGTATTTAATAAAATTAAATCTGCAGTTTCCACGTCCTCTGTTGGCGTATACCCAACAGATTCTAGCTGATGCGATAAGCGCTCAGAATCGGCAGTATTCATTTGACAACCATAGGTGTAAATATAATAAGACTTCATTCTAACTCCTACACTTTAACAATCTTACGTTTAGTTTCAATAATATTTTTAACTTTAATAGACATGCGCTCAATCGACATACCTGTAATGTATTCAATTTCATTACGTACAGATTTTTGTACTTGCTGCATCAATGTTTTTACAGGATAACCATGTTCAATAACAACAGCCATATCTACAATGAGACCATTTTGACCTTTATCACCTTTTTTAAAGGAAATATCACTAGACTCATCAACACCAGCTACTTTTTTTAGGCCATTACGAATTAATTTGATGATTACATCATCATCAAAGGTAAGACGTCCATAATAACTGAAAGCAGGGCGTACTACAGAGCGTTCAAAGCCTTCAGAACCTATTTGTCCCAATGTATCTTGATCTTGTTTTTTCAAGGTACGACGCCACATTGTTTTAATAGGATCAATCAAATAACCTCTAAAATGAGGCTTTAATTCCATAGTTGGGACCGGAATAATATGCTTGCCTTCTTTAAGACGAGCATGCTGTGCCCTTTCAATTTCTTTAGGCGTAGCAACATCCTCAATACGTATATATCGATCTGGATTTTGTAGGCCTAAGGCTTTTGTAATTTTCTTAACCATGTTATCGGAAGTACCAATAATCATAAGTTTATTAGGATTAATTTTATCAAGTTGTTCTCGTACTGATTTTACTTGTACTTCATCTTGGAAAATAGCTCGGCGAACAGCTTTTAAGCGACTAGACTCTTTTTTAGCAGAAAAACCAGCAACAATTTTATTATCATGGATTAAAATGCCATCATCGATGATACATTCAATTTTATTTTCGTGAGCCAGTACAAGCGCACGATGACTTTTACCAGTGCCACTACTACCAACAAATGCAATGACTTCCATAGTCTACCTCATTATTTATAACAAACTAATAAATTCTGATACATCATTACCAGCTACTAAGTAATCACCAAAATTATCTGGTTCCTTTCCTGGAATTCCATGATAATCAGAACCACCAGTAATAAACAATTTATGTTTTTTAGCTAATGCTTTATATCTCTCCACATCTATATCATTATGTTTGGAATGATATACCTCTATACCATCAAAATCAAAATCTAACATTTCTAATACATATTCATCACTAGATACTAATTTAGGATGTGCCATAACAGCAAAACCACCAGCTTTATGAATAATGTCAATAATATATTGAACCTCAACTTTTACCTTAGGCACATAGCAACGGCTGTCCTTGCGAAGAATCCCTCTAAAGACTTCATTAACATCCTTAGCATATCCACCATCAATTAAAAGCTTACCAATATGTGGACGTCCATAAGCTTTCGTATCAGGAAATTGTTTGATTAAATCTTCTTTTGTAATGTGATAACCTTCGATATTACAGCGTCTTATCATTTCATCGACGCGTTCTTCACGTTTTCTTTTAAAGAACGAAATAAATTCATTTAACTCATTATTATTTTCATCAAAACAATATCCTAAAATGTGGATAGACTTATCTTTATAATCAGCACTAAATTCACAGCCGTTTATAATTTTAATCGTTTCATTAGGATCTAATTCTTGCTGAGCGGTACGCAATGCTTTAATTCCATCAATTTCATCATGATCAGTTAAAGCCATCATAGATACATTGCAATCTAAGGCATGACGCAATAATTCCTTTGGTGTTTCAATGCCATCGGAATAAACGGAATGCATATGAAAATCTACATGCATATAGTACCTCCCATTACAAATATTCTATCCTTTAATTATGACTGATTTAGTCTATTAATTCAAGTTTAGAAAGAAAAATTGCGACCCTAATGAGCATTCACTAGAATCGCAATTTTATTATAAGTTTTGAAGTAATTCTGTTACTTTTGTAGCTACAGAATCAATAGCACAGGAAAGTGCCTCTCCAGTTTTACGGATTTGAATTTCTACTTCATTATTTTCAAGCGTATTTTTACTTACTGTAATGCGAAGAGGATAGCCAATTAAATCAGCATCCTTAAACTTAACGCCTGCACGATCTTTACGATCATCGAGCAATACATCTACACCAGCCTCTTGTAATGCAGTGTAAATAGTTGCACTTGTAGACATCAAAGCTTCATCTTTTGCATTAATCGGTACGATAACAGCTTCAAATGGAGCAATAGAACGTGGCCATATGATACCATTTTCATCATGATATTGCTCAATAGCAGCAGCTAATGTACGAGATACACCGATACCATAGCACCCCATAATCATTGGATTAGGACGACCATTTTGATCTAAGAATGTAGCTTGTAATGCTTCAGAATATTTAGTACCCAATTTAAATACTTGACCTACTTCAATACCTTTAGCATGTTCTAAAGAACCACCACATGTAGGACACACATCATCCTTCGTGATCAAGCGTATGGGAGCAACAATAATATCTTCTACATTAAAGTCACGTTTAGGATTAATGTTTACATAGTGAGCATCTTTTTTGTTAGCCCCACCACAAACATTGTATGTTTCCATAACAGATTCATCTACAACAATAGCAAATTCTTCTGTTTGTTCTAAGCCTACAGGACTGATAAATCCAGCTGTTAAACCTACTTTTTCCAATTCTTCAGGTGTAGCCATTTCTGGCTCTACAGAACCAAGTACGGCATGTTGTACAGCAACCTCATTGACTTCATGATCGCCACGAACGATAGCTAATACTACTTTACCATCGATAGAGAACACTACAGCTTTAATAGTTTTATGTAGTGGTAAGTTTAACATTTCTGCAACAGCTTCAATAGAGCTAGCATTAGGCGTGTCTACAACAGATAACTCTTGAAGAGCTTCTTCTGCTTGTTTCATGATGCCAGGCTTGCCGATTTCAATATTCGCAGCGTAGTCGCATTTAGTGCAATATACGATATCCGCTTCACCAGCTTCAGCGATAGCCATAAACTCATGAGTACCGCTACCACCGATAGCACCACTATCAGCCTCTACAGGACGGAATGTAAGGCCACAACGATTAAAGATACGCGTATAAGCATCATACATAGATTTGTAGGATTCTTCTAAGCCGGCTTCATCAACATCAAAGGAATAAGCATCTTTCATGATAAATTCGCGGCTACGCATCAAACCATAACGAGGGCGACGTTCATCGCGGAATTTACTTTGAATTTGATATAAATTTACCGGCAATTGACGGTAGGAATTAATTTCATTTTTTACGAGGGTCGTAATCATTTCTTCATGAGTTGGTCCTAAGCAGAACTCATTGTCATGACGATCATTAATACGCATCATTTCTGCGCCATATGCATTCCAACGGCCAGACTCTTTCCAAATCTCTGCAGGTTGTAAAATAGGCATCATAATTTCTTGAGCGCTAGCACGATCCATTTCTTCACGTACGATAGCTTCAATTTTTTTAATACTTCTCCAACCTAATGGTAAAAAGCTATATAAACCATTTGCAGTTTTACGCATAAAACCAGCGCGAAGCATGAGCTGTTGGCTTACTACATCAGCGTCGGATGGAACCTCACGCAATGTAGGTGCATATAATTTAGTGGCTAACATAAAGACTCCTCATCTAAACTTTCTAAATATTGATCAATTTCTCTAAATAATGTATCTACTAATTCGGCTTCTGGCACAGTCTTAATAACTTCTCCTTTACGGAATACGATACCTTGTCCATCGCCACCAGCGATACCAAAGTCAGCTTCGCGAGCTTCCCCTGGTCCATTTACAACACAGCCCATTACAGCAACCTTTATTGGAGCTTTAATGGATGCTAATCGCTCTTCTACAATGCCAGCCATATCAAATAAATTTACTTGGCAACGACCACAGGTAGGACAAGATATCATAGTGGCACCAAAGTTTCGTAATCCTAAGCTACTTAGAATACTACGACCTACTTCGATTTCATGAATTGGATCTCCTGTTAAAGATACCCGTAACGTATCGCCAATACCATCAAGCAGTAAAGAACCAATACCCATAGCAGATTTAATAGTACCTTGTTTAATAGTACCTGCTTCGGTAACACCTAAATGCAATGGATAAGGAATTTTATCGGATAATTTACGATAAGCTTCAACCATTAAAGGTACTTCAGTAGCCTTGATAGATAATTTCATTTGACGATAGTCTAATTTTTCTAGAATTCTTACGTGTTCTAAAGCGGTTTCAACCATTCCGTCAGCTGTAGGATGACCTCCATGAGCATCGAGAATATGCTTTGGTAAAGAACCTGCATTAACACCTATACGAATTGGGATTTGTTTAGGTTTAGCCTTTTCAATAACAGCTAATACCTTATCTTCGCCCCCAATATTACCAGGATTAATGCGCAAGCCATCTACATTATTTTCAATAGCCTCTAATGCTAATCTATAATCAAAATGTATGTCCGCAATCAGTGGAATAGAAATACCAGCTCTAACGGCTTTTAAAGCCTTTGCAGACTCTATTGTTGGAACAGCGACACGAACTAGTTCACAACCAGCCTCTGCTAAATGGTTAATTTCAGCAATCGCCTTTTCCGTATGTACCGGATCTGTTGTAATCATTGATTGAATACTTACCGGTGCATAATCACCAATTTTAACTGTACCTACATAGATACCATTTGTTGGTTTACGTACAATCATTGTAATCTCCCATCTGTCTTATAGTAATCGGAAAATATCCTGAGTCGTTACATATAAGAACAATGCTACCATTAAGGCAACACCAACCATTTGAATATACATGAGAGCTTTAGCAGGTAATCTACGGCCTGTTATAGCTTCAGCTAAAATAATAATCAAATGACCACCATCTAATACAGGTAATGGTAATAGATTAATAACCCCTAAATTAATACTAAGGAATGCAGCAAAGCTTAATAATGGTGCAAAGCCAGATTGAGCAATGGTGCCAGCCATTTGAGAAATCCCAACTGGTCCAGACAATTCAGCGGCTTGAGTACCACGAAGCATATCATATAGGCCACTGACCATCGCAACAATAGTTTGACCTGTACGGCTAACAGCAAGGCTTAATGATTCACCAATACTATAAGTTTCACGAGTAAAACTAGGATAAATACCAATTTTAACGCTATCTTGTTCATACTTAGGTATTACTGTAGTTTCAACAGATGGTCCATCTCGTTCTACAAAGTCAGTTACTCGATGATTGGCTGTACCTTGTATGCTAGGACGAATTTCATCCCAAGTAGTAATTTTTTTGCCATCAATAGTAATAATTCTATCATTAGCTTTTAAATGAGCCTGTTCCGCAGCACTACCAGAAATGATATTGCCAATAACAGGTTCATTTGTGTAGGTAAGGTTACCTACAGTCACATTAAGGCCAAAGAAAATAACAATGGCCAATAAAAAGTTAAATACAGCACCTGCAGAAATAACAATAAATTTCTTCCACGCAGGTTTATTATAAAAGGAGCGCTCATTAAGAGGCTCATCAGGACTCATACCTGCAATACGATTGAAGCCACCAAGAGGAATAATACGAATAGAGTATAATGTCTCCCCTTTTTGTACCTTAAATATGGCAGGACCAAAACCTATAGCAAATTCGTCAACTTGCATACCTGACATCTTAGCTGTAATAAAATGGCCTAATTCATGAATAAACACGATTAAACCAAATACAAATATTGTGGCTAATGCCGTTGTCATATATTCTCCTATAACATCAATGATGTAGCCTTTTCACGGGCCCATCTATCGATGGATAATAAATTATCTAACGTAAAGTCATCTTCTGGTCCCATAGATTCAAGAACAGAAGTTACAACTTTATAAATATCGCCAAAAGCGATTTTATCTTCTAAAAATGCATAAACAGCAGTTTCATTAGCTGCGTTAAATACAGCAGGCTTAAAACCACTGGCACGACCGACTTCATAAGCTAAACGAAGTGCAGGAAAATCATCGTACCGTGGTGGTAAAAATTCCAATTGTAAGGATTTCGTAAAATCAAGATGATTCATACTTAAAACTTCACGTTTTGGATATGTCAAAGCATATTGAATAGGCTCGCGCATATCTGGATTACCCATTTGCGCTAAAATAGCACCATCCTTCATACGGATCATAGAATGAACAATACTTTGTGGATGAACTACTACATCAATATGATCAAAATCAAAACCAAATAGCCAATGAGCTTCAATTACCTCTAAGCCTTTATTAAATAAAGAGGCAGAGTCAATAGTAATCTTATTACCCATATTCCAAGTTGGATGTCGTAAGCAGTCTGCAGCTGTAGCAGTTTTAATTTTATCAGAATCCCAGGTGCGTAAAGGACCACCAGAAGCTGTAACGATCAAGGAATCAACATTCTTGCGATTTTGACCTTCTAAGCACTGGAATATAGCACTATGTTCACTATCGATAGGTAAAATTTGTACGCCATACTCTTTAGCTAAAGATGTAATCAACGGACCGCCAGCAACTAGGGTTTCCTTATTAGCAAGGCCAATTGTTTTACCCTTTTTGATAGCCTCCACCGTTGGCTCAATACCTGCGGCACCAACAATTGCAGTGACAACCATAGTGGCCTCTTGAATCGTTGCAGCTGCTATGAGGGCTTCCTTGCCGCCTACAAGTTTTGTAGGACCTGTATAACGTACTTGTAGCTTTTTAAAAGCACTTTCATCAACTAAACCAGCTACTAATGGCTGATATTCTTTAATTTGTTTTTCTAAGAGGTCAATATTATGATGTGCCACTAAGGCAACCACCTTGAATTGATCTGGATGTTGAGACACTACATCAAGTGTCTGTGTACCGATTGAGCCAGTACTGCCAATAATACTTAGGTATTTCATAAGTTTACCTCTATTCGATTATTACGCGAATAGCAATATATAGACTAATGTGATAGGTGCAGCAAATAGTAAGCTATCAAAGCGATCTAATACACCACCATGACCTGGTAATAAAGTACCAGAATCTTTTACATTACATAATCGCTTAATCTTTGATTCAAATAAATCACCTAATGGTGCTAATATACCACTGATCATCCCTACATGGATACCCATCCACCAAGGAATACCAACAATATACGAAAATACTGCGCCTGTAATGATACAGCCTACAAAACCACCAATAAAACCTTCTAATGTTTTATTAGGACTAATTGATGGTACAATCTTACGTTTACCAAATGCACGACCTGCAAAGTAAGCAAAGGTATCACTAGCCCACGTAGTAAACAATAATAACCAAAGTGTAATTGTTCCCCAGTTATGTAGTTCAAAAGGCATTGTTAAAGACATATATATAGAGTCATGACGAATCATGAGCAAAGAAATCATGCCAATACCAACGTATAGCAAACCAAATACGCTAAAGGAGACGCTAGCCATAGAGTATTTATTTTCGCCAAACGTACATAACATATAATTAGCAAATAAACTTAATACTAAAATAGCTATAGCTAGAATATATTGATGACATGCGAAAGCAATCATCAATAATAACATACTGATGTACCCCCATATAATGGACATACGTACATGTTTAGCCTTACCGAGCAAAACAAATTCACGCCACCCTAATAGGGCTAACAGCGTAATAAGAACATCATACACTGGTCCGCCTAACGTAATGGCCCCTAAGGCAATAATAAAACCTATAACAGCGGTTATAACACGTGTTTTTAACATTCTTTATTCCTCATCACGTAAGCCACCAAATCGGCGTTCTCGTTTCTGATATGCCGCAACAGCTTCTAACAAAGTTTCCTTTGTAAAATCTGGCCAATGTAAATCAGTAAACCAGAATTCAGCATAAGCTAGTTGCCATAACAAAAAGTTACTAATTCTAAAATCACTACTTGGACGAATCAATAAGTCTACATCGCTAAACTCTTTAGTAAATAATTGAGAGCTTACATAGTCTTCAGTAATATCGTCCGTTGTAATAGTACCCGCTTTTACAGAACTTGTAATATCGCGGATAGTTCTTACTATCTCATCACGTCCACCATAGTTAATAGCTAACTGTAAAGTAAGACCTGTATTATTCTGAGTTAACAGTTCTGCATCTCGAATGATTTGTTGTAACTCCGCTGAAAGAGCGCCAATATATCCAATAAATCGAATGCGAACATTATGTTCATGCATATACTTAACATTATTGTTTAAGTATTCTTTGATGAGAGCCATAAGTAAAGAAACTTCCTGTTCAGGTCGTTTCCAGTTCTCTGTGGAGAAACCATATACCGTAAGAGCTCTAATTCCAATATCGTCAGCAGCGATAACGATCTGCTTTAATACGTCTGCCCCTGCACGGTGACCCATGGAACGTGGCATTCCTCTACGTTTAGCCCAACGTCCATTACCATCCATAATAATAGCAACATGTTTAGGAATAGCATTGCTATCAATAGCAGGCGTATCCGATTGTTTACGGTTAAATAATTTCTTTAGCATAGTCTACCTCGATAGAATGTCCGAAGTCGCTGGCAATCATTGGTCTATATACTAGTATATGTAAACACTCATCTACCTTAGTAATACGTGCTACATAAAATCCTTCGTCTGCAATCTCAAAAAAGCGGTTAAAGGATGCCCCAATCATTACCTTAAAAGGAATATGGGCAGCCTGCAAACGAGACTTTGCAAGCTGCCATGGCATTCCAATAAGGCTATTAGAATCTAACATTATACTTCTAATACGTCCTTTTCTTTTACTGCTTTTAACTCATCAATATGCTTAACTTTAGCATCTGTAAGTTTTTGGATTTCATCTAAACCGTCTTTAGCATCATCTTCAGTAATTGTTTTAGCTTTTTCTTCTTTTTTCAATGCATCATTTACGTCACGACGAATGTTACGCACTGCAACTTTAGCATCTTCAGCTTTTTTGTGAACTACTTTAACGATTTCTTTACGGCGTTCCTCAGTTAATTGAGGAATAGTTAAGCGAATTTGAGCACCATCATTACCAGGATTTAAACCAAGGTCAGATTGTAAAATCGCTTTTTCAATTGCACCGATCATAGTTTTATCCCAAGGAGCAATCACGATCATACGAGGCTCAGGCACGGAGATATTCGCAACTTGATTAATTGGAGATGGACTGCCATAGTAATCAACCATTACTTTATCAAGCAATGCTACACTAGCACGACCAGTACGAATAGATGCAAATTCATGTTTTAAAGCCTCAATAGACTTATTCATGCGTTCTTCTGCTTGTTGTAACAATTCTTTAATTTCCATTTGAATTATTCTCCTCGAACAATGGTACCAATCTCTTCGCCCTTAGCGGCTTTTGTAATGTTACCAGGAATGTCCATGCTAAATACAATAATAGGAATATTGTTATCTTTACATAAAGTCGTAGATGTAGCATCCATAACTTTTAATTCTTTTGTGATGATATCGTTATATGTTAACTCATCAAACTTAATGGCATTAGGATTCGTCTTAGGATCGGAATCATATACACCATCAGCAAATTTCTTCGCCATCAAAATTGCATCAGCTTCGATTTCAGCAGCCCGTAATGCAGCTGTTGTATCTGTAGAGAAGTAAGGTTTACCTAGACCAGCACCGAAGATTACGATACGTTTTTTCTCTAAGTGACGAATAGCGCGACGACGAATATAAGGTTCTGCAATTTCTTGCATTTCGATAGCTGTTTGTACGCGAGTATCTACGCCAGCTTGCTCTAATGCATCTTGCAATGCTAAGGAGTTCATTACTGTTGCTAGCATACCCATATAGTCAGCAGTAGCACGATCCATACCTTGATTACTACCAGCCAACCCTCTCCATAGGTTACCGCCACCAACAACAATTGCGATTTCTAAATCAGTGGATTTTGCTAAAGCTGCAATCTCTTGCGCAAATTCTTCAACAACATCAGGGTTAATACCAAATCCTTGGTCACCTGCTAATGCTTCACCACTCAACTTCAAAACAATACGTTGAAAGTTTCTCTTTGCCATGTTTTTACTCCTCTATTGCAAAATAAGAGAACACTGTACGGTGTTCTCTTATTGTTTCTTAATTATTTACCAACAGATGCCATTACTTCAGCTACGAAGTCATCTTGGCGTTTTTCAATGCCTTCACCTAAACCGTAGCGAACAAAACGACGTACGTTGATGTTTTCACCGATTTTTGCAATACTTTCATTAATTACATCAGTAACAGTTTTGTCACCATCTTTAATGAATACTTGTTCTAATAGGCAGTTTTCTTTATAGAATTTTTCAATACGACCAGCAACCATTTTTTCCAAAACAGCTTCAGGTTTTGGTTTACGGCCAGCTTTTACGTCTTCTTCAGCTTCTACTTTAGCTTGTTCCAACAATACTTGTTTTTCGTGTTCGATTACGTCAGCAGGAACTTCTTCACGGTTCAAGTATGTAGGGTTAACAGCAGCGATTTGCATAGCGATATCGCGTGCTAAGTTTTGGAAGTCGTCAGTTTTAGCAACGAAGTCAGTTTCGCAGTTAACTTCAACTAAAACGCCGATACGGCCACCAGCGTGGATGTAGGATTGTACTACACCTTCAGCTGCAATACGACCAGCTTTTTTAGCTGCTGCAGCTAAACCTTTTTCACGAAGAAGGTCAACCGCTTTATCGATATTACCGTCAGTTTCAACCAATGCTTTTTTAGCGTCCATCATACCTGCGCCAGTCATGTCGCGCAATTCTTTTACCAAAGCAGCAGTAATTGCCATTATTTTGTTCCTCCTAGTATTAATTAAGGTAAGGATATAGTCCTTACCCTAATTATATATGTTATAGATTTATCTTTCAAATGCTAATCAGAAATGATTAAGTAGCTTTGCAGAATTATTCTGCAGCTTCAGCATTGCCTTCTTCGAAGGATTCGCCTTGACGACCTTCAAGAACAGCGTCAGCCATTTTACCAGCCAACAATTTAACAGCGCGGATAGCGTCATCATTTGCTGGGATTGGGAAATCAACTTCATCTGGGTCGCAGTTAGTGTCTACTGTTGCAACTACAGGAATACCCAATTTTTTAGCTTCTGCAATAGCGATTTTTTCTTTTTTAGGATCAACTACGAAAAGAGCACCTGGCATTTTAGGCATATCTTTGATACCGCCAAGGTATTTTTCCAATTTTTCCATTTCATGACGAAGACCGATAACTTCTTTTTTAGGCAATACTTCGAAAGTACCATCTTCTGCCATAGCTTCCAATTGTTTTAAACGTTTAATACGAGTTTCAATTGTTTTGAAGTTTGTCAACATGCCGCCCAACCAACGTTCGTTAACGAAGAACATGTTAGCACGGATAGCTTCTTCTTTAATAGCTTCTTGAGCTTGTTTTTTAGTACCTACGAACAAGATTACTTCGCCTTGGGAAGCAACTTCACGCAAGAAAGAGTAAGCTTCTTCTACTTTTTTTACTGTTTTAGACAAGTCAATGATATAAATACCATTGCGCTCAGTGAAGATGAATTTCGCCATTTTAGGGTTCCATCTTCTAGTCTGATGACCAAAGTGTACACCAGCCTCTAATAATTGTTTCATTGATACTACTGCCATTGTGGCACCTCCTGTTAATTAACCTCCGCCGCTTCATCCTTCGGGTCACCCAAAATTAGGCACAGTACCGAAGTCCACCGACGTGCATATTTTTCATACCCAATAATTTTAACAAATAATTATTGTAAAAGCAAGCAAGGAGTGAGGATTTCTTAAAGAATTCCTCACTCCTTATCTTAATTCGTAGTTTAGATCATCACTATATTCTTTTTAAGCCTATAATAGGTAACTCCATTACTAATATAGATTTAGTTATTACGAATGGCTTCAATCATATGAGCACGATCTTCAGCACCAAACACAGCAGAGCCAGCTACTAATACTGTAGCACCCGCTCTTTTGATTGGTACACATGTAATATCGTTGATACCACCATCTACTTCAATTACAGCCGTAGTATTATCTACTTCCTCTAACAACATCTTAGCTTGTTTAACCTTTTTAATGGCATTTTTAATAAAAGATTGTCCACCAAAGCCCGGATTTACAGACATAATTAAAATCATATCTAAATCAGCAGCCACATCTTCTAACACGGATACTGGTGTGCTTGGATTTAAAGCAACACCAGCTTTCATACCACATTGCTTAATATGTTGGATTAAACGATGCATATGCGGTACGGTTTCTTGATGGAACGTAAAATATTCTACACCGATTTTTGCATATTCTTCTACATAGTCACCAGGGTTTGTAACCATTAAATGCACATCAAAAGGCAATTTTGTATATGGACGAATCGCTTTCACAATAGGAGCACCAAAGGTTAAGTTTGGCACAAAATGTCCATCCATAATGTCGATATGTAATAAGTCAGCCCCCGCTGATTCAATAGATTGTAACTCTTCGCTTAAGGTCGCAAAATTTGCGGAAAGCATTGATGGTGCAATTTTAATCATATTAAAACCTCTTTCGTTGACTTTCTATATCATTACGTATAGACATATAAGCGTCATATCGTCCTTGATGAATATGACCTGCTTCTAGAGCATCTTTAATGCCACAAATTGGCTCATGTTCATGATAACATGGGTTAAATTTACAAACATCCACATATTGACTAAATTCTGGGAATAATGTAGGCAATCGCTCAAGAGATACATCATTGAACTCAATAGCACTAAATCCAGGTGTATCCATAATGAAGGAATCTGCATCTAAACTATATAGGGAAGCATGACGGGTAGTATGTTTACCACGTTTTATTTTGTCACTTACCTCACCAGTTTGAAAGGCAAACTTAGGATCGACCGCATTTAATAGACTACTTTTACCAACCCCAGATGGGCCTGCAAAGGCAGTTACCTTATGTTGCAGTACATGACGTAAATCTTCAATGCCTGTCATATCATAGGTAGATGTCATCAATACGTCGTAGCCGATTGATTTATAAAGCTCAACCATCGCTTCCGTATCGGAATCCATCAAATCACATTTATTGATACATAGCACGATAGGAATATCTGCATGTTCAATCATAACGAGCATTTTATTTAGTAAAAGCTCATTAATATCTGGCTCATGAGCTGCTACAACTAATACAACTTGATCAATATTAGCTACCGCAGGACGTACCATAGCATTATGACGTTCGTGGATGGATTCAACGAACCCATCCTCCGAAATCGTAACGCGGTCACCAACAAGAAGACTGTAACGACCTTGCTTTAGTCTACCTCGAACTTTGCATTCATGAATAGTACTCGTATCATCTTGAACATAAAAGTAACCATTCATATTTTTGACAACAATACCTGTAATCATAGTACCTCTTATAATGCAGTCTCTTGTACTAATGCACCATTGAGATATACTTCAATACGCACATTACCTACGCCAGATACTTTACGAACGATACGATCACCAGGTTTATTGGTATCATCATAAATTACAGCCGAACCTTCATCGTCTTTCACAACGATTTTAAGTTCTTGATTTTTAGAACCTGATGGTACAGTAACATCTACAGTACCAGTTGTTTTATTGCTACTGCTTTCTTCTTTTTTCTCAGATTTCTTTTTATCCTCTTTGAATTCAGTAGTAAGGTTTAATGTGGATCCTTCATCAATCTCATCACCAGCTTTAATACTTTGCTCAATGACTACAGCTTTTTCCTCCACAGAGCCCGCTACTTGATTTACACCTAAATGAGCATTGCTCAAAGTATCGCGAGCATCTTTTAATGTCATACCTACAAGATTAGGTACTTTTACTTTTTTAGCTTTTGCCTTATTTACAACAAGATCAATTGTAGTACCTTTAGAAACTTTAGAATCCCCAGAAGGACTTTGAGCAATAACTACACCATCTTTTTTACCATCTACAGATTGTTGTGTTATCTTACCTACAACTAAGCCAACATCTTTAAGTCTTTGGCGAGCTTGATCTACAGTTAAGTCAGATAAATCTGGTACTGTAATATCACCTACACCTTTAGAAACAACAAGGTGAATCGTACGTTGCTCCTTAACCTTTTCCCCAGCTCCAGGAGTTTGTGAAATGACTTGACCTGCTGGAACATCTGGGTTTGTAACCTCACTTGTAGATACACGTAAATGTTTATCTTCTAAAATATTTTTAGCCACAGATACTTGTTTACCTACAACATTAGGTACATCTACCGTTGTATTACTCCAGAAGTTACCATAGCTTAAGAAAGCTCCTAAAAATGCTACCAAGAAAATGACAGCAGCACCTAGAACGATATATTTTTGTGGAATCGATGCAATTTTACTTAACATACTCTTCTTTTGACCCTCGTCTTTACGTTCTTCTTGAATAGTGCTGAAATCCTCAAGTGCTTCAGGATCAACAGCTGGTATCATTTGAGTTGCAAAATCATATGGTTCATGACGTTGAGTTTTACCCATTGTAAAGCCTTGAGATAATCTTAAATCACTTATCATGTCAGAAATAGAATCAAAACGATCCGCAGGGTTTTTAGATAATGCCTTCATTACGACAGCTTCTAGAAGCGGTGGAATTGAAGGATTATATCGAGTTGGAGGAGCTACTTTTTCACGTACATGTTTTAATGCTACTGCAATTGGAGTCTCCCCTTCAAAAGGAACTCTACCTGTAAGCATTTCATATAAAACTACGCCTAAAGAGTAGATATCAGTATTACCATCTACAGGTTTTCCACTGGCTTGCTCAGGTGATAAATAGTGAGCAGAGCCTAAAATTGAATTCGTATACATAACTGTATTAGTAGCATTCATAGCACGAGCGATACCAAAGTCAGTTACTTTCACACGACCAGTCTGAGTAATAATTACATTATGCGGTTTTATATCACAGTGAACAATGCCCATTGTATGAGCGTGTTCTAGACCTTCAGCTATGGCAATAGTAAATTTAACAGCCTCATCTATGGATAGTCTGCCATGACGAGTAATATATTCTTTTAACGTTTCACCGTTTACATATTCCATGATGATGTAGTGTAAATCTTGATCAAATCCTACATCATACATATTTACAATATTTGGATGATTTAATTTACCTGCAGCTTGCGCTTCTCGCTTAAAGCGAGTTACGAATTCATCATCATTAGCAAAGTTTGCATGCAATACTTTAATTGCTACTTGTCTACCTAATAAGGTATCTTCTCCTAGGTATACGTCAGCCATTCCACCAACGCCAATTTTATCAACAATTCGGTAGCGGTTATCTAGAAGTATACCTTTTATATTCATAGTACTCATTATTTCTCCATTTCTAGATTAGATTGTTCCCACTACAATGGTCACATTATCTCCTGCTCCGACTTCATAAACAGTATCCATCAATGATTCAACAACCATCATGTTATCATCAGACGATTGCAATGCAGAGGCAATTACATCATCTGTTACATAGCCACTTAATCCATCAGTACAGAGTAAAATACGATCACCGGGAAGAATCGACTCAATGCCGCTATCAACCTCTAATACTTCATCGACACCGACAGCGCGTGTCAATAAATTACGTTGAGGGTGACTTAGCATTTCATCCTTTGTAATCTCTCCAGCAGTTAATAATTCTTGTACCATAGAATGATCCGTAGTAATTTGTCTTAAAAGACCATCCCTATATACATACAAACGACTATCACCAACACTTGCCCAATATAACTGATTATCTTTTATTGCTGTAACTACAGCGGTAGTCCCCATACCAGCAAGGCGTTCTTCACTAGCCACACGATTAACAATGCGTTGATTAGCGTGAATGATAGCGTCGCATAAATCTTGTTGACCCACCGTTTCAAGGGAGGCCAAATATTCTCTTATTTCATCTACAGCATACGTACTAGCGATTTCACCACCGCTATAACCACCCATGCCATCAGTGACAGCGCAAACGTTACCATCAATAAAGAAACGGTCTTCATTGCGCTGCCGCACAAGTCCAATTTTACTTAAACCAACAAAATTATTCATGATTCTCCTTTTTCCGACCATGAGCAGCTTTTAGCTGTCCACATGCGGCTTGGATTGCATCGCCCATTTCCTTTCGTACCGTTACAGATACTCCATAGGAACCAACAATGTCTTTAAATGTATTCATATTCGTAATAGATGGTTTATATAATTCAATATGTTCATTGCCATTAACAGGAATTAAGTTAACATGACAATTTGGAAAATCCTTACAGATTTGTCCCAATGCATGAGCCTCCTCCATAGATGCATTTACAGAATCTATGAGGATATACTCAAAGGTGATACGACGTTGTGTTGTATCATAATAATATTTTACCGCATCTAAGACTTCCGTCAATTCATAACGGGCACCAACGGGCATGATACTACGACGTACTTCATTATTTGTAGCATGTAATGAAAGGGCCAACGTTATAGGCAAACCTTCATCAGCTAATTTATAAATATTAGGAACCCAACCACAAGTAGAAATCGTCATTTTACGATAACTAATATTACAAACTATAGGATCATGTAACAATCGTAGAGCTTGTAATACATTATCATAATTTTGTAGTGGCTCCCCTGCGCCCATAACGACAACAGAGTGGATTTGCTCTTTTGTAAGAGCACCAAAAATAACAACTTGTCCTATAATTTCAGCCACTGTTAAATCGCGGTATAAGCCACCTTGCGTAGAGGCGCAGAATACACAGCCCATAGCGCAGCCTACTTGAGATGAAACACATACGGAATAACCATAGTGTTGCTCCATCAAAACAGCTTCTACTCGGCTTTGATCTGTCATCTCCAATAGGATTTTTCTAGTCTTTCCATCTGGAGATATAGACTCTGTAATTAATGTAGGTAAAGAGATAACACAATTATCACTTAACCATTGACGCAATTCTTTTGGGAATTGTGTCATTTCTTGAAAATCGAACACATATCTATGATAGATATAGTCGATTAACTGTTTCGCTCGAAACTTTTGTATATTATGGGTCTTAAAGATAGATTGTAATTCTTCTAAAGACTTACCCAATAATTCTATCATGGTACTCCATTTCTTATATTATGATAGGCGTTTCATACGAGCCATAAAGAATCCATCCATATAATCTCGCGGAGGATATGTTGAAATCATACCATCTGTAGCCGGTGGTAACCCTTTATAGGATACAGAATCGATAACAAAGTTCTTATGAGTTGCTAGGAATTTTTCCAATACATCCTCATTTTCACCACTATTGATAGTACATGTGGAATATACTAAATAGCCATTAACCTTAACCATTTCAGACGCTTTTTCTAAAATTTCAAGCTGTAATGGAGGTAATTCATTTAGCAAGTCCTCTGTTTTACGCCAACGCATATCTAATTTCTTTTGTAATATGCCAAGGCCAGAACATGGGGCATCAACTAAGACACGATCAAATTGTTCCTTCCAATTATCGGGTAAATATCGACCATCTTGTAATTTAGTAGAAACAATAGATACGCCTAATCGTTCTGCATTCTGATTCATAAGATCTAACTTATGGTCATAAATGTCACAACTCATAATAGCGCCCGTATTATTCATAAGGCTTGCCATATGCATAGACTTACCACCTGGTGCGGCACAGCAATCTAAGATACGGTCCCCTGGTTGAGGATCTACTACATGAGCAACGAGCATAGACGCTTTATCCATAAAGGTAATATGACCTTCTATAACTGGTTTTGCTTTTTCTAAGTGCCCTTGGTGGCTATCAATATACACTACTTCAGGAATATCTTTGTCTTGTTCAACAGTCCACCCTAAATTTTGTAATTCTTTTAAGCAATCCTCGATTGATACTTTCACCGTATTAATACGTGCTGTTAAACGAGGTTGTTCATTGAACCAAGCACATAGATCTACGGTCTTATCTTTGCCCATTTCATTCATCCACAAAGTAACAAGCCATAACGGTTGATTGTAGATAAAAGAAATCTCTTCGGCTTCAGACTTAGCAAGTTCACCAATAGAAATACTATCGCATTCACGCAAAACGGATCGCAATACAGCATTTACAAAACCAGATAATCCTCGTGTTAACTTCTTAGCAAGTTTGACAGATTCATTGACCGCCGCACTTTCAGGAACCTTATCCATGTAGATAATTTGGTAAATCCCAAGTCTAAGGATTTCCACAACCATAGAAGAAAGTTTCTTTAAAGGTCGTTTTGCAAAGTGAACAATTATGGCATCCAAATAATTTTTTCTACGAATAACACCATATACAAGTTCTGTAAAAAACCGTCGATCTAAATCGGATAAATGATATTTTTGTAAATACTCTTGCAACTTAATATTTGCATAAGCACCATTACGATTAATATCGCTCAATGCTTTCACAGCAAGCAACCGAATATTCTGTTGTTGGTTATTCTTTACTTCTGACATCACTATTCCTACCAATCAATTGTTCTACTACTGCACGAACACGTTCAGGATCTACGGTTGTATTACAACATGGCCCATTAGGACGTTCATTTAATACGCCAATAACTGGGATGGGAAATACATCAGCCATGCCACTTGCTAAATCTCGTTCGCAAGCTATTGCTACAATAGCTTTTGGCCGCGCTTCCTTTACCTTCATTCGCGCTAAAGTACCTCCAGTGACAACTATAAATTGACATCCATAGTCTTTAGCCACTTGTAATAAGCTACCAACTTGACACCGCCCACACTGCTTACAATTGTATACATCATGTGTTACCTTATGAACACATGAACTTTCTTGTAAACAATGTGGCGTCAATAATAATATACGTTCTGGATCAACCGTATACATATCAAGCATCACAAGATGATTAATTAAATCAATCATAGACTGACGAAGTTGATCCTTAGTAACCCCTCTCACCTTACCGATAGCCAAGGTTAATGGAAATAATCCATATATAAACTGATTGGCCAATCTTAAAACAATAGGATGTAACCGTATAATACCTGTACTTGCAACAATAAGGGATAAACACAATAACCATATAATACCTATCAGAATAGAAAGAACTATACTACTCATAATAGATGCAAGAGAATGTAATTGTGATAGCCCAGGTTCTAATACATACATTAGAAAACCAAGTACTGCAGTGAGCAAAGCACATGTAATAGTTGATAATATCAGGTATAACGGATACGTTTCGTACTGTTTAATTTGAGTCCCCAAAAACGATACCTTCCTTTATCTGATGTCCATTAATAAAATCTGTAGCAGAAATACGCTTCTTATTTTCTGGTTGGACTTCTGTCAATAGAATTATATTTCCATCACCACAAAATACACCTAAACCGTCTATTTTAGATACGATTGTACCAGGCACAGTTGTGGCTGATATAGCAATTGGTACATGTTTACCACGGATATCTATCAAACAGTGAGTCGTATCACTTGGAACCACTTCTCCAGACCATATTTTTAAACGTTTTCCATCGAGGTAAGTATAACATCCCGGTGCTGGATTAAGTCCTCTAATGAGATTTGAAATTTCATTAGCAGGCTTAGACCAGTCTATATGCCCCATTTCTTTTGTAATCTTAGCAGTATGTGTAGCCATTGTATCATCTTGTGGCGTTGCCACAATTTCCCCATTAACCCAACGAGTTAATACGGGAACAATTGTTTCACCACCAAGCACCGCTATACGTTCAAATAACTGTCCTGTCGTTTCACCAGGTAAAATATCAGTCTCCACGATATCGATAATATCACCGGTATCAAGTCCGTCATCCATGTGCATAATGGTAACACCTGTTTTAGTGTCCCCATTTAGAATGGCATAGTGAATCGGCGCAGCCCCTCTATAGTTAGGCAAAATAGAAGCATGTACATTGATACACCCATATTGAGGTAATCGAATTAGCCATGGCGGTAAGATTTTACCATATGCAATAACTACTACTACATCAGGTTTTAATGCTTCTAATTCTGCTTGCACTTGCTCATCCCGTAAAGTAACAGGTTGATAAACAGGTAAGTTATGTTCTAAAGCAGCTACCTTTACCGGTGGCATTTGAACTTGTTTGCCACGACCCTTTTGTTTATCTGGCTGACAGTACACACCAACAATAGTATGTCCTGCTTGAATTAGCGCTTCTAAAGTGGGAACAGAAAAGTCTGGCGTTCCCATAAAGACAACACGTAAAGGATTATGATTAGACAATTTCTTTCTCCTCTGGATGATCTGCAATCAATCGTAAGTTTGTCGCTTTTTCTATAAATAAATGACCCTCTAAATGATCGATTTCATGCTGGAAAATACGAGCTAAGAAGCCTTCCGCTTTAATAGTAACCTTTTTGTTATGTGGATCAATACCTTTAACGGTGATCTTATTAAAACGTTCTACATCTCCATAATAGCCTGGTACACTTAAACACCCTTCAGGGCCTACTTGAGAGCCTTCAGCATGTGTAATTTCAGGATTAATTAATGCAATAAGGCCACTACCAACTTGATCGTCTACTACGATAATTCGTTTAGAAACAGCTACTTGAGGTGCGGCAAGACCTACACCTTCAGTTTTATACATAGTTTCAGCCATATCATCGATAAGGGCTCTAAGTTTTTTATTAACATGTTCTACAGGTTCCGCTACTTGTTTCAAAACGGGATGACCTGCTTTTACAACATCTAATACTGCCATTGATACTCCTATACTACACAGGATCCACGTCAATCAGAAGCCCTTCTTGCGTGAAAATCCATGAGTTATATATATATTCTTTCAAATTCGTTAAATCAGTACCACGGATCATAATCGCTAAGCGATACATGTCCCGTACCTTTTTTATAGTTGCTTCGTAAGGACCATTAATAAGAATATCTTCATCCCCTTTATGAGCCTCCAAATCATCTACAATTCGATTTGCAATGGACTCTAAGGTCTCCATATCTTGATGACGCACTACCATGTGAATCATTTCTCTAAATGGAGGATATCCTAAAGCTTTTCTATTTTGAATTTCTTCATGGTAAAAGCCTACATAATCATGAGCCTTACTCTTTATTATAGCATAATTTAACGGATTATATGTTTGTATTACAACACTACCGGTTTTATCCCCTCGACCAGCTCGTCCAGAAGTTTGGGTAAGCAAATCAAAAGTTCTTTCAGAAGCAGTATACACAGGAATATTTAAAACCGAATCAGCTGTTAAAATACCAACCGCTGTTACATCTTTAAAGTCATGCCCTTTAGATACCATTTGAGTTCCCAATAAAATATCGTATTTATGAGCTCCGAAGTCATGCAAAATATCTTCTGCTAATTGTTTGTTTTTAGTTACGTCTTGATCAAGGCGGGCAATGCGGGCCGATTTAAAATGACGTCGCAACTCTTCCTCTACCTTTTGTGTACCTGAGCCAAAGAATTTAATGCGTTTACTATTACACTTTGGACAAACCGTAGGAATCGGTTCGTGATGTTCACAATAGTGACAGCGCAATTCCTCACCTGCTTGATGATAGACCATAGCTACATCACAATGAGGGCACATAATAGTTTCCCCACAATCGCGACACATTACAAAGGTACTATAACCACGTCTGTTTAATAGAATAATCATTTGATTATGTTCATGTAATGTTTTCTGAATCAACCGACTCATAGCGTCAGAAAAAACAGAATAATTGCCATGGAGGATTTCTTCCTTCATATCAACAATAGTTACCTTTGGCATGGGTTGTTCAAAAATACGATGAGGTAACTCGAGTAAATGATACTCTCCTTGCTTGGCTTTATAGTAAGAAGTAATAGCTGGTGTAGCAGAACCTAAAATCACAGGACAATCATGTGCTTCACCACGCCATAAGGCAACATTACGGGCATGGTATCGAACCATATCTTCTTGTTTATAAGATGTATCATGTTCTTCATCCACAACAATAAGACCGATATTCTCAGCAGGAGCAAACACAGCCGAACGGGCACCAATAATGATATGACTATCCTTACGACGCAACCGTTCCCAATTATTATTGCGTTGTTGTACTGTCAATTTACTATGGAATACGACAACTTCATCGCCAAAGGTTTCCACAAATCGTCGCACAATTTGATCGGTCAATATAATTTCAGGCACCAAGATAATAGCAGTCTTATCTTGACTAATACATTTCGCTGTAGCTCGTAAATATAATTGAGTTTTACCACTACCAGTTACACCATGAAGTAAGAAGGTTTTATGCTCATGACTATTCATAGCCTCTTGTATAGGCTCATATACGGCTTGTTGAGCTTGAGTAAGAGGAATATTAACCTCTTCCGTTAAAAGCTCCGTAAAGGTCGTTTTTGTGGCTTTAAAACGTGATTCAATAGTAATCCCTTTAGCTTCACTTACTTGCTTTATGACCATGCGAGAAAAGCCTTTAGCTAATAATAATGCCTTGGACGCACCACCGACTTCAAGTAAGTATTGTGCTAATTCACGTTGTTTCTTTTTTCGTTCACTAAATTGATCTATTGAAAAATCAGGCATAACTACAAGCCATTCTTCTTTGGGTGCCTCATAGGATTTCAATGTTTTATTTACTGTAAATAAACGTAGTGCATCACCATAAGAAAAAAGATAATACTCATTTAAACGTCGTGCCGTATCCATCATTTCTGGTGTAAACCAAGGCTCACTATCTAATACTTGCACTATATTTCGCAACGTGAACTCAGGTGGCTCAACTAATTCTTCATAACCAATGAGGATCCCTTCTTCACGACTATGACCTAAAGGAATGAGTACGCGAGTACCAGGTAGGACGTTACCAAACTTTTCAGGCATTAGATAGCTCAATGGTTTATGAAGTTGTTTGGCAGGTCTGTTAATAATAACTTGTGCTACACGCATAGACTCATATCCTTTCATTTACTATAAAAGGTCTCAGTAGAAATTCTACTAAGACCTTTTGTATTATAAGCCAGCTTCAGCTTTTAAAATTGCTGCTTTGTCTGTACGCTCCCAAGGTAAATCTACATCAGTTCTACCAAAGTGACCATATGCTGCAGTTTTGCGATAATGAGGTTTTAACAAATCAAGCATTTCGATGATACCTGCTGGACGAAGGTCGAAATGTTTCTTAACGAGTTCTTGAATTTTGGTTTCCTCAATGCGAGCTGTACCAAACGTATCTACCAATACAGATACAGGATGTGCAACGCCAATAGCGTAAGCAACTTGTACTTCACATTTATCAGCAAGACCTGCTGCTACAACGTTTTTAGCTACATAACGAGCTGCATATGCTGCAGAACGGTCTACTTTAGATGGATCCTTACCAGAGAAAGCACCACCACCATGACGAGCCATACCACCGTAAGTATCTACGATAATTTTACGGCCAGTTAAACCAGCATCACCATGAGGGCCACCGATTACGAAACGACCAGTTGGATTGATGAAGTATTTAGTATTTTCATCAACAAATTCTGCAGGTAAAGCCGCATCGATAACATAGCGTTTCAAATCAGTTTTAATTTGTTCTTGAGTTACTTCAGGGCTATGTTGTGTGGAGATAACAATTGTATCAATACGTTTAGGTTTACCATCAACATATTCAACAGTAACTTGAGTTTTACCATCTGGACGAAGATATGTTAAAGTGCCATCTTTACGAACTTCCGCAAGACGACGGGACAAGCGGTGTGCCAAAGAAATTGGTAAAGGCATGAGTTCAGGTGTTTCATTAGATGCATAACCAAACATCATACCTTGGTCACCAGCACCGATTTTATCAAGTGCTTCACCATTACCTTCTTTGGATTCAAGTGCTTCATCAACGCCCATAGCGATATCAGCAGACTGTTCATCAATGGATACAAGGACACCACAAGTATCACAGTCAAAACCGAATTTTGCACGTGTATAACCGATTTCACGAACTGTATCACGTACGATGCGAGGGATATCTACATAAGTGTGAGTAGAAATTTCACCTACTACATGTACTAGACCAGTAGTAACTAAAGTTTCACAAGCTACACGAGCAGTTGGATCCTTTTCAATAATCGCATCCAAAACAGCATCAGAAATTTGGTCAGCTATTTTATCTGGATGGCCTTCAGTAACAGATTCAGAAGTAAAAAACATATGTTTTTCAGCCATTTTATCCTCCTAATACGAAAAAAAGCCTCTCATGTACTCATGAGAGACCCTCCCATCTAACGACATTTGTCATAGGAATTAGCACCTTTTCCCCTTGGAATGGTTGCTGTAGCTTCACAGGGCCTATCCCTCCGCTACTCTTGATGAGTTACAGAAATATTATAGTGTATTTACAGTGAGAAAGCAAGTCATTATTATACTTCTTTACCATCTTTCAAGGCTAAATCATGTTCAGCTTTATGAAGAGCACTGTCGAACAGTCGATACATATGATGACGTCCTAGAACATCTAAAAAGTCAGATTTATACATTTCTCTACGAATATCGTAACTCACATCGCTAAGTAAAACTTCAATGTCTCTCTTTTGAAGTTCTTCTATGATGCCTCGCAGAATACGTAATCCCGTCAAATCTACAAACGGCACCTTTACAAAACGAATAATTAAATATTTTGGATCTTTATGTATAGAACTTAAGGCTCTATCAAAAGCGCTGATGGCACCAAAGAATAAAGGTCCTTCCACGGTATATACCATAATGTCAGGATGAAGTGTTATTTCGTGCTTAATTTGTTCAGATAATTCAGCACAACTCGCTTCATGGACATCGATAGTATTAACCATTTTACGCATAAACTGTAAGACTGCAAGGACCACACCAACGTTTACAGCAACTACCAAATCGGTAAAAATCGTTAAGAAAAAGGTGAGCAATAAGATTATCTGATCTGGTCTTGGTGCTAAGATGAGCATTCGTATAAAACGCGGTGCATCACTCATATTATAAGATACTACAAACAATATTGCTGCCATAGATGCTAATGGAATATAGACAGCATAAGGAGCTAAAAATAATAAAATAGCCCCTAATGTAATAGCGTGAGCAATACCTGCTATTGGAGAATTACCGCCTTGCCGAATATTGGTAGCCGTTCGAGCAATTGCACCTGTAGATGCAATACCGCCGAACAAAGGTGCAAAAATATTGGCTAACCCTTGTCCAAATAGCTCAGTATTAGACTCATGCTTAGTACCACTCATACCATCTGCCACTACTGCAGACAATAAGGACTCAATAGCACCCAGCATGGCAATTGTAAAAGCTGGACCAATTAATGTTAAGATTTTATCAACATCAAAGTGTGGCACGGAAAATGCAGGTAAACCTTGTGGAATACCACCAAAAGCACTACCTATAGTCAAAACGGTAGGAAACTGATAAACAGCTTGTATGACTGTAGCGACCATCATGGCTACAATGGGAGCTGGAACTTTATTAATATAAGGAATTTTCGGCAAAACTAATAAAATGATTAAACTCAGTAAAGCAATCCCTAAGGTTGGTATATCAGAATACGGCAATGATTGAATCATAGCCCATAATTTTTCATGGAAATGAGGTATATACGGTAACTGAGGGAATCCAAAGAAGTATGGCCATTGACCTACCCAAATAGTAACACCGATACCCGCAGTAAAGCCCATAATAACCGGCGTTGGTATAAATCTAATAACAGTACCTAATTTGGCTATACTCATTAAAATAAGCATAACGCCAGCCATCATGGTTGCAATTTGCAAGCCATCAAAACCATAATTAACAACGATACTGCTCAATAAGACAATAAAGGCTCCTGTAGGCCCTGCTATTTGTACGGGTGAGCCGCCAAACAAAGATACAAAGATACCGGCAATGATAGCCGTATAAATACCAGCTTGAGGTGTAACACCACTAGCGATAGCAAAGGCCATAGCTAAAGGTAATGCTACTACTCCTACCACTAAGCCAGCAATAATATTATTACTCCATTTATCTTTACTTAAGGACCCATTTAAATATGCTTTTTGAATAGCAAACATATAAACAACACAACTTTCTCAAACTACATACAAAAAATATGATATTAGGGGTGTTTATTTGCTACTAACTCAACTACTTCTTTCATAATATATTGAGCTAATTCAGATTTCTTCATATTAGCCATTTCTTTAGGCTCTTTATCAGGATATAAAAAATAACCTTCGTTTGTATCTACGTTAAATCCAGCATTAGATTTGCTTACATCGTTCGCTACAAGCATATCTAAGTTTTTTCTTGCTACTTTATCTTGACCATACTTAATTACATGCTCTGTTTCTGCCGCAAAACCAACAAGGATTTGATGTTCTTTATGAGAGCCTAAACCTTGTAAGATATCTGGATTTTTTACAAGCTCCAGCATCATAGATTCCATTTTCTTAATCTTTTGCTCCGCTTTATGAAGCACTCTAAAATCGGAAACCGCTGCCGCCATAACCACAACATCTACATTTTTATATCTAGATTCAACAGCTTCTTGCATGGAAAGTGCGGAATCTACTGGAACAAATTCAACACCACTTGGTACTGATAAAGATGTAGGGGCACTCACTAAAATAACATTCGCACCCATTCGTACAGCTTGTTCAGCAATAGCATATCCCATTTTACCGCTTGAACGATTTCCAATATAACGAACTGGATCTATGTTCTCCTGAGTACCACCAGCAGTGACAAGCACTGTAGTACCTTCAAGTTCAGAAGTTTTACACAGATGGGCTTCAAGCCATTCTACAATAGCTACAGGCTCTGGTAAGCGACCAACACCTGTAACGCCACAAGCAAGCCAACCTTCAGCTGGTTCCATAATATGATAACCCAAGGAACGTAGACCTTCTAGGTTGCGTTGCGTAATTGGATTGTTATACATTTCTGTATTCATAGCAGGGCAAATATATTTAGGTGCTGTAGTTGCCATAATAGTAGTAGTCAACATATCATCTGCAATACCAGCATAGATTTTACCAATTACATTAGCCGTAGCTGGTACTACTACATACGCATCAGCCCATGTAGCCAATGCAATATGCTCCACATCCCATTGATGCACTTGTTCAAACATGTCTAATGCTACAGGGTGACCACTAATCTCACCAAAGGTCAATGGTGATGCAATATTCGTAGCATTACGAGTCATCACAACCTTGACCTCTGCCCCTTTTTTACGAAGACGACTAACCACTTCAATTGCCTTATATGCTGCAATACCAGCAGAGACTGCGACAATGATATGTTTTCCGCGCATGTTCTTCTCCTTTTAAAAATTCCTTGTATCAAGGATACAAGGAATTGATTTATCTTATTTAATGCCTTCTTTAGTACGTTTATACGTCACTTCACCTTCGGCAATTTCATAGAATGCCAAGGAAACAGGCTTGTCAGTTGCATGTGTAGATTCAGCTAAGCATGGTTCACCATCTGTTAGTTCACGAGCTCGTTTAGCTGCCAATGTTACCAAAGTGTATTTGCTATCTACTTGACTTTCCAATTTTTTCAATGGAGGTTTTACCATCATACTATCACTTCTCCTTAGACTCTTTATATTGTTTATAAATAAATTGAATTTGCTCTTTATTGCGACTAATCTTACAGGATTCAGCCCGTAAAATAGATGCAACCTTCTCTGACGCATCTGCAAGATCATCATTTACAACTATATAGTCATATCGATGAGCTAATGCCAATTCAGAACAAGCTAATGACAATCGTTTATCAATAACCTCTTTTGCATCAGTACCACGATTATGTAATCGTTCAGATAATTCAGTTAAGGATGGCGGTACAATATAAATAAATACGGCATCACTAAAGCGTTCCTTAACTTGCATAGCACCTTGAATATCAATTTCTAATAGTACACTTTTACCATCATCTAATAAATCCATTACATGTTGTTTAGGCGTACCATAGTAATTATCATATACCCTTGCATACTCCAAGAATGCATCTTCACTGAGTAAAGTCTCAAATTCCTCCTTGGAGCGGAAGAAATAGTTAACCCCTTCCTCTTCACCAACACGCGGTGCACGTGTGGTCATAGAAACGGAATAAACTAAATTAGGCATTTCTTTACGAATATTCGCACAAATCGTACCTTTACCTGCGCCAGATGGCCCGGATATAACGATTAATAATCCTCTGTCTGACATATGTACTCCTATGATTCCACTGTATCTACATCTACATCATGTTGCACAAGTCGATGTGCTACGGTTTCTGTTTGAATTGCAGATAATACAATTTGACCACTATCCATAACTAATACAGCACGAGTCTTACGACCATATGTAGCATCAATGAGCAGGCCCTTATCTCTAGCATCTTGAACCATTCGCTTAATCGGTGCAGATTCAGGACTAATGATAGCCATAACACGGTTAGCAGATACCATATTACCAAAGCCTATATTCAGCAATTGAATACTCATTCATGGACCTCCTATTACTCTACATTCTGTACTTGTTCTCTAATTTTCTCTAACTCACATTTAAGTTGAACCACAAACTCTGTAATACTAGAATCCATAGCCTTGGATCCAATTGTATTTACTTCACGATTCATTTCTTGCAAAATAAAATCGACCTTTCGACCGATTGGATTTTCATCTGTAAGTGTGTTTTTTAATTGTACCACATGTGAGCTGAATCGGACAATCTCTTCCGTAATATCAGTCTTATCAGCTAATATAGCAATTTCCTGCAGAAAACGCTCTTCGCTGATACTTGCTTCTAAAGAAACTAAATACTCTTGAATTTTACTTCTAATATGTTCACGATACGCTTCTACAGCACCAGATTTATTAGTATCAATATGAGAAATAATATTTTCTAGTGTGGCGATACGGCTCACTAAATCTTGTTGAATATGTTCACCTTCCACAGTTCGCATAGCAATCAAAGCATCTAATGCAAAACCTGTAGATTCTTTCAATATATCTGAAAGTACCTCTTCTGCAATGGGAGTATCTTGTTGTTGAATCCAATCATTAGAAATTGAATTTACAGCTTGTAATGGTACCTTTTTAGGATCATCATAAAATTCTTCTTGAACTAGCAATTCTTGAATTTGTTTTCTTAATACACTATTTATAGTAAAAGTTTTAGGTCTCTCACCTGCATCTTGAATAGAAACCGATACCTCTACCTTACCGCGATTTATACAATCTTGTACCATCCCACGAATGATACTTTCAAAAGGATTCATTTGTTTTGGACAACGTATAAATAAATCCAAGAAACGTGCATTGACGGACTTAATTTCTACCGTACAGGTAATGCCATCTTTGGTTGCTGTACCAGAACCAAAACCGGTCATACTTTTCATAAGATATCCTCCTTAGTAGTTTTTATTATTGTACCACGAATTACACAATCCGTGTTTAAATACTAAGAATTATATTTACACTATGGTATACTAAACTATACTTCTAAATAAATTTGAAAGGAGTACTATGAATTTAGACGGTCTTACCATGTCTGTACTCGCTAAAGAGCTAAATGAGCGATTACAAACTGGCCAAATACAAAAACTATATCAAATAGATAAAACTACACTATTATTTAAAATTCGAGCCCTTAATGAAGATCAAAACTTGATCATCACCGTAGGTGCTACCCCAGCCATGTATCTTAGCAAGCCACTGCAAGATTTACCAAAAGAGCCTAGCTCACTTTGTATGTTCTTACGTAAACATATCGAAGGTAGCCGCATTGTAAAAGTTGAGCAAATCAATGGGGACCGTATTATGTGTATCCAAACGGATAAACTAGAAATGGATGGTTCCATTACAAGTACACTTATTTATGTTGAATTAATGGGCAAATATTCTAACTGTATCTTTGTACAAGATGGAGTTATCTTAGAATCTTTAATTCATGTTTCTCCACTGATGAACCGTGAGCGTTCTATTAGCCCTAAACTTCAATACGAGTTACCACCAAATGCTAATCGCGTTAGTCTAATGGACTTTGATTATAATGAGATTAGAAATCTACTAGTCTCCTTTGGTAATGGCAGCGTTCAACAATCTATTCGCGCTATTTTTAACGGCTTTGGTAAACCTTTACTTGATGAGGTTTTATATAACGCTAATTTAAATGGTGATGAAATTATAACTGATTTAGAGGCACCACAAGTCGACAAGTTAGCAAATGCTTTGTACGATTTAAAAATGATGCTTCAAAACGGCAATGGATTACTCTCCTTAGTAAATGATAACCATAAAAAAGCATATTCTACCTTTATCTTACACAACTATAATATTGTAAAAACATACGAAACTATTTCTGAAGCTTTAGAAGAAACAATTCACAGTACAAAAGCAATCCACACAGCGGATAAAGAGCTAGAAAAGATTTTGACAGCGGCCATCAAAAAAGAAGAAGGTCGTCACCAAAAAATCAAAGAGGAATTAGAAGATACGAATAAAATGGATACCTATAAATTATATGGTGATCTATTAATGATTAATGCACACCTTCAAGTGCAATACGAACCTTCCATTGAATTACAAAATCTTCTTTCTGATGAAGGAGAAATGCTAACAATACCATTAAAGCCAAATCTAACGATTGTAGAAAATGCACAATGGTATTACAAACTTTACACTAAACTGAAGAACCGTATGGTCAGCGGTGAGTACCAACTTAACGCAAGTACTACAAAACTTGAATACTTAAAGTCAATTTTGTATAGTATATCGCTTGCTACCACTCGTGAAAGTTTAGAGGAAATCCGCAAAGAATGTATGGATGCGGGCATTATAAAAAAATCGAAAAAGCCACTATCCTACAAACTAGGTAAATCTAACTACATTCACTTAACAATTGACGAAGGTGAAATGTTTATCGGTCGTAACAATCAGCAAAATGAATATTTAACGCATCGTTTTGCTAAACCAACGGACATTTGGTTCCACACGCAAGACATTCAAGGCTCTCACCTTATTCTTAGACTTAATGTTGAACCAGATGACATGATTTTATCTAAAGTAGCACAATATGCAGCCTACTTTAGTAAGGCACGAGAAACTAGTAAAGTTCCTGTAGACTATACATACATTAAAAATATCAAAAAACCGCCTGGATCCCCTTTAGGTTTTGTTATTTTTAATACACATCAAACTATGATTGTAGAACCTAAAAAACCTGACAATTATAATGAATAAAAGAAAACGGCTAGATATAATATATCTAGCCGTTTATTTATATTATTGGTTTTCTTCTGTACGTTGTTCAGTCTGTTTTAAACTTTCACGATTTTGACGTAAGCTTTCCAATGTTTTCTCTAAGTTATTTTCTACGTATTTAAGAACGTCGCCAGCATATTGAATGGAGCTGGATTTCAATTCTTCAGAGGATTGGTTCGCAGCATTGATAATTTGATTAGCTTGCTCTTGCGCTTGTTTAACAAGTTCACTTTCCGCTGTTAATTTAGCAATGTAGTCTTTAGCTTGATCAATCAAAGTTTCAGCTTGACGTTGAGCATCAGCTAATACTTTATCTTTATCAGCTACAATACGACGAGACTCTTCAAGTTCCAATGGTAAGGACTCTTGAATAGAATCAATAATACGCATAATTTCGTCTTCCTCAACCATACGTTTTGTAGTCATAGGAATACGGCTGCTAGATTCAATAAGAACCTCTAAATCTTCTAATAATTTTTCTGTTTTCATACAATTCACCCCTATTTATTATGGACCGTATTAAAGCGTTCTTCAAGTTTTTCCTTAACATCATCCGGAACAAGACCATCTAATTTGCCACCAAATTTAGCCAGTTCTCGAATACCTGTGGAGCTGACAAAAGAGTATTTGTTATTTGTCATAATAAATACTGTTTCAATGTCATCATCCAAATATTTCGCAAACAAAGCACGCTGAAATTCATATTCAAAGTCGCTCAATGCACGTAAACCACGAATGATAATAGTAGCATTCTTTGATTTAACATATTCGTTAAGCAAACCACCTGTACAATCAATTTCAACATTAGGAATATGTTTGACAGAATTTCGAATCATCGCAACCCGTTCTTCCATGGTAAACAAGGAATTTTTATTCGGATTCGAGCTAACAGCAATGATTAATTTATCAACTAATCGGCTGCCTCTTTCGAAAATATCAACATGTCCATTTGTAACTGGGTCAAAACTACCCGGACATACACCTATACGCACAGGATTAGCTCCTTTCAGCTGTGTTTACAAAATAGGAAACCATCGTATAACCAAATTTCTGTTCTTTTATACACTCCCATGATTCAGGTAAACTAAAAACTTCATTCTTATGATGTTCTAGTAATAAAACACCTTCAGGTTTTAATAAATCATAGGTCACAACCAAATCTATGGTATCTTGTATAAATCCATTCTCATATGGCGGATCAGAAAAAATATAATCGAACTGTCGTCCCACTATATAATTTTTTAATTGTGAAAGTTTCCTCGGAATAATTTCTAACCGATCATCCACACGACAATGTTTAGCATTCTCTAAAATTAATTTTCCCGTTTTAAAGTCTACCGCTACTGCATGTGCTGCACCGCGACTTAAGGCTTCAATTGCTACTGCACCAGTGCCAGAAAATATATCTAATACGTCTGTACCAAATATGCCTCTATTAGCTAATACATTGAATACACTTTCCCGAACACGATCAAGTGTAGGTCTAGTATCAACCCCTTTAGGTGCTTTTATAGCATGCCCCTTCGCAGTTCCGCCAATAATTCGCATACAACCCTCACAAGATTATACTCATTAATTATAGTATATAAATAACCAAATTAAAAGTATCTTTTATTTACGATACTTCAATTTTAATATCGCGCCCCATTAACTCAGCCAAGGCTAAAGCAGGAGACTTTTCCTCATATAAAACTTCATACAAAGCTTTAGTTATAGGCATTTCAATTTGATGTTCACAAGCCATTTTATATACAATATCGGTGGCAAAAAAACCTTCCACCACCATATTTGTATGATTAATAATATAGTCCATCGTCTTACCATCTGCAAGCTTTTGACCAGCCGCACGGTTACGACCATGAGGACTCATACAAGTAGCAATTAAATCGCCCATACCGGCTAGACCAGCGTAAGTTTCTTTCTGGGCACCTAAGGCAACCCCAAAGCGAGTCATCTCATGTAGGCCTCTCGTTAATAATAAAGCCTTGCAATTGTCGCCAAGTTTAAGGCCATCAACGATACCAGCAGCTAAAGCGATAATATTCTTTGTAGCACCAGCAAGTTCAACACCTATGATATCAGTATTGGCATAAATTCTAAAATTTTGGCTACATAATGCTTTTTGAAGTGTAGTAGCCACCTCTAAATCCTCTGTACTTAATACAGAAGCAGCCGGTAAATTACGCCCAATCTCTTCTGCGTGATTTGGACCAGAAAGAACAGCCAAGTGACAACCAACTGGACCTAGAACCTCTTTCATAACAGTGGTTAATAATTTACCTGTAGTTCGTTCAACCCCTTTTGAACAAAGAATATAAGATTGATTTTTATGCGCATAAGGCATTATAGACTCCAAGCTAGTACGGACATGTACAGAAGGTGTAACCATTAAAACAACTTCTGCATTCCGAATAGAAGTCTCTAAATCAGAGCTATATAGTAACTCTTTAGGTAGCTCTACACCTGGCAAGTAATCTTTATTTTCTAAATCTTTAGCCAATTGGTCAGCAAATTCTGGGCGACGACAATATAAAGTTGTAGTATTTCCAGCTAAAACGGATTTAATAGCAAGGGCTGTGCCCCAACTACCAGAGCCTATAACAACAACATTCATACATTAATCCTTTTTAATACGTTCTACTTTTAACTCATTACCTGCAAGTAGACGTTTAATATTATCCCAGTGACGAACTATAACAAATAACGCAGCCAATCCACCAAAGCCAACAAACCAATAAGATTCACCTGTAACGTACATCAATACAGGTACTAATGCAGCAGCTACAATAGAACCTAATGATACAAGCTTGGTGAAATATACGATGATGCCCCACACAAGGAAGCAAAGCAATGCTACTAAAGGAGAAAGAGCAATGAGAACACCTAATCCGGTAGCAACGCCACGACCACCTTTGAACCCTAAGAAGATAGACCAGTTATGGCCCATCATAGCAAGGATACCACCTAAAATCATATACATAGGTCCATAAGAGGATAATAATACTACCCCAGCAGCACCTTTTAAAGCATCACATAAAAATACTGGTAATGCAGCTTTGAGACCGATAACACGATATGTATTAGTAGCCCCTATATTCTTCGATCCATATTGGCGTACGTCTGTATTAAAGAATGTTTTGCCAATAATTAAGCCACTAGGAATTGAACCAATAAAATACGCTAATACAGCATAAACGATAATCATAATATCCATTAGTCTTCATCATCCCGTTTCTTGCCACGTAATACTAAGCGAATTGGAGTACCTTCAAAGCCGAAGGATTCGCGCAATCGATTCTCTAAGAAACGCATATAAGAGAAGTGAATTAACTCAGGTTCATTTACAAACAAAATAAATGTCGGTGGCTTGACACTTGCTTGTGTCATGTAGTAAATCTTAGGAATTCTACCATTGCGAGATGGTACTGGATTTACCGTTTGCGCATCTTGTAACAATTGATTCAACGTACCAGTAGATACACGACGATATTGTTGTTCAGAGACGAATTTCAACATATCTGCTAATCGATGTATACGTTGCTTAGTTAAAGCAGATGCAAAAAGAATCGGTGCAAATTGCAAGAAGCCTAACTCTTCATAAATATCTTCAGTAAAACGCAATGTAGTTTTATCGTCTTTTTCAACAAGATCCCATTTATTAACAACAATGACTACACCCTTACCTGCTTCATAAGCATAACCTGCAATCTTCTTGTCTTGTTCGGTAACACCATCCTGTGCATCTAGCACAAGAACAACAATATCAGAACGGTCTACGGATCGCAAAGAGCGTACAATACTATATCGTTCTACAGCTTCATCAATTTTAGATTTGCGACGCATACCAGCTGTATCGATCAATACAAATTTTTGATCCCCATGAGTCCAATATGTATCGATAGAATCACGAGTAGTACCTGCTACATCAGATACGATAACACGATCTTGACCCAATAATGCATTCGTCAAAGAAGATTTACCAACATTTGGACGACCAATAATAGCAACATGAATTGTATCTTCGTCATCCACATTAGTACCTACAGGAGGGAAATGTTTCACAGTGTCATCAAGTAAATCACCTAAGTTCATTAGGTTTTTTGCAGAAATACCAATAGGATCACCTAAGCCAAGATTGTAAAATTCATAAATATTAGGCTCTTGATTTACACTATCAATCTTGTTAACTACAAGAACTACAGGTTTACCACTGGCACGCAAAATATTTCCAACCTCTTCATCAGCTGGTACAATACCTTGTTTACCATCAACGACAAATAAGATTACATCCGCTTCTTCGATAGCCAATTCAGCTTGTAATCGCATCATTTTTGGAATAACATGGCTATTTTCAGTGATGAATTCGATACCACCTGTATCGATCATTGTAAATTCACGATTTAACCACTCTGCATCGAAGTAAATACGGTCCCGTGTAACACCGGGAATATCTTCGACTATAGAGATACGTTTATTAACAATGGCATTAAAAAGTGTAGATTTACCTACATTTGGACGGCCTACAACGGCCACTAATGGTTTTGCCATAGTTTCACCTCATTATCTAATCTAATACATTACTATATTTTATCATATTCTACGTATAGTACGCAAAAAGGCTAACCAAGTAAACCTTGGTTAGCCTTATATTAGACAATGAATTATTCAGCGTCTTCTGCAGTTTCTTTGGATTCCATCATTTCAGTTAAAGCCAAACCCAATTTCTTTTCATCTTTGTTAAGAGAAATAATTTTAACTTCAACTTCTTGACCGCGGTTCAAGTAATCTTCAACTTTCGCATTACGTTGTTTTGTAATTTGGGAAATGTGAAGTAAGCCTTGAATGTCGTCGTTAACAGCTACGAATGCGCCGTAAGCTACCAAACGAACAACTTTACCGTTGATAACATCGCCAACATGCAATGTTTCTTCAGCTACGTCCCATGGGCTCTTAGACAAAGCTTTCAAGGACAAGGATAATTTGTTGCTTTCAGCGTCGAAGGATTGTAATTTAACTTCGATTTCTTGACCAACGGAAAGAACATCTTCCACTTTTTTGATTTTTTGCCAAGAAATGTCGGAAATGTGAAGTAAACCTTCAATACCGCCGATATCTACGAAAGCACCATAAGGCATGATTTTACGAACGATACCTTTATAGTTTTCGCCAACGTTGATGTTTTTCAATGCTTCAGCTAATTTAGCTTGACGTTCAACTTCTAATACTGCACGACGGGAAAGAACCAAACGGTTTTTCTTTTCATCGATTTCAAGTACTTTAGCTTCGAATTCTGTACCAACCAAGTTGTCCAAGGATTTCACGAAGTGAACATCACCTTGGGACAATGGAATGAAACCACGAAGGGATTTAACTGTTACTACCAAACCTGCTGGGATAGCATCAATACCTTTACATACGATAGCTTCATCTTTTTCTTGTGCTTCGATAACATATTGCCAATCTTCATCTTTAGCCAAGCGAGTCATGGAAAGATAAATAGGATTATCTTCTTTGATGTGATTCATGATAACTGCTTTAATTTCATCACCATTTTTTAACACATCTTTGGCAGATTCTGGTGCTGGATAAGAAATTTCAGTTCTGTTCAAAATGGCTTCAGTTTTGTAGCCAAAAGATACATAAGCGCGTTCATCTTCAACTTGAACTACTGTACCTTCTACAACGTTCCCTTTCTTAAATTCTTCTTGACCTTCGGCTGCTAATAATTCTGCAAAATCTTTCATTGTCTCAATGACCTCCTTAATAATCCAGTCGGGAGTCGATGCTCCTGCTGTTACTCCTACCGTCTGTACTCGGTTAAACCATTCCAGTTGTAATTCAGTAGAAGTTTCAATGTGATATGTTGTACATCCAACGTCACGACAAACCTCTGCCAATCGGTTTGTATTGCCGCTGTTCTTACCGCCTACCACAATCATAAGATCTACATTACGTGCTAATTCAACGGCAGAGTTCTGTCGTTCTTGCGTTGCATTGCATATCGTTTTGAAAACCTTAAGATTCTTAGATTTTTTCTCTAATATGTCTATTATACTGTTAAATTTGAATTGTGAAAAGGTTGTTTGTACAACAACGCCCATTTTTTCCACAATTTGTAGTTTTTCGGCGGATTCTTCATCTTCGATGATTATGCCTTCGTTATTAGCCCATAAATTAATACTTTTGACCTCAGGATGGTTTTTTTCGCCCAAAATCACCAAAGTCATTCCATCTTCAATGACAGACTTCGCATCTTGTTGTGCCTTTTTAACATGAGGACATGTAGCATCTACAATGTTTAATCCCTTTTGTTCAGCCTCTTCATAAATAGCAGGACCAACACCATGAGATCGTATAATCATTGTCCCCTCTTCAATGTCAGATACTTCTTGAACAGGACTAACCCCTTTATCTTCAAGACGACCTACAACTTGCGGATTATGAATAATAGGACCCAATGTATAGCTTTTGCCATCACTGCTCGCGGCTTCATTCGCCATTTCAACGGCTCTTTTTACACCATAGCAAAAACCATGGTTTTCAGCCAAAATTATTTCCATAAAGTCTCCTCTACACGATTTTCATGATAAGAATCAATCATTCGTTGGATTTCACCTTTAACTTGATCATTTACTTTTTTGATTGCTTCTGGGGTAGCCTTTTCCTTTTCTACAGGTATAGGTTTTCCAATAATACACGCTACCTTATCACGCTCCATATTATAAGAGCCAATAATAGCGACAGGTACAATGCTAACTCCTGTCCTTAGCGCAATTGATGCTGCTCCATCGTGGAATTTACCAAGTTTACCACTTTTTTGACGATTACCTTCCGCAAAGATACCTAATACCTTATTATCTTTGAGCAGCCCCATAGCATGGCGAATAGCAACTTTATCAATAGCGCCTCGATTTAATGGGAATGCACCAAGCCAAGTACAAATAAAACGAGAAATAGGATTCACAAACAATTCTTGTTTTGCCATGAAATGTACATGTCTAGGTAAGGCATAGCCACAGATAGGTGGATCATTATTACTTAAGTGATTTGGTACTACGATAACAGGACCTTCCATAGGAAAATTATCCCGTCCATATACTTTCAATCCATACCCAACCTTATAGCGGAGCCAGAAAGCAGTGCGCCATAACCAGGTAGAAAATTTATTCATGATTAATTGTCTCCTGTATCAGTTTTAACATATATGAAACAGTTTCATCGAAATCCATATCGCTAGAATCTACAACTACTGCATCATCCACGCATACTAGAGGAGATTCCTCTCGATTCTTATCCATTTCATCGCGACTTTCAACATTCTTTTTAATTTCATCTAAAGTCTGCTCATTTGGTGTACCTTGTACTTCTAGCCATCTTCGTTTAGCACGAGCATCCACAGAAGCAGTTAAATATATTTTTAACTCTGCATCAGGCAATACAACAGAGCCGATATCTCTACCGTCCAAAATAACACCACCAACAGCGGCCATGGCTTGTTGACGTTCTACCAAATATTGTCGAACCCCTTTATAAGAAGCAATGGTAGATACATTTTCATTGATTTGTTGTTGTCGTATTAATGATGTTACATCTTTACCTTTAACAAAAACTTTACATGCTGATGCAGTAGGCTCTAATGTTAAATTTAATGATGGCAATAAAGCTTCTACCGCTTCTTGGTCATTAACATCGATATGACTATCTAGAACGGCCCATGTTACACCACGGTACATGGCACCTGTATCAATATATAAATACCCTAATTCATTAGCCACTACTTTAGAAATACTACTTTTACCAGCCCCTGCAGGGCCATCGATAGCAATGGCAATTTTTTTAGTGCTCATAATAACCTCTATTCTTCATCACCGTGTACGGCATGCATAGCCGCCACATAGCCTGTGGAAAAGGCAGCTTGTAGATTATAGCCTCCTGTAAAAGCATCGATATCCAATACTTCACCAACGCCATATAAACCACTAATCAACTTGGATTCCATAGTTTTAGGATTAAATTCTTTTAAAGAAATACCACCTGCTGTAACGATGGCTTCTGCTACAGGTCGCAATTCCTTAACAGTTAACGTCATATGTTGTAACACATGACACAAACGTAAACGCTCTTCCTTCGTAATCTGATTAATCGGTTTAGCTGGATCTAATTCAGCAAGCTTAATAACTATGGGAATGAGATTTACCGGAAGTAAGTCTTTCATACCATTAGCTAATTGTTTTTTAGAATATAAATCAAAGTCCTTTTGTAAGCGTTTATCCAATACCTCAGCAGTCAAAGCAGGCTTAAGATTGATTTCAATTGTAATTTGAGGGTTCTTCTTACGTAGCAACTTACCTACCGTATGACTTAACGACAAAATCGTAGGGCCCGTAATGCCAAAATGAGTAAACATCATTTCCCCAAATTGTTTAGCCTGTACTTTATTCTTAGAAACTACAGACACTTCAACATTACGAAGACTAAGCCCCATAATGTCTTTTACCCATGCTTCGTTTGTAACGATAGGTACCAAAGATGGACGAATATCAGTGATCGTATGTCCCACTTTTTCAGCTAAAACATAACCATCACCAGTTGAACCTGTTAATGGATATGATGCACCGCCTGTACAAATGATGGCAGCATCACAAGCATATTGTTCCTTATCTGTTGTAACGCCTACTACGCGATTATCCTTTACCGTAATAGATGTAACAGGTTCATTCAAATGAACTTGAACATTATACTTTTTAAGGATTTTCATGAACGTATTGCGAACCTCTAAAGCTGAGTCGGATTCTGGGAACACACGGCCCCCTCGTTCAACCTTGGTTTTTAATCCCCAACTATGCAGTAAATCTAAAAGGTCCTCATTGCTGAAACGTTCATAGGCACCATATAAGAACTTGCCATTACCAGGTGTATTTTTAATAAACTCAGCCATATCTGCACTATTTGTGATATTACAGCGACCTTTACCGGTAATGCCCATTTTCTTACCAACCATATTCATTTTTTCTAATAAGATGACACGAGCTCCTTCACGGCCAGCTATAACAGATGCCATTAAGCCTGCCGCACCACCACCAATGACTATGATTTGTTTCATTTCTTACCTGTTTCTAACGCTTTTAGAGCTTTCACTTCACGAATTGTAAGCTGACGAGAAGCACCACGTTTAACACCGCCCAAGGTGAGACCAGCATAGGCAATACGTTTTAAATTATGAATGCGGTACCCAAAGTGTTCAAACATACGGCGAACTTGTCGATTACGACCTTCATGAATAGTAATCTCTACTTCATGTACACCGTTATGATCATCAAAACCTAAATCTACAATTGTAGCAGGTGCAGTCATACCGTCTTCAAGTTTCACACCATTAGCTATAACTTGTAAGTCTTCATCGCGAACGCGACCTTTGATGCGCACTTCATAAGTTTTTTCCACACCTTTAGAGGGATGTGTTAAGTTTTGTGCTAACTCACCATCATTAGTAAGTAGTAATAAACCTTCTGTATACAAGTCGAGACGGCCCACAGGATAAATGCGTTTAGATTCATTTTTAATATAATCTAAAACAGTTTCTCGACCTTGAGGGTCAGATACAGATGTAATGACACCTTTTGGTTTATTTAATAAATAATATACAGGCTTTTCCTGAGCTAATAATTGGCCATTAACCTTAACTTTATCTTTTTGAGGGTTTATTTTAACGCCAAGCTCTGTAACCTTTCGGCCATTTACCTGCACCTTACCCTCTGTAATTAGTTCTTCTGCTTTACGTCGTGATGCAATACCACAACTAGCAATATATTTTTGTAATCGTTCCATATTATCCTTCTGCTTCCGAAACTTCTTGATGTAAAGCTTCTATCGATTCTACACCAGCACTTCTTAAAAATTCATCAGTCGTACCATATAGAATAGGTCTGCCTACAGTATCTTTATGGCCTAACTCAGCTATAAGAGATCTAGTAAGCAATTGTTTTATGATTTTATCACTATTTACACCGCGTACTTCTTCAATTTCAGCTTTAGTAATTGGTTGCTTATAAGCAATAACTGCCAGTGTTTCCATAGCCGCATTAGACAGTTTATCTTCTCGCTTGCGGATATGACCTACATACTCAGCACTTTCTATAGCACTAACTAATTCAACACCAGCCCCAGACATACGAAGTCGAATACCTCGATGTTGATCTTCTAACTCCCGTTTTAATTCATTTATATAGGCTTGTATGTCGTCTCGTGAAAGACCGAATACCTCTTCTAACATATCGATTGATATAGGTTTTGCCGCTGCAAACAAAACAGCCTCTAAATGCATTGTTGGTAAGCTCATATAGTCCCCTTTCTACACGGCTCCATCTAAAGCAGCAGTGAATATAATATCATCATCTTCGTAGCGCATTTCCATTACTTGCTGCTTTAACAATTCAAGAACAGCCATAAAGATTGTTACCATACCACTTTTAGTTTCTATAGCTACTAATAATTCCCTAAAGTGTAAACTTTCACCACGACGTATACGACTCGACAACGATAGAATCATATCCTCTAAACTATACGTATCTTTTTCTACCTTAACCTCTCGAATAGGCTCCTCTTCAGGTATTTCTTTAGCCCGTTGTAATGTTTGGTAAAAGATTTGATATAACTGTGAAAGTTTTAGATTATATACATTATCTAAACCGAGAACACTAGTTTCTTCAGGACGACTAAAAATATTTGCTGATACGGCTGTTCGCTCCATCAATAGAGATGTAAAATCTTTAATCTTTTTAAACTCAACTAATTTAGCTACTAACTCATCCCGTGGATCTTCAGCATCCTCTGGCTCAGGTTCAGCCTTAGGCAATAACATACGCGATTTGATTTGTAATAATGTGGAAGCCATAACAAGAAATTCACTACTATAGTGAATATCAAAATGGTTCCAGTTATCTAGATACTCCAAGTATTGACTCGTTATCTCAACGATAGGAATATCGGTGATTTCTATTTTATGTTTTTCAATGAGATGCAGCAGCAAATCAAGGGGACCTTCAAAGACGTCCAACTTGTAATTATAATCTCCCATAAACCCCAATCCTTAGAAAGATATACTTTAACTATATAATTATAAAGCATTTATAGTAGTACTTTCAAATAATTGTTTTTTTTACACTCATCTGCTATCTTTAATAATATAATTATTATATATTATAAAGATATATTATTGTGTGTTCCTTTAAGAGAGGCTTTATTATGTCATCTAGTTTAAAGCAAATTGGGCGTAACCCCATTTTTCGCTTTGGTATTATAGGTATTGTTTTATATATCATTCTATTTTTAATTTACGAACCCATTACACTAGGCTTAGATGTAGAGGATATTACAATTTTAGCGGTGCCCACCATTGTTGGTACATTCTTGTTTCAATATTTTATGGGCTGCACCGTTTTCCATAGACCATTTTTAGGATATGGATTGGTAGGTATTTTATGGGCTCTTACCTTCCCACTTCTATTTCACTGGTCTTATGTAAAACCATTGTACTTCTATGAATTTGCCAATGATTTCTTATTTGGTTTATTGATTTTTATGGGTTTATCGGGCATTCAGTTTTTACTCAATCAAACGAATCGCTTCCATAAAACAACATCCTTAATCATGGCTATCATTTCCATGATTCTTAGCCTCATCCCATTCTTACAAATTGGCTATTACATGACTACATGGCACTGTTTAACACCAGCTAGTCTATTAGCAGTCTATATGACTAATCCAGAAGAAGCATTTGGTTTCTTAAAAAATGCAGCTGGTATTCCTGGTCTAATTGCAGTCGGCATCGGTCTTGTATTGTGGACATATTTATTATACTGGTCTAATTTAGGTATGAAAGCGGTAGTTAATTTAAATACTACACGCCCTATGCGTTCTGCTATGCTCATCGCTTCTATCGTAACCTTTCTTGTATATGTACCGTTCTTCTTATTCCCTCAAACATGTATCGTAGCCAACTGGATTGCTGCCGGTGATTATGTAAAACAAATGCAGCAATATAATGATAACCATCATATAGTATTTGATTCCTTTAACTTAGATACTAAAGAAACAGCCGCCCAGAAAGCACCGGGAACTATTATTCTCGTCATCGGTGAATCTAGCTCTCGTGATTATATGAAAGTATATAATCCGAACTTCCCTTATGATGATACACCATGGCAAGGAAATATGCGTGCAGACAATAAAGATTTTATATTCTTTGATAACGCCTATTCCTCTTATGTACAAACAGTACCAACTTTAGAGCGTGCTCTATCTGAACGAAACCAGTACGACGATAGACCATTCCTTGATTCAGCAAACATCTTAGACGTAGCCAAAAAAGCGGGATACACAACTTCTTGGTTTAGCAACCAAGGTGTATTCGGAGAATATGATACAGCTATTTCGTTGATGGCTAAAACTGCAGACACTACAAAATGGTCTCATGAGTCTTATGCGTTCTCCGATCGCTATGACGAAGCACTATTGCCATTATTAGAAACTGTAGACCCTACTAAAAATAACTTTATTGTTATTCATATTATGGGTAGTCATATTTATTACAATGACCGTTACCCTCATGAATTTAGTAAGTGGAAACAAGGTCCGTATCCTGACGGCCAAGAAGCATATGCAAATAGTCAGTTATATACAGACTGGTTATTACAACAAATTTACACCTATGGTAAAGATAAATTGAATTTACAAGCTATGGTATACTTCTCCGATCACGGTGAAAGTTTAGATAAGTCTCACAATCCTGATACATTCGACTTTGTTATGACACATATTCCATTCTGGGTATACCTATCTCCACAATATCGTACAGCCTATCCACAAACGGCAGATGTGCTAACTAAACACGAGCATCAATTCTTTACGAATGATCTGCTATATGACACATTAGTAGGTCTCATGCAGGCACCTAACTATCGTTACGATGCTACGCGAGACTTCAGTAATGCTCAATATCGATTCAATTTACATAACTTAACTACATTACTTGGTGAACAGCCATTAGTTAATGATCCTGTTAATGCTGGTAAATAACAGAAGTACATACCTATAGTTAATATGTCAAAAATAATGCCCTATAACACACTATGTATTAACAATAAACGTTAACTTAATAAAAGAAAAAGAGATGAGTTAAACTCATCTCTTTTTTTGTGCCAACAAAAGATCTATATCATGTTCCGTATAAATTCTAATATTTTCCGCTAATAAAGCCTCTACAGTACATCCATGACCATCTTTTAAGGTTCTCGTAAAGGAACCATCATAAATGCGTTTATAACCACAACTAGGACTTTTGGCCTTCAATAGAGCTTGTTCACATTTATATTCAATAGCTATACGAACTGTAAGCTCTGCACCTCGAATAAACTGTGTTGTCACATCTGTCCCATCAGCAGTGCATATACGATTTCCTTGACGCTCAGCAGGATCTCTCGGTGTGCATAGCCCACCCAACACCTCTGGACATACAGGTACTAATTCATAATACTCATTCAGAAGGTCAAGTGCTTCTATATAATTATCTTTTCCATCATAGCGACAAGGAACACCACATAAGCATTCACTAATCAATAGTTTAGGTTTATTATTCATAGCAATACTTTTTATTAATTCAGATAAGAAAAAAAGACTAACCGAAGTTAGTCTTAATTGGTGCCGAGGACCGGAATCGAACCGGTACGGTTGTCTCCAACCGACGGATTTTAAGTCCGTTGCGTCTGCCTGTTCCGCCACCCCGGCATGGGTAACGATTGTGGAGGCGGCACCCAGAATCGAACTGGGGAATAAAGGTTTTGCAGACCTCTGCCTTACCGCTTGGCTATGCCGCCATATAAAGTTGGAGCGGGAAACGAGATTCGAACTCGCGACCCCCGCCTTGGCAAGGCGGTGCTC
>NZ_CAURHA010000003.1:0-73008 GCF_963524655.1 uncultured Veillonella sp.
AGCAACCAGTTTAGGTTACTCGGAAATAAAAGTCTAACTTTTTGGGGTCACTACAGTTGAGGACCAGCTCTTTTTATATATGCTCTTTTGATTATAATTACCTATTACTAGCTATAGGTAATTAGTACGCTATCTATATTGCGAAGCTAGTAATGTAGTTGGTGAGGCATATCTATTGGCCATCGTTAATATGACGTGTTGCCAAGTGCTGTTGAATTCTACGCTCTTTTCGGGCTTTCAAATATTTTTGAGCCAGTACATTTGGAATTGCTACACCAACCGCAATACTTACAATAGTGAAGATGCCTGTTACACCGCTTTGAACCATATGAAGTAAGCCAGATTCTGATAGTGAATTGATATGAAGCATATCAAAGAGGAATCTGTAATATAAAATACCAGGCATTAAGGCTATGGCAGATGAGACGATGATGATTGTGCTAGATGTTTTAAGCCACGTAGAAACTTTTACATAAATTACGCTCATTACAGCAGCGCCTACAAAGGTAGCACCTGGAATGGAGAAGCCAAATTCAACAGCTAATAAATTGCGGGTAAATACGCATAATACACCGCCAATACCAATGGATACTAGTAATCGGACAGGAGCGTTAAAGAGTACCGCAAAGGAAGCAGCAGCTATAAAAGACCCTATAATTTGCTCAATCGATAATACATGAGGTTTAATATCTACAAAGCTAAAGGCCGGCATAGGGTTAAAGTATAGAGCCATTGCCATGCCTAAGGTCATGCTACCAACGATAAGGATCGTTCTAATAGCTCTTGTAATTCCCGATAAAATATGGTTGTTGATGGTATCGATAACGGAGTTTATAAGCGGTACACCAGGTATCATAAATAAGGTACAACAAACAAGAACGTAAACTAACGAATCTTGTTCAATATGTGAATAGAAACCATAGGCAGAAACCATGGCGGCAAAGCCGCCAATTGCAATGCCTACATATTCATTGCAACCAAAGCGTACCGATAAGGTACGACCAAAATAACCGATTAGAGAACAAATAACAGTTACAATAAAAGCTATCATATCGCCACTATACAAAAAGGCAAGGCCTGCTGAACCGAGGGCGCAAGCAATACCCTTTATCCAATCAGGATATACTGGAATAGTGGAATCTAATTTTGAAATTAACTGTTCATAAGTTGTAAGTGAATAATGTCGTTCAAAGGCTCGCCAAGTTAGTTTAGATACTGCATTAATCATGGCCATATTGGGTACATGGACAGGTGTTTTTCTAAATACGGTAATAGATCGTTCTTTATGCAGTAAATTGAGCATAATCGTAGTATAGGAAATATGTATATTTAAATAATCATGAGGAATACCCATAAATGTGGCGGCTTTAAGCATTTCTTCAATGATTCGATTTGTATCGGCACCACATTCCATGAGTAGTTTGCCTATGTTTAATAGGACATCGAGCTTTCTATGAATATGAATAAACGGGTTCTCAAGAACTTCATTTTTTTCTTCTAATGTAAATTGTTTCATATATCTCCCCAGATAATGATAGATTATACTATTGTTATCTTTTACATACGGTATAACTTAATACTATATGTATTATATCATTAATTACTATAAATAATCCTTGCTTTTTATAGGGGACACTTGTACAATCGAATTGTAAACCTAGGTTGACAAAGAAAGGGGCTCTAAACTATGCGTGATGAAGTGCTAGAATTCTTGAGACAAAACCAAGGTAGTTTCGTATCGGGACAAGATATGTCCGAAGCATGCCATGTTTCGCGCACAGCTATTTGGAAACATATCAAGGCGTTACGTCAAAAAGGCTACAAAATAGAATCTTATACCAAGAGGGGGTATCGATTATTGGAGGAACCTGATTTGTTAAGTCCATTGGCCATGAAGCAAATCTTAAAGACCGATGTGTTTGGCAAACGATATGTTTATATGGATGTTACAGAGTCTACAAACCTAGAGGCTCGTCGATTAGCTCAACAAGGTGCTGAAGAAGGTACCGTTGTCGTTACAGAAGAGCAAGCAGCTGGTCGTGGTCGCTTATCTCGTGGCTGGTATTCTCCATTTGGTAAAGGTCTATGGTTTAGTCTTATCTTGCGCCCTGATTTTGCGCCTGTAGAAGCGCCAAAGTGTACGTTGATGGCCGCAGTGGCATTAACAAAGGCATTCCATAAAATGGGGCTCACTGATGCGGGTATTAAGTGGCCTAATGATATTTTAGTGAATGGCCGTAAATTGGTAGGTATCTTAACAGAAATGTCCGGCTCTATGGAGGAAATCTCTCATATTGTGATGGGCATTGGTGTCAATGTAAAGACTAAACAAGAAGAGCTCCCGGAAGAATTGAAGTTGATCGCTACATCCTTAACTATGGAAGGTATTGATATTGAACGGACGGAAGCATTTAGAATTATATTAGAAGCCTTAGAGCATCAATATTATGATGTGCTTGATAGCGGCTTTGAGGAAACTCTCAATGAATGGCGTCAATTATCGGTGACTCTCGGTGAAGAAATCGAGGTTCGCGCTCCTGGTAATACCTATGAAGGGGTAGCAACCGATATTGATGAAGATGGTAATTTATTAGTAAGAATCCCGGATGGGACTGTTAAACGTGTTATGGCAGGGGACGTATCAATTCGTCCGCGTAAATAGGAGGCATTCATGTTATTAGTAATTGATGTGGGGAACACCAACATTGTTCTCGGTGTATACGACAAGGCAGAGCTTGTAGGTCACTGGCGTATTTCCACGGATCGGGTGCGGACCACTGATGAATATGGCATGTTGATGATGAACTTGTTCTTCCACGATCGCAAGGTTAATGTGAAAGATATTAAAGATATTATCATTTCTTCTGTTGTACCTCCAATGATGCCTACATTAGAACGTGTATGTTTACGTTATTTCAATGTGAATCCTCTTATCGTAGGTCCTGGTACTAAAACAGGTATTGCTATTAAGTATGATAATCCGCGTGAAGTCGGTGCGGACCGCATCGTTAATGCTGTAGCGGCTCATGAAAAATACAAGGGTGACTTGATTATTATCGACTTTGGTACAGCAACTACTTATTGTGCAGTACAAGGTAATGGCGATTATATGGGCGGTGTTATTACCCCAGGTGTAACAATTTCTGCGGAGGCTCTATTCCAACGGGCTGCTAAATTGCCACGTATTGAAGTAAGAGATCCAGGGCAAGTCATTTGCCGGAATACCGTATCTTCTATGCAATCCGGTATGTTCTACGGCTACGTAGGCCAAGTAGAGGGTCTCGTAACGCGTATGAAAGCAGAAATGGGCGACCACGTAACTGTAGTGGCTACAGGTGGTTTGGCACAGCTCATCAGCAGTGCTACAGACTGTATTGACCATGTAGAGCCTATGCTTACACTAGAAGGTTTACGCCTTATTTACGAAAGAAATAAATAATGCTACTATAATATAGTTACGTATATGTAACGAAGTAGTGTACATTCGGGTACAGCTTATGCTGTACCCTTTTTGTTAGGGGATATAGAATTATATGAATCATAAACAGTGGCAAATAGGGTCCGTCAAAATTGATGGTCAAGCCATATTAGCGCCTATGGCAGGGGTAAGCGATATTGCCTATCGCTTACTTGCTAAAGAGCATGGCGCCGCCATGGTTTGCACCGAAATGGTCAGCGCCATGGGCATTAAATATAAAAATGAGCGCACTCATGAATTGTTGCGTCTTGAAGAGGTAGAACGCCCTGTATCTATGCAAATCTTTGGTTCCAATCCAGAAGCAATTGCGTTAGGTGCAAAGGTAGTAGCTGATGCAGGTGCTGATATTGTAGATATTAATATGGGTTGTCCTGTGAAAAAGGTAGTAACCTCTGGTGATGGTTCTGCGCTTATGAAAAATCCAGATTTAGCAGCTCGTGTAGCAGAGGCTGCGGTTAAGGCCGTCGATGTGCCTGTAACCGTAAAAATGCGAATCGGTTGGGATAGTGATTCCATCAATGTTGTGGACTTTGCTAAGCGCATCGAATCTACAGGTGTGGCGGCTATTGCAGTACATGGCCGTACTAAGGAGCAAATGTACAGTGGGCATGCTGATTGGTCTTATATTAAGGCTGTAAAAGAGGCTGTATCTGTACCGGTTATTGGTAATGGCGATATAGTAGAGCCTGAAGATGCAAAGCAAATGCTTGATGAAACGGGTTGTGATGCGGTAATGGTAGGCCGTGGTGCTCAGGGGAATCCTTGGATCTTTGGTCGTATTCACCATTATTTGGCGACTGGTGAAATATTACCGGCACCTACCGATATTGAGCGTCTCGATATGCTATTAAAACATTTTGATTTGTTATGCCAATATAAGGGTGAAAGTATGGCCGTTAAGGAAATACGAACTCATGCAGGGTGGTATATGAAGGGACTTCCTGAATCTGCCTATTGGCGCAATCGTGTGAATACAATTCATACTGTAACAAGCTTTCACGATGAGCTAGAATCATACCGTAAAATACTGGCTGCAATGTAGTGAGATTGACAAATGAATAGTATTTTTATATAATGGTTGAGATAATTTAGAAACAAAAGACAAGGTGTCATCTTACTATGGCACTTTTTCTTATTATTTATATGTAGAAAGAGTGGGGTACCCATGGCAGACGTAAAAGAAACATTACTTACCGCCGACGGTTTAAAGAAATTAGAAGAAGAATTAGCGTACTATAAATCTGTACGTCGTATTGAAGTATCTGAACGTATTAAGACAGCTATTGAATATGGCGATATCAGTGAAAACTCTGAATATGATGATGCAAAAAATGAACAAGCTTTCATCGAAGGTCATATTGTAGAGTTAGAAAATAAAATTAACACGGCGAAAATCATTGACGAGTCCGTAAAGGGCGATGTTGTATCTGTAGGTAGTAAAGTTGTTGTACTTGATACGATGTACAATGATGAATTGGAATATGTTATCGTTGGTTCCTCTGAAGCGGATCCATTTAACAATCGCATCTCTAACGAATCTCCTGTAGGTAAAGCTATTTTGGGCAAACGCAAAGGTGATGAAGTAGAGGTTTCCACACCAGATGGTCCTGTAACATTCAAAGTGTTAGCAATCCAATAATTTACATTTACTGACGAAGAGGCGATAACATGAGTGAAGAAATTAAAAATGTACAAGAAGAGCTGAATGAGCAAATGCAAATTCGCCGCGACAAATTGGCTGAATACGAAGCAGATGGCATCTATCCATTTGGTCAACGTTTTGTTGTAAAAGATAATGCAAAAGAAATTAAAGATGAGTTCTTCTTGAAATATGATGGTCAACCTGTAGTTATTGCAGGGCGCTTGATGACAATCCGTTCCCATGGTAAAACAGCATTTGCCAATGTTCGTGATAAATCTGGGGATATTCAAGTATATTTCCGTAAAGATGTATTGGGCGAAGAGGCTTATAAATACGTAAAAATGCTTGATATCGGTGATATCATCGGTGTAGAAGGTCATGTATTTAAAACTCATACAGGTGAAGTTACAATTAAAGTTAACAAATTAACTTTGTTATCTAAATCTTTACGTCCATTGCCAGAAAAATGGCATGGTTTAAAGGATACAGAACTTCGTTACCGTCAACGTTATGTTGATTTGATCGTAAATCCTGAAGTTCGTGATACATTTGTAAAACGTTCCCAAATCGTTGCTAAAATTCGCGAATACATGATGCGTGATGGTTTCATGGAAGTAGAAACACCAATGATGCATGCTATCCCTGGTGGTGCTGCAGCTCGTCCATTCATCACTCACCACAATGCGCTTGATATCGATATTTACATGCGTATTGCACCAGAATTGTACCTCAAACGCTTGATCGTTGGTGGTATGGACCGCGTATTCGAAATGAACCGTTGTTTCCGTAACGAAGGTATCGATAATCGTCATAATCCAGAATTCACTACTATCGAATCTTACCAAGCTTATGGCGATGTTGAGGATGCTATTCGCTTAACAGAAAACCTTGTGTCCTACTGTGCACAAGAGGTTCTAGGTACACAAGAAATCACATACCAAGGTACTGAAATCAATTTGACTCCACCTTGGAACCGTATCACAATGGCAGAAGGTGTAAAAAAATACACTGGTGAAGACTTTGATGCAGTAACTACTGTTGAAGAAGCTCGAGCTATTGCAGATCGTTTGAATGTAGAATATACAGATAACGATGGTATTGGTAAAATCTTAAATGCTTGCTTCGAAGATTATGTAGAAGAAAACTTGATTCAACCAACTATCGTATATGGTCATCCAAAAGAAATTTCTCCACTTGCAAAAGCAAGTCGTGAAAACCCATTGGCTACAGAACGTTTTGAAGCATTCATTTATGGTCGTGAATTGGCAAACGGCTTCTCCGAGTTAAATGACCCAATCGATCAAAAACAACGTTTCTTGGATCAATTAAAAGAACGTGAAGCTGGCGACGATGAAGCTCACCGTATGGATGAGGACTTTGTTACAGCTCTTGAGTATGGTTTACCTCCAACAGCAGGTTTAGGTGTTGGTATCGACCGTCTTGTTATGTTCTTAACAGACTCTGCATCTATCCGTGATGTATTGTTGTTCCCATTGATGAAACCAGAAGTGCATAAGCACGTTGAAGCTGAAGAAGAAGCAGCTGAATAAGCTAACATATAAAGGCTCCCTATTCTTTGAGTAGGGAGCTTTTTTACATGACCATAATGTACTACGTTAAATACTATAAGCATATAAAGTATTGACATGAAGAGAGGAGGCTATGGTGAAACATTTAAAAATTGCTTTTACCGATAGTGTAAAACCTTGGATTAGTTCTATCGAGGACCGTACATGCATACCTATTAATGAAACGGATTTTACCAACATAGGTGCCGTTGTGGTGAGCGCCTCTGAAATGGATGTACTCGATAATGAGCAAATTCGTTCTTTTGGAATACCTGCTATTGTAATGGTAGTAGATCCATCCCATACTATATCTTATGATATGGAGCAAATTGGGGCGGTAATAGATGTTACATCTACTAGCATAAATGACTATAAAGGGACGATAGAGCAGATTGTAGCAAGCTATGAAGCTTTGATTTTGCCCCCTTTCTTTAAGGCTTTATCTGATTATGTAGGAGATAACAATGCTCAATTTGACTGCCCAGGACATCAAGGGGGACAGTTTTTCGGTAAGCATCCTACGGGACGTGCCTTTTTTGATTTCTTTGGAGATCATATTTTCCGTGCAGACCTTTGTAATGCCGATGTAAAGCTTGGTGATCTTTTAATCCACGAAGGTTATGCTCATGATGCGCAGGCTCATGCAGCTGCAGTGTATAATGCGGATAAAACATATTTTGTATTAAACGGCACATCTTCTGCCAACAAAGTAGTACTCAATGCTCTTTTAACGCCAGGCGATATTATTTTATATGATCGCAATAATCATAAATCTATTTGCCATGGCGGTCTCGTTATGTCCGGTGCCACACCGATATATTTAGAGACCGCACGGAATCCGTTTGGTTCTATTGGCGGTATTCTAGAGCATTGTTTTGATGAAAGCTATATTCGGAATTTAATTCATGAGAAGGACCCTAATAAAGCTAAAGCAGACCGTCCAATTCGGCTAGCCGTTATTCAATTAGGTACCTATGATGGTACGATCTATAATGCGCGCCAAGTAGTGGACAAAATAGGTCACTTGTGCGACTATATTTTCTTTGACTCTGCCTGGGTTGGGTATGAACAGTTTATTCCTATGATGAAAGATTGTAGCCCCCTATTATTGGAATTAGGCCCTAATGATCCTGGAATTTTAGTGACTCAATCTGTGCATAAGCAACAAGCGGGCTTCTCTCAAACGTCTCAAATCCATAAGAAAGATAAACACATCAAAGGGCAAGACCGTTATGTAGATCATAAGCGTTTTAATAACTCCTTTATGATGCATGCTTCCACATCCCCTTTTTATCCACTCTTTGCATCTCTCGATGTAAATGCCAAAATACATGAGGGTGAATTGGGAAAACAATTGTGGCGTGAATGTATTGAACTAGGAATTGATGCCCGTAAGTCGGTATTAAGACGCTGCAAATATCTGAGACCTTTGGTACCACCTATAGTACATGGTAAGAAGTGGGAAGAAGGCAATACACAAGAGATGGCTAATGATGTGAGCTATTTTGCCTTTGAACCAAATGCAAAATGGCACTCCTTTAAAGGCTATGGTGAAGGGCAGTACTTTATCGATCCTTGTAAATTCCAGTTGATTACGCCTGGTATTAATGTTGAAACAGGGGCGTATGAAGACTTTGGTATTCATGCCAATATATTGGCCAATTACTTGCGGGAAAATAGAATTATTCCAGAAAAGTGTGACCTCAATACGATTCTATTCCTTATGACTCCTTCAGAATCTAAAGCGAAAATGGATGCATTAGTCGATCAGCTTGTGCGTTTTGAAGAGCTTATAGACCGCAATGCCCCTATGGAAGAGGTGTTGCCGTCGATTTACTATAGCCATATAGATAAATATAAAGGTTATCATATTCGCCAACTGTGTCAAGAAATGCATGATTTTTATAAAGCTAGAAACGTGAGTACTCTACAACAACGCTTATTCTCCAAGGAATACTTCCCAGAATATGTAATGAATCCACAAGAGGCAAACTTTGAGTTTCAACGCAATAAGGGAGAGCTTGTACCTTTAGATGAGGCGGAAGGTCGCATTGCACTTGAAGGGGCTTTGCCGTACCCACCAGGTGTATTATGCGTACAGCCTGGAGAACGATGGTCTCGGACTGCTTGTGATTACTTCCTTGCTTTAGAAGAAGGAATTAATCAATTGCCTGGATTTGATCCAGAAATACAAGGCGTATACCTTATTGAACAACCTGATGGCTCTAAAAAAGCATATGGTTATGTCTTGAAAAAAGAATATGAAATGTAAATCATAAATAGTTATTGACAATGCATAAAAATAACTTTATACTAGGTGCATAGATTGTGTTATTGGCATAACAGATATGAGAAAAATTCATAAAATAAAAATTTCTTATTTAGCCTTATCAATAGTAAATAGCAGATAAGGATTAACTGTATAGACATATTACTAATCTTGTATAACCTTGACGGGATGGGTCAAGGGTCTCTAGCGTAAACCGAGATTTACGACTACAAGAGCATCTTTATGATGCTCTTGTAGTCGTTTTTTATTTATCCATTTTATTTTTTTCTAAAAGTTTGGAGGAATATGAGATGAGTTCAATGGAGTACGAAAGAACAAATGAAGCAAATGGTTTTCTTGATCGCTTTTTCAAGTTAACCCAACATGGAACATCAGTGAAAACTGAGTTTTTTGCAGGTATTACGATGTTTATTGCGTCAGTATATATTCTGGCAGTAGTACCAAACTTATTATCTGTATCAGGCATGCCGCATGCTAGTGCAGTGGCAGCGGTTGTATTAACAACAGCTTTTGCGACCATGCTTATCGGTTTAGTGGCTAATGTTCCTGTTATCGTAGCACCAGGCCTTGGTCTCAGTGCGTTCTTCTCGTACACTATTTGTGGTGCCATGGGTCTTAGTTGGCAAACTGCATTAGGTGCCGTTTTTATTTCCGGTACAGTATTTGTTATTTTAACGGTTACTAAAGTTCTTAACAAGATTGTAGATGGTATTCCACAAGTACTGAAAACATCGATAGGTGTAGGTATTGGTTTATTCGTTGCTTTCATCGGTTTTAAAAATGCTCATATTATCGTACCTAATAATGCAACCTTTGTAACCCTAGGTAACATGCAAGATCCAGCGGTATTATTGACTTTACTAGGCTTATTTATTACTAGTATTTTGCTGGCAAAACAAGTTAAAGGCGGTTTGCTAATCGGCATGGCGTTCACTACAATTGCAGCAATGGCTTTAGGTTTAACTAAGATACCTGCTACAAGTGCGGATATCTTTAACTTGGTGCCACCAGTTCCAGTTGATACATTCGGTCAACTAGATATAATGGGCGCTATTAAATATGGTATTTTCTCTATTATTTTCTCTATCACTATTGTAGATATGTTTGATAATATCGGCACATTGATTGGTGTTACGAGAAAAGCAAATTTGGTAAATGAAGATGGTAAGTTCGAAGGGTTAGATAAAGCCTTGCTATGTACTTCTATTGGCGCTGCAGCAGGTGCCGTTGTAGGTACTTCTACAGTTACTTCTTACATTGAAAGTGCGGCAGCCGTTGCCGACGGTGGTCGTACAGGTCTTACAGCCGTTGTAACAGGTCTTTTATACTTGGTAGCCTTGTTCTTTGCTCCATTGTTCTTATTGGTACCACCACAAGCGACTGCACCGGTACTTATCACAATTGGCGTATTTATGATGAGTGAGGTAACACATATTGACTTCACTGACTTTACAGAAGCATTGCCAGCATTCTTAACAATTCTTCTTATGCCTTTAACATTCAGTATTGCTCAAGGTTTATCTTTTGGTTTTATCTCTTATACATTGATTAAATTGACTACAGGTCGTCGTCATGAAATTCATCCTATTATGTATGTCATGACATTGGCATTTATTATTCACTTTGCCATCTAAAATGCCTATAATATGAATCATATAGCATTGTATATTGATTGAAAATTAATCTAGCATGTGGTATAGAGCGACTCATCTATAATCATGAACATGCGAGGAGGTTATATGAATTCAACAACCATTTTAAAAGGAAATATTTTATATACACCACGTCCATCAGAATTTGTAGCTATTCAACAAGGTTATGTTATTGCCGTCGATGGTGTAGTTGTTCATTGTGGTGAAAGTATACCACCAGCGTATGGAGAACATCCGATTACGGATTATGGTGATCATCTCATCATCCCCGGTTTTGTGGATACTCATGCTCATGCACCGCAATATTGCAATCGCGGTTTAGGTATGGATAAGGAACTCTTACCTTGGCTTGAAACGTATACCTTCCCAGAGGAAGCAAAGTTTAGTGATCAAGAATATGCTCGTTTAGTATATGGCGCCTTTGTACACGACTTATGGCGAAATGGTACGACGCGAAGCATCTTGTTTGGTACGATTCATAAAGATAGTACATTAGTATTGATGGAGCTTTTACAAAAAGCAGGTTTATCTGCCTATGTGGGAAAGGTCAATATGGACCGCAATAGTCCAGAGTTTTTAATTGAAGACACACATCAATCCTTAGCTGATACTAAAGAGTGGTTAGAAGCATCAGCTCAATTTGGTCCTTTAGTAAAACCAATTATTACGCCTCGTTTTGTTCCATCTTGTACAAGCGAGTTAATGGGTGGTTTAGGTAACTTGGCAGAAGCGTATAATGTGCCGGTTCAATCTCACTTATCAGAAAATCATGGTGAAATTGACTGGGTAGCAGCCCTACATCCTGAGGCAGCTAATTATACAGATGTATACTATGAACATCATCTCATGGGGAAGGTGCCCACAGTGATGGCTCATTGCATTCATTTAAGTGACGTAGAAATGGACCGCATGGCAGAAACACAAAGTATGGTATCTCATTGTCCGTATTCAAATGTAAATTTATCTAGTGGCATTGCACCGATTCGTAAATTGTTTGAACGGAAAATACCTATTGGCTTAGGTTCCGATATTTCTGGTGGACATATTGTATCCATGGCGAAGGTTCTTACCGAAGCCATTGGACTATCCAAGATGAAATGGGTGGAAGTGGATCAAACGTATGCGCCACTTACATTGAGTGAAGCCTTCTATATGGCTACAAAGGGCGGCGGTAAGTTCTTTGGCAAGGTGGGCAGCTTTGAAAAAGGTTGTGAATTTGATGCTCTTGTTATCGACGATACGACGTTGTTTGACCCTAATGAACGCTCCTTAGAAGAGCGATTGGAACGTTGGTTGTACGTAGGCGATGATCGACACATAATAGAGCGCTATGTAGCTGGTAAAGTAGCTCCAGAGCCTACGAACTAAATAAGGATTAAAAATATTCAAAAATTGAAAATTTACTCCTTATAGAAAAGAATATTGATACATTACAAGCAGCTGATTTGAAATGCATTCAAATCAGCTGCTTTTTGCGTATCAATGTACTTGGTGTATAATAAAAGGATGTAAAAATTAAGAAAGTGGGGGACTTAATGGATATATTAGGCGCAAGGCGCTCTATTGAACAAAAGTTATTAATGCAGTCTGTTGCCTTGATGGCACTTGTGGCCGTTAGTGGTACTATAATGGGGATTGTTACAGGGTCTAGTGCCGTCTTATTAGATGGTGTATTTTCCTTCGTGGACGTAGTTATTAAGATTATGATGCTTATGACTGCTAAGCTTGTAGCGAGAGAAACAAGTAAGCGATTCCAGTTTGGCTTCTGGCAATTTGAACCGCTTGTGTTAGCTGTAGAGGGTTTCTTTATTTTACTTATTGTCATTTATGCTTTATCGAGTGGTATTACAGACCTTTTATCTGGTGGTCGTCATGTAGACTTTGGACCAGCTATTTATTATGCTATATTCTTTACTATTGCAGATACTGCGTATTATTTATATGTACGTCGTATTAATAAAAGTTTACAGTCTAACTTGATTAAGTTTGATAATGTAAGTTGGTATGTAGATGCCTTGCTAGAGGCAGCTATTTTGATTAGCTTTGTGGTAGCTACCATGCTAGAAGGAACGGCGTACGCTGAATGGGCAGCCTATATTGACCCTATCGTATTAATTGTATTAGCCGTACAGATGTTACCGTCTGCGATTCATATTATTGTACCATCTATGAAGCAAATCTTGGGGTGGGCACCATCTTCATTACATAATGAAGTACAAGAAATTATGGATCGTTTTATGGAGAAGTATAATTTCAAAGATTATGTAACGAGTGTGCAAGTATATGGCAGTACCCGTATCATCGAGATTGATATTTTAGTTCGTAAGAATTTCCCATATCAGACAATTGCTGAGATTGATGCAATTCGCAACGAAATTGACCAAGAAATCGGCGGTAATCCTACAGAGAAGTGGGTAACCATATCTTTCACAGGCACTCGCAAATGGATGGCGAAAGATTATTTGCTAGACGAAGAAGATGATGAGTAGTATAAAATGTTGATGAAAAGACTAGTATATAACGTATAATTTAATGATAAATACACCAATATATGGTATACTTAAACGTATTGAATATATTGTACGTAGCATAGTTGGAAAATGAGGTTTATAGCATGTTAGATTTAAAATTTGTCCGAGAAAATATTGATTTAGTGCAACAAAACTTAGATAACCGTCACACAACAGGCGATTTGGAAACCTTTGTATCCGCTTATGATGAACGTCGTCAGTTGATTGGTAAGGTAGAAGAGTTAAAAGCGCTTCGCAATTCCGTAACTGAAGAAATTAGCCAATTAAAACGCAATAAAGAAAATGCGGATGATAAAATCGCAGAAATGAAAAAAGTAGGCGACGAAATTGCTGAGCTTGATAACCGTATTCGCGATGTAGAAGCAAAATTACGTGATGCGGCATTGATGTTGCCAAACATGTGTGATCCATCTGTTCCTGTTGGTGCTGATGAAGAGGAGAACGTAGAGCAACGCAAATGGGGCGAACCACGTCAATTTGATTTTGAAGCGCAAGCTCATTGGGATTTAGGTGAAAGTCTTGATATTCTAGATTTTAACCGCGCTGGCAAAATGAGTGGTGCCCGTTTCACTGTATATAAAGGTTTAGGTGCTCGTTTAGAACGTGCCTTGATCAATTTCATGGTTGATCTTCATGTAGACAAACACGGCTATACTGAAATGATGACTCCATACATGGTAACTCGTGAAACCTTGACTGGTACTGGTCAATTACCTAAATTTGCTGAAGATATGTACCATGTAGCGGATACAGAATATTTCTTGATTCCTACTGCTGAGGTTACATTGACTAACTACCATGGTGGTGAAATCTTGAGCGAAGAGGAATTACCTAAATACTACACTGCATTCACTGCATGTTTCCGTGCTGAAGCAGGTTCTGCAGGTCGCGATACTCGTGGTCTTATTCGTCAACATCAATTCAATAAAGTTGAAATGGTAAAATTAGCTAAACCTGAAGACTCTTTCAAAGAATTAGAAACTTTGACAGATAATGCAGAAGAAGTATTACGATTATTAGAATTACCATTCCGTGTTATCACTCTTTGTACAGGTGATATGGGCTTTGGTTCTGCTAAAACATATGACGTAGAGGTATGGATGCCAGCACAAGGCAAGTACAGAGAAATTTCTTCTTGCTCCAATATGACAGACTTCCAAGCTCGTCGTGCTAATATTAAATTCCGTCGTGGTCCTAAAGGCAAACCTGAATTTGTTCATACATTAAATGGTTCTGGTCTTGCGGTGGGCCGTACAGTGGCAGCAATCTTAGAAAATTGCCAACAAGCTGATGGTTCCGTAGTGATTCCAAAGGTTTTGGTACCTTATATGGGTGGCGTTGAAGTCATTACACCTGCGAAATAAGAGGGGGAATTCTATGAAATTCTTTATTGATACAGCAGAATTTGATGAGATTAAAGAGGCCTATGCCTTTGGTTTTATTGATGGTGTTACGACAAATCCATCTCTTATCGTGAAAGCCAAACGGGACTTAAAGCAAGTTATTTCTGAAATTGCAAGTCTTGTAGAAGGTCCTGTTAGTGCAGAGGTTATTTCCACTGATGCTGAAGGAATGGTAAGAGAAGCGCATGATCTTGTAAAATTAGGCTCTAATGTAGTTATTAAAGTACCTATGACTCCTGAAGGTCTTAAAGCCGTTGCAGTTTTAAGCAAAGAAGGCATTAAAACAAATGTAACTTTAATCTTTTCTGCTAACCAAGCGTTGTTGGCGGCTCGCGCAGGTGCTACTTATGTTAGTCCATTTGTTGGTCGCATTGATGACATCAGCATGGATGGCCTTACATTGATTCAAGATATTGCAGACATCTTTGCTATTCATGAAATTGAAACTGAAATCATTGCTGCTAGTGTGAGAACGCCGTTACACATCATTCAATGTGCTAAAGCGGGTGCTCATATTGCAACCGTTCCATTTAAAGTGCTTATGCAAGCTATGAAACATCCGTTGACTGATGCAGGCCTTGCGAAGTTCATGGAAGATTGGAAACAAGCTAATCAATAAGTTAAGTAAAGACTCTGGGTAGGAGTTATATCAAAACATAGAGGACTTATAAGGAGGCCCATTATGGATCGTACATTATCTTTGGAATTTGCTCGTGTCGTTGAAGCAGCCGCTTTGCGCAGTGGTCGTTTGCTTGGTCGCGGTCAAAAAGATGCAGCTGATGGTCTAGCTGTAGATGCTATGCGTCAAGCTTTTGACTCTGTTCGCATTTCTGGTACTGTAGTTATCGGTGAAGGTGAAATTGACGAAGCTCCTATGCTTTACATTGGTGAACATGTAGGTGCAGGTGGTCCAGAAGTAGATATCGCAGTTGACCCTATTGAAGGTACAAACTTAATTGCGAAAGGTCAAAACGGTGCTATTGCAGTTATGGCAATTGCTGAAAAAGGTGGTTTATTACATGCACCAGATATGTACATGGAGAAACTTTGTGTTGGTCCTCGCGGTGCAGGTGCTATCGATATTACAAAATCTTTGACTGAAAACATTAAAAACGTAGCTGCTAAAATGGAACGTAGTGTAGAGGAAATTACGTTGGTTATGCTCGATCGTGAACGTCATCAAGGTTTGATGAAAGAAGCGCGCGAAATAGGTGCTCGTATTATGCTCATCTCCGACGGTGATGTTAACCCAGCTATGGAATGTTGTATCGAAGGTTCTGGGGTACACATGGTTGTTGGTACTGGTGGTGCACCAGAAGGTGTATTGGCTGCTGCTGCATTAAAATGTGTAGGCGGTGATATGCAAGCTCGCTTAAAACCAGAAACTGATGAAGAAATTCGTCGTTGCCATGAAATGGGTATTACCGATGTAAACCAAGTTCTTACTTTGGATGATCTAGTTCGCACTGATGATGTTATCTTTGCGGCTACAGCTATTACACGTGGTAATCTATTGAACCCAATTCAATACTTCCCAGGTGGTGCGCGTACACATACTATCGTAATGCGCTCTAAAACTGGTACTGTACGCTTCCTTGATACAGTACACATGGATGATAAATTGAAATCCTTAAAAGCAAAATAATAAGAAGCCCCTCTACATGAATGGGACCTAAAAATTTAACAATATTTTTGGGTGAAACGATTCAAAAAAAGAGGGGCTTTTTTCTCAGTATTTTCTCACATTCTCTTGATGAGATATATCGAAAAATAGTATAATAACATTTAGTATATGACGTTATAAATACAACGTCTTGTAGTTTATACAAGATGATCGATATAAAGTGTAGGAGGAATTCTGTTGGAAAAGCTAATCATTCAAGGTGGCAATCGCTTGGAAGGCCGTGTACGTGTTAGTAGTGCTAAAAATGCGGTACTCCCTATTATTGCCGGTACTTTGCTAGCATCAACACCTAGTAAATTACTTGAAATTCCAAATTTGGAAGATGTAGGTACGATTTGCCAAGTTATCGAGTCTTTGGGGGTTAAAATTACTCGTAATGAAGCAGATGATGAAATCATTTTTGATGCATCTACATTGACTGCTACTGAAGCTCCTTATGAACTTGTACGTAAAATGCGTGCATCCTTCCTTGTAATGGGGCCTCTTTTGGCGCGTAAAGGGGAGGCTAAAATCTCCATGCCTGGTGGCTGTGCTATCGGCGCGCGTCCTATCGACCTTCACTTAAAAGCTTTTGAAGCTTTAGGTGCTAAAATTGAAATTACTGAAGATTATGTATATGCTCATGCTCCTGAAGGCCTTAAAGGTACTCAAATTTACTTGGACTTCCCAAGTGTAGGGGCTACAGAAAACGTAATTATGGCCGCTTCTATGGCAGAAGGTAAAACTGTTATTGAAAATGCTGCAGAAGAGCCTGAAATCGTTGATTTAGCAACATTCTTGAACGCTATGGGCGCCAATATCCGCGGTGCTGGTACAAACGTAATCCGTATTGAAGGTGTACCTCAATTGCATGGTGCTACTCATACGGTTATTCCTGACCGTATTGAAGCTGGTACATACTTGATTGCAGCGGCTATGGCTGGCGGTGATGTATTCGTAGAAAATGCGTTACCAGAACATTTGAAGCCTGTAGTAGCTAAATTAAAAGAAGCTGGCGTTACTGTAGAGGAAGAAATCGACGGTATTCGCGTTATCAGCACTGGTAAAGGCATTAAAGCTGTTGATATTAAAACATTACCATATCCTGGCTTCCCAACAGATATGCAAGCTCAATTTATGGCGCTTACTACGATTGCAGAAGGTACAAGTACAGTAACAGAAACGGTATTTGAGAACCGCTTCATGCACGTAGCTGAACTTCGTAAGATGGGTGCTCATATCGATATCGATAATCGCCAAGCGATTGTAGAAGGTATGCCTCGCTTGCACGGTGCCGTAGTAAATGCTACTGACTTGCGCGCTGGTGCAGCTCTTGTTTGTGCTGCGTTGACTGCAGAAGGTAGAACTGAGGTAGGTCGTCTACATCATATCGACCGTGGCTATGATGATTTTGTAGGTAAATTGCAAAGGTTAGGTGCTGATATTGTTCGGGTTGACGAATAAGAGTACAGAGCCAAAACAGAATAATAAGAAAAGAAGCCGGCGCTCTAAAGGGCCGGCTTTATACAACGAGCAACAAAACCTCGGTGCTGCAAAGGTTGAAAACGCTAAAGCGAGCACGACTCGTAAGCCCTTACGTAGAACAAAGCGCAAGTCTACGAAGCTTTCAGAAGGTGTAGCAAAACAAGCGAATCACTTAGCCTCTAATATGCGTGAGGCTATGGTTAGAGTCACTAAAATGCGCCGTGCTGAGCGTCGCAGCCGTGAAACGGTAGCCATTGCTAAAACTACGCCTGCTATGACGTTAAAGCGTTTAGTTCGCCCTGAGCAAGTTGGGGATTTAATGGGCCGTTTGAATCGATCCTTAAATTTTGATTTGGGAATCGATTTAGGAACTGCCAGCATTCTCATTTTTGCTAAGGGAAAAGGCTTGGTGCTTGATGAACCAGCTTATATAGCAAGAGATGATAAAACCGGTGATATTCTTGCCTTAGGTGAGGCGGCCCGTTCCATGGTAGGTCGTACGCCAAAGGGAATATCTGTCATTAGACCTGTTCAAGCCGGTGTTATTGCAGACTATGATATGACAGAATTCATGTTAAAGTACTTCATTCGCTCTGTTGTACCTGCTTCTCGATTGATGAAAACACGGATTATCGTATGTGTTCCATCAGGTATTACACCTGTGGAAAAGCGCGCTATTTTAGAGGCTTTGCTTAGAACAGGGGCCAAAAAGACGGTTCTGATTGAAGAACCGTTGGCTGCTGCTATGGGGACCGGTCTCAACGATGCTAAGCAGGTAGGTGCAATGGTTGTAGATGTTGGTGGTGGCACCACAGATATTGCCGTCCTCTGCGATACAGGTGTCGTTGTAAGTGAATCTCTTCGTATAGGTGGAGATTCTTTTAACGAATCTATTATTCGTTACATCCGCCGGAAGAAGCGTCTTGTCATTGGTCCATTAACAGCAGAAAAGATTAAAATTTCTGTAGGTACTGTGGATCGCCGTGCCAAGGAACGTACTATAGAGGTACGTGGACGGGATGCGAGCTCCGGCTTACCTAAGATGGTAGCGGTAAATTCTTTAGAGATTCAGCGTGCTTTAGAGGCACAAGTCATGAATATTTTAGAGGGTATTAAATCTATTTTAGAAAAAACGCCACCTGAACTTGTGGCTGCCATTAATGATCACGGTATCATCCTAACGGGTGGGGGTGCTCTTATCGATGGTTTGGATCGCGTTATTACCCGTTCTGTTGGTATTGCGGCATATTTAGTGGAATCTCCGCGATATGCAGTTATTAAGGGCGTTGCAAAGGCTCTTGATGAAATGTCACAACTTCGTGATACATTAGATGAGTTACAATGATATACGATTTTGATTTAAGATAAACGTAACGAAGTTACTAACTATAGATTGATTATTATTTAATGATTTTTCTATAGCTGGTAACTTCGTTTTTTAGTTTATATTTTTGAAATTTTCATCTTTATGATGTATACTATAGTAAAAGTATATTGTATAAAATTGATATAAAATATATGACCATTGATATGGTTTATCGTTGTAGAGGAATTATATATGAAACGATATCTATACATAACTTTTGCTGTTTTAGGTTTCTTAGGCAGCACTGTTCCTTATGCTGAAGCAGGTAATTTAACAGGGGTACGCGTATCTAATCATGAAGGTACTAGCCGCATAGTTCTGGATGTATCTGAAATGCCCGTGTCTTGGACTCGCTCCTATAATGAAGCTACCCATGCTCTCACTCTTAATTTAGGGGGGACTACAAATGGTCTGACAGGGCCTATTAGTCAAAATGATACAAAGACAGGTGTTCTAAAAGGTATTGGTTTGCAGCCAGTAAATGGAAGTTTACAAGTAACTTTAACGGCCAATAAGGATGTACAACATCATGAGTTTACTTTGGAAAAACCAACACGTATCGTTGTAGATCTATTTTCTAGCTATGCCCAACAGACTACAAAAGATATAAATAAATCTGTGGCGTACAGCAAGATTAATAACACAGTGCCTGAAGGTAAAATTCAAGCTTATGCTTTAACTGTAGATAATGATTCGCCTATGGTGGTAGCTCATGTTCCAGAAGGTAAAACCTTGGCAGCTGTCAGTCAGGCCCATACTGCTTTGATTGGAGCGAAGGTAAAAGGTGGTAGTTTTGAACGTCCTTATTCTGTAGCTAGCGATGGCACTATTGATTTAGAGCGTATCTCTAATCGTGGTACGTTGCGGTATACTCCGAATCGCGGTTATTTCATAGAAGAGAAAAAGCCCTTATTACAAGCTAAAACACAAAAAGAAAGCTTTATGATTACTGCTGTAAATGCACCGCGCAAAGAGAATGCTTTAACATTGTATACGAATGCTTATGGTCCTTCTACGAAGACCAATGACTATGGCTATGAAGTGACTGTAGCCAATGGTAAGGTTATTAGCGGACAAAATGGTAACTCTAAGTTAGGGGAAAACCAATATGTATTATCAGGTCACGGTGAGGCTCGTGAGGCTTTACGTAAGTTAAAGGTAGGTACACCTATTTCGATACAAAATAGACCGGAGCTTGCTCAAGTGAGCACAACAGGTGGTGCTAGTCTACAAGCGGGGACGATGGTGATGAAAAATGGTCGCTATGTAGGGGCCGATTCATCTAATAATAAAGCGCGTAGCTTTATAGGTACTACAAAGGACAATAATTTGGTAGTATTAGCTGTTGATAAAGTAGGACTTCGATCTGTGGGGGTCACTCAAAAAGAAGGGGCAAAGTTATTATCTAAGCTTGGCGTAGTAGATGGCGCTGAGTTATCTAACCAAGGTAGTGTTGACTTAGTTGTGAAAGATGAGTATGTGCATAAGTCAACTTCTTCACCTACAAGCTATGAGGATATAGTAATCATAAAATGAATTCGTTGCATACAATTTTGTTTGAAAAATTGCTAATAATTTAGTATACTATAGGTACATAACTAATTTTGTAAAAGGAGGGATCGTTATGAAAAGAGTAGTGTTGGCCTTAGCTGCGCTAGGCATTTTAAGTGTTAGCTCTGTAATGGCGGCCCCTGTATCATACCAAAGTGTATTAACAGGTAAAGTTGCCTCTACAGTTTCTGTTGGCGCTTCTGTAACAGAAGGTCAAACATTGGTGACTGTCGAAACATTAGCTGGCCCTATGGCTGCTGCTAAATCTACTGTAACTGGTACTGTATCGGCGGTTAATGTTACAGTGGGTTCAGACGTTTCTCGTGATCAAATCGTTGTCACCGTAGAAAGTAAATAAAGGAGAGAAGGAATGAAGTTTTCTCATTCTTGGCGTCGGTATAGAAAAGCGATACTGGCGCTTTTCTTCTGTACTTCACTTACAGCTGCACAGGCTGTCGATTTCATGCCTGTCAATGATGTAACTACAGGTATGGAAGGTATTGCAAAAACTGTAATCGTAGGGGATACTATCTCCACCTTTGATGTAAAGGTACTTGGTGTCATGAAGGATAAGGGACCATCTGGTCATCTTATTTTGGCAAAATTCTCCGGTCCTATTATGGAACAAACCGGTGGTATTGCTCATGGTATGAGTGGTAGCCCTGTATATATAAATGGCAAGCTCGTTGGCGCTGTTGCCTATGGCTGGGGGTTTGCAGATGGCACAATTGGGATGATCACTCCTATCGAGGATATGGTAAAACTATGGAATATTCCATATGAGAAGAATTTATCTAAACCTTGGGATGACACGCAGTTGATTCCTCTTGGAACTCCACTTATGGCTTATGGCTTTGACGCGGCATCCATGGATTACTTTAAATCCAAGTTGCCACAATATAAATATGAAACTTATGATACTGCTAGTGCTAGTGGTGATGAAATTGCAAAACCATTAGAGGCTGGTGGATCCGTAGCAGCATTATTAGTTGATGGAGACCTTAAATTAGGGGCTATCGGTACTGTTACTTATGTAGATGGTGAAAAAATTGTAGCCTTTGGACATCCGTTCTTGAAGCATGGATCTTCAAACTACTTCATGCATAATGCAAGTATTTTTACAGTAGTTAAAAGTTATAATGCAGCATTTAAACTTGGCTCTATGGGCCAAGAGGTGGGTTCTGTTACGGAGGATAGAGGGGCCGGCATCGCTGGTGTATCTGGCGTAATTGCTCATGGCATTCCGTTACGATTCCATTTAAAAGATCGCGATATGGGCCGTGATAAAACTAGCTCTGTTAAGGTCGTAGAAGATAGTGAAATGACACCAACCTTAGCAGCTACATCTTTGTATAATATGTTGAATAAAACATTGGATCGTAGTGGCTCTGGTACAGCGACAATTTCATATACTATTACGCCTAAAGGAAAAGAGCACAAGCCGTTAACGCGGACAAATATGTTCTATAGCGCTGATTCTATTTCTGAGAAAGCCGTTGATGAGTTCTATAATGTCATCGATGTTCTAATGAATAATCGATTCATAAACTATGAAATTGCGGACATTACAGTTGAGACGGAAGTAACTCAAGATAAGAAAACAGCGAAGCTCATTGATGCGTCTGCATCATCTACTGTTGTTTCTCCTGGGGATACAATTGTTGTAGATGTTACTTTAGAACCGTTCCGCGGCGAAAAGGTTGTTAAACAAATTTTCTTTAAGGTTCCTGAAGATCAAGCAATTGGCAAATATACCTTAGAAGTACGTGGTGGTGGGGAAATTCCATTGCCATATGTTTTAGAAAAACAAAAATATAATTTAACAGATGAAATTTTGCGTCGTTTGAAAATTCATAAAGACTTTAATGAGCTTTACGATGAAATTCAAAAAACAGATACAAATAATCAAATCGTCGTAGAATTTTTGGAAGATGGCATTAGTCTAGTTGATGAAGATGGTTCTAAATCTGTTAAAAAAGCTAAAATCAAAGATGTTGAATCAAAACCTATGCCAGGGGATGTACAAAAGAAAACAGGTCAAGAAGACTTGAGCTCTGGCAAAGATGATGATAAAAAAATCGAAAAGACTGCAGTTGATACTGAGTACATCGTACAAGGCGATGGTCAATTTACGATTCATGTTATGAAGCCAGCTGATCGTGATAAAGAATTAGCTAAACGCGTAAAAGAAGTTAAAAATCAGATCAAGATGGAACATAAATTAGAGTTGGAAGACCAAGCAAAGAAAGATAAAGCTGATAAAAAAGAAGCTAAAAAATCCGATAAAAAGGATGTAAAAGATTCCGCTAAAAAGGAGTCCAAAGAGGCTGATAAAAAAGGTGAGTCTAAGGTTGATGGTACTAATTCAGCTGAGTAAGTTAAGACTGTAAGGGGAATGGGTGAATCTGTTGAATTGGCTTGAATCGATAGGTAGAACCGTAATAAACGGCCTATCGCAGATGGGTAGTGCTACATTATTAATGTGGCACACTATAAAACAACTAAAAATGATTAATCTGTGGCATGTATTTCAGCAGATGGCTCACCTAGGGGTGGACTCATTGCCGATTATAAGTTTGACGTTGCTCTTCGCAGGCGCGGTTATGACTTTGCAGATCACAGATGTATTAATTACATATGGCGCACAAAGCACAGTTGGTGGTCTTATGGCGGTAGCTATGGGACGTGAATTAGGTCCTATTTTAGTAGGTGTCGTGCTAGCTGGCCGCGTAGGTGCTGCCATTACTGCAGAAATTGGTACTATGAAGGTAACAGAGCAAATTGATGCTCTTCGAGTTATGGCTGTTGATCCAGTAGGTTACCTCGTAGTTCCTCGTGTTGTGGCCTGTATGGTAATGGTTCCAATCTTGGCCTTTTACGGTGTGGTAATTGGTATTGCCGGTGGTTACTTTGTAGCTACTGCTATTAAAGGGTTGGCTCCAAGTACATATTTAGATTCCATTCAAATGTTCTCTACTATTTCTGATTTTACATTAGGTTTAATTAAATCTAGTGTATTCGGCGCGGTCATTGCGTTGGTAGGTGCATATAAGGGGATGGAAACTAAAATGGGCGCAGAAGCAGTAGGCTTCTCCACAACTAGTTCTGTAGTAACTAGTATCATTTTAGTATTTGTATTAAATTACTTTTTATCTACTTTGTTATATTAGTAGAAGTTTTAGAGGGATTTATGATAGAACTACGCAATGTTGTAGTTGCCTATGAGTCGCGTGTGATTTTAGACTCCGTTAATCTCACTATTAATGATGGGGAAACATTAGTTATATTAGGTGGTAGTGGTAGTGGTAAAAGTACATTACTTCGCTTGCTGATTGGCTTACAACGTCCTACATCGGGGCAGATTATCGTAGATGGCACAGATATTACAACATTATCTGAAGATGAATTTAATACAGTACGAAGAAAAATGGGCATGGTGTTCCAATACTCTGCTCTTTTTGACTCTATGTCGGTGGGGGAAAACGTAGCCTTTGGTCTACGTCAACATACGAAGTTAGGGGAAGACGAGATTAAACGCATTGTGGCAGAGCGACTCGACTGGGTTGGTCTTAAAGGATATGAATCCTATATGCCAAATGAATTATCTGGTGGTATGAAGAAGCGTGTTAGCTTAGCTCGTGCTATTGCACTAGATCCGAGTTTAATTCTTTATGATGAGCCATCGTCTGGTTTGGATCCGATTACATCAGGTACAATTAGTATGCTGATAAAAGGGATGCAAAATCGGCTTGGTTGTACCTCTATCGTAGTAACACATGATATGCAATCTGCATTTTATGTAGCCGATCGCATAGCTTTACTTGATAAGGGGCGTTTTGTAGAGATTTCTGATACAATAGACTTTAAGAATTCTACAAATAAAAAGGTACAACAGTTTATTAATGGCGAAGCAGAACCGATTAACGTATCTGCGATGGGAGATATATAATGAAGTGGACGACGGAGGCCAAGGTAGGGGCTTTCACAATAATAGGTATAGCTTTATTTATTGCGGGCATACTATTTGTAGGACGCATTGATATATGGGCTAAACCACAAATGACAATTACTGGTGATTTTGCTCAAGTAAATGGTTTGAAAAATGGCAACCAAGTTAAATTCTCTGGCGTAGCCATCGGGTCAGTTTCTGATATTGAAATTACACCGCGTGGCGTTGTAGTTAAGATGAAGCTTGATGAAAAAACTCAGATTCCAAGTGATTCTATTTTCACATTAGGCTCTGATGGTTTCTTAGGGGATAAATATATTCAAATTTCACCGGGCCAATCTAAAGTATATTTACAAGATGGTGACTCTGTTAAAGGGGAAGGCGTTGATGCTATGGAAAAAGCCATGCAAAGTGCTCAGAAATTAATGGATGGCACCGAAAAAATGTTGCAGTCTATCAATAATATCATTGGTGATCCAGCAACTCAAAATGCTCTCAAGTATTCCTTGCAATCTACAGCGGTGATGGCTGATAATGCAGTAGCCATTACTGAAAATATGGCAAATGTAACTGCCCAGTTAAATCAAGCTGCTCAGCAATTTAACGCTGATGGTAATGCAGGCAATGATATGCGTGCTATTTTAACTAATTTAAAACAAACTACGGATCGTGTAGATAATATGGCTCGTTCCATGGAATCTACTGTAACAGATCCTAAAGCGCAAGCAAATATTCAGGAGACGTTACATAATACGGCGCAAATCTCTGCTCGTATCAATAAATTGATGGGTGGTAAAGCATATCGAACTGATGCAAATGGAAATGTTGTAGAGGTTGGTACAACTGAAAAAAAGTCCTCCTCTAAGGTTGAACCATCTGTAGATATGTTGTATAACACAACAGATAATGAATTCCGCATCAATGGTCGACTTCGTGCATTTAACGATAAAGGAATGGCTGAAATTGGCTTATCCAATATTGGGGATGATTCAAAATTTGATTTAAATGCAGGTAAATTTATCAGTTCTAAATGGTTAGTGCGTGGTGGTATTTTTGAAAGTGAATTGGGCGTGGGCGTAGATTATAATTTACGTGGCCCTGTATCCTTGTCTGCTGCTATGTATGATCTTAACCATCGTAAATATCGTATTCGCAGTGATATACGTTTACATAAAGATACCTATGGCGTTATTCAAATGACCAGACCATTCAGCTCTACGAATGGAGGTACCTATTTCGGTATTAAACAAGTATTCTAATGACTAATACATTTACTCTTTATGAGTATGGAGGTACATATTATGAATAAAAAGGTATTATCCTTAGGCGTAATGCTCTCCTTAGCTACTACTGGTGTAATGGCTGCCGATAGCGTAACTACATCTGTTAATAATGGTGATCAACTCACTAAATATCAGAAAGAGGCTATACAGTTAACACAAAAGCAATTGGCTAATAAAGCAGTTCAAGATAGCAAGACTTATGAGCATGCACTTGCTCTTAATGAGACTCGTACTATTGATTTAGCTTTGGCGAATAACCGTACTGCAAAACAAACTAAGTGGGGTTATGAGGCCGCAAAATCTGCTGTAAGTCAAGTAGCTGCTGGGAAAAATCCAAGTGTAAGTTATGCTTGGAATGCACAGAGAACCGGAGGCGATACTGGTAGTGGTAAGTCCGGTAGCCATAATTTCTCTATTAGTGCGCCTGTATTCAATCCTCAACTTGATGCAAGCATTGATTCTGCTCGTTATACTCGTGAAGGTACTGGTGCTAGTTATGAAGAAGCACTTCAGCAAGCAAAGTACGATGCTATTAGCGGCTACTATACACTGATTATGAACCGTAATCTTGTTGATGTAGCTCAACAAGCTGTTAAAGACTATCAAGGTCATGTAACAAATGTAGAAGCACAATATAATGTAGGCTTAGTAGCAAGCTCTGATGTATTGGCAGCTAAAACAAATCTTGCTGAATCTGAAACATCTCTTGTAAAAGCACAAAACACTGCGAATTTGGCAGAAGCAAGTTTGAATCAAGTCATTGCATATCCTGTACAAACATCTATTACTACGGCAGAACATGATTTGCAATACAAGCCATACAATGTAACATTAGAGCAAGCTAAAGCGTATGCTATGCTTCATCGTTCCGCTCTTGTAAAATCTGCCCTTGATGTGAAATCTGCTGAAGAAGCTGTAAGATCTGCTAAAGCTGGCTACTTACCGACTGTAGCGGTAAAAGCGGGTCGTGGTTATATTGATCCAGATGGTTACTTTGGGACAAGCACAAAATCCTGGAGCGTTGGTGCTAGTGCATCTTGGAGTTTATGGGATGGTGGTGCTACACAAAATGCGATTAAAAAAGCAAATGCACAACTTGAACAAGCTAAAGAAGCTAACTTAGCAACTGTAGATGCTGTTTTATTAGCAGTACAAAAAGCATATTTGAATTTGCGTTCTGCGGAACAAACGATTCAAAGTACACAAACTGCAGTAGCTCAAGGTCAAGAAAGCTTCCGTATCGCTACACTTCGTTATCGTGCAGGCGTTGGTACTAACCTTGACGTTCTTGATGCAGAAACTAAATTGACAACAGCTCGTAACAATTATGTACAAGCTCTTTATAACTACAACATTAGCATTGCAGCGCTTGAGCAATTAACAGGTGTTCCATTGAATACTCCAATTGGCCAAGGTGCTGAGATTATTACAAATAGTGGTGCCCTTGAACAATTAGCAAAACTTGGTAGCAATCAATAATATAATATGTAACCTAAAAAGACGACTTCGGTCGTCTTTTTTGCTACTTCAGTATTTACTTTCATATTTTATATGTATATTTCATATTGGTTTAGATTAAGTGTGTTATCGTAAAAAAGCAATTAATTTCCCATATATGTATAGTCGTATAACTCAATGTACTTACATTAGCGCGATTCTATTAGCAGTGTACTTATAGCAGAAATTGATTAGTGTGAAATTATATTAGTTTTATAAAATTTACCCCTAAAACACTATAGTTATTACTGTGTCTGTGGTAAGATTAGTATATATATTTATATTATTCATAATGTGTATGGGAGTATCATTATGACCCGTAAAAAGTGGTGCCTTATAGGTGCAGCGGTTTTAGGTTTATCTGGTATTGGTGCCAGTATCAATCCTATCGCTCAAACGTATGTAGCACCAATGGTTAAAGAACAAGTAAATAATGCCATAAACGGATCTGTAAACTATGATTCTCTACGTATTAACTGGAATGGTGATGTAGTTCTAACGGACGTTACTATTAAAGATAGAGATGATCATTTAGTAGGGACTGCACGAGAGGTAGCAGTAGGGGTTAAGCTATCTGCTTTGCCTAGTATTATTACAAGTAATACATCAGGGGCAACGGCTATTTCAAGTGTGATTGTAGAGGCGCCGGATCTTCATATCTGGCAGCTAGCTGATGAATCGTGGAGTGTAGAAAAGTTAGTAAAACCATCTGACCCTAATAAGTCGGGTAGCTTTGATGGTTCTATTACAATACATGATGGTCGCGTAGCTGTACGAACCAAAGATGGTCTAAAGAGAAATGTAGAAAGTCTCGATGGTACTATGGCACTTAATATGGGTGGCATGTCTAAAGGGGCATTTACTGCTGATATTGATGGTTCTTCTGTTGTATTAAATGGCACCATTGATATGGACCATGTATCTAATTTCGATCTCTTTGTACAAGCAGATGAAATTGATACGGCAGGTTTCATGAGTTTTGTACCACTTCGTAAAGATTTATCTGTTACGGGTGGGAAATTACAAGACTTACATCTCAATGTTAAAAGTGAAGATGGCAATTACATTATGAGTGGCAATGCCAGTTTTAAGGGCTTAACAGGCACTTATAAGCGTGGTAATACTATTTATAATATTACCGATGGTACAGGTCGCATTATGCTAAATCATGACCAGATCGTTATTAGTCGCAGCTCTTGGCGTGTTAATGATCAAGTAGCCAAGGTTAATGGTCTTGTTACGTTAGGTAAAGAGGAAGAGTATCTAAACCTCAATGTTGTGGCCGATAAGGTTGCTTTAGAAGCGCTTACCGATGTAGGCATAACTGGTGTTGTAGGTGGCCGTGCACATATCGGTGGTACAACGGTAGCTCCTCGTGTAGATGCTACGATTAGCAGTGATGGTATTTCTTATAAAGGGTATTATGTTGATCGTGTACAAGGTGATATTATCTATGATGATGAATTAGTTCGCCTTGAAAATACTCGCCTATCAGTTGGGGAAGGTAATGCAAAGGTTAATGGTCAATATGTAGTTGATACAGGCGACTTTGATGCTACAGTAAAGGCCCAGAATTTACCTTTGAATACTTTTACAAAAGACATGGCTACCCCTATTACAGGGAATGTAGATGGTGAGGTTCGTATCTTAGGTAAAAATAATCAAGTTACAGATGTAGTGGGCGCAGTTGAAGGGCGTCAAATCGGCATTCGTGGTGTAGTAGTTGATGCGGCGAAAGCTAATTTTACTCATAGTGATAATCGAACTAATCTAACCCTAGTAGGCAATATGGGGGATGGTGCATTTAGCGGATATGGCTATATCCAAAATGGTAATGTAGATGCTACTATTTCTGGTAATGCCTTACCATTGACGTCATTAAGCCCTATTATCGGACAAGATGTAGATGGTACGTTGAATACGTCTATTACAATAAAAGGTGTTTTGGATAATCCAAATGTGACCGGCACTGTATGGGGACAAGAGGTTCACTATAAAGGGGCTCGATTTGATAATATCCATGGGGATATTCAGTTGGATAATCATGTTCTTACCATCACAAATGGACATGTTGGAGATGCAAGTGGTGGCTATGATGTAACGGGTTGGTATAACATTAATACTGATGCATTAGACTTAAATGCTCGAGCTCGTGCAGTACGTATTGAAAATCTCATTCGTACAGTTACAGATATTCCAATTACAGGCTGGTTTGAAACAGATAATCATATTACAGGCACTGCAGCGAATCCTATTATAGAAGGTCGTGCTCATTTATGGGATGGTTCTGCGTATGGCAAGCTCGTAACTAATGCCTTTGCAAAATACAACTATAAAAATGATATTTTAGAGCTGTATCGCTTTGATATCGAAGGTTATGGTGCAACCATCACTGGTGGAGGTACAATCTCGAAAGACGCCATTAATGTTGATTTTGAAGGTAAGAACATTGATATGGGCAGATTGCTCATCAATACAGACTACAAAGTTGACGGTTTAGTATCGGGGCGCGGGATTATCACGGGTTCTATGGATAACCCTCAATTTAATGGATACATATTATCTGATGCACTATCGATTAATGGGGAATTATTAAATGATATTCATGGTCATGTGTATGCAGATAAAACAGTAGTAAATGTACAAGACTTTACTTTTGCTGAAAAAGATGGAGGCCGATATGTTGCTAAAGGCGGCATGAAGCTTGACGATAGTAAACAATTATTTGGCGTATTAGATGTTACTAATGGTAGCGTAAAGAATTTATTAACCTTACTAGATCGCGCCAATGAACATCTTGATGGCAAGTTAAATGGCTCTGTAGAAATTGGAGGCACAAAGGATAATCCGAGTGTCAATGTAGTAGGTAAGATTAGCGATGTAAGTATTGATGACAAGGTTGTAGGTGACGCAACTCTCAATGCTAGTCTTGCGAATCGTAAGTTCAAAATTACAACCTTAAAATTGCCTGTTGATGAAGGGCTCATTGCGATGGGTGGGACATTAGATCTTGATGGACAAGCAGATTTACAGGTTGCATTAAAGGATGTTGATATTGTACCGTTCTTGCCGTTAGTAGGTAAGGATATTCAAGCTACAGGTTGGATAACTGGTGTTATAAATGTTACAGGCGAAACTAAAAATCCTAAGGTTGAGTTATCTAGTTCTGTAGAGTCAGGTTCGTTTAATGGTATTGGCATTGACGAAGGCTTTGTATTAGCTACCATGCAAGATCATGTCATCCAAATTCAACGAATTCAAGGTGCTAAAAGTGGTTACAAGCTAAGCATCTACGGTAAGGTTCCGTTAGCAGCTATTTATACGTCTGGCTATATTCCAGCAAATGACAGTAAGTCCATGGATGTAACAATTGACTTTAATGAAGCTGATATGGCGGTTATTCCTCTTGTAACGACGAGTGTTAAAAATGCGACTGGTCCGTTAAAAGGTGTTATTAGACTTACTGGTACTATCGATCAACCTGAAGCATATGGTACCGTTTCAGTTCGAAATGGTACGATGAAGCTAACTAGTGTGGAAAATGAAATCACAGGTATTGATGGAGATTTGATTTTCTCTGGTCAACAAGGTGATTTCCAATCTCGTATTAATATGGGTAAAGGTTCTGCAGGTTTAGCTGCTAAAGTAAATTGGTCTGGTCATAGCCTTACTAATTACAAAGCTGCGGTTCAGCTTGATGGCTTAGAGGTGCGTAGTGAATATGTACGAGGACCATTAAATGGTGAGCTTTATATCGTGGATAGAGATGGTTTGCCTACATTGATAGGTAATTTGAATCTTGAAAAGGTTCAATTCAAAATCCCTCTTTCCATGGAGTCTAGTGAAAGTACTAGAAATATGGGCGTCGATGTCACTGTTCATGCAGGTAAAGGTGTACGCTTGTATGATCGTACGTTGTATAACATGTTTATCAGCGGTGATGTTCATTTTGGTGGCACCTTGCAAAATCCAACAGCTAGTGGTCAATTCGATGTAAGAAATGGTACGTTTAAATACTTGAGCCATGTATTTAATATTACAAAAGGGAAAGCTCATTTTGTAGGTGGTTCTTATTTGCCTAACTTACAATTAGAGGCTGAAACTAATGTAAGCAATTATAATATCATGCTCAGTGTAAAAGGGACTGTTGATCATATGGACTTAACATTGTCATCAAACCCTAATTTGTCTCAAAAGCAAATTATCTCTATGTTAACCTTTGGTCGAGGAACAGATTCAAATAGTAGTACTTTAACAAATGATGATGTAAATGCTGTTGCTACAGCAGGGTTACAAATGTTTGCCTTTGGTTATGTACAAGATGCATTACAAAATACATTAGGCTTGGATCGTATTAATATTACTACAGGTTCCATTGATCCTGATGAGCCGACGAATAAGGAAACCGCGGGTAACTATAATATTGAAATTGGTAAGTATGTATTACCGAAAGTTATGTTGACCTATTCTCAAGGTATAAATAACAAGCAAAAAAAATATGGTATAGAGTATTCTGTTAAACGAAACCTCAAGTTTACTGCATGGCGCACATCGCAAGGAAACAATTATATAGGTGGTCGTTGGACACGGAGCTTCTAAGTGTGTGGCTAGAATGTGTAAACCCTATAGGTATGCACATTCTAGTCATATTAATTTCATAAAATTTGTTTATAGTAGTACTCATTCCACGTAATTTATGCTATAATAATAAAGATTTATTAGTCTTTATAAAACAAGATGTAAACTCTTTATGGGGATGAGTTCTAGGAGGAATTTATGTTTAAACCAAAAGCCTATAAAAGTATGCTTGCAGCGTCCGTGTTGACGGCTGTCATGGGGACAGGCAGTGTATTTGCTGCTGAGGTACAAGCTGGCTATACTCCAGATTTAAATAGCACAACAACAACTAGTGCTGCCACTGCTAATGATGCAGCTACTACTCAAGCTGTTTACAATGCTGATGCAACTACTACAACTACGCAAGATGAAACTGATGCGGCGATTTTAGCTGCTCGTGGTGATACAACTGTATCTAGCGACGGTACTGTAGTAAAAGGTTCTGATGGCACTGTTACAGTCAATAATGCAGCTTTAAAAACTGATGACAAACAAGTAAAAATGGTATCAAAAACTACTGGTGGTACTGACCTTGATAAGGCTGCTGAAAATGGCCAAACTCAAGCTGTTACAACAGTAGAGGCGCAATATGTTTCCTCTGCTAGTGCAGAAACTGTGAATCCATATGTAGGTAAGTTGATTACTGGTTTATCTATCTCTGGTGTTACGGCTCAGCAACAAGCAGATTTATTGCCTATTTTGACTGAAAGAGTGGGCGATGCTGTATCCGTTGATGGTGTATTCAGAGACGTAACTAATCTTGGCAATACAGGTTATTTCTCCGAAGTTAACCCTGTATTCACTACAGTACCTGAAGGCGTTAAATTGGACTTTGCTGTAACAGTAAATCCAATTACTACAGGCGTATCCTTCGAAGGTAATACTGTTTACACATCCGAAGTATTGACTAAGTTCATGGATATCCAACCTGGTCAAGTTCTTAACTCTGTATACGTTGGTCAAAAGATTCAAGGTATCAACGCTGCATACGCTCGTGATGGCTACATGTTAGCTCACGTTGATGGCATCCGTGTAGATGACCAAGGCGTGCTTCATGTACATATCGTAGAAGGCGTTGTAGAGGATATCATTCCTGCTGGTAACAAGAAAACTCGCGATAAAGTTATCACTCGTGAATTTGTTCAAAAGAAAGGTAAACCTTTCAATAAATTCTTGGTACGTCGTTCTGTAGAGCGCGTATACAACTTAGGCTTCTTTGACGATGTAAACGTTCGTATGTTACCTGGCGAACAAGATCCTAACAATGTAATCATTGAAATTGACGTATTGGAACATAAAACTGGTACTATTACGCTAGGTGCTGGCTACTCCAAATCTGATGGCTTGATGGGTATCATTGAGTTTGGTGAAGAAAACTTCCGCGGTACTGGTGATAAATTTAAAGTTCACTGGGAAATCGGCGGTAAGAAAAAATATAAAAACTACCAAATTTCTTACTTAAAACCTTGGATCGATAGCAAAGGTACATCCCTTGGCTTCTCCTTCTTCAACCGTGAAGATGAATACACAGATTACAATGAAGATGGTAATGAAGTAGCAGAATACAATAAGAAATCTCGTGGTTTCAATATTTCCTTCGGTCGTCAAACTGGGGAATATACTCGTGATTACTTGACATTAGAATCCCGTAAAGATTCCTATAGATGGGATAGTGATGATAGCTCTGGTTATCGTTATGATACTGATGCTATTTCCAATACAACTGGTAGTGGCAATGATTGGGATAATAGAAAACCTGGTACGAACGATAATTGGTTCTTTAAATCTAAAAACTATGAGAAAAATAACTTTGGCCGCATTAACTCCATTACATGGCAAAAAGTATACGATTCCCGTGACAATATCTATGATCCAACACGTGGTCGTCGTATTTCCTATACAGCACAATGGGCTGGTCATGGCTTAGGCGGTGACTTCGACTTCTACAAATTCACAGCTGAAGCACGTATGTATAAAAAACTAGGTGCTAAGAATGTGTTGGCATTCCGCGCACGTGGTGGCTTTATCCAAGGTGATGCACCTTATAGCCAATTATTCACATTGGGTGGTGCTGACTCCTTACGTGGTTATGAAGATGATCAATTCCGTGGTAAGTATATGTATAATGCTACATTGGAATTCCGCTTCCCAATCGTTAAAAAGGTTAGTGGCGTATTGTTCACTGATATCGGCGATGCATGGGATGCTCCAAATGTTACATGGTACAATAGCAAGAAAACCTTTAACTATGGCGTTGGTGCTGGTGTTCGTGTTACAACACCTATCGGTCCTGTTAAACTTGACTATGGCGTGGGTAAACACAAAAATAAATTCCACTTCAGCTTCGGTACACAATTCTAATATAGTAAAAGTATATGGTGGAGGCCTCTTTTCGAAGAGGCTTTCACCAATATCTCTATATGGCATCCTTTGATGCAATAATTTACAGAAAGATTTATAGAAATGAGGGCACTCTATTATGATGCGAATGATGAATAATAAGGCGAATGTGAAGATTTTTTCCATCGTCATTGCTACCGTATTTATTATCGGTATTGGTGCGTTAGCATACACTCAAATGGCTACGCCTAGTGGTAATGGTGGGGCTAGTACAATTGGTGTTATCGATACATCTCGTATGATGTCTCAAGATAATCCATTATTTGTGTCTGCCGCACAAGAGTTCATGAGTTATCAAAGTCAATTGCAACAAGAAACTCAAGCTAAAATTGATGCAGCACAAGATGATGCGACGAAACAAAAGTTGGTAGAAGAAATGCGTCAAAACTTGGCTAAAAAAGACCAAGAAATTGCTAAATCTATTCAAGATAAAGCTATGGAAGCAGCAAAAGCTGTTGGTGATGGTAAAGGTTTAAGCGTTGTTATGTCTAAAGATACTGTATTATACGGTGGCGTAGATATTACAGATCAAGTGTTGAAAAAATTAGCTAGCGATGCAAAAAAATAAGCTGTAGTTCTATGTAAGGGAGAACGACAATGGACGGGAAAAAACGATATATAGGATTAGTCATATTTCTCGTTGCTGCAATAAGTGCTATGGTTTGGGCCTATGGGTTTGTAACAAATCGCCAACAGGGGCCAAATGGGGTATCCATAGGTGTTGTGCGTATTGATGATGTATTAGAGTTTAATCCATCTTATGAGGATTATAAGCAAGCTAAAAATGAGCTAGATCTTTTACAACGTCAATATGAACTTGAGCAACAAGCCTTAAATGCCAAGTCGGAGACACAAGATGAACAGTTGAAAACACTTGCACTGGATTCAACCTTGTCAGATGCTCTTACGGTGGAATTGCAAACTCGTATTGCAACAAAAGAAAATGAACTAAATCAGCAATTAAATGCTAAGCGTAACGAATTGACTCAAAAATATTTAGCTGAGTTAAAAGTAAGTACTAATGAATATGATCTAGAAATCGTAAACCTTCAATTAGATTTATATGCCTATGATGCTCGTGTATATATTGACGATGCACAAAAGGCAGCCGCTATGGATGAAAAAGCCAAGAAAGAAGAGCGATTAAAAGAATTATTAGCTAAACGAAAACCATCGAATCTCGATGTGGATTCTATAAAAGCAAAGGTACAGGCTGAGCTTGCCCCAATGCAACAAAAAGGACAAGAGGAACTCAACCAATATGCAGCATCTCTACAGAAGGAGTTAGCAGAAAAACGAGATTCTATGGTGCAACAACAAGCACAAGCTATCATTGCTAATAACAACCTTCCTGTAGCGCAAGAGTGGAATGATACATGGGCGAAAAAGCTTTCTGATAAAGAGGCAGAAGTGAGCGCTATTCATGAAGCTATTTTGGAAGATGTACGCATGCGCGTAGCTGTAATTGCAAAAGAACAACATTTAGATTTAGTCATCATTGATGACGGTGGTAATATTAAAGGGCTTGATATTACAGATGCAGTAAAGGCATCTTATCGAGTTCGATAAGGAGTTATATAATGAATAAACGTATTAAATCTTTAGTATTGAGTGCAACTTTAGTGGCTTCTATGGCGATTTTAGGTGGCTGTGGTTCCAATAATATCGGTTATGTTGATACAATGAAAGTAGCTAACAGCACTGAAAAAGGTATCGAGATTACTAAAGAAATTAACGCTAAAAAAGCTGAGTTGAATAAGAAAATTGAAGCTGCTGATGATGCTTCCAAACAAAACGTATATAACCAAGCATCTCAAGAGTTAACTGCTTTTACAAATGCAAAAGCACAAGAATACCGTCAATACCAAGAGCAAAAAATCAATGAGCTTGTAAAAGAGAAAAAACTTGATGTTATTATTGAAAAAGGTGCTGTTGTAGGCGGTGGCGCTGATGTGACTGAAGACTTGATCACCAAAATGGGTAAAGCATCTGAAGCTCAAATTAAAGAAGCTGAAGAAGCTGCGAAAGCTGAAGAGCAACAAGAAGCTCAACAAAATGCTCAACAAGCAGGTCAAGCTGCAGCAGCTACTACTGAAAGCGCACAATAATTAAGGATTATCACAGGGGGAGGAGTTTACCTTGGAAAAAACTTTACAGGAACTCGCAACATTGGTAGGCGGTCGCGTTGTAGGCGATGAGTCTATTGTCATTACTGAGACACGTGGCTTTGAACAAGCTGTTAAACAATCCATCACTTTTGCTATTGGTGAATATGTTGAACATATCGCATTATGCCAAGCGGGTGCTGTTATCGTTGAATCTGAAGTTAAAGATGCACCGATGGCACAAATCGTAGTTGATAATGCAAAAGCAGCATTTGCACAAGTGTTAGAGCTCTTCCATCCACCTGTTGTAGTGCCACGTGAAGTACATAGTACGGCAATTATTGGCGATAATGTAACTCTTGGTAACAATGTAGCTATTGGTGCCTATTGTGTTATTAATGATAATGCTGTTATCGGTGATAATGTAACGATTCGCCCTTATGTATATATTGGTCATAATGTGCGTATCGGTGAAGATACCGATATTTATGCAGGTGCTATTGTTCATGAAAACTGTATTTTAGGTAAACGTGTTGTATTGCGCGCTAAAGCAGTTATTGGTGGTGAAGGTTTTGGTTTTGCTACGGAAAATGGTGTTCATACTCACATTCCTCAAGTAGGCAATGTTATTCTTGAGGATGACGTAGAAATTGGCTCCTGTACTACTATTGATAATGCTACAATGGGATCTACATTAGTTCGTCGTGGTACAAAAATTGACAATCTTGTTCACCTTGGACATAATGTTGAAATCGGTGAAGATTGCTTCTTGATTGCTCAAGTTGGTATTGCTGGTAGTACAAAATGTGGTAATCATGTAATCTTTGCAGGTCAAACAGGTTGTACCGGTCATATTACAATTGGTGATAATGTACAATTTGCTGGTAAAACTGGTATCACTGGTAATGTACCATCTAATTCCATCATGGCTGGTTATCCAATGAGACCGCATAAAGAGTGGTTAAAATTGGCGGCCTATGAAAATCGTTTGCCAGATATGGTGAAAACTGTAAAACAATTACAAAAAGAAATTGATGCTTTGAAAGCGCAGCTTAAGGAGAGCTAATAATCCATGTATAGGTTTATGAAAATCTTTAGTGCCTTTATTTGCTTATTACCTAAAGGTTTGCAATATGCTATTGGCACATTGCTTGGTGAAATTGCGTGGCTAGCGGTACCGCCAAAACGCAAGCGTCTGGCAATAGGCCAAATTCTATTCTGTAATATTACGGATGATCCTAAAGAAGCTCGTCGTATTGCTAAAGCTAGTACAACTCGCTTTGGCCGTATGATTATTGATGTATTGCGATATCCTGAAATTAAGGATGGCGCATACAAAGATATGGTAGAGTTTATTAATCGTGAGTACTTAGATGATGCTTTGGAAAACGGACGAGGAGCTATCTTAGCAGCTGTTCATAGTGGTAACTGGGAATTGCTAGGCGGTGTACTCGCGTCTGAAGGCTATCCATTGATTTCTGTAGCCATGAAACAAAATGGTGATGCAGACAAGTTTATCAATGAATATCGTCGTATTATGAACCAACATGTAACGTATAAAACTGGTGTACGTGAAATGATTAATGAACTTAAAAAGGGTGCTTTTTTAGGGCTTATCATGGATCAAGATCCAGGTGATGATGGTGTTCTTGTGCCATTCTTTGGTTATGAAACATTAACAGCTGCTGGTCCCGCTGTGTTGGCTCGTATGCAAGATGTACCTATTATCTTTGTGACCATACATTATAGTCCATACTCTGGAAAACATGAGCTTGAAGCTCATCCACCGATTTATGTGGAACGTACAGATGATAAAAAACGCGATATAGCTGTTACTACAACTCTACTTAATGAGTTTATAGAAGACTATATTAGACGTTATCCTGAAGATTGGTTCTGGCTACACAACCGTTGGAAGTGGACTCGTCGTTTCTACGGTGAACAAATAGAAACGCCACCAGATGTATACCAATAATAAATAATTATAAAGAGATTTTATTTATGTAAAAGTAGGAATATTCTAGATAGAACTGATTCCTACTACATAGATGAAATCTCTTTTTATTTTGGGAATTATTACGCAGTATTTAAAAATAAGCTATTATAATTTTAAAGAATAAGAATAGGCTTTCAAAATAGTGTAATATGTGGTAAATTTCTTGTAACACCTATGCAAATAGGGTATAATACATAGTGGTGTATAGTAAACGTGAATTCAGATTATGAAAGGACATTCTTATGAGTAAGCCCCAACAAACAATAGAAAAGGCTGTTTCATATCAAGGGATTGGCCTTCATAGCGGTGAACCAGTACATATGGTTTTCAGACCTGCACCTGAAGATACAGGAATTGTGTTTGTCCGCACGGACATTGAAGGTCAGCCTTCTGTGCGAGCACACATTGATAATGTGACGAACACTATGCGCGCTACCACATTGGAAAATGGTGAGGCAAAGGTATTCACTGTAGAGCATTTGATGGCAGCGTTCAGTGCTATGAATATTGATAATTGTTATATAGAAATGGACTCTCCAGAGCCTGCGGTAGGTGATGGCAGTAGTGCTGTTTTTATCAAGCTTATTGAAGAGGCGGGCATTGTAGAACAAGCAGCACCGCGTCATATATATAAAGTGACTCGATCCCATGCTATTTATGATGGAGACCGTTTTGTTTTGATTTTGCCGTATGATGGCTATCGTATGACATTCACATCTATTAACAGTCATCCGTTGCTTGGCATACAACAATGTGACTTTGAAGTATCCCCTGAATATTTTAAAGAGCATATTGGATCTGCTAGGACTATCGGATTTATGAAAGAGTTAGAACAATTACAGGCCATGGGCCTTGCTAAAGGCGGCAGCCTAGATAATGCATTAGTTTATGATGATGAGAAATGTTTATCTGTACCACGCTTTGATGATGAATTAGTTCGTCATAAGGCGCTAGACGTTATAGGTGACTTATTCTTATTAGGACCAATAGAAGGTCATGTAATTGCTTTGAAATCGAGCCATGAATTAAATTCTAGATTGGCTCGCAGTATAATGGAAGAAATAAGGGAGACACAGCCATGATTCTTAATCACGAAGATATTTTAGAAATTTTACCTCATCGTTACCCAATGCTTTTGGTAGATCGAATTGTTGAGTTAGAACCTATGAAACGTGCTGTGGGCATTAAGAATGCTACATTCAATGAATTGTTCTTCCAAGGTCACTTCCCAGGTAACCCAGTAATGCCAGGTGTATTGCTTACAGAAGCAATTGCTCAAGTTGGCGGTATTGCTTTATTGTACCCAGAAGAAAACCGTGGTCTTACTCCGATGTTTACAGGTATTGATAAAGTACGTTTCCGTCATCCAGTAAAACCTGGTGACCAAGTGCGCATGGAAGTTGAAATCGTAAAAATTAAAGGTAAGATGGGCAAGGTTGAAGGCCGTGCCTATGTAGGCGATAAATTATGCGCTAGTGGTGAATACATGTTTGCCCTTGTATAATAGAATGAGGAGTGATTGTAGTGATAGTTGTAGGCATGGAAAATGCAGAATCCAACATCCATAGTACAGCCATAGTCCATCCAAATGCTAAATTGGGCAAAGATGTAATCGTAGGCCCCGGAGCTGTAATCGGCGAGAATGTCGAAATTGGCGACGGCACAAAAATTGGTGCAAATGTTGTAATTGGTGGTTGGACAACCATTGGCAAGCGTTGTGAAATTTATCCAAACGCATCTATTGGGTTGGAACCTCAAGATTTAAAATTTAAAGGCGAAAAAAGCTATTGTAATATTGGTGATGAAACTGTTATTCGTGAATTTGTAACTATTAGCCGCGCTACTGGAGAAGGTGAAGAGACGCGAGTAGGCAATAACTGCTTGCTTCAAGCATGTACACATGTGGCTCATAACTGTATCGTTGGCAATAATGTCATTATGAGTAACTGTGCAGGTCTTGCTGGCCACGCTATCGTTGAAGATCGCGTGGTAATTGGAGGTCTTGCTGGTATTCATCAATTTGTTAAAATCGGTCGCAATGCAATGGTTGGCGGGATGGCTAAGGTAGTACAAGATATTCCACCTTATGTTATCGCTGATGGTCAACCTGCACGTGTTATCGGTCTTAATTCTGTTGGTTTGTCTCGTGCAGGTATTTCTGAAGACGTACGCCGAGATTTGAAACAAGCATTCCGTATTATTTATCGCTCTGGATTTAGTTTGTCCAAAGCTATTGAAGAAATGGAAATGCAACTTGATTCTTCTGTAGAAATTGAAAACTTATTACGCTTCTTGCGCAATGCCGATCGTGGTATTATGCGTACACGTCGCGACTAAATTTAAGGACCTCGTATTATGTACGAGGTCTTTTTTGTGGGCTAAAAATATCTGATAAAATGATGAAGAAAAGGGCATAAACCGTGGTGTTTTAATGGTAAAAAGTGGCTATTTATAGTACAATATATTGTATATGATTATGTCTTTTTCTAGTCAAATCATTATAAATTTGAGATTACTAATTGATATATAGGCCATAGAGCCATCTAGGAGGTAAAGTCTTGGCAAAGGTAGGATTAATTGCGGGCATTGGTGCTTTGCCTGTAGAATTCATGCGCGCCGCTCATGTATTAGGCCACGAAGTGGTTGTTATCGGTGTGGTACCTGATATTGACCCAGCTTTGAAAGCTGAGGCCGATGCTTTCTATGATATTAGTGTTGCTAAACTAGGTAAAATCTTCAAGACCTTAAAAAATGAAGGTGTTGTTGAGTTAACTATGTTAGGCAAAGTAACTAAGGAAATACTCTTTAAGGGACTTAGCTTCCCCGATTTGAAAACACTAGGTGTTCTTAAACGGTTAAAAAATCGCAAGGATGATACAATCATGCTTGCCATCGTTGATGAAATTGAAAGAGAAGGCTTTAAAGTATTAGATCAGACAGTATACTTAAAACCATTTATGCCTAAGGTCGGTGTATTTACAAAAGCACAGCCAACAGAAGAACAATGGGCAGATATATGCTTTGGCTTTGAATTAGCGAAACAAATGGGCGGCCTTGATATTGGGCAAACTGTTGTTGTTAAACACAAAGCGGCGATGGCCATTGAAGCCATTGAGGGTACTGATAAGTGTATTTTGCGCGGTGGTGAGCTTGGCCGTGGTGAGGCTGTTGTAGTAAAAACAGAAAAACCAAATCAAGATGTGCGCTTTGATGTACCTGCAGTCGGTATAAAGACATTGATGTCCATGATTGACAGTGGCTGTAAAGTGCTCGCTGTTGAAGCGGAAAAGACTATTTTTGTACAACAACAAGATGTTCTTGATATGGCCAATCGTCACGGTATTGTTATTTGTGCTGTAGACCAAGAATTTGTAAATTCCAGAAAGGGTGCATAATGAAAGTCATGTTTTCTGCCGGTGAAGCATCCGGCGATACTCATGCGGCAAGTGTTGCCAATGCATTGAGAGAAATTGATCCTTCTGTAGAGATGTTTGGCATGGGTGGCACCTTGATGGAGCGCGCTGGTGTTCGCATTGTATATGACATTAAAAACCTTGGCGTCATTGGTATTGTTGAAATTGTAAAATCATTACCAAAATTCTTTAAGTTACGGACGTACTTAAAACGCGTCATGATGAAGGAAAAACCGGATGTCCTCGTTTGTGTAGATTATCCTGGGTTTAATATGAAACTTGCTGCTGTAGCACATGAATTGGGTATTCCCGTTCTTTATTATATTGCGCCTACGATTTGGGCCTGGCACAGCAGTCGTGGTAATACGATTCGCAAGTATGTAACAAAGGTTGCATCTATATTCCCCTTTGAAGCTGAAGCATATCGCAAATATAAATGCGATGTAGAGTTCGTGGGCCATCCCTTATTAGATATCGTACATCCTACGATGACTAAAGAGGAGGCTGAAGAATACTTTGGAGCTCGTAAAGACGCTAAAAAGGTATTGCTCATGCCTGGTAGTCGCAAGCAAGAGGTTTTATCTTTGCTTGACACGATGTTAAAAAGTGGTGAGCAATTGATGGCAAGCCATGAAGACATTCAATTCTTTTTGCCTCGTGCACACACCATCGATCGCAGTGAGTTAGAAACTTTCATTGATGCTCATAAGGTACCTGTTACGATTACAGAAGACCATACATATGATTTGATGCAAATTTGCGATGTGTGCCTTGCCGCATCAGGAACAGCTACATTAGAAACGGCTATGATGGAATTGCCAACTGTATTATTGTATCGCGTATCTCCCATAACATATGGTATTGGTAAGATGGTGGTCAATGTAACACATGTAGGATTACCTAATATCGTGGCTGGTAAAGAAGTAATTCCTGAATTATTGCAAGATGCTGTTACACCAGAGGCGATTGTATCCTTAGTAGAACCACTCATTAGTGATGTAGAAAAGAATGAAGCTATGCGTAGCGAATTACGTGAGGTACATCATAAATTAGGCGAGCCTGGTGCTGTAAAACGAGTAGCACATCTTGTATATGATCTCGGTAAGGAGAAATGTAATGAATAGTTATTCTAGGCTCTTATATTTTGTAAAGCCTTATTATAAGCGCATGATTTTTGCAGTGTTCTGCATGATTGTCGCTGCTGCTGCCTACTTGGTAGTACCTTGGCTAATTAAGAACGTAGTTGACCAAGTATTAGACGAAAAGAATATGTTTATGTTGAACCTTATTGTAGGGGCAATCATTCTAATTTTCTTAATTCGTGGTTTCGCTACTTATGGCCAAACTTACAATATGTCTTATATTGGACAACGGGTAATTATCGATGTACGAGAGTCCATCTTTAATCATTTACAAAAATTAAGTTTATCTTACTTTGATCGACGCAAGACAGGCGTTATCATGAGTAATCTTACGAATGACGTTGCTGCCTTGCAAACCGCCGTTGTAGATAATTTGATTTCCTTTATTACTGAATCCGTAACACTTATTGGTTCCTTGGTGTCTATGCTTCTCATCGACTGGAAATTGACCCTCGTTACCTTTATTACAGTACCAGTAGTATTGGTGATTATTAATGTGTTTGGTAAAAAGCTTCGCGTAGCAGGTCATGACGTACAAGGGCGTGTAGCAGATATTACAGCGCTTTTACAAGAGGTTATTAGTGCAATTCGAGTTGTGAAATCCTTCGCTCGTGAAGATTTTGAGCGCAAGCGTTTCGAAGATGAAAACGATCGTAACTTTAGAGCTGTTATTAAGGCTACCAAATTGACAAGCTTACTAAGCCCAATGGTTGAGTTCTCTGCGGCTATTGCTGTAGCAGTCATTCTTTGGTACGGTGGTTATTCCGTAGTAACTGGCACAATTACGGCTGGTTCTTTAATTGCATTCTTGATTTATGCTATTAACTTGTCCAACCCAGTAAAACGATTGAGTCAAGTATATGGTAATATTCAAAAGGCCTTGGCTGCTGCGGACCGTGTTTTTGAAATTTTAGATACTAAGACTGATGTAGTGGAAAAAGCTGATGCCATTACAATGCCTCATATTAAAGGTGATGTGGAGTTCAAAGATGTGTCCTTCTCCTATGATGGAGAAAAGATGGCACTAGAAAACTTTACCTTGTCTGTTAAGGCTGGTGAAAGCGTAGCCCTTGTAGGTCCTTCTGGTGCAGGCAAGACTACTTTGGCAAACTTATTACCTCGTTTCTATGATGTTACAGGTGGATCCATTACTATTGATGGTTACGATATTAAGGATGTTACTTTTAAGTCCTTGCGCGAGCAAATCGGCCTTGTGCCACAAGAAACTGTATTGTTCAACGCTACTATTAAAGAGAATATCTTGTATGGTCGTTTGGACGCTACTGATGAAGAGGTATATGAGGCGGCTAAGGCTGCTAATGTGCTTGAATTCGTTGAAAAGATGCCTGATGGCCTCGATACTATCGTAGGCGAACGAGGCAGCTCCTTATCTGGTGGTCAGCGTCAACGCGTTGCTATTGCACGGGCTATTTTAAAAGATCCTCGTATTCTAATTTTAGATGAAGCTACATCTGCATTAGATACAGAGAGTGAAAAACTTGTACAAGAGGCGCTCGATCGCCTCATGAAAGGGCGTACAGCATTTGTTATTGCCCATCGATTGAGCACTGTTCAAAATGCTAATCAAATTGTTGTACTTAATCAAGGTCGCTTGGTAGAGCAGGGGACTCACCAAGAGCTATTAGCTGTTGACGGCGGATTGTACAACCATCTCTATTCCGTTCAATTCTCCCACAAAGGATAACCATGTACTGGATATATAATGTATTGCTCATAATCTATTGGATTGGCTTGATACCGGTTATTTTATACCGACTCGCCTTTGAAGAAGGTTTCTATGAGCGTATTAAACAGAGTGCAGGCTATATGCCAGCCTCACTATTAAAGAAAATTGAAGGACGCCGTGCCATTTGGATTCATGCTGCTTCTGTAGGGGAAATTGTGGCTACTAGTCCATTGGTAAAAGAGGTTAAAAAGGAATTTCCTGAAGCTGTCGTAGTTGTGTCTGTTGTTACTGCAACTGGACATGCTATGGCACATCGAATCATTCCTGAGGCAGAAGGGATTATTTTCTTCCCTTTAGATTTGCCATATTTAACTCGTAAAATTTTGCATATTATCAAGCCAATTACTATTTTGCTTGTAGAAACTGAGATCTGGCCTAACTTCTTGCGTATTGCTCAATCGGAAAATATTCCGGTTATGATGGTTAACGGTCGTATTTCTGACCGCAGTATGAAACGCTACAAGTATATTAGCGCTTTCACCCGCGAAATGTTGCGTTCCATCGAGCGTTTTTGCATGCAATCTAAATTTGATGCGGCTCATATTGAATGTTTAGGTGCTCATACACCAGATATTACAGTAACAGGCAATATGAAGTATGATCAAACTTATGCCACTGTATCAGACGAAGAAAAACAAGCACTTCTTGATGAATTTGGCTTTGGTAACAATCATCCAATCATCATAGCAGGCAGTACACATAAGGGCGAAGAAGAGACTATTTTTGAAACTTTCATACAGGTTTTAAAAGAATATCCACAAGCTCGATTATTAATTGCACCTCGTGAAATCTATCGTGGCCATGATATACAAAATCTTGCAAAACGTTATGAACTGAGTGCAATTTGCCGTAGTGATATGAAAGAACCCGTGCATGAAGGTATTCCTGTTGTTATCTTGGATACCATCGGTGAGCTCGGTCGTCTTTATAGCCTAGGGGATATCATCTTTGTAGGTGGTTCTCTCGTGAAGACTGGGGGCCATAATATTTTGGAACCTGCTGCACATGGTAAGCCAATTTTAGTTGGCCCACATATGTTTAACTTTAAAGAAATCTTCGCACTGTTAAATTCTCGTGGAGCTTGTGAACAAGTTAAAAATGGCAAGGCCTTAACAACTATGGTCTTACGCCTATGTAAAGATAAGGCACTAGCGGAAGAAATGGGCCGACATTGTCTTGAGATCATTCAAGAAAACCGTGGTGCTACACAACGTAATACACAAGAATTACGTTTGTTATTTGAAAAACATCAAATTATTCCGTAAGACTATATAATTCGTTTCATTACTCTATCATATTACATAATCGGAGGGGTCACCTATGAGTGGGGAAGCATTATTCAAATCCATAGTTAGTGGTGAAAATCAATCCATATTAGGTGATATAGCTCGTTCTAGCTTAGGCTTTTTAAGTAAAGGTTATGAGAAGGCTGTATCCATGCGCAATGCTAAATTTGATGAAGGCAAAGGCGTTACAAAAGTTACAGTACCTGTTATCAGTGTTGGTAATATTACGGCTGGTGGTACTGGTAAAACACCGATGGTACGATTTATCTGTGATGTACTCACCCAAAAGGGCCTTCATCCTACGGTGCTTAGTCGTGGTTATCGAGCAGAAGATAACAAGAAGAATATTATTATTTCTAAAGATGGCACAATGCTTGTAGAACCAACTATTAGTGGTGATGAAGCTTGGCTACTTGCAAAGGTTTTGCAAAAATCTAATGTTATCATCGGTCGTGAACGATCAAAATCAGCAGAGATTGCTATTAATGAACTTGGAGCTGATTGCCTTGTAATGGATGATGGATTTCAACATCGCGCATTAGCTAGAGATATTGATATCGTGCTTATCGATGCGTCTAATCCGTTCGGCTATGACCATGTATTACCACGTGGTTTATTGCGTGAACCACTCAGTGGTTTACAACGGGCTCATATCATTGTCCTTACGAAGGTAGATCAAGTGGCACCAGGTATAGTGTCGGGTATTCGTAAGCGCCTATCTCAGCTGGTTCCCAATATACCTGTCTATGAAACTACACATAAGCCTCAATTTATGTATACCTTGGATGAGTGGACTAATGGTACTGCTGGTGCTCCTGTAGACTCCTATAAGGACCAACGTATTATGGCAGTTAGTGGTATAGGTAATCCACACTCCTTTACGCAAACTTTGACTGATGTAGGATATAATGTGGTTCATACTTTACCGTTTGGTGATCACCACGACTTCACTAATGATGATGTAGTAGACATTTGGAAAGAAGCGTTTGCTCATCAAGCTGATGCAATTTGCATTACAGAAAAGGATGCGGTGAAGTTGAGTCAATTGCATGCAATCGAAGACTTAAAAATACCGATTCTAGTGCTATCTATAGGGATTGAGTTTATTTCTGGAAAACAAGAATTCATAGAAAATTTAGAGATTTAGTGTATAATAATAAGATACACGAATAACAGAAATGGGGTTTTATTGTGAAGTTTGGATGTGTCATTCCTGCCCGTTATGGTTCTACTAGATTACCTGGTAAACCATTAGCTGATATTGCAGGAAAGCCGATGATTGAACGTGTTTACGATAGGGTGTCTCAAGCAACAAAAACGGCATGTACTATTGTTGCTACTGATGATGACCGCGTTTATTCTGCAGTTCAACAATTTGGGGGAACTGTTATGATGACAGACCCTAATCATCCGACAGGGACTGATCGATTAGCAGAGGTTGCTAGTCATTATACTGACTTAGATGTAGTTATCAATGTCCAAGGTGATGAGCCTATGATTGAGCCAAACCTTATTGATGACTTGGCCCATCTATTTGAAGAGGATCCAAACTTACAAATGGCTACCGTAGCCACTCCTTTATTAGAGGAGGAATACGATGAACCGTCAGCGGTAAAGGTCATTTTAAATAATCGCAATGATGCGATGTATTTTTCAAGATCTTTAATTCCCTATCCTCGCCATGATTTTGTGCGAACTCCATTAAAACATATTGGTATCTATGCGTATCGTAGAGACTTCTTATTAAATTACGCTAAGATGGAGCCAACTGCTGCGGAGCAAACAGAATCGTTAGAGCAATTACGCGCTCTTGAAAATGGCTATACTATTCGTGTTATTCTTACAGATAAACGATTTATCGGTGTAGACACACCGGAAGACTTAGCTCGTGTAAATGCAATTTACGAGCAAGAGGAGAAATAAATGAAAACAGTTCAAATTAAAGATATTACAGTAGGCGGTGGCAAAGGCTTATTCGTTCTTGCTGGACCATGTGTTATCGAGGACTATGATCGTACATTAGCCATTGGTAAACGTGCAAAAGAGATCTGTCAGCGTTTAGGTGTTCCATACATCTTTAAAGCATCTTTCGATAAAGCTAATCGTTCTAGCTTTGGTTCCTTCCGTGGCCCAGGTCTAGAAGAAGGTTTAAAAATGCTCGCTTCTATTAAGAAGGAACTCAACGTACCAGTTGTAAGTGATATTCACTCTATTGAGCAAATAGAGCCTGCTGCTGAAGTATTAGATATTCTTCAAATTCCAGCTTTCTTATGCCGCCAAACAGACCTTGTCTACGGTGCCGCTAAAACTGGTAAATGCGTAAATGTAAAAAAAGGCCAATTTATGGCGCCTAAGGACATGGAAAATGTTCTTAATAAAATGAAAGAAACAGGTAATGAAAATCTTATGCTTACAGAACGTGGTTTTAGCTTTGGCTATAACAACCTCGTAGTAGATATGAGATCGTTCCCAATCATGCGCTCTTTCGACTATCCTGTAATCTTTGATGCTACTCACAGTGTTCAATTACCAGGCGGTGCAGGTACTAAATCTAGCGGTAATCGAGAATTTGTACCTAACTTGGCTCGCGCAGCTGTAGCTAGTGGCGTAGATGGCTTGTTCTTTGAAGTGCATGACAATCCAGAGGAAGCATTATCCGATGGTCCAAACATGTTGTATTTAGATCAATTCGAAGCTGTGCTTCGCGATTTAGTAGCTATTGATAAAATCGTAAAAGGTTAGGGGCGGTATTTGTGACTATTTTAGAACAAGCTGCACAAGTGCTTCATGAGGAAGCTCGTGCTATAGAAGAATTAAGTTCTCGTTTGGATCACAACTTTGTAAATGCTGTAAATATGATTTTGGCTTGTAAGGGTCGTGTAGTATGTACGGGAATGGGTAAATCTGGTCATATAGGCCGTAAAATTGCGGCTACCTTGGCAAGTACAGGGACTCCAGCATTATTCATGCATCCTGGTGAAGGCGTACATGGTGATCTCGGTATGATTACAGAAGATGACGTAGTATTAGCCTTTTCTAATAGCGGTGAAACTGGGGAAATCATTAGTATTTTGCCCTCCTTGCGTCGCATAGGTGCAAAATTAATCTGCGTTGTAGGGAAACCGGAGTCTACATTAGCTAAGAATTCCGACATCGTATTGTTGGCTGAAGTAGAACGTGAAGCCTGTCCACTAGGATTAGCGCCTACTACAAGTACTACAGTTGCGTTGGCGCTAGGAGATGCATTAGCTGTATGCTTATTAGAGCGTCATCATTTTACACCGGAAAACTTTGCAGTATTCCATCCAGGTGGTTCTTTAGGTCGTAAGCTGTTGCTGACTGTGGAAAATATCATGCACGGTGGTGAAGATAATCCTACTGTATTTAAAGGTGCTACTGTTCGAGATGCACTCTTTGTAATGACAGAAAAAGGATTGGGCGCTACTAATGTAATCGATGAAGAAGGTCACTTATTAGGTCTTGTTACTGATGGTGATGTCCGCCGCGGTCTTGATTCTGGCAGTAATTTCTTAGAATGGCCTGTAGAGGATATGATGACTGCTATGCCTCGCACAATTACTAAGGACAAACTGGCTGCTGAAGCTCTTCACTTGATGGAGAAAAATCAACCACGTCCAATTACTGTTTTACCTGTTGTAGATGGTAATAATGTATGTCTTGGCATTGTTCATATTACGGATTTATTGCGTAGAGGCATTGTATAATGAATATTCAATGGATTGTTCTCGATGTGGATGGCGTTTTATCTGATGGATCTCTCGTTTATACATCGAGTGGAGAAGAGCTGAAATCTTTTTCTGTAAAAGATGGCTTAGGCTTAACAGCGGCTCGTAAATCAGGGATTAAACTTGCCATTATTACAGCTCGTATTTCTCCTATGGTTGAGCGTCGTGCTAAGGAGCTTCACTTTGATGCACTTCTTATGGGCCATGCTAATAAAACAGAAGCATTAAGAACTCTCTGTACAGAACATCAAATCGACTTAGAGACGATTGCATACATGGGAGATGACCTCAATGATTTGGGGGCTCTTCAAATAGTTGGTTTACCAATGGCGCCAAATAATGCGGTACCAGAGGTAAAACAATTAGCAAAATTTATTTCTACTGTTAATGGCGGTCAAGGTGCCGTAAGAGAAGCTGTAGAGTATATCTTGAAGAATCAAGGATTATGGGAAACTGTCGTAGCAGACTATGCACGAGAGGCCCATGCTCATGGACAATAAAGGAGGTGGGCAGAATGAATAACGAATGGCAATACCATTTAGTTAAAGGCATTAGCTGGCTTGTTTGCCGACTGCCGTACAAGCTCATTTTGCTCATAGGCGCTAGTTTAGGTCCTGTATATGGGCTACTAGCGAAGAAGCAAAAACTTAGAGGTATTAAAAATATCAAAATTGGCATGAACATGAATGATCAAGAGGCAGAACAACTCATTGATAAGTTGTTCAAAAACCTTGGCCGTAGTGTTATGGAAGTATTGTATATGCCAAACCTTACAAAATCCTTTATCGATGAACATATTGAAATGCGTGGTGTCGAATATTTAGAAGAAGCCATCGCAGAAGATAAGGGTGTTATTGTTCTTACTGGACATGTAGGGAATTGGGAATGGATGGGCGCTGCTATGGCGGCTCATGGATACCCATCTACTACAATTGTTAAGAAACAACCAAATGCTCAATTTACACGTCTTATGAATGAGTATCGTGAGATGGTAGGACTTGATGTATTTGCAAGTGGTGGCAACGAAATCGTTTCCGCTGCAAAGGCCTTAAAGAAGAAAAAACTGCTTGGCTTCTTAGCTGACCAAGATGGATATATACATGGTTTACCGGTTCCGTTTTTAGGTCAAGACTCCTCAGCGGTTATTGGGCCAGCTACATTTGCGAAGAAATTTGGTTCACCTGTAGTTCCGATTTTTGCATCTCGCAAGCCTGAAGGTGGGCATATTGTTCACATTTTACCTGCATTGCATTATATTGAAACTGGTGATGAAGATGCAGATATGTATCGTTTAACTGAGGAATGTGTACGCGTTACTGAAGACTTCATCCGCCAGCATCCAGATGAATGGCTTTGGTTCCAACATCGCTGGATGACTAAGATGGATCAAATTATTGATTATGATAAGAAGATAGCTGCACGGGAGAGGGCACATGAAAAACAATAAAAAATTAATTGCCATTGTGGCCGCTATAGTGTTGGCTTTAATTGGTCTTATCGTATACATTATGAAAGACTCTAATGAGGTTACTACTACTCAAAATCCGAGTGGTCAACTCGTTAATTTCCAAGGTGCTGACCTACAAGAGGAGAAAGATGGCAAATTAGTGTGGGCTTTATCAGCTGAAAAGATTGAATATGACCCACGGACAAAGGCCATTGTTTTGACAAACTTGAAGGGGCTTTTCTATCAAGATGATGTGACTACTACTATTACAGCTCCTCATGCTGTATTGACGGGTGACCGCAATTCTCTTGATATCGACCAAGGTGTTACAGCTACCAATACGGAAGGTGCAGAATTTAAAACAGAAGCCCTTCACTTTGATAACAAAACGAAAATGTTGACATCTAAGTCGGCTTTTACTTATAACAGTAAGGATGTAACTCTTACAGGCGATAAGCTTGAAGGTAATATGTCTTTGAAAATTATTAAAGCCATTGGCAACGCAAAATTAACGAAGAAGTAATTGAGGGGAAATATGATGAATAAGAAAAAACAGATTGGTATGGCTATTTTGGCTGTACTCATGACAGCATCTGTTACAGCTTGGGCTGCAAATGATCCATTGACTATTAGCGCTGATACATTGTCTTATGATGGCAATACAGGTCGTGCTGATGCAACCGGTAATGTTGTTATTACTCAAGCGGATAAAACTATGACTGGTGCCAATGGTTGGTACAACACAAAAACTCAAGAAGCAAGTCTTGAAGGTGGTGTATCTTTGATTGGTTCTGATATGGCTATGTCTGCTCAATCAGTTCATAGTTACAACAATAATAAATTTACTGCTAGTGGTGGTGTTCATTTACAACGTGGTGATCGCCAAATTTTTGGTGACAGTGTGGAATATAGTACTGATTCCGAATATGGTCTCGTTAGTGGTAATGCTCGATTGATTGCTGAAGGTACAACATTGACAGGTGATCAAGTAGAAGGTTGGCTGAAGGAGATTCGTGCAGTAGCACAAGGTAATGTAACTTTCAATAATCCTGAAAGAAATGTATCTGGTTCTGCAGACCGAGCTACATACACACAAACACCAAACCAAAATGATGGTGTTGTACTCTTATCTGGTTCTGCTCATGCCGTTCAAAATGGCAATGTGCTAAACGCGCCAGAGCTTAGAATTCGTCTAGCTGATGATTCTGCTGAAACATTAGGTGGCCGTAGTACGCTCATCATTGTTCCGAATAAATAAGGATAGTATATGTATATAGAAACCAAAAACTTAGTTAAAACCTTTAGCGGGAGAAACGTTGTAGATGGGGTAAGTCTACGCGTTGATAAAGGGCAAGTTGTAGGTCTATTAGGTCCTAATGGGGCCGGTAAAACTACGTCATTCTATATGATTGTAGGTATTGAAAGACCAAGCTCGGGCATCATTACCGTTGATGGCAAGGATATTACCAATATCCCTATGTATAAACGGGCTGCTGAAGGTATTGGATACCTACCACAAGAGGCATCAATCTTTAGATCTATGTCTGTAGAGGATAATATTCGTGCTATGCTACAGACTACGACGAAAACATCTGATGAGATTGAGGCTATTGTGGAGTCGTTAATTGAAGAATTCCATATCGGTCATGTTCGTGATCGCATGGGGATGCAATTATCTGGTGGTGAACGACGTCGTGTAGAAATTGCTCGTTGTCTTGCACTAGAACCTAACTTCATCCTTTTGGACGAACCCTTTGCTGGTGTCGATCCAATTGCAGTAGCGGATATTCAACAAATTATTTTACATGTTAAAAATCGAGGTATAGGTATCTTGATTACAGACCACAATGTGCGTGAAACATTGGGGATTGTAGATAAAGCCTATATTTTGAGTAGTGGCAAAATCCTCCTAGAGGGTACCCCTGATGAAATCGCAAACGACCCAATCGCTCGCGAACATTATTTAGGGGATAACTTTAGATTATAGGAGGGACGATGAGATTATTAGATAAATATATTTTAAAAGCCTTCGTAGGCCCATTCCTATTTGGGGTATTTGCTTTTACCAGTATTTTTATTGGTACAGGCACATTATTTAGAATTGCTCAATACATTACTGAATATGGGGCACCATTATTGCTTGTTATGAAAGCCTTTGTCTTGGCCTTACCAAGTATTGTTATCTTAACATTCCCTATGTCAGTACTCCTGGCGTCTCTTATGACCTTTAGTCGTTTGAGTAGTACTAGTGAGATTGTAGTTATGCGTGCCGGTGGCCTTAGCTTCTTGCGTCTTGCGATGCCAGTATATATCATTGCTCTTATGATTTCTATTGGAGCGGTAGCATTTAATGAATTTGTCGTACCTCGTACAAACCATATGTATCAAACTATTGTACGAGAAGAAATCATGAAAAATGCGACTCCTCAAACACAAAATCACATTGTGTTGAAAGCGATGAATGGCGATGAGTTAGGTACATTAATGTATGCAAAGAGCTACAATGCTGAGACTAAACAGTTGTCTATGATTACGGTGCAACAGTTTGGAGAAGGTGGCAAACTACAGCAAGTTGAAAATGCTGACACTGCTATCTGGAATGGTCAGTATTGGGTAATGCAAAATGGTATTATCTATGACGTATCTGCTGGAGATGGTGTAGAACGAACTATGAAGTTTAAGGAACAATCCTTACCGATTAAATCTGCTCCAAAAGATATTCAGCAAGATCAACGCAAACCTGAAGAATTAACAATTAAGGAGTTGCGTCATCAAATTAAAGCATATAAGGCAGCATATACTAATGCTAATAAGTTGGAAATGGAAATGTACCAACGTTTTACAATTCCTCTTGCTAGCTTTGTCTTTGCTTTAGTAGGTGCACCACTAGGACTTCAAAAACAACGTTCTAGCTCATCAATCGGTTTTGGTATTAGTATTCTAATCATCTTTATCTACTATGGTGTAATGACATTTGCTGGTGCTTTAGGTAAAGGTGGAGCGATGCCAACTGTATTAGCTGCATTAATACCTGATACATTAGGTATCATCGCAGGCTTATATTTAAATTGGCGCGTATCGAAGTAACCTGGGATAAAGAGATAAACTAGAATTAGGAAATCTAGTTTTATAATTGATTTGACTATTGTAATCTTATGAAAGGAGGGACTCGATGGTAGTAGGTGTTAAAATCTTAATAATTATTGCCCTTATGGGTGGTCTAATAGCCTACATGGGAGATAAGTTAGGCACCAAAGTTGGTAAGCGTCGCATGTCCCTCTTTGGATTGCGACCTAAGCATACATCGATTATTGTTACTATTGTAACAGGTCTACTAGTTGCCGCTGCTACAGTAGGTGTTTTATCCTTTACCTCTCAAAGTGTGCGAACTGCATTGTTTGGTATGGACCAATTGAGAGCGGATATGAAACATCTTAATGAAGAGGTTGCTGCAAAGACACAAGAGCTTATTCGTGGTAAAGCCTTGCTTGAACAAAATAAGCAAGAGCTTGAGGAGCGAATGGCCGAAATAGAACAAATTCGTCGCGAAGTAGAAGCTACAAAAGCTGAATTAGCTAGTGCTCAAGCAGCTAAGGATGCTACTGAAGCAGAACTTGCATCGCTACAATCATCTTATGCAGAGGTATCTAAAAAGTTAGCTAATCTTGAGGCTACTCGAGCTAAGATGGAAGCCCATATAAAAGAGCTACAAAATACACAAGAACAATTGCAAAATGGCATTATTCATCTGCGGGAAGGGACAATACTATTCCAAGTAGATCAATTATTAGCCCAAGCTGTTGTTCGTCCTGGATTGAGTGCTGAAGATAGTAATGCGACTATCAAGCATATTATTGATGATACTAATCAGTTAGTCTTGCGCCGTCTTGGTATAGAAGATCAAGGTCAAGCTGTAGTTTATGTTGATCGTCAAAATATTGAGGTGGCTACTCAAAAGTTAATCGACTCTAAGACACCAATGGTTGTTCAAGTTGTAGCGGCAGGAAATATTATTTCTGGTGAACCTGCAGTAGCGCTTATCCAAGTGTATCCACAACAGTTTATCTATAAGAACAATGAAGTTATTCACTCTACTGTTATGGATGGTGGTAGCAATGCTCAATCCTCTATGCTTCAATTCTTGAAACAAGTAAATGAAAAAGCAAAAGCCAAAGGTATTATACCTGACTCTTTATCTGGGGATATTGGGACCATACCAGGCGATGATTTATTTACTGCCATTAGGCGTGTCAGCACAATGCATGGCAAGGTTCATGTAGAGGCTTATGTAGATGGCGATACGTATTCTTCTGGTCCTGTACATCTTAAATTGCGTATTACTCAAATGCCTGCTCTAAATGATAGGGTAAAAATGCAAACAAATTAATATAAGTATGTTGGTTTCATACATTATAGTAGAGAGGGTCTTATGTAAATTTTTACATAAGACCTTCTTTTTATGTTAAAATATAACTACTGTATTTACAAAGAGGATAGTTAAATGACTGAAAATACATATATTTTGGCAGTAGACCCAGGTAATGAAAAAACAGGTGTTGCTATTGTAACACCTGATGGATCTATGGTATGTCGCAACATTATTTCTACGAAGACCTTCAAGGAGGATATTGAACGTCTACTACCAGAATATTTTGGACACGTTCATATTGTCTGTGGAAATGGTACGAATCATAAACATTTATATCCATCTCTTCAACAAATTGGACGTAATCATAAAATCACTACAAGCTTAATCGATGAATCTCATAGTACAGAAGAGGCGCGTAAATTATATTGGAAATACAATCCACCTACAGGATGGCGCAAGTTTCTTCCTACATCTATGCAGTTTCCACCTGAACCTGTAGATGATTTAACGGCGCTTGTAATTGGCTTACGCTATACAAAGCAATTGGCTCAAAGTAAAATCGAAGTAAAAGAAGCGACGATAAGCTCTAGTGAGTTAGAAGAAAAACGATTACATGCTATGGAGCAGTTATACGGAAAAGGAGAAGTACATGACAAGTGAGACTTCAACGCGTAACTGGTCAAACCTTATTATGCGTTGTGTAATGATGATTTTAGGGGCCTTTATCTATACGGTGGGCTTAGATTTATTTTTAGTACCCAATAGCATCATCGACGGTGGTGTAGTTGGTATTTCGTTGATGGCTGCGGAATTATCTGGTATATCCTTTAGTATTTTCGTAGTACTTATCAATTTACCATTCTTGTATTTAGGATATAAAGCAATTGGTAAAGGGTTTACTTTATCTACATTGTTTTCCATTGTCTGGATGGCTATATTCTCTAACTTTGCTCATGATTTTACACCTATTACGACAGATCCATTTTTAGGTTCTATCTTTGGTGGTATAATCTTAGGTATTGGTGTGGGCCTTATTATTCGTAATGGTGGCTCTTTAGATGGCTCTGAAATCGTAGCTATTATTTGGGATAAGAAGTCTACTTTCTCGGTAGGTGAAATCGTAATGGCTATGAATTTAATCATTCTTGGGGCAGCCGGCTTTGTTTATAGCTGGAATAGTGCAATGTATTCTTTAATTGCTTATTTCATTGCCTATAAGATGATTGATGTAACCATTACAGGTCTTGAAGAATCTAAAGGTGTTATGATTATTACTGATGCGGATAACTCTAAAGATATTGCAGATGCATTAAATGCTAATCTTAACCGCGGTGTTACAATTATGTATGGTGAAGGTGGTTATTTAAAACAACCGAAGCATATATTATACTCTGTAGTAACACGTCTTGAGATTACAAGATTAAAGGATACCGTTTATGAAGTCGATCCAGCTGCGTTTATTACCATTCAAGACGTACATGATGTCTTTGGTGGAAGATTTACAAAAGGTGGTCATTAAGGGGATAATATGAGTAATAAATTAAGTAATACAATAATAAAAGAAATTCTAGATTGGATTTATGCCATCGTGTTAGCGTTGATTATTGCTATGGTAATTCACATCTTTTTGATTCAACCAACACGTGTATCTGGTGAATCTATGGATGATACATTGCACAATGGCCAATATTTAATCGTTACAAAATGGCACCATATCATGAATGAAATGCCAGATTACGGTCAAATTGTTATCATCGATAGCCGTGTCAATCGTGCTCGTACTTGGGTAGATGATGTGAAAGAGCCATTGATGAATTACGCATCTGTTTTTAATAAAGCTGCTCAAACTAATGATGTATGGGTAAAACGCGTTATCGGTCGCCCTGGTGATGTATTAGAGTTTAAAGATGGTCACGTATGGCGTAATGGGGAACAATTACAAGAGCCATATACTAAAGATCCTAAAATGAACTTTACTCGTTCTACGCCTGTAATCGTTCCAGATGGTCATGTATTTGTAATGGGGGATAATCGAAATCACTCTAGCGATAGTCGTTTTATCGGCCCTGTACCTGTAGATCATATTTTAGGATTTGTATCCTACGCAATTTAATAATGGTAAAAGCCTATCTATTGATGTAATTGATATGTACCCCCTTTACTGGACAACAGTAAAGGGGGGGACATATCAAATGACATTGTAGATAGGCTTTTTTGTTAAAATTACGATGGCCTTACAACATTGTAAATGGTTTCTAGTAGTATACATTAGTATATAGCGTTATATAAAGAAGATTAATGATTTAAAAGAAGGAAATATATTAAATGAAAGTCTTGAACCATACATTTATAAAACGAAATATTTAATGTAATACAAATAAATTAGAAAAATTAATTAATGATTAGTGTTGATTGGATGAAATAAGTAGAAAAAAATAGGTTTAAGAAATGAAATTGTGTAAAATTTAATTTTAGAAAATGCAGTAAAAATCAATGTTTATGAGATTATTTTTATTCATGAATGAAATTTCATCAAATTTAGTTGTGTAAAATGCTTTACAAACTTTTTGAGTGGTGGTATATTCACATCACAGAAGGACGACACCACAAAGTGGTTGATCTAAGATAGATAATTAGTAGAGGAAACGTGGACACTCCTAATAGATCTTTCATAGTGATACTACATATGTAGTGAATGTCTTCTGCGAATATATATTCTTATATGAAAAGAAAGAAGGAATTCATTATGAAAAAACAATTTGCCACAATTTTAGCAGCAACAGCAGTATTAGGTGTAACAACAGCATTCGCTGCAAACCCATTCTCCGATGTAACTCCAGATAGCTGGGCATACCAAGCAGTATCTCAATTAGCACAATCCGGTATCGTTAATGGTTACCCAGATGGCACTTTCAAAGGCCAAAACAACATCACTCGTTACGAAATGGCTCAAATGGTAGCTAAAGCAATGGCTAACCAAGACCGTGCTAATGCAGAACAACAAGCAATGATTAATCGCTTAGCTGATGAGTTCTCTAACGAGTTGAACAATTTAGGTGTTCGCGTATCTCGCTTGGAAGACCGCGTTGGTAATGTAAAAGTAACTGGTGATATGCGTATTCGTCACCAAGGTTCTGAAGATAGCGGCGTTTACTCCAATGGTAAATCCTTAACAGATGGTCGTGCGCGTGTACAATTCAACGCTAAAGTAAATGACAAAACTGAAGCAGTTGTTCGTGTAAAAGGTAACTATGAATTTGGTGACTCCACAAAAGGTGCTGACGCAAAAATCGATCGCGCTTATGTAGATCACAAATTTGGTAATCATGTATCCGCTAAAGGTGGTCGATTCCAACAAACAATTGGTAGTGGTTTAATGTACGATGATACATTCGACGGTGCTCAATTGAATGTAGGCAATGATAAAGTTCAAGTACAAGGTGCTTACGGTTACATGGTAGACGGCGCTGCTGCAGGCAACTCCAAATCTGATAACCCTTCCGTAGCTTATGTAGGCCTTAAAGGTAAAGTTGGTCAAGAATCTACAGTTGGTGGCTTCTACTCCAAATTATCTAGCGGCAATTTAAACCACAACGGTGCTACAGTAACTTCTGATAGCCAAAACGTATACGGCTTCAATGCGGACTTCCGTAAAGATAAAGTATGGGTTGGTGGTGAATGGTTGAAAGCATCCAACGTAAATGACTCCCAAGCTTGGACAGCCGGTGTTGGTTATGGCAACTACGACATCGCTAAAAAAGGTACATGGGATGTAAAAGGTCAATACTTCAACCAAAAAGCTAACGCTCCAATCGTAAGCTCCACTTGGGATCAAGCATATGACTTAACAAATACATCTAATGGTTACAAAGGTTACATGGCTAGCGTAGACTACGCAGTACAAGATAACGTAGGCTTATCTGCTGGTTATGGTTTCAACTCTAAAGACCAAAGCGGTAATGATCTTTCCGATTTCTACCGTGCAGAATTAAACTACAAATTCTAATTCCCTCACAAACAAAAAAAGGCTTCTTCGGAAGTCTTTTTTTGTTGTATAAAAACTTATTTACTATCTTTTGTATATAATAGTATATATATAGTAAAATAAATATATATATAAGTAGAGTTAGATTATCGAATAAATTAGTAGTTCACAGTATTGTTGATACAATATATTGTATGAGGTATTTATGAATCGTTTTGCATAAAACCTTTAATAGATTATTAATATTATATTCATTAATTAGCACTACTTAACAATAAAGGTGATAAATAATCTCATTTAAACTAAAAACAGATAAATTTAATAAATTTATTGAAAAAAATTATGCCTCACAAAACTAGATATCATCTAAATTTGAAGGCATTTTAAATTATAAAATTTTTATAATGAGAATGAAAATGAGAAAAAAGGGTTTACACGAAAATTTGGTTATGCTAATATCACCGTAGCAAGAGATAACAAACACATGAAACGAAGAACTTCGATGTGGAATGTGGCGAGGAAACGTGGACACTCCCAGAAATTCTTAATCTGAAGAACGGAGTAGAATGTGAATGTTATAACTTGTAACATTTTATATTTCTATTTTTTTTCAGAAAGAAGGAATTCAACTATGAAAAAACAATTCGCAGCAATCTTCGCAGCAACAGCAGTTTTGGGTGTAACTACTGCATTCGCAGCTAACCCATTCTCCGACGTAACTCCAGATTCTTGGGCATACCAAGCAGTTTCCCAATTGGCTAACGCTGGTATCGTTAACGGTTACCCAGATGGCACTTTCAAAGGCCAAAACAACATCACTCGTTACGAAATGGCTCAAATGGTAGCTAAAGCTATGGCTAACCAAGACCGCGCTAACGCTGAACAACAAGCTATGATCAACCGTTTGGCTGATGAATTCTCCAACGAATTGAACAACTTGGGCGTTCGTGTAGCTCGTTTGGAAGACCGCGTTGGTAACGTAAAAGTTACTGGTGATGCTCGTCTTCGTTACCGTGATGCTGAACACGCTAAATCCAAATTCGACGCTCGTGCACGTTTGCAATTCAACGCAAAAGTTAACGACCGTACTGATGCAGTAGTTCGTGTTGCTTCCAACAACTTCGAATTAGGTGATTCCCGTAATGGTTCTAACGTAGGTGTGTCTGTTGACCGCGCTTATGTTAACCACAAATTCGGTGAACGCGTATCCTTGAAAGCTGGTCGTTTCGGTCAAGTAGCTGGTGGCGGTCTTGCATTCGATGGCACATTCGACGGTGTTCAATTCAACGCTGGTAACGACAAAGTTAACGCTCAAGTAGCTTACGGTTACGCAGTATCCGGCGAAGCAGCTGGCTTAACTAAAGATCAAAACGTAACTAACGTACTTGTTAACCTTAACGGCAAAGTAGGTAAACACACTATGGTTGGTGGTTTCTACGATCGCGTAAACCAAGACTCTGGTGTTAAAAATATCTACGGCTTCAACGCTGACGCTAACTTTGACAAAGTTTGGGTAGGCGGCGAATGGTTGAAAGCTTCCAACCTTGACAAATCTCAAGCTTGGACTGCAGGCGTTGGTTTCGGTAACTACAACATCAAAAAACAAGGTACTTGGGATGTAAAAGCTCAATACTTCAACCAAAAAGCTAATGCTCCAATCGTAGATACTACTTGGAACCATATGTACACTACAGATGCTAAAGGTTGGATGGCAACTGTTGACTACGCATTGCAAAACAACGTAGGCTTGTCCGCATACTACGGCTTCGACTGGAAAACTCAAGACGGTGCTGAATACGCTGACTTCTACCGTGCAGACCTTAACTACAAATTCTAATTTGATAGTTATCAATACAAAAGAGACTCCTTCGGGAGTCTCTTTTTTGTGCGTAAAATATATAGATCTATGTGAAATTGATATATAAGACTTTTTATTGTGTCATTTAAGTTTAACATTTTAATATTCATGATGTACGTAAAACAATTTTGGGGTTTATTTATTAGTAAGGTTAAATAATAGATAAATATCAAGTTTATTGACGTGAAACTAGGTTATTTCTATGTATATGAGTGCTATAAATGGTATAATAAAGAGTATTAGATTTTCCTATAAAGGAGGCAAATATGAATCCTTCTTTTTCTCGTATTAAAATGGTGGCTATCGATTGTGACGAAACCTTGGTACGCAGCAATAATACTGTTTCTGACTATACTGTAGATGTATTACAAAGGCTGCATAAAAAGGGGATTGCCATCACTATAGCTACGGGGCGCATGTACCAGACGGCTAAGCCTATTGGCTTGGCTTTACAGCTTGGTAATGTACCGATGATTTTATTTTCAGGTGGCCTTATTCAAGAGTTAGAGACGGGGCGTAAGCTTTTTGAGCAGACTGTTTCTATTCAGGCTGTACGTCGTATTTTTGATTTAGCTAAACAATACAATTGGCACATTCAATCCTATGTGGATGATCACTTATTATGCCACCATAAAACATGGCAGTCCGATCTCTATGAAACCCAGACAGGTGCTAAAGCGGAGTTTTTAGGGGATGAATTATATAACTTAATATCCGAACCTAATAAATTAATTGCTATCGATACTGTAGAAGGTATTGATAGAATTATTGATACCTTAACGCCTTTCGTGGGGGATGTAGTTACATTAGTTCGCAGTCAACGTGACTTTTTAGAAATCATTGCTCCGAATGTATCTAAAGGGCGTGCTTTGGCACAGTTAGCTTTTGATAATCACATCGATTTAGAGAATATTATATCCTTTGGCAATGCAGAGAATGATATTTCAATGCTCAGTGAAACCGGTTATTCAGTAGCGGTTGAAAATGCTACTGATCATGTGAAATCTGTAGCCCATGCAATTTGCGGTCACCATAATGAAGATGGTGTAGCCCGCTGGATTGAAGAGAATCTTTTATAATGGAGTAAAACTATGGAAGCCTTTCGTTTATTAATCGTTACTGGCATGTCTGGTGCTGGTAAAACTCAAGTATTACAGGCCTTAGAGGATATGGGGTATTTATGTATCGACAATATTCCACCTGTGCTGATTCCAAAATTGAGTGAAATTTGCCGTCAAGGTGGGGAGCGTACAAATCGGGTAGCTTTAGTGGTAGATATTCGTGGTGGTGAGTTCTTTGAAGCTCTCTCTTCATCTCTTGATAGATTAAAAGATATGAAGGTAGATTTTGAAATCGTATTCATGGACGCTACTGATGAAACATTAATTCGTCGCTATAAAGAAAGTCGTCGGAGCCATCCATTGGCTCCAGATGGGTTGATTACGACTGGTCTCAAAAAAGAGCGTCAAATTCTTAATTCTGTACGCCATAAAGCAGACTTCATCATTGATACTACAAATATGAAAACAGCTAGTCTTAAAGAGTATTTAAAAACTCGCTTTACTCAAGTGGATGAAGGTCATGGCATGGCTATTACGGTAGTTAGCTTTGGTTTTAAATATGGTATTCCTCTCGATGCGGACATGGTATGGGATGTACGCTTCTTACCAAATCCGTTTTATATTCCTGAATTCCGACATAAAACAGGTCGCGTGAAGGCCGTTAATGAATATATTCATTCCTTTGAAGTAACAGATGAGTTTAAAAAACGCTTCTTTGATACGGTAGATTTTCTTGTACCAAATTATGAACAAGAAGGTAAATCTCAATTTATCGTAGCGGTAGGCTGTACTGGTGGTATGCATCGATCTGTTGCTATGGCAGAATCATTATATTCTCACTTGTTAGAAAAAGGCTATCGTGTATCTGTTGAACATCGAGATATGATGAAAAATAATGTAGAAGAAGACTTTAATCCTCATGAAATTAAAACACTTGGTAACTAGATAGAGGTTCTTATGTTGCGAAAAAGATGGTTCCGGTGGCTAAGTCCGGGCCTAAATATAAAACGTTGGCTTGCCCTGTTTAGTGTTGGTGTAGGTCTATTAATTATTGGTATTTCATTGATGTTTAACTATCAATGGCTTGCCGTGCTTGAAGATATTGTACTAGCCTTTTCTTATGATTTAACGGGCTTTTACAATTATAATGTTCTCATTGCTGTAGGATTTGTACTATTATCCATCGGTGCTATACTGATGCTCATCGGTACGAGTAAGGTTATTAAAACGATTATTCGTGCTGTATTACCAAATCCTGATAGCAAAGTATCGGATATTATTTTTCAGAATATTCGCCTTGATAAGGGCCCAAAAATCGTCGTTATCGGCGGTGGCACGGGGTTATCAAACTTATTGCGTGGCTTGAAGTCTCATACGTCAAATTTGTCAGCTATTGTAACTGTGGCTGATGATGGCGGTTCTTCTGGTCGCTTGCGTCAAGATTTTAAAATGATTGCTCCTGGCGATTTGAGAAACTGCTTGATTGCATTAGCTGAACAAGAAGGGGTTATGGAAAACCTGTTCCGTTACCGCTTTGAAGGGGAAAATGAGCTATCTGGGCATAGTTTTGGTAACCTCTTTATCACAGCACTTGCTCAAGTATATGATGGCGATGTGGAGGAAGCGCTTGAAGCGGCTAGTAAATTGTTGCGTGTACGAGGTCGTGTAATTCCGTCGTCTACTGAGTTCATTAAATTAGTAGCGGAGATGACTGATGGTACTATCGTAGAAGGTGAAAGTAATATTCCGAATTCTGGAAAGCGCATTCAACGTATTTACAGCGATCCTGCTCAACCAAAACCGGAAGGTGCTGCTTTGCGTGCCATCGATGAAGCAGATGTAATCATCTTTGGTCCTGGTAGTTTATATACTAGTATTATTCCAAATCTGTTGACCGATAAGATTGCCTCTCATGTAAGAGCAAGTAAGGCCAATAAAATCTATATTGCTAATGTTATGACGCAGCCAGGTGAAACCACGGGTTATACATTAAATGACCATGTAGAGGCTTTAATTGCTCATGGTGGGGAAGGTATTGTAGATACCGTCCTTGCTAATGACGGTCCGTTGCCAATTCAAATGGTTGAGCAATATAGTGCTGTAGGCTCTGAACCTGTAGCATTAGATACGAAAAAATTACAAGCTAAAGGTATTCGTACAATTCGTGCTACCTTGATTAGTTCTAAAAAGCCAGCTGTTCATGATCCAGAACGGTTAGGCAAAGTCATTATGGATATCGTTCGTGCTATGCAATCTAACACAGAACCACATATCCTAGAATATTATCTCCAACGAGACGATCATTAATAAGAAAGGATACCCATGTCATTTGCAGAAGATGTAAAAAATGAATTATGCCAATATGAATCCTCTAGTGATGCAGATGTGGCCATGAAAATTGAAGCGTCCTGCTTATTGCGCATGGGTGGATCTATCATTTTAGGTATGAAAGGTGCCGTGGGAATTCGATTGGCTACGGCTAATAATGCGGTAGCTCGTCGTTTGCTAGGCATTTTAAAGAAACAATACGAATTACCTACTAATGTATTAGTACGACAAGGCTTAAACTTGCGTAAGAAAAATATGTATACCTTATCTGTAGAGCCATCTATGGAGGGGCGTCAAGCTTTAGAAGACCTTGCACTATGGCCTGTAACTGAACAAATTCCACGCAGTTGGCTCAAGTCTATGGAGTCTCGACGTGCTTTTTTACGGGGTGCATTCCTAGGGGGAGGATCCGTTAATAAACCGCAAAGTGATTATCACTTAGAGTTTATGACGGGTAATGAAAGTTTTGCACGGGAGATTATCCATGTGTTACGGCTCTTTCACATTCACGCTGGATTGACAGAGCGCAAGGAAGAGTATGTAGTATACCTTAAAGAAGGCGATGCAGTGACGAACTGCTTACAAATCATGGGTGCTCAATCTGCTCTGATGGAATTTGAAAACGTACGGATTATGAAGACTGTACGAAATCAGATTAATAGACAGGTAAACTGTGAAACTGCAAATTTACAAAAGGTTGTAGATGCAGCGGTACGTCAGGTAAAAGCCATCCGTATTATTGATAGAGAAATCGGTATTGAAGAACTGCCTGAAAAATTGCGAGTTATTGCAAGACTTCGGTGGGAAAATCCCGAAGCGAGTTTAAAAGAGCTAGAAGAGTTAATGGATGGTGAACTGTCTAAATCGGGCATTGGCCACCGTCTTAAAAAGATTGAAGCATTAGCACTTACATATGACCCGATGGGGCTTGAAGAAATATAGAGGTAATAATATATGTTTTCTTATAAATCAAGATATTGTGTAGCTGCGGCTATGGCCGCCATGGCTGCTATTACAGGCCATGTAGAGGCTCGTGATATAGATTTACAATCAATTGGATATTTTCAGTTCTCTCCGTTACCACCCACATTGGTAGCTCAAACGGATACATTACTCCTATCAGATAGCCCTGAATACGTAGGGCCTGTAGGTGGTACGCTTAGTGCAGGTACAATTAATGGCAATGGCCGTATCTATTTTTATCATGTAAATGAAATGGATCAGCCTCATAAAATTGCTATTGTTCTTGAAAATCAAACGGCATATCCTAATACAGTCCATGTAATGCGACAGTTAAAGTCTGTAGCCACACCTGACTATTTTGCGGCTGGTCGTGATTTGTCGCGTAAAGATTTAGAACAGCCTCTTAATGAAAGCCCTAATGCTAGACCATTATATTCATTAAGTATTCCACCACAAGGTCGTAAACTAATATTTAGCGATTTAGAGCAAACGCCTGTATATCAAGACGCATTATTTACAGGGATTGTAGATATTAAAACGGAAGCGCCTGTATTTGCTCGCGTTATGATGCTACCTATGGGTATTGATGCTGTAGATGCATCTCATTGGGCGAAAAATTTGCCTATTGATGAAATTCAGTTGCGTGGTACCTATACTGGGTCTAAGCGTAATATGGAGGTTACTACACCATTTGATACGACATTAGGCGGTGCTTTTGTAGAAATCGGTAATGATCGTGAAGATATGTTTATCAACGGTGTAGACGAAATGCAAAATAAAGCATTTGTTCGCGATCGTGGTAACTATGGTGTATCTTATACACTAAAAATTCCTACAAAGGGTAATGAACCATTTAGATTGTATTTTAACCCTCTTGGTGGTCCCTATTCTGGTTCCTTTACGGTGAAAGCATTACACCAACAAGGTGCTCGCCGTGGTCAAACAGATACACGAACCTATCATATTGGCGGTGCTGATGGTATCTCTGCACTTGGAGATGGAACTATTTTAGATAGTCGCATCATGGGTAACTATAACGCAGGTGATTTATTAACATTAAACTTTATGCCTGCAGGGGCATCTAACTTGCCGATACGGTTCTTGTTAATCCCTGAATCTCTTGCAAATCCACAAAAACATCAAACTATTGCTGTTAATGTTCCTAAGGATGTAAAAGATAGTTTAGGTCATCCAACTCAAGGGGCTACGCAAATTCCGGTTGGACCTATAGGTGGTAAAGATAGCAATAAAGGTACTGTAGATACTACAAAATCCACTTTGACACCTAGTAAGCAGGCAGAGAATATCGCTCATGAAGAAACTAAAAAGTTAAGTGATAAAGCAGCTGCTGAAGCTAAGAAAGAAGCTCAACTTAAAAAATCAAAAGAAGCAGAGGAAACATTAGCTCGTAAAAAAGCAGAAGAAGCTAAATTAGCTGCTGAAAAAGCAGAAATGGCACGCAAGGCTGCAGAAGCCAAACATGCTGAAATTGAGCGTAAAATGGCAGAAAAAGCCGAAGCTGATCGCAAGGCAGCTGAATTAAAAGCGGCTCAAGAGGCGCAAGCGGCAAAAGAAAAAGCTGCGTTAGAGGCTAAGAAAGCTGAAGAAATGCGACAAGCAGAAGAGGCAAAACGCATTGAAGCGGCTAGAAAGGCTGAGCTTGAACGTAAAGCTGAGGAAGCTCGCAAGGCGGAAGAAGTGCGTAAAGCTGAGTTGGCACGTATCGAAGCAGCACGTAAGGCGGAAGCAGAACGTTTAGAAGCAGCACGAAAAGCGGAAGCGGCTCGCATAGCAGCCGAAGAAAGACGTCTTGAAGAAGAGCGTAGAATTGAAGCCGCTCGTGTAGAGGCCGCTCGTAAAGCCGAGGAAGCACGTAAGGCGGCTGAGGCTAAGGCTCGCTTTGAAGCGCAACGAGCGGCAGAAAAGGCGGCCTTAGAAGCTAAGAAAGCCGAAGAAGAACGTTTAGCAGCAGAAGCAAAAGCTCGTTTAGAAGCACAGCGAATTGAAGCGGCTAGAAAGGCAGAAGAGGCTCGCCGTGCTGAGGAAGCTCGTAAAGCTGAAGAAGCACGAATTGAGGCTGCTCGTAAGGCAGAGGAAGCACGTTTAGCAGCAGAAGCAAAACGTGTTGAAGAAGCGCGTAAAGCAGAAGAGGCGAGAATTGAAGCGGCCCGTAAAGCCGAACAAGCTCGCTTGGTTGAAGAAACTCGTAAGGCAGAGCAAGAACGACTTGCGGCAGAACGAGCTGAAGCAGAACGCCAAGCCGCAGAGGCTCGCCGTATTGCTGAGGAACGATACCAAGCGCATCTTGAAGCGGAACGTAAGGCCGAAGCGGCTCGTCAACAAGCGTTGGCACAAGCTGAAATCGAACGTAAAGCTAAAGAGCGTGCTGAAGCGATTCAACGCGTTAAAGAACAACAAGAAAATGCTCGTCGTCGAGCGGAGCTTGCTCGACAACAAATTGAAGCGGAACGTAAAGCGGCTCAAGCTGCTAAGACTGGTCCATCCTTTAACGAGCTTGACGATATTCATGAAGATACACCGAATGTAACAATTCCAAATGCAGTATCTATCGATGAATTAACTAAGCCAAGACCGACAGCATCTCAAAATACGCGTCGTCGTGATCAACGACAACCGCAAGTGCCACAAAATCAGCAATATGTGCAAGTGAACCCGATGCAAACTGCGCCGATAGCTCCATTGGCACCGCAAAATGAACAGCAAAACGAAGAACACAATCCTCCAAGAATTTATCCTTTAGGCTAATACTGTTAACTTCAATTGATAAAATTTTTAAGTTAAATTAGTCTATTGTGAGGGGTTAAAAGCTGTTTAAATATAGAGAGGACAAGCAATTTTATGTGCTTGTCCTCTTTTTAAAATCATTATGAATTTTGCGTTTTACATTGACTTTCATAGGTAGATTCAGTACAATAAAAAAAGAAAATGCGTATATGGTACGAGAGACCATTGCATAATACAATACCTTTTAATTTAGTCCAGAGAGGCTGAAAAAGGAATATAGTTGAAGCGCCCATAAGGGCTTCTTTGTGCAAACTATTTGACCTTTTGCCCTGGGCAAAAGGTCTTTTTTGTTACGTGAGTTAGGAGGAAATCATGGGACAAGTTAGCCTAAAAGGCAAACATTTATTAGGTTTGCAAAATGTGTCACCTGAAGAAATCAAATTGATTTTAGATGTGGCAAAGAAAATGAAGAACATCGTACTTTCTGATGACAAGAAGGTTCCACTTTTGAAGGGGAAATCTATTATTAACCTCTTTATGGAGCCAAGTACTCGTACCCGTAGTTCCTTTGAGTTGGCCGGCAAATATTTAGGGGCTGACGTTATCAATCTTTCTCCAAGTGGCTCTTCCATGGGTAAAGGTGAAAGCTTCCGCGATACATTGTTAACAATGTCCTACATGGGCACAGATGCTATCGTAATGCGCCACAGCGCAGAAGGTGCACCTTTATATGCTACTAAAGCAGTTGATCCTATCATCATCAACGCAGGTGATGGCGCTCACGAGCATCCAACTCAAGCTTTGCTAGATATGTACTCTATTTTAGAGAAAAAAGAATCTCTTGAAGGCTTAAAAGTAGTAATTATCGGCGATATCATGCACAGTCGTGTAGCAAGATCTAACATCTACGGCCTTACTAAAATGGGTGCTGATGTACATCTAGCTGGTCCTCGTACAATGGTATATCCAGAACTTGAAAAACTAGGTGTTACTGTACACCATGATATTCGTGAAGCAGTTGCTAATGCAGATGTAGTAAACGTACTTCGAATTCAATTAGAACGTATTCACTCTGCACTATATCCTACAAATAGAGAATATGCACGAATCTTTGGCATCAATAACGAAGTACTGAAATTAGCTAAAGACGATGTAATGGTAATGCATCCAGGCCCGATGAACCGCGGTCTTGAAATTGCGCCAGATGTAGCATATTCTGATCAATCAGTAATTCAAGAACAAGTACGCAATGGCGTAGCTGTACGTATGGCTGTATTGTACTTAACTATTATCGGAGGTGACGGTAGTGAGCTTGCTTATTAAAAATGGTACGGTAGTAAATCCGGCGAAAAAACAAAACGAAGTAGTAGACGTGCTCGTAAAAGATGGTAAAATTGCAGCCATCGGTCAAAATTTAAGTGCAGACGGCGCTGAAGTATATGATGCAACAGGTCTTATCGTAGCACCTGGCCTTATCGATATTCATACACATTTGCGTGAACCAGGCCAAGAAGCAAAAGAAGACTTCCACTCTGGTACACAAGCAGCTGCAGCAGGTGGTTTCACACGTGTTGTAACTATGGCTAATACTAATCCTGTAGTAGATAATGCGATGCTAGTAAGAGGTTTGCAAAGACAAGTAGAGCTTACTGGTGTAGTTAAAGTAGAATTCATCGGCGCTGTATCCAAAGGTCTTGAAGGTAAAGAACTTGCTGAATTAGGCGATATGGCTGAAGCAGGTGTAGTTGCATTCTCCGACGATGGTCACTATGTAGAAAATGCGGCTTTCATGCGTCGCGCTTTAGAATACTCCTCCATGTTCAATAAAATGGTTATCGACCATGCGGAAGATATTACATTGACTAAAAATGGTCATATGCACGAAGGTATTGTATCTTATGAGCTAGGTGTTTCTGGTCGTCCTGCCGTAGCTGAAGATTTGGCTGTAGCACGTGATATCTTATTGTCTGAAATGACAGGTGGTCATATCCATATCGCTCACGTAAGTAGCAAAAACACGGTAGATATGGTTCGTCGTGCGAAGGCTAAAGGCCTTAATGTAACTTGTGAAGTTACAAGCCAACATTTATCCTTCACTGACGAATATTTACGCGAATATAACCCAGCTTTCAAAATGGCACCTCCAATTCGCTCCGAAGATCATCGTCAAGCTTTGTTAGAAGGTTTGAAAGATGGCACAATTGATGCCATTATCACAGACCATGCACCTCATGCATTTGAAGAAAAAGACCATGAGTTCTGCTGTGCACCAAATGGCTTCAGCGGTCTCGAAACATCTTTGGCAGCGGTTATTACAAATGCCTACGGTCCAGATAAACTTAGCATTGATCAAGTTGTGTACAATATGAGTACTCGTCCAGCTGAATTGATGCGTCTCGATGCAGGTGTTCTTGAAGTTGGCAAACCAGCGGATATTACAGTATTCTCTACAACTGAAGAATGGACTGTAGACCGCAATAAATTCTATACAAAAGGTAAGGTAAGCCCGTTCGATGGCATGACTGTTAAAGGTAAAGCAAAACTTACAGTCGTTAATGGCGAAGTAGTCATGAAGGAGGGCGTAGTCTTACGATAAAAGGCACGTTAGTACTACCTTGCTTAACAAGTCTCAATACAGCATGCGAAGTATTACGAGTTGTAGCAAATCGTATAAATAATGCAAATTATACTGTAGAAGCGTTACAGGATTTTGAATTGGAGTAATAATCATGAGTGGCTATGTAGAACAGGGCGAAGTCGTTCGCAATGAGCAAATAGGCTCTGATGTGTGGATTATGGATATCCACGCACCAAAACAAGCAGCAGAAGCAAAGGTAGGACAGTTTTGTAATGTTCGCGTAGCGGACTCAACGGCACCATTATTGCGCCGACCTATCAGCTATGCAGGCTTTGATGCAGAAAAGGGGACGATTACCCTTTTGTATCGTGTCGTAGGTAAAGGGACTGAGATTATGACTCACCTTGTTCCAGGCGATACTCTAGATTGTTTAGGTCCTTTGGGTGAGCCATTTGTTACATCTAAGAATATGCTTCTCGTCGGTGGTGGTGTAGGAATTGCACCAATGTTATGCATATCTTCCCATTTGAAAGAAGGGGAAGAAGCACAAGTTATTCTCGGTTTTAGAAATGAAAGCGAAACCTTCTGGGCTGACTTATTTAAAGATACGCCTGTTAAAGTACATATCACCACTGATGATGGTAGCGTAGGTACAAAAGGTTTTCCTACGGCCATCATGCCAGATCTGATTAATGCTAATTCTTTCACATCTGTTATGACTTGTGGTCCGACGCCGATGATGAAAGGTGTAGCTCAAGTGGCTAAAGACCTCAATGTACCATGCCAAGTTTCTCTTGAAGAGCGCATGGGTTGTGGTACAGGTGGTTGTTTAGGCTGTGGTTGTGATGGTGCAGAAGGTAAACGCTATAAAGTTTGTAAAGATGGTCCTGTATTCCCGGCTGAGGAGGTGTTCTTTTAATGAGTGAACGCGATTTAAATAACACCGTTACGCCAAATCCAAAGTTAGCTATCGATTATTGCGGTATTAAGATGAAAAATCCTATTATCGCTGCGTCTGGTACCTTTGGTAATGGCCCTGAATATGCAGGCTACGTTGATCTAAGCAATGAAGTAGGGGCTATCTCTGTAAAAGGTTTGACTCCAAAAGGTCGTCATGGTAACCGCGGTACTCGCATTGCAGAAACACCATCTGGTGTTTTGAATTGTATCGGCCTTGAAAATCCTGGGGCGGAATATTTTGTTACAGATATTTTGCCAGATTTAAAGAAATACGATGTACCATTACTTGCTAATATGTCTGCAGGCACCATTGAAGAATTTGCGTGGATGGCTGAGACTTTATCTGTAGATGGTATTGCAGGTTTAGAAGTTAACGTATCTTGTCCAAATGTAGAGTGTGAAGGTATGGCCTTTGGTGTAGACCCAAAGGTAGTTGAACAAGTAACTAAAGCAGTTCGTAAAGTTACCGATAAACCTGTTATTGTAAAACTTTCACCAAATGTAACAGACATTGTGGAAATTGCAAAGGCTGTAGAAGCCGGTGGTGGTGATGGGGTAAGTCTCATTAATACCATTCTCGGTATGGCCATAGATATTCACCGTCGACAACCTGTATTGGGTAATATTTATGGTGGTTTATCTGGTCCAGCTGTTAAACCGGTAGCACTTCGTATGGTGCACCAAGTTTATAAAGGGGTTAATATTCCTATTATGGGGCTTGGTGGAATTATGACTGGTACTGATGCTATCGAATTTATGATGGCTGGTGCTCAAGCCGTTCAAGTTGGAGTTGCTACGATGGTAGATCCAACAGCCATTTCACGTATTGCTCGTGAAATGAGTGAATATGTAGAACAATATAATTTAAATAGCATAACTGATATCGTTGGTGCTGTTCATAAAG
>NZ_CAURHA010000004.1:0-65966 GCF_963524655.1 uncultured Veillonella sp.
ATCAAAGTTCAAGTTTTGAATATCCGCTTCAATACCCTCTTCTTTTGCAATAGCATTGATAATATCGATATCAAAACCTGCTAACTTGCCACTATCTTTATCTTTAAAGCCAAATGGTGCATAGGTCGCATCAGTACCGACACGCCATGTCTTTTGACTCGTAACTGTATTGCCACAACCAGCGATAAACAAGCTACTAGCAATGGTGAAAGCTCCTAACAGAGCTGCGATTTTCTTAAATTTCATAATTGCCCCTACTTAACCCTGTTTACTTAGAAACAGAAGTTCTCTTTAATCAACTATTATATCTATACTTACATTATATGAACATAATAAAAATAATACCTCTAGAGGTATTATATTATTATGATAACATTCGATATAGTTAAGGTCAATTATTCCAATCATATAAATAGGTTTTAATTCACATAGTTTTTAGTTATATCAAAGAAGTTTTATACCTATATAAAAAAACCGCCTTCACCAAGCCCTGATAAAACTTGGTAAAGGCGGTAATTATTACGCTTTTTATGCTTTTTTAGCTTTTACGTACATAGCTACTTTGTACAAGAATACACAAAGTAATAAGTACATTACGATACTGAGGTATGTTGCTTCTGGAGTTTCAACCCAAGCTTCTGCAAATACATCAATACCTACAATGCGGAGCACCGCACTGAACAAGGAACCAATAGCGCCACCAGCTACGAGACCGGAAGCAATTGTACTACCTTGAGCGAAGCGAAGATCTGCCAACGCTTTATCTTTTGTACTATTTTGTACGAAGTATGCAATCAAACCACCGATAAGTAATGGTGTGTTGATTTCCATTGGTAAGTAAGTACCCAAAGCAAATGCCAAAGGTGGAACTTTTATCATCCACAAGATAATAGCGAATAATGCACCTGCCATGTATAAAGGCCATTGAGCACTACCACCCGTCATCAAAGGTTCAATGATAGCAGCCATAGCGTTTGCTTGTGGTGCATTTAATGCATGGTCTCCTACAAAGCCGTATGCGTCGTTCAAGAGAATCATAACGCCTACAGAAAGGACTGCACAAAGAATAGTACCAACGATTTGCCATTGTTCCATTTTCTTAGGTGTAGCACCTGTCATATGAGCTACTTTAAGCTCAGACATGAAGTTACCAGCCATACCGATAGTTGTACCGATGAAGGATGCCATCATTAGGACTGCAATCATGCCTACTTTACCAGTCATACCTGCAGCTGTTAAGCATACAGCGGAGATGATAATCATGAAGATTGTCATGCCAGATACTGGTTCTGTACCTGTATAAGCAATGGAGCTGATACCTACTACAGATAATAAGAAGGACATAATTAGAACGATTAAGAATGCTACGATTGTTTGGGAGAAGCTTTCAGCATACATAAAGTGGAAATATGCTGCAAATAGCACTGTACATAACAAAATACCAGCGCCAATCCAAGATGTAGGAATATCGCGTTGTGTACGAAGTAAATGAACATCAGTTGTTTTAGAGCTAAAGATATCAAGCACCGCATTTTTAACAACGCTTGCTACAACTTTAGACATATTGAGTAGACCGATAATACCTGCCATAGCGAGCATACCGATACCAATATGACGAACATAATCAAGGAATACCTTACGAATCGGAGCCTCTGCTAAAGGAACAGCTTGACCGCCAATTTGCATGATATGTTCAGGCGCTAAATAGTACACGATTGGAATACATACAAACCAAGAGAAGAAGGAACCTGCTGCGATAATCGCTGCATAGCGAAGACCTGTAAAGTAACCAAGACCAAGTAATGCTGCGTCAGTATCTACGGCTGCAGTCAATTTAGTTTGATCAGCAAGAGCCGCGCCCCATTTAAAGGTAGTAGTACGAATAACCTCTTCCCACCAACCTAAGCTATTAAGAATAAAGTCATACACGAGAGCAATGAGACCAGAACCAAGCATGAGTTTTGCTTTGCTACCTTCATTACTCATCAATACTTCTGCGGCTGCACGACCACTTGGGAACGGATACACATAGTGCATTTCCTCAACGAAGTAGCGACGGAACATAACGCATAATAAAACACCTAAAACGCCACCAAGGATGATAGGAATCGCCATTTGCACAAAGGATACATCCGTAACATTCCAAATGTATAGAGCTGGCAAGAAGAACATAGCGCCCGCTAATGTGTTCGTACTAGAACTAGCGATAGCCTGAATGTGAACCGTTTCAGCAAAAGCATTTTGCCGTTTCAAGATAACTGCTGTACCCATTGCAAGTACAGATACTGGTGCAAAGGCATCTACTGTTTGACCAATCTTCAAACATAGATAACCTACGGCCAGTGTAAAAATTGCCGCATAGAATAGGCCCCAGAATACTACATATGAGTTAATCTCTACGTAATCCTTCTTAGGATCCAAGACCGGTTCTACGGGCGGAATTGAACGAGTTTCGTCCGACATAGTAAAACCTCCTAACATAAAAAAGTACAAACGTATAACTATTCACCTTTATACTAACATGGTACTATGCATGGTTCAATGGTTTTCTCTGCATTATGCGAATAAAATATCGCTTCATCTATAAATAATTATTTTGCAATTTTATCGCCCCTGTTCTACAATGAAAGTAAATTAAGAATCTCTATATGTAACAGTATTGAATACTGCCATGTATAACAGGTATGTTTACTTACGAGGAGGCTTTATTATGGAATCAATGGTTGAACGTTTTGTCCGCTACACAAGTATAAACACACGATCTAATGAGGAAAGCACTACTATTCCTAGTACGCAATCACAAGTAGATTTTGCAACGAACGTACTCGTTCCCGATTTAAAAGCAATCGGCTTGGACGAAGTTATTTACAATCGTGAAAACGGCTTTGTCATCGGTACACTCAATGCTAATACAGACGAAAAAGCCCCTGCTATCGGCTTCATTGCTCATATGGACACAGCTGATTACAACGCAGAAAACATCAAACCTCGCATCGTAGAAAACTACGATGGCGGCGACATTTGCCTTAACGAAGAACATCAAATCTACACACGTCGTGCAGACTTCCCTAATCTAAAAAATTACATTGGTAAATCCTTAGTCGTAACAGATGGCCTTACTTTACTCGGTGGTGATGATAAAGCTGGCATCTGCGAAATTATGGAAGCCCTCGCCTACCTCGTAGCTCATCCAGAAATCAAACACGGCAAAATCATGTGTGCCTTCGGTCCAGACGAAGAAATCGGTACTGGTGCAGATCACTTTGATGTTAAACAATTCCCTGTAGACTATGCTTACACTATCGATGGTGAAAGCCTCGGTCAGCTTGAATACGAAACATTTAATGCTGCTGGCGGCACCGTTACATTAAAAGGTGTATCGGTTCACACAGGCACTGCCAAAGGCATCATGATTAACTGTGCTAAACTAGCAATGCAATTCGATGCTTTACTACCAGGTGCTGCTGTTCCTGAACACACTTGTGGACGCCAAGGTTTCTTCATGCTTATGAGTATGGAAACCCAAGTAGACACCGGTAAAATGAATTACATCATTCGCGATCACGATAAAGAATTATTTGAAGCGAAAAAAGCATTCTTCTTACAAGCAGGTCAAACATTAAACGACATTTATGGCCGCGAAGTATGTGAAGTATCTGTAAAAGACCAATATTACAACATGTACGATGTCATCAAAGACAATATGGAATGCGTTAACGTAGCTAAAGCAGCTATGGAAAAAGCAGGCATCACGCCTCTTTGCGACCCTATCCGCGGAGGTACAGATGGTTCTAAAATTTCCTTCATGGGCATCCCTACCCCTAATATCTTTACAGGCGTAGAAAACCTACATGGTCGACATGAATTCGCATGTATTGATGACATGAAAAAAGCTGTTGAAGTTATCGTAAACATCGTTAATATTGAGAAATAATAGGTTACGATGTAACTTCTCATGCACCTATACTACTAGATGGTATTTAAAAGGATATTTAAATACTAAACTAGTAGTATAGAATACAATGGAATACTAAGATACCTTAACAATAAAAAGTACTATACGAGATATCTCGTATAGTACTTTTTATATGTTATGTGATTATAAGTAATATAGCTAATGTTATGCTAATTTTCCATTACGTTTACGATTTCTAATTTGTTCTTCTTCAGCGCGAGCTTTCAAAGAAAGATCTTTTTCAGTACCTACATAACGGCCATAGAGGAAATAATAAGCAACGAATGCAAGAAGTGCTACTACAACAGTAACATGGAACATACTTGTATAACCTACTTCCTCTTTAATAGCACCTAAAATGTATGGGCCAAAACCTAAGCCCATATCTAAGGCAATGAAGTATGTAGATGTGGCAACACCAATGCGGTGAACAGGAACGATTTTAACAGTTACTGCTTGACCGTTTGACATAAATGTACCGTAACCAAGACCAACAAATACAGCAGATAAGAGTATAAGCCATGTAGAGTGAGCGATAGACAACAAGAAAATACCAAGTGCTAAAGATATGAAGCAAGGGTAAAGAACGAAGTTTTCCCCTTTCATATCAAATACAATACCAAGTAATGGTCTTGTTATGGTAATAACTACAGCATATACAACGAAGAAGAATGTACCTGCTAAGATAAGGTTTAAATCTTTTGTATAAGCGGCCATAAAACCGATAACACCAGAGTATGCAAAACCTACTAGTATAGAAACAAGACTAATAGAATTCATACGTGGTTCGATATAATCGGAAATTTTAATGCCTTTATGTTCTTCAGAATCAATATCGAGCTTAGGTTCATTAAATTTCATGATAACGGAACCAATACCACAAAGAATGATAAGAGCAACACAGAAGGCGATGATAAAGTCATAGCCAAGGCTATGAAGCATCAAAATACCTAAAAACGGACCTACTGCAGCGGCAAGAGATGTAGACAAACCATAGTAGTTAATCCCTTCACCACGACGTGACATTGGAATAATAGCGGCTACGATTGTACTTGTAGCTGTAGATGTAATACCGTAAGCAAAACCATTTAAGAAACGAACACTGTCGAGCATCAATAAATTAGGTGTGTAGAAGTACATAGCTGTGGAAATTAAGTAAATCAACAAACCTAAGTACAACATCTTACGACAGCCTAAGATACTAATAAACCGCCCTGCTAACAAACGAGCAACAACAGTACCAATAATATAAATACCAACGGCCAAGCCAGCTTGACTTGCTGTGGCATGAAGATTATCCTTTGCTACTACCGCAATAATAACGATTAATAAATAGTAAATCAAAAATACTAAGAAATTAATCAAAGTATCGAGGACAAAGGATTTTGTCCATAAGGCATCTTTAGCCTTATTCATAATATCAACTCCATTTTCTAAAATGATTGTCAACCAATCTGTAACAACGGTTAATTATAGACCTCTCATTTCAAAAAACAAGAATTAAAATGTTATATACCTTATAAATATTTTTTATAACAATCAATGTAATGTAATATCATTTCTAATATTAACCATTTTTAAAACTCATATAAATTTACGATAACAAAACACCTTTAACAGTTAGTAGCGAGTTCAAAAGACTCAACTTCAACCATTAAAGGTGTTATTCTAAGATGTATTTAATTTTAATCTATTTAGTTTTTAAACCACAAGCCTTAAAGAAATTTTTATAGGCTTCAGCCTTTTTGGCAAGGCTTAATGGATATGCACGAGAGGTAGATGGCAATCGTGTTAACGTCAATTCACGACCGTTAAACACAAAGGGAATTGTCTCCCCTGTTTTAGGTAGTTTAACCTTTTCTGGCAAAAGACTTAACAAAATTTCTGTGGCCTTACCACCGGTGGTACCAATATGTTTACAGTATGGAATTCGGTCCAATACCTCTGCAAGCGGTACAGGTTCAACAACCTTAAGAAATGCATCCGATGCATTGCCCTTTTCGCGTATAGCTTTCAAAACAGTAGGACAAGAAGCAATCCCCGCTTCAGATAAGAACGCTTTGATCTTATCCGCATCAAAGGCTTTTTCCTCACCTTTTCTAAAGTGTTCCTTATCGTCAAAGAATACTAAGCCATACACACGCCACATATCATTTTGAAAGTTAGGATAATGAAATTCCATAGAACGCTTTTCGGAAGTTGGTGGGAATGTCCCCATCATCATGACCGTCGTATTCTTTGGTAAGAATGGCGGAAATGGTCTCGTTTCAATTGTTTCTGCCACAGAGCATCAACTCCTTTCACAATCTAGTATGTACTCAACTTTCACCATAACAAATGAACTATGTCACAGTTGATAACAAATGAATCAGATCACTGCTGGCGAATTTAATCCATCCTATAAACGACTAACACTCAAATACTAACCATTATTGACCAATTGGCTGAGATACCAATGTATTAATATGGTCAAAGCCTATTGGTGTTGGAGATACGAGGTACAAGCATACTACTGCAGCCACGGCAAAGCCAATCGCTAAGTAGGAGAAGCTGCCATTGCGAGGGAATTCATATAAGCCAAAGAGGCGAATACCTACAGCAGCACCGATAGCGGTAATCAAAGAAGGAATAGAGAAAATATTGTAGAAGCCAAATACTACCATGAGACCTGCATAACCACCTACTACAGTAATCATAGGCAACATGCGATCCATAGGATTTGGAATGGAACGGGTAAGAGCAGCTGGATAGTAAGATGCCTCTACACCAAACATACCTAAGAACAGATTAAAGTCAGCCCAAATAGTTTCCCAAGGACCTCTAAAGGCATCTCGATGATTGCCTGCGTACCAAGCAAAGCCTGTAATGATTAAAATCGCCAAGCCCGCACAGATGAAGTAGTAGTCACCAGGAATTTTAGGACCTGCATAAGCGCCTACCGCTGTGACTACAGCACTCAAGATAGATGTGACCACGACACGGTGTAAACGAGGTCGTTTATTTTCAGGAATGCGTTTATATACCGTAGCTAGCAATTCTAATACGAAGCAGGCCATAAAAATGGCAATACCTGCTGCAGGTACAAAGAATGCAGCAACTAAGCTCAAAATAAAGGGAATGCACAAGCGCCATTTCGGGAATAACACAAGGTCTTTATAATCCAAGCGAACATCTTGTGTTTCCATAGTAAAGTTGTTGTACACTACAAAGAGCAACATAAAGGCGATTACATCAACGGCAGTAGCACCCCAAATTAGTAATGTAGGCACTATAACCATCGACAAAGCGACACCAGAGACGCGAGATAAACCAGCAGCCGCTAAGCCCAGTAATAAAAACGGTATTAAAGCAGAAATAATTTCAAACATAATAATCCTCCCATCATTGTATAAATTTAAGTATATAGTATCTACTACACTACATCAAGGAGAGATATATTTTTTCATAGCTAATCGCTTTCGTACCGCGGTGGCAGAACAGCCCATGACCTGTGCAATCTTAGCCACTCCATAGCCTTGCGCGCGGAGATTTTTAATCTTATTTTCGTCTAAATCTAGAGTATTGGTTCGTATTTCTATACCTCGGTCGCGCAAATACATTGCCACTGTAGAGCCACGAACGCCATAGGCCAAACCGATATCATCGGTGCTCATGTGGTGCTGCATATATAAATATGCCATCTCCTCTACTCGTTGAGACTTACGAGCCTTAGTTGTCATAGAGATACCCATATGTCGCAACACATGGTGCACCTTCCAACGAGATACGCCATACATTCGAGCAATAGCATCTGTACTATTCCCACTTTTATAGGCCCTACAAATGCGCACTACATCTAGAGATACATTTTTACTCGATCGCTGACAAGCCAAACCATATTCTCTCATTCGGCTTGCCATGGTCGTGGTGGACACATCATACCGCTTTGCCAAGGAATGCAGGGACCACTTCCCCGTCTCATACAAGGCCTGTACGTGAACCATATTAATTTCCTTTTTAAGAGGCCGCCGCTCAATATCGTACGCTTTCATACGGCGCATAATAGTATCTACACTGCACTGAAAATAGTCTGCCACATCGCGAACACTCCACTGCTTCTCTACATATAATTGCTCTAATAACTGTTTTGGTATAACGCGCACATTACGATACATAACATCACCTTTCCTTATGGACGAACTCCCTTCCCTATTATTGTGAAAGTTCCATCAAGAAAAGACAATACAAAAAAGGTTCCTAATAGTCACATAGGTGACCAATAGGAACCTCTTTCAATATGTAATTATATGCACCGCATACGATAGGTGTAATTCTAGTTGCTATCACAATATCTGTGCACAAACCATCAATATATCTATGTACTAACTAATTACCAGTCCATTTATTATACTGATATTTTAACTAGCGATATCTTCGCTCAAGGGCTTTAGGCTTACCTAAAATAATAGACCACTTCATCCCCTCTTTTAGAGCATGATTAGATTTACGACTGCGAGTCGAGGTTACAGCTGGAGCAGTTATAACGCCCACCTTTTCAACAAGGACACGACCCTCTTTAGATGCTTTATCTCGTTTAAACTCGGCTAATCGCTCATTTAGAGGAGCCTCTGTAACAGTCTCACGATCTAAGCGAGTCGTATTCTTCGTATAGCTTGATGAGCTACTAGGGCGTTTCTTAGGTAAAACCTCAAGATCTTGTTGAGTTGCTGTAGCAGGTGTAGACACATCATCTTTCGGACGATTTTCAAATGATGTGTTATCTACTTTAATAATTGAGTCCTGCGATGAAGGTTCTTCAACCTTCCGTTCTATGGAGATGCCGTATTCGCGCTCCATATCCTCCCAAGTCATTCCGGAACTTGAACTTTCATAGCTTTCATACTCATCAGACTCTTCCGTATTCTTGCCTCTTATAATAGAAAAAGCAACATAGGCGATGATACCTAAAACAATGATAGGGTTATGCGAAAAGACGGATAGCACTGTAGACAAAATAGAGTCCATAGCTACTCCTATTCACTATCTGCTAAGTTTTCACGCATTTTAGTGTCTGCAATAATATTGTTCATATTGTAGTAATCCATAACGCCAAGATTACCGTTTCTGAAAGCTTCTGCCAATGCTTTAGGTACTTCAGCTTGTGCTTCCACAACCTTAGCTTGCATATCTTGTGTTTTTGCACGCATTTCTTGTTCTGTCGCAACAGCCATGGCACGGCGTTCTTCCGCACGAGCTTGAGCGATTTTCTTATCCGCTTCTGCTTGGTCAGTTTGCAATTGAGCACCAATGTTGCGCCCCACATCTACGTCAGCAATATCAATGGATAAGATTTCAAATGCAGTACCCGCATCAAGACCTTTACCCAATACAGTACGAGAGATGTGATCTGGATTTTCTAGTACATCTGTATGCTCTTCAGAAGAACCTACAGTTGTTACAATACCTTCACCAACACGGGCGATAATAGTAGCTTCACCAGCACCACCAACGAGGCGGTCAATATTAGCACGTACAGTTACACGAGCACGAACCTTGAGTTCGATACCATTTTTTGCTACTGCAGAGATAATTGGTGTTTCAATCACTTTAGGATTAACGGACATTTGAACCGCTTCCAATACATCGCGACCTGCAAGGTCGATAGCTGCAGAACGTTCAAATGTCAAAGGAATAGATGCGCGCTCAGCGGCAATCAATGCATCTACGACGCGGTCAACGTCACCACCTGCAAGGTAATGCGCTTCTAGCTGATTTACGTTTACATCAAGGCCTGCTTTATTGGCTTTGATCAAAGGCATTACGATTTGGGATGGATTTACACGGCGCAAGCGCATACCTACGAGTGTGAAGATACCTACATTAACGCCTGCTGCAAGAGCAGATACCCAAAGGCCTAATGGCACAATATACAAGAACACCATAATCCCAATCAGTAGAATGGGAATCAAAATTAAAATACCTACATCCATAATAACCTCCATTATATACGACGATGTGGTGAAAGCTTAATCGCGCTTTCTAACAATATTGCGGCCGCCTACAACACGCAGTACCACAATCGGTGAACCGGCATCGATGAAGTCCCCTTCGGTTACAACATCTACCAAATTACCATCAATTTTAGCAATACCTGCAGGGCGCAGTGTAGTATGAGCTACCCCCTCTTTACCAGCCAAGTCCTCTAATACATCATTAGATACATAGCCAGCCTTGGTCGTAGACCGTTGCCCTAAGGTAAATAATTTGCCTATCCAAGTCTTTTCAAAGTGATTAAAGAACACGATGATAAGGACAATTAGTAAGGCCGTCAATCCTAGTACTGCATACAGCGCTACCGTTCCTTCTCCAAGAGCTACAAAAACGCCCCAAAGAAATGCACAATAACCGATGAGCCCTAAAATACCGCCCTGTACAACGAGTTCTACCGCCATCAGGGCGATCCCTATAGCCATCCAAATTAAAAACTCCATAGGCCCTCCTCTCTATAATTAATTTTATACAACTTATATACTCATTATACAATATTAAAAATAATTTATAAAGATAATTAATAAAAACGACTACTTTCACAGATATACATCTGCTCTAGTAGTCGTTTATTATAAGGAGTAAAAACAAATTAGGCTTATAAACGCAACGATTTATATGGTAGCCTCACTAGCAACTTGAATTATACTTCAGTATTTTTCAATTGGTCATTACCAACGCCTGTTTTTTGAAGAATTAACAACGTAATGCTCATCGCCATACCTACTACAGTGGCAAGGCCCATACCTTTTAATACTACAGGACCTACCGCAAGTTCTGCACCGCTAAGACCTACAACGAGGATAACAGATGTAAGAATCATGTTAACAGGGTTTGTGTAGTCTACTTTACGTTCTACTAACATGCGCAAACCAGATGCTGCGATGATACCGAACAAGAGAATGGATACGCCACCCATAACTGGTACGGGAATAGCATGGATCAGAGCTGCAACCTTACCTACGAAGGAAACAATCATCGCTAGAACTGCAGCACCACCGATTACCCATACGCTGAAGCAACGAGTGATAGCAAGTACACCTATATTTTCACCGTATGTCGTATTTGGTGTAGCACCAAAGAACCCTGAAAGGATATTAGCGAGGCCATCACCGAGCAAGGAACGTTGTAAGCCTGGCTCTTTCATCAAGTCTTTAGCAACGATGTTACTAGTTACAACCAAGTGACCAACGTGCTCTGCAAATACTACGAAGAGAGCTGGCATAATCATGATGATTGCATTGATATCGAATACAGGCATACCGTAGAATTGCGGCAAAGAGAACCATGGCGCGGCTTCTACACTAGAGAAATCAACAACGCCCATGAAGGCAGACAAGATATATCCGGAAACAACGCCAATCAAAACAGGGATTACAGCTAAGAAGCCACGGAACACAACAGTACCAAGCAAGGTAACAACCAAGGAAAACATTGAGATAAAAATAGCTTGACTGTGGCTCATGCCTAAATCTTGAGTACCAATAAGGCCAGACATACTCATCGCTACTGGCGCTAATTCCAAACCGATAATAGCTACGATAGCCCCCATCGCTGCTGGAGGGAATAACTTATCGATCCAACGAGTACCAATATAACGAACAAGAATAGATAAAATCACAAAGGAAAGACCAAATATAACGAAGGCACCCTTTGCAGCTTCATAGCCAAGACCTGCAGATAATACGCCTGCTACAGGAGCAATGAAAGCAAAGCTAGATCCGAGATATGCAGGGATTTTACCTTTACAAACAAATAAATACAGTAATGTACCGATACCATTCATAAATAAAGCTGTTGCCGGATCTACTTTTAACAAATATGGTACCAATACAGTTGAACCAAACATAGCAAATAAATGTTGGAAACTAAGTGGCAACATTCGACCCCAGGACGGGCGTTCTTGGATATCAATATAATCCTTCATTTTTTCTCCTCACACACAATACAAGTACGTTACATTGATACAGCACCTCTTAAGAGATGCTATATCAATCCACACTAAATATATTCACCTTATACTACATAAGTTAAATATCAACGTTCAGACCTAGGTCGTCTGCGAGTAGGCTTTTTAGTCTCTCTCGGTCTAAATGGACCAGGCATTTCCGTTTTTTGAGGACTCTTTGGAGCAGCCGGTTTGAATCGGCTTTGCGTTTCCTCACGTAAGGATGGTAAATCCTCAACTGTACCGACCTGCTTTACACCTTCCACATTACGACGACCAATGCTCGCTAATAAACCAATGGCCATAAAGTTCATCAATAAAGAAGAACCACCATAACTAACAAATGGTAATGGCACACCCGTTACAGGCATAATGCCACACACCATGGCGATGTTAAATAAGGCTTGACCACTAATGAGCAAGGTAATGCCCATAGCTAGCCATTTACCAAATTCATCACGGGCCTTATTGGCAATTCGGAATCCATAGTAGGTGAAAGCTGCTACCAAAATAACAACAAATACAGCCCCAAGGAACCCCATTTCTTGAGCCCACACAGCAAAAGCGAAGTCTGTATGTGCTTCTGGCAAGTAAAAGTACTTGGATGTACCTTGCATAAAGCCTTCCCCTAGAAAGCCACCAGAACCAACGGCTAACAGGCCTTGTACAGTTTGGTAACCCATATCTTGCGCATGAGGCCATGGGTCAAACCAAGACTGAATACGTTCCCACCGGTACGGCGACGAACGAGCCGCAATAAAGCCTAGTAAACCTGCTACTGCAAAGGCACCACCAAAGAATTTTCCATCAAATCCGGCTAAATAAATCAGAATAAAGGAAAATCCAAAGATTAGTATCGTTGTCCCCAAGTCAGGTTGAAAGAATGTTAACCCTGCAAATACTGCTGGCCAACTCAACATAGGAAACATATAACTGATGCGCTCACCAAAATAGCCTTTCATATTAATCAGCGGATTCGTATGTCGAGGTTTACCCCATTTTCTTAAGCTACTCAACTTAGCAGAAGTCCATATAAGAGCCGCCAATTTAGCAAACTCAGAAGGCTGTACAGATATAGGTCCGATCAAGATCCATCGACGAGCACCATTGATAACGGCACCCATGATGAGTACTAATACTAACCCAACAAGCGTAGCAACCATAATGCGTTGCAACATGTGATCCTTCTGTAATTGTCGATAGTCATAGCGGTATAAAATAATGCCTGCTGCCAATGAGATTAACAAAAAGACAATATGTTTCCAGAAATAGCCTAAAAGCCCTGTATTTTCATAAATAGAGCTGATATAGGTGGCGCTAAAGATATTAACGCTGCCAATAATAGTAATAAGCACTATAGGCAAGAGCATACCTTGTAAATCATTTCTAAAGAGTGAGCCCCACCGACTATCCCCCTTATTCGGTGTTTCCATATTAAGCCTCCTTTTGTACTTTTGGCTTAACTGCTTCTAAGCGGAAAATAGGTTGCCCTTTTTTACTAAATTTCTCTTCGTATTCAGTTTTAACATTTGGAAGATCCGTACTATGTAAATCGTACGTTACATTTTTAAGCTCCCAGCCGCACGCTTTGAATTCTTCAAGAGAGAACATAAATAAACCTTCATTATCTGTCTTAAAGTGCACTTCGCCACCATCTTTTAAGAGGCGGGCATAACGGTCTAGGAATGTGTGATATGTAAGGCGGCGTTTAGCATGTTTTGCCTTAGGCCATGGATCACAGAAGTTAATGTAGAAGCGGTCTACTTCGCCAGGCTCTACAACCTCTTCAATACCTGCAATATCAAAGAGACATACCTTAGCATTATCGCGTTCCCCTTCAAAGATTTTTTGTGCTGCGTAGTAAATAACACCAAGTTGTACTTCGAAACCTACAAAGTTAGCATCTGGATATGCTTCAGACATACCCGCAATAAAGCGGCCTTTCCCAGTACCAAGCTCCATATATAATGGACGCTCTGGATGAGCAAATAACTCACGCCATTTGCCTTTATGTTCTTCATGTCCAGACAAAATGATATGAGAGTCATATTCGTGGATAGCTTCATCAATCCACGGTTTTCTACGAAGGCGCATACTTTCTCCTTACATCTATTTCAATAATGTATTATTTATATCTATTATTACAGGTCATATACCTATCTTATTAATTATAGAAAAGGGGACCTTAAACGTCAATTACATTTCCCTCCTCTCCCCTATAAAAAAGACCTACTTCCAAAGAAGTAGGTCTATATTTTATTCAAAAATCATAGATTCTAGATTTTCAATTTGATATTTACTTAGGCCAAGCTCAGATAAACTCTTTTCAGATGCACTGAATAGATTATTTTTACCAACTCGAGTACCTAATGCTGCTGCCGCTACCAATTCACGATCTAATTTACCTAGACGAGAACGATTACGATTTTGAGGTTTAGGCTTTTTCATACGGAACGTATTATATTGAATCCCTTCCTTAGCTTCCTCAGTCTTCTGCTTTGTTAAAGCAGCCCCATTAGTGCCATTCCCCAATAAAGCACTAAGACCTGTTTGCTTAGGAACCATTTTTTCGTAATCAGCGCCAAACTCAGGACGCTCTTCACGTAATTGATCAAATGTAGCCAAAGCTGCATTCATTTGCTTCAAACCAGCAGCAGAGTAAAGTTGACGAATCGCAATACTCACCTCTTGCGGCGTCAACGTACCTCGCTCGATAGCAGAAGCAATTGTACTCTTTAATGCACCTTGATCTCCAGACGCTGTATAGCGACCAATTTCAACCAAGTCTTTTTGACGTGCATTGAGTTCTTTAGGCGTATATATGTTTATCTCAGATATAGACGGTGCCTGTTTAGAAGGCTGCTCTCCCGCCCCATTAGCCTCGAACATATAGCCACCGGCTACGATGGCCAAGGCTAATGTTAAGGTTAATACTCTTTTCACCGTCTTATAATCTCCCTTAATCATTAATACTAATTGTATAATACTGTATTAAACGAATACATTAACAACAATTTTATTCTACTGTAATACATACTGTAGATATTATTATATAATACTTCATCTATTTTTTATAGTCCTATTCGAAAAAAATCTATATTTTTTTAACAAGTTTTATATATTTATAAAATTTATAGAATCATTACTGCTCCTTAATAACGGACGAGCGTACATGATTACTGGGCTCATCAAAGATATCAATTAATTAATAATTTAGCAAACTAAAACTTATCGGCATCAATTTTTAACAATCAATTACCAAAATATAGATACACATTTTTTATGTATAAACCAAAAAAGTAGATATCCCAAAAGGAATATCTACTTTTATGTACCATAAATTACACATCATTGGCTAAATAACAAAATCTTACATTAAATACAATGCAAAATCTGTATTTCAAAGTTATTTATTTGGACTTTCATATATAGTTTTATAGCCACCCTCTGTAACAGCTACGATTTGTTCAATCTCCTCTGTTGGATCCTCTGTGAAAGTAAAGCTTTCACCAGCATCAAAGGATGCACTCGTTCCACAAGAGGAACTCAAATCGCGCGGCACTGGACGGAGTTCTATATTGGTTACCCCTTCAGGAGCTTCACGCTTGAAGCGAATCGCGCCAAAGTGAGAGTAAAATGTTGCAATATATTTCATAATCACTCATTTCTAATCTACGCATTTGCTCGTTTTGTATTAAGGATAGCAATGATAAGAGCCACTACAAAGCCAACACCGACTGCGATTTGACCATTTAGTGTAGGGCCTGCACCGGAAGCAGCTAAACCGAAATTATGAGCGAACGCCGCACCAGCCGCAAGGCCAAGTACTGTTACAGCAGAGTCAGAGTTACCTTCACCAGTCATGATCAATTGACGTAATGGACAACCACCAAGCAACACGCTACAGAAACCTGCAAGCGCCATACCTAGGAAGTTCCACAAACCATCTGTATGTGCAATCGGTTGGTTTTCAAAGCCAAGATGGAAATTACCAAAACTAATATTTACAACAAATACACCTACAAGCACTGCAAGGTATCCAAAAATAAGAACAGATTTTTTAAACAAGAATAAATCGCGGAAGCCACCAACCGTACAAAGTCGGCTAACTTGAGATAAGCCACCTACTACAAGGCCAGCCGCCAAAGAAATGAGCCATGGAGCATGCATAGCGCCAGGACCTTTTTGACTAAAGAAGATAAATGCTGGTGCTGTTACAACAAGTACGAGCAAGCCTACTTGAATAGCCGGCATCATAGCAGATTCTAATTTGCTCAACGCATAGGTACGTTGTAAAGAATAGCCTCGTTTTAAGAAAATAGTACCAAATCCAATGCCACCTGCAAAGCCGGCAATACCGAATAAGGCATTTAAATCACCACCGCCAAGACGCAAAATCATACGAATTGGACAGCCAAGGAACATCAACGCACCAATCATAACAAAGAAGCCAAGAATAAATCGAATAATTGGGGATGAACCACCTTTACTTTGGTGCTCGCCACGAATCATAGACAATACATAAGCCCCTAATATAAGACCGATAATTTCTGGGCGAATGTACTGTACCGGTGCGGCACGATGTAGACCTAAACCACCGACAGTATCGCGAACAAAGCACGCAATACAAAAGCCCATATTACCTGGATTTCCAGCTAATACGAGGAAGCCTGCGATAGCACCAATAATGAGGCCTGCGATAATTAAATTCCGTTTTTCATGAGACCCACTCATAGTAAACTCCTTTCAAACTACAAACACAAAAACTCTATGAGTACATGCTCCTATCCTATACCACATGCTACTCATGATATAATAACCATAAATACATCTTATTATTCATGGAGATTACCAATGAACTATATCTATTTAGATAATGCGAGCACCACGTTTCCTAAAGCGCCAAATGTGGCTAGTGCCATGGCGGACTATATAACGAACCGGGGTATAAACATCAACCGTGGTTCCTATGCCCTCGCTTATGATGTAGAGGATACTATCTATACAACGAGACAACGACTACATACCTTATTCAACGGCCATGATCCATCCCATGTCATCTTTACACAAAATGTGACGATGAGCTTAAACATGGTTATCAAGGGCCTATTGAAAGCAGGTGATCATGTGCTCGTTAGCTCAATGGAGCACAATGCCGTCATGAGACCGCTTACCCAACTGCTAGATAAAGGCATTGCCTTTGATACTATTCCATGCGACTCCACAGGATCCATCCAAATGGACTCTATCGAGCCATTAATTCGTCCTAATACAGTAGCCCTAATTATCAATCACGCATCCAATGTATGTGGAACCATCCAACCGCTCAAATCAATTGGCCCGATCTGCAAGGCTCATAATCTACAATTTATTGTAGACGCAGCCCAAACGGCAGGTGTTATTCCTATTGATGTGAAAGCATGTCATATTGATGCCCTTTGCTTTACAGGTCATAAAGGATTATTGGGACCTCAAGGTATTGGTGGCATTATATTGACCAAAGAAATGGCTCAAAACTTAACCCCTCTTATCGCTGGTGGTACAGGCAGCTTCTCACATTTAGAAACACTGCCTACCCATATGCCCGACGCCTTTGAATCAGGTACGTTGAATCTACCTGGCATCATTGGATTCAATGAAGGCCTCGCCTATATTGAGTCACAAGGAATGGAAAATATTCATAACCATGAGCTAGTGTTAACACAATCCTTCCTCGAAGGATTGCAATCAATAGATGGTATTAACATCGTTGGTAAGCAGAATATCCAAGATAGAACTGCCGTCGTATCCATCACAATTGATGGTATGGACCCTGCGAGTATTGCTTACGAACTAGAATCCACCTATCACATCATGACGCGTGTTGGTCTCCACTGTGCCCCGCGAGCACACCAAACGCTAGGAACCTATCCAGAAGGAACCATACGCTTCTCCTTTGGCTATGCCAACACACTTAAAGATGTAGAATCTGCATTATCGGCTCTAAATACAATCGTAAAGAGCTCTAAATAATAGATATCACTGTTAAGGCTATATACCTTGAGTATATAGCCTTTTTCTTATGACATAAACATTTTATTTCTTACTTATTATGAAAGTTATTTCTAGCCTAAAAGCTAATAATCATATAAGGCTTAGACTACAGCAGTTAGAATATCGAGTCCACTTATGCTTCACACAAACGACCGATAGCATCGGCTCTACAACGTTTGCAGTGTGTCATTTGCGGCACATAGTGACCAATAAATTGACGCATATTATCGATTTCTTCTGAAGTTGGGCCTCGGTGATTTTCAAAGGCCGTATCGTGAACTGGAATCATAGCAATACAGTTCATCAAATCGACACCCCAAGCTTCTGCTTGTTTAGCGATTGCTGGCACATGATCCATATTTACATCAGGCACTACTACAGTATTAATCTTAACAATGATATTCTTTTCCTTTAGTTTTCGGATACTTTCAGCCTGACGCTCTAGTAGAATACGGGCCCCATCGATTCCTTTGTAAATATTACCCTCATAGCGAACCATGGAATATACATTTTTTGCAATCTCTGGATCAATAGCATTAGCCGTAATCGTTACATGCGTAATTCCTAAGTCAGCAATGTCATTAACATAATCAGGCACTGCCAAACCATTACTAGATAAACAAAGCATGACATGAGGAAAATCCTTTTTCACGAGGCGGAAGGTTTCAAGTGTCTTGTCTGCATCACACATAGGGTCCCCAGGGCCTGCAATCCCTACTACAGAGATATCCTGACGAGCATCAAACACCTTGCGCACAAAGGCAGCAGCCTCTTGTGGCGTATAGACATGCTGCGTCACACCTGGTCTATTTTCATTGGCACAGTCGTACTTACGATTACAATAATTACATTGAATATTACAATTCGGCGCTACTGGTAAATGTAAACGACCCCAATTAGCAGAAGCGGCCTTGTTGTAACAAGGATGATTTTGTAGGAAACTTTGTCCTTGAATTTCTTTCATAATTAACCTTTCCGACCAAATCTAATAGCATCTTTATGGCAAACATGTAAGCAATCACCACAGTTGGTACAATTCATTTCATTTGGTCGTGTTCCCATTTCACACACGCGTAAGCACGCATCACAGTTATCGCAATCATTTGTTTTAAAAATTCTAAAAATAGAAATTTTGCGAAGCAACTCCATTACGCCCCCAAAAGGACATACAAAGCGACACCAAGCATTGGCGATAATAAGGGAGCCAGCAATAATAGATACGACCGTTATAGTACGAGCCGCCCAATACCATTCGGAGAACTGCATAGATAAAATAACAGCATTAAAATATTCATCGCTCGTCCGAATTGGGATCATAATGCGGGGATTACCAAATTTAAAATAAACTACGAGCCCTAAAATTATAGTTGCTACCATGCCGAGTTGAAGGAAACGCATATAGTTTTTACGATTTCTTAGTGGCCCCATAGATATTTTTCCCAGCATTTGGTTAACCCACCCACTTGGACAGAACCAGCTACAGAAAGCACGTCCAAAGAATACGACCATAATCGGCAAGATAATCCACCACGCATAAAAGTACGTCGTGATGCGGCCCCAGCAGGTAATTATGGAACAGCTTTCACAGTTTACGAATGGCACAATATAAGGGCATCGGAATATGCCATAGTATACCCATTTCCCCATAATAAAGAGGAAGATAAATTGCACGATTCGACGCCAAAGCGTTAAATTCTTAGGGGCTTGTTTCCCAGATACACCAGAACTAACTTGAGTTCCACAGGTTGTAGATGACGGACAGTGATTACACATCTTTTACACCAAACCTTTCTATCAAATCGAGACCTCTCGCACTATAAACGGATGTGAACCCGTGATTTTCTAAGATTTGTTGTCCTTCTTGGGACCGTGTAAATTCAATATAATCGGCAGCCAACGCACGATCTTGTACATATTTCATTGTATTAATAGTGAAAGTAAGCGGTGCAGGTGGCACAAATTGTCCAGGTATGGAGAAGTACTCTATACGATCCTTGAACCGATCATGTGTGGTAAGGCGTTTTTCAATGATGGATACATCGGCTTTACCTTCTACGAGGTCACACATCATGGAAATTACACAAGCATTTTCAGCCATTAAGTTTTTCATGATACCATCAGTTAATCCAGATAATTTCATGATTCCTTTTACAGACGCACTACCTGGTGGAGATGCGCCTAGGGGCAACATAACGCGTACACCAGGCTCGGCCATATCCTTCAAGTCTCGAATCCCTGCGGGATTCCCCTTAGGTGTAACGATAACGTAATCCGTAAAACATAATGGTTCAAAAGCAATACTTACGCCTTTTTTTCGCATATTTTTCGCTAGATCTAAACCGCGAGCCCCAAAGACTTCTGTGCGACTTTTCTCAGCCAACAAGGATTTACCAATAGCCCCTGCAAAGGCACCAGTATACTGAATATTGTGCCCCGTGTGCATTGTATAAACTTGGTTTAAATCAAGGAACGCTTCCGACAAGCCGCCACAAGTCCACACTTGTAATGAGTCAGATTGTGTTGGCTTATAGGCACCTCGTATAAACGACGGCACCGCTGATGCGGCTGCTAAAGCTAAAGCACCACCAATAAACTGGCGACGGGATATATCCTTTTTCAAAAATCCCATGTACTTACCACCTTTCACTGAACTTTACAGTACTAATCATATACTCACATTATAGTATAAAAATCATAAGTTTTAACGATGATATGCATAAGTTTAATTAATTTATTTATATAGATTAGTCATGTAAATACTATTTTTAAAGGTATTATTATAAAATTTTAAGATATTCTCTCCATATCTATTTTATTGAATATTTATTGTATACGATGAATATGCTATTTTTTTAGGTTTAATGAAGCCAAAATCCCGCTATACGCTCAGTGCATAGTAAACAAGGATAATCAGCGCTATAGACTATATTTGAACTCTTTACAGCACGCATTGCCCTTTAAGATTTAAATTCATTATAAGACAATATTGCCTAAAAGAACGCAAAAAGGCGGTACAACCAAATGGTTGTACCGCCTTGATTCATCAATTATTCAGCAGTGAATGGCAATAAAGCAATTGCACGTGCACGTTTGATAGATGTAGTCAATTTGCGTTGATGTTTTGCGCAAGTACCGGAAATACGACGAGGTAAGATTTTGCCGCGTTCAGTCGTGAAACGACGAAGTTTAGCAACATCTTTATAGTCGATTTGATCGATATGGTCTGCACAGAAAACGCATACTTTTCTTCTTGGCTTTCTGCCTCTATCTCTTCTCATTGCGAATCCTCCTTTTCGAATTAGTAGGAGTCCCTGACACTAGAACGGGATGTTTTCGTCATCGCCGCCTGTACTGAAACTATCAAAATTGGACCCACCTTCGAAAGAATTAGTATTCATATCAAGGGATTGGCCCACAAAGTTCGCTACTACTTCAGTAACGTACCGTTTTTGACCGTCCTGAGTCTCGTAAGAACGAGTTTGCAAACGACCTTCTACAAAGCAACGACTGCCTTTACGAAGATTGCCTGCCGCTTCACCAAGTTTACCCCATGCAACGCAGTTGATGAAAGCAGTTTGTTCTTTCGTTTCATTTGTTGCAGAGTCAACATAGGTGTTTGTTGCAGCTACTGTAAAAGTGGCTACCGCACGACCTGTTTTAGTGTAACGTACTTCAGGATCACGAGCTAAATTACCTAGAATTTGTACAGAGTTCATGTTTTCCTCCAGGCTTTAATTATGCTTCGTGTTTTACAATTAGATGTCTTAGGACTTCATCGTTGATTTTCAATACACGATCGATTTCTTTGATTTCAGCAGGTGCTGCTTCAAAGTTGATCAATACATAGAAACCGTCAGTGAATTTCTTCACAGCGTAAGCAAGACGACGCTTGCCCCAACGATCTACCTTTTCTACTGTGCCGCCTACACGAGCAATTAAAGCTTCTACTTTTTCAATAACAGCGTTAGTTGCTTCCTCTTCAGCTGGTTTCACAATAAACATGACTTCGTATTTGTTCATACAAAATCACCTCCTCTTTCGGACTAATGCCCCTATCGACACATAGGGGTAGGAAGTGCTTACCATCAATAAGCCTTACTATTATAACCTAAATAAACGATGAAAGCAAGAACCCATTTTGAGTTCTTGCTTTCACAATTATTAATGATCGTATCGTTTATCTCTAGGAAATGCTAGAATAGCACAAATAATAACAAAGATGGTAATAACAGACATCATAGGGTATGCCGAATTATTCGGTAAGAATGTTAACACCAAAGATGAAATAATACCACTACCATATTGCATTGCCCCTAGTAAAGCGGCACCAGAGCCAGCCATCTTGCCAGCCCGTTCTAATGCCAATGCATTGGTAACCGCTGCAATAACACCATTCATAGAGAAGAATAAGAAACTGCCGATTACAATAAGCCATAAAGAGTGTTCGCCCATAAACATTAAAATCATAACAATCGTTACACATATGGCTGCAAACATAGTAGCATAGCGCAACAACTTATCGAGGCGCATGGCACTTACAATGCGCCGATTGACTGCACTCATGAGCATTACACCAATGATATTAAGGGAAAATAAATAGCCATAATACTCTGTAGGCACTCCAAATACATCGATGTACACATAGGGTGAACCAGTTAAAAAAGCATAGATTGCAATATAGAAGGAGCTTACACAAAGCGTGTATTTCATAAATTCTTTATTGCGCAACAAGATCCAGTAATTGATATAAGTATGACTCATATCCTTGCGGCTACGCTTTTCCTTGGGATGTGTTTCAGGCAACAATAGGACGGCTAATAGCATGAATACACCTATAATAACCAATAGCCAAAATATAGCATGCCACGTATACCACACAAGCAAATGACCGGCAAACAAAGGACCGGCAATAGGTGCTATAGCCATAACAATAGCCAGGGTAGACAGCATCTTTGCCGCCTCAGTCCGTCCATACAGATCGCGAATGATGGCTCGCGATAACATAGGCCCCACACAAGCTCCAAAAGCTTGGAATACGCGCCATGCCAACAGTTCAATCATCGATGAACTCAGCGCACAGCCTACAGAGCCTATTATAAACAAAACTAGCCCTATTATGAGAGGTTTCTTTCGACCAATCTTATCACTGACAGCGCCCCAAAAGAGCTGAGCCAAAGAGAAGCCGATTAAGAACCCCGTAATCGTAAGCTCCGCATCACCATTTAAATCGCGCCCCATAGCAGGCATGGCGGGCAAATAAATGTCCGTCGATAACGACGTAAACGCCATCAAAGCACTTAATATAGAAATAAAAAGCCAACTTTTATTGCTAACCGTATGCATACAGTCACCGCTTCCATATTCAACTATATGAACTATCATATAAACCGCACTATACTAAATATATATTCATTATATCAAAATATACATATAGATATATATTTTTTTTATAATTCAACAAAAAAGCGTAGTAAAATACTACGCCCAAAGTACAGTAAAGACAAAAGCCTAACGCAATAGAGCATTCAAAATACTCGCACGCTAGGCTATCCTCTTAAAACTATTTATAAGATGAGCCTAACGCCACCACACGTTGATGGCTCTCCTTTTTCTTTATTATATAACATAAACAGAATTTCTTAAAAAATTTATATGATAAATGGCTCATTATCATTAACGATATACACATTTCTATGAGGTACTAATGCCTCTAATCTCTCAGGATTATCAGTATGAACCGGAATGATAGCGTCGGGATTAACTAGTTCTATAAACTTAATCAAATCATCTTTAGACACATGACCACTGGCATGACATATATAGGTTGGGTAGGTTTCTAACAAACCTTTCAATGCTAGGTTTTCTTCAATATATCCTGTCCACATGGAATATATGATACGTACATCATCTTTAGGAAATTCTTTAATTTGAGAAATAAAATTTTCTGTTCCTCTTACTAAGGATACAAACCCATGATCCATATAATATTTAGGATACGGTCCTTTACTAAGAACTAGTGGGCTATCATGTCTACGATACAAAGAGCTTTCATAATATACATTATTAATCACAGTGTTTAATATTCTTTTCTGATAAGCATCACAAATTAAAACTTTATCAGTTGGCATATTCTGCCAAATTCCCATAATACGGTCAATATTCGTAGATGAACACATAACAAAAATATATTTCCCATCTTGGATATATGAAGAAATATCGTCTAATACTGCGGCTTCAGATATGTATTTATCTGCGTCTCTAGACAAAGAAGTCCCCTCTGTAATTAATACATCAACCTCACCTATATATGTGTTAACTAATTGGTCTAATATATGATGGCGCAACCCATGCATCCGGAAATCACCTGTATATAAGACATGTTTACCTTCCGCTTCAATGACAAACATATAACTATCCGCAGCACTATGGTCTATAACCAAAGGTCTGATACGTATATCACCAATTGTAAAAGCCTCTCCTCCACGAAATGTATTTGCACCTAATAATCTTAAGTATAAGTTTTTATCTTGATATTCAGCAGATATCATAGCCACTTCTTTACTTAACTCTCCCATATATAATGGTATTTCTGGTAATGCAGCAGTCAGTTGTCCTAAATGATCCATATGATAATGTGAAATCACAATACCATCACAATCTGGTAACCCTTTTGTGACACCGTCTATATCTAAATTTATAGGTATGTAATTTTCATCTAGACTCAATTCGTTACCAAAATCCAGTATAATGCGGGTAGATGCTGTACTAATTTCTATGGCACTACCACCAATTTGATGAGTGCCACGATGGATAATTATATTCATACTTAACCTTTGCTAGGAATAGTTAGTAATGTCTCTGCTCGATATAATCGATCTAATTTTCTAGACCAACCTTTTATATTAGTTGGATAAGAAGATTTACTATCTGTATCAGTACGTAATACAACAAATCGAATTTGTTTTAAATGAGGCTCTTGCTTTAAGATTGCTTCACATAAGGTTCGTAAAGAATCACGTTTATCAGTTGTAAGTAACTCTTGGCACTCTTTATGTTGTTGGCTTTCAACTGTTTTAGACGGATAATATACTTTCTTTGTTTTATCTGCTTTATCTTTATTCGGCAAATCTATCCGTAGCATTAAATTTGAGTTTTCTCCACCATCGTTTTTAGCCCGAGACTTCTCATCAAATAAAATTACTAATTCAGCGTTCTTGGTATGCTTATAATCCTTTAACGCTCTCAATTCAGTTATACCGTTATGATCTTGAGCAGATTCTATCTGATTCAAATCAAATAATTTGTAATATGTATAAGCCTCTAAAACACAGCGTAATAAAGTTTCCTCACTACCAGACGGACGATATTTTAATTCAATTATTGAATAACATTTATCTTTGGAGTTATAGCCTAAAAGATCTATTTTGCCATACGAATCACTTCGATCTGCTTTCAGCGGTGTTTGATAATCAAAAATATAACCTAAATCCTTAACGTCACGTTGATAGAATAATAGTTTTGCTAAGATTTCTTCTTTTCGATTACTGATCTGCAACTTATTTATATCAACACTTTCAGAATGATTATGACCTGTATCAAAATGGTTAGGTCTTAAAGATTCTAATTCGAGCCATGTTTTAATGTAACCTTTTGATACAAGTGTATCTGCAATAACTTCGCTATATCGAGTATTATTAACTTTTGATTTACCTGTTACATGCCCTTTGTAGTTTATAATAGATGCTTTATAAAAGTTTGCCGCAAATTTTTGCACCTCTGTTAGCTTTACATTCTTATCTTCAGAGCCCTGTTTAACACTAAATATTGTTTTAAAATCTTTTAATTTATCGCTCCTATTAATTTCTTTACAAATATTATTATAAAATTGCTCACAATCAGACATCTCTATTCTCCCTTATCAACAATAGCCCCAACACTAAGAATAACCAGCTTATATGCGATATCCACGAGATTTATACTATAACTTTATTATATCAGCATGAATTATATGAGTAAATGATGAAACACCCACTTCGAATCAATGATAACTAAAGTTAATTTAAATTTATTATACTTTTACTATACTATTCACTACGAGTAATAAATTACCCATTATGAATTCCTCTATCTAAAATTAACTAATTAATAATCTAAAAAATAACTTTCAACATTCTATAGAAAGTTATTGCATAAATCTTTTTTATCCTTTACTATAGTAAAAAGAGTTACATTTAGAAAGGAATCATCATGGCTAATATCAATGAAAATTACTTAAATCTACAAGGTTCTTATTTATTTGCTAATATTGCAAAAAAGGTAAATGAGTACCAAGCCGCACATCCAGATGCAGATATTATTCGTCTTGGTATTGGCGATGTTACGTTACCGCTTGTTCCTGCAATTATCGATGCCATGAGCAAAGCGGTTCAGGAGATGGGCAAAGCAGAAACATTCCGCGGTTACGGCCCAGAACAAGGCTATGACTTCTTGCGCCAAGCAATCGTTGATGGCGATTACAAACCATTAGGTGTAGATATTTCAATCGACGAAGTATTCGTGTCTGACGGTGCAAAATCTGACGTTGGCAACATCCAAGAATTATTCAGCGAAGATAATGTCATCGCTATTACAGATCCAGTGTATCCAGTATATTTAGACTCCAATGTTATGGGTGGTCGTACTGGCGAAGCTGTAGACGGTATCTTCCAAAAGGTTGTATACCTCCCTACTTCTGCAGAAAATAATTTTTCTCCAGAATTTCCCTCTGAAAGAGTAGATATTGTATATCTTTGCTCCCCTAACAATCCAACAGGAACGGTATTGAGCCGTGCTCGTCTAGCAGAGTGGGTAAAATGGTGTAAAGATAACGACGCTATCTTAATGTTTGACTCCGCTTACGAAGCTTTCATCAGCACAGAAGACACTGTAAAATCTATCTACGAAGTCGAAGGCGCTCGCGAAGTAGCCATTGAGTTCCGTTCCTTCTCCAAAACGGCAGGTTTCACAGGCACACGTTGTGCTTATGCAGTAGTGCCTAAAGAAGTGACAGGCAAAACTAAATCCGGTGAACGCCAAGCCCTCAATCCTATGTGGAACCGCCGCCAATGCACTAAATTCAACGGTGTGCCTTACATCATCCAACGCGGTGCTGAAGCAGTGTACACTAAGGAAGGCCGAGAACAAACACAAGCAAACATTGCGTACTACAAAGAAAATGCCCGCATCATCAAAGAAGGTCTAGAATCTATCGGCCTTACTGTATATGGTGGCGTAGATGCTCCATACATTTGGCTCAAAACACCAGGCAACATGACTAGCTGGGAATTATTCGATATCTTACTTGAAAAGGTTCAAATCGTATCTACACCAGGCTCTGGCTTTGGCCCTCATGGTGAAGGATACCTACGTTTAACAGCTTTTGGTAGCCGTGAAAATACTATTCGCGCTGTTGAAAGAATCAAAACGTTACAATTCTAATACCTATAAAATAAAAAGACCGATTACAATCCCATAATAGGAAGGTAATCGGTCTTTTCTATACCTTAATATATATTATTATTTAGTTTGATCTTTATAACAAAACGCAATGTATCGATATAGTTAAACTTAAACTGATTTTCAAATGTATGGTCATATTGATAGATATATTACTTTTACAATCTAGATTGATGAATTCTATAGAAAAATATTAAATACATTTATTTTGTGCTATAATAGTTATGTTAATTATTAAATTTATCGATTAATATAGGAGGCTAATATGAATATTCGTATTGGTATCGTTGGCTACGGCAATTTGGCTCGTGGCGTAGAAGCATCCGTTCAATTACAACCTGATATGGAGCTCGTAGGCGTATTCTCTCGCCGTCAAGGTATTGAAACTGTGTCTGGTGTACCTACTTACTCTATGGAAGATATTCCTAATTTCAAAGGTAAAATCGATGTAATGGTTCTTTGTGGCGGTTCCGCAACAGACCTTATCGAACAAACACCAATGGTAACTAAATACTTTAACTGTATCGATTCCTTCGATACACATGCACGTATCCCTGAGCATTTTGCTAATGTAGACAAAGTAGCTAAAGAAGCTAAAACTGCTACATTGATTTCATGTGGTTGGGATCCAGGCATGTTCTCCTTGCAACGCGTTTACGCTGAAGCAATCTTGCCAAAAGGCAAATCCTACACATTCTGGGGCCGCGGCGTATCCCAAGGTCACTCCGACGCAATCCGTCGTCTTGAAGGCGTAGTTGATGCTCGTCAATACACTGTTCCTAAAGAACAATACTTAGACGAAATCCGCAACGGTCAAACTCCTGACGTTGATGGCTATAAAGGTCACCTTCGTGAGTGCTACGTAGTAGCGGCTCCTGATGCGGACAAAGCTAAAATTGAAAACGAAATCAAAACTATGGAAAACTACTTCGTAGGTTACGAAACTGTAGTTCACTTCATTTCTCAAGAAGAACTTGATCGCGACCACAAAGGCATTCCACATGGTGGCTTCGTTCTTCGATCTGGTGAAAGTACAGATGGCACTCGTCACGTTATCGAGTACTCTTTGAAACTTGATTCCAACCCTGAATTCACAGGTTCTGCCCTCGTTGCTTACGCACGTGGCCTCTACCGCCTTGCTAAACACGGCGGAACAGGTTGCTACACAGTATTCGACATTCCACCAGCTTGGATTTCTACACAATCTGCTGCGGACTTGAGAGCACATTCTCTATAAGAAATATAACAAAAACCCACACCTCAGTGTGGGTTTTTGTTTAGTGACACTACTAGTCACCTATGTGACTAATAGTGTCACTTTTTTAGTACAAATTTATAGCATCTATATGATATAATATTTATTTGATAGAGTTTCTACGGAAGCTTTCACAAAGAACGAAATCAATTAGTTAATAAAAGGTGGTACCATGAGCACAAATTTAGAAGTAGGCATCGTAGGCCTTCCAAATGTTGGTAAAAGTACATTATTCAACGCCATTACAAAAGCAGGCGCTGAAGCTGCCAACTATCCATTCTGTACAATCGAGCCAAACGTAGGTGTCGTTGACGTTCCAGATAACCGTTTAGCTGTATTAGCTGAAATGTTCGGTTCTAAACGCATCCTTCCTGCTGCTATGCGCTTCGTAGATATTGCAGGCCTCGTAGAAGGTGCGTCCAAAGGTGAAGGTTTAGGTAACAAATTCCTTAGCCACATCCGTCAAGTAGACGCCATTGCTCAAGTTATTCGTTGCTTCGAGGATCCTAACATCACTCATGTTGCAGGTTCTATCGATCCAATCCGCGACATCGAGATCATCAATACTGAACTTTGTCTTGCTGACCTTGAGTCCGTAGAAAAACGCAAACAACGTATTGAAAAAATCGCTAAATCTGGCGATAAAGATGCTCGTGCTGAATTGCCATTGTTAGACCGCATCATCGAAGGTCTTGGCGAAGCTAAACCAGTTCGTGCACAAGGTCTTAACGAAGACGAATTAGAAATGATCAAAGAATTAACTTTGCTCACAGCTAAACCATCCCTCTTCGTTGCTAACGTGTCCGAAGACGAAGTAGCTGATTACTCCGCTAACGAACATGTAAAACGCGTAGAAGAATACGCAAAAGCTGAAGGTGCTGGCATCGTAGTTGTTTCCGCCCGTATCGAATCTGAAATCGCAGAATTATCCGACGAAGAATCCGCTGCATTCCTTGAAGATCTTGGTCTTGAAGAATCCGGCTTAACTAAGCTTATTAAAGCAAGTTATGCACTATTAGGTCTTATCAACTACTTCACGGCTGGTGAAATGGAAGCTCGTGCATGGACAATCGTAAACGGCACAAAAGCGCCTCAAGCAGCAGGTAAAATCCACTCCGATATTGAAAAAGGCTTTATCCGTGCTGAAATCGTATCCTTCGATGACTTACAAGCTTGTGGCAGCCAAAATGCGGCTAAAGAAAAAGGCCTTGTACGCCTAGAAGGCAAAGAATACGTTATGAAAGACGGCGACGTAACACACTTCCGCTTCAACGTATAATACAAATTAATAACAAAAAACCAGTAAATCGAACGATTTACTGGTTTTTTTAATGCTACAAAAAGCTTTTATTTAATTTTATTTGTCATCATTGCCCAATGCATTTTTAAGGCCACTAATCGCACCTTCTACAGCATCTTTAGCATCATCTGCAGCTTTCTTAACATCATCTGCAATATCATTAGCAGCGTCTTTTACTTTTGCTACTGTATTTTCAACAACGCCTTCTGCTTCCATTTGTTTGTCATCAGTTAATTTGCCAACATTTTCTTTTACTGCACCTTTAACTTGATCTAATTTATCATCTAATGCCATAATTGTGACTCCTTTCATGTAAAATCACGTTTAACCATATAAAATCTACTTTTATAAGTAAAGGGCTATCCTTTTTTTCCGAAGAAAAATGAGACTACAGCAACAACAATTACTGCACCCAATACAGATGGAATTAAGGACATTCCTGCTAAGCTAGGACCCCAAGTACCAAATAGGGACTGACCTACGGACGAGCCAATTAAACCAGCAACAACGTTAGCGATAACGCCCATTGCACCGCCTTTGTTAGTGATGGCACCAGCTAGGAACCCGATAAAACCACCAACAATAATTGACCATAACATACAATCACTCCTTCCTATTCAATCAAAATATTCATAAATCCTATCAAATAATACAGTTTTTATGAATATTTTAGAATCATTGTATTTTATAATATAGCATTCAATTCTAAAGATTAAATGAAGAATTTCGATTTAGTTCTACATATATGATCTACTCAACTACTGTTACAATTTCGTCTAAAGTACGGCGCGTTTTATTACGATGTGGTTCTTCGTCTCGGTAACCAAAGGCAGCCATTACAGCAATGCCAAAGTGTTTAGTATCGAATAGGCCAAGTTCATCACCTAAGAGTTCTGTCATGTCATCTTGATTGAAGCCTTCTAACGGACAAGAATCTAAGCCTTCATAAGCAGCCATTGTCATCATATTCGCCATAACGATATACGCTTGTTTAGAGGCCCAATCAAAAGCAGCACGTTCAGACTCAAATGTTTTATAATCACTTGTAGTAAATTGAGCATATTTTTCTTTATAAATAGCATCTACTTCAGCAGGTAATTGTTTAACCTCTTCTTGAATGTAACGTACATAGGGAGAATCAAATTCTAAATCTACCTTTTTACGTGTTAAGAATACCACAAAATGACTTGCTTCAAGGCCCGCATGAATCCCCCAGCCATGAGCTTTCATTTTTTCCCGAATTTCTGGATTTTGGATAACTAACAATTCAAAAGGCTCAAAACCAAGGGATGTGGGTGCCAAACGAGCTGCTCTTAAAATAGCATTCCAATCTTCTTCAGAAATCTTCTTCGTGCTATCAAACTTTTTACATGCATAACGATAGGTCATAGCATATTCTAAATCGTTACGATCCAATTTAGGGGCTGTTAATTTTACATTTTCTATTTCATACTTGCTCATATATACCTCCATAATGATAAAAAATATCATATATTTATAGTACCATAGTTAGCCGTTAAATTACAGAAGAATGAAAATTTTAATAAAAAACAAGAAAAAGCCTAGACGATGTCTAGGCTTTATATGGTACAGCTAGCTCACCTTTTTCATACCAAAAGAGGCCAGATGTACTAATCTTATGTTCTTTTAAAATAGTCTGAACCTGCTCTACAATACTTGGATCTATTTGCACAGATAAACCACACATATCGTAAAGCTCTGGAGGTGTAGCCATCAATTGATGAGGCACCGCTAATTCTGTTAGTATCTTGTCTGCTTTATCGCCAAAATAATAGGACGTAAAGACGACTAGCAATTTTTTATTTTCCAAGGCCTCACCTCCTATCATAGCATCTACCATTACATTGTTATAACATTGACTATCCATTTAAAGCTAAGGTATCTCGTCTAAATCTGTCTGTTAAAATATCAGTGATAAGAATTATAACTTAACTAAATTCTCCCCAAGAATAGAGTCCGTAATAGCGTACATATTTGTAATACTACCTACGCCAAGCTCTTCTTTTACCCCAAAATAATCGAGACAAATGCCACATGCTGCAATTTCAACACCAAGATCAGCTAGTTTTTTTATATTTTCTAAATGAACAGAATCATTTACAACCATCTTAACACTGCTGTTGATGAAATAGATTTTAGATGGTTTTACATCGGCTTCTACCATGCACACCCAGAAGGTTTTCATCAAATTTCTACCGAGCTCTTCACTACCTTCACCGAGATAATCTTTTGTCATCAAGATAACTCGATTACCATAGTTCATCGGTTCGCAACTCGCTTCTGTAACAGGATTTGCATTTGGCGTCATAGTGAGGTAGAAATCCTTACCATCTTGGCGGATTGCCACCCCATAACCGCGAGACTTGCCAAACTTTTCTACATTATCGCGACTCACTTCATTATCTACAATAGTAGTAATAACAGCATCTGGATTCGCATCGCTAATCTTCTTAGTTTCAATCACAGGTTTTGGACACAAGCTACCACGTACATCTACAGTTAATTCATTTGTATTGCTCATCATACACCTCTATATTATATACATTATATATTTTGTGAAAGTATTAGCTAATATACTTTAATCAAATATCTATGCTAATAGTAAATCCCTGTTTTTATAATTTTATTCTGTAACGCGTACTGCTAATCCACTAAAGCTTTCAACAGTACCAATTATAGCCGCACAGTCTATACCAGCCTTATGTAACGCCTCTACGAGTTGTTCACCTTCATTAGCAGGAACAGAGAACAGTAAACCACCCGAGGTTTGGGGATCAAAGAGAATATCCGTCCATACAGGGTCCAAAGCCTGATCTACTTGAACGTCTGTTATAGCTTTGCGATTCCCATAGGATGCAGCTGGTACTAATCCCATCTGAGCCGCTTCGATGACATCATCAAAGAGAGGAATGTCGTAAGCCTTAATGTGTATTGTCACATCCGAGGCACTAGCCATTTCTACAGAGTGCCCCATAAGACTAAAACCAGTCACATCAGTACAAGCATGCACAGTAAAGTTGTGAGCAACCTCTGCACCTACTCTATTTAAAGTACTCATGCTAGTGACAGCTTGCTCTGTACCTACAGGGAATAAATCTGCTTTCAGCGCATTATTCATGATACCTGTTCCAATACGTTTTGTTAGTACCAATACATCCCCTACTTGGGCCCCTTTGTTTTTCCAAATACAATTAGGATTTACTTGCCCTGTCACAGACATACCAAAGATGGGTTCTTTATTTTCTATGCTATGGCCACCTACGATAGCTGCACCAGATTCGGCGACAATTGAACCCGCGCCGTTTAACACGTCTGTTAATATTCCTTGCTCAACAAGAGGTACTGGAAAGCCTACGATGTTCATGGCAGTCAATGGAGTTCCACCCATAGCATACACATCGCTTAATGCATTAGCAGCGGCAATCTTACCAAATAAAACGGGATCATTCACCATAGGGGTGAAGAAATCTAAAGTCTGTACCAATGCCAATGTATCAGAAATTTTATATACACCTGCATCATCAGAACCAGTCATATCCGCTAAGACTTGGTCATTTGTAACAGGTGTCACTGCTTTCAAAACACGATTTAATATATGCGGACCGATCTTACACGCACAGCCCCCATTTGTCACATAGTCGGTAAGTCGTACCATAAGACCTCCTTACTCATTCTCTGGCAATCGAGAAACGATTTTCTTGACAGCCTTTTCAAATTTAGGGCGCGGCATCAGCAGTTGATGACCACAGCCGTTACATACGATGAGAAAATCCGTGCCAATACGTTTCACTTCCCACTCGTCACTACCGCAAGGATGTGATTTTTTCATCTTCACCACATCGCCTACATAATATCTAACAAATGCCATAGCGCCTCCTTTTACGTTAGTATGTATATACTTATTATACATAAATCAATTGATTCTATAAATATATCTTAATTCTATAGTTCAACCATCTTATATATAACAACATACTATTTATTCTATTTATTTTACTGAATCTATTTATTCTATCTTATTCTATTTACCGTTCTTATTTAGTTTATTCTGTTCTGTTTTACAATTTCTAACTTTGATTTATATGTCGCTTACCTGTTGATCAGTAATTATATTTAACATTTTATAGTTATAAGCCAAAAATAATTTTGGCTAACAAGCTCTATATTATGAGGAATTATTAGTACATCTAAAGAAAATAATATCAACAACTAATCAATAATGATTTTTCATTTAGTTATCATTCTCAATATCAAAATGACTATTTTTTGTAAATCCCATACTTTTCATTCTTTAAGAAACCGCATTCTTACTACTTTGATAATATTTATCATTTAGAAAATTTTCGAAATAAATTTTACAAAAACACTTGCATTTCTCATTTAGTATGTTACAATATAGTCAACAATGATTATTCGTTAAGTATACGGATAGCACATTGTATATAAAACTGTTAAGACGGCAAGTGCCGAAAAACACAAATAAGTAAGTACTATTTTAAGAGTTAGACAAGTGTCTATTTGATCTAAGAATAAGTTTTCTTACCAAGGCGAAGTCGCCCACGAAAATTGTAGAATAAGTATTCTATTATTTGAATTCACAACCAAGTGGTTATGAATATATAAGTTAAGTAACAAATTTGAAAATTATCGTAAGTACAAAGGAGTATTAAAATGGCTGAATTAAAAGGTACAAACACTGAAAAAAATCTTCAAGCAGCATTCGCTGGCGAATCCCAAGCATTCCAAAAATATACTTTCTACGCAGCAGCAGCTCGTAAAGCTGGCATGAACGAAATCGCTGATTATTTCGAAGAAACAGCTCACAACGAATCCGCTCATGCTAAATTGTGGTTCAAAGCTCTTCATGGTGGCGACGTATCTTCCGATATCGAAGCTAACCTTCGTGATGCAGCAGCTGGTGAAAACTACGAACATACTACAATGTACAAAGATTTCGCTGACGAAGCTGAAAAAGAAGGCTTTGCAAAAATCGCTTACCAAATGCGCGAAGTTGGTAAAATCGAAGCTCGTCATGAAGCTCGTTACCTTGCATTAGCAGCTCAAGTATCTGGTAACAAAGTATTCCACAACGACCAACCAGTAGCTTGGATCTGCGCTAACTGTGGCTATGTACACGTTGGTGAAGAAGCTCCTAAAGTTTGCCCAGTATGTGCTCACCCACAAGCTTTCTTCCACCGTTTCGTTGAATCCATCTAATCTGTAAGTACTACACTAACTAAACTAACAACCTGTAAGTACAGATTTTAATGAAACTATACATGTAAGTACACTTAATCTTACAGTAAGTACTGACAACTTCCTAAAAAAAAGACGATGACTCAAGTCATCGTCTTTTTTGTGTTCTATTTACTATTAAAGAGTATATTCTATTAGGGTTATAGGACAAAAAGTGTTGCTATTAATGCCGATGGAACTAGTTAAATACTAGCTCCATCGGCATTTTATCTTTTTGAGTAACTTTTACATATAGGACAAAAAGTGTTGCTAAAAAGTCTGAAACTCCTTGATTTTACTGACTCAAATGAGGTTTTATCTTTCTAAAGAGATATATTTTTTAGAAGGAGTATAATTATGAAACTAGTCAGATGCCCTAATTGTGGTTTCGTCTGTAAGAGAAATGGTAAAACAAATGCGGGTTCTCAACGTTGGTATTGTAATCAATGTTCTTACTCATTCACAAATAAAGTGAATAAAACTAACAATAATTTACAGATATTTTTGGATTGGTTATTTGGTAAACACACACAGTTAGATATGGCTGGCGATGGACGTTCATTTCGTAGAAAAACATCACAGTTTTGGGAGCTTTGGCCATTACCACCAAAAGTTGAATCATCAAGTAGTGTGGTATTTGTTGATGGTATTTATTTAGCTAGAAATGCTTGTATTTTAATCTGTTGTAATGAGACGCATGTCTTAGGCTGGTATGTTTGTAGATATGAGCATTCTAAGGCTTGGGAGGCTTTATTACGACGTATTTCATCACCTATAGTAGTTATATCCGATGGTGGTACCGGCTTTCAAAAGGCATTAAAAAAAGTTTGGCCGAAAGCCAAACTACAAAGATGCTTATTTCATGCATTTCAACAAGTAAAACGCTATACAACAATACGTCCTAAAACGATTGCTGGTTGTGAGTTATATGGAATTGCAAGGGATTTATTAACAATACACACGCAAGATCATGCTATAAAGTGGGTACAAAACGTTATGTCATGGAAAGTACGACATAGAGTATTCCTATCAGAAATAACAGTTGATGAAAATGGTACGATACGACCTAAACATGAACGACTTATAAAAGCAGAAAATTCCTTAGTTAAATTGATTAACAAAAGATGTTTATTTACTTACTTAGATGCATCGTTAACATGTGCCTGCCCAGCTACTAATAATCGTATAGAAGGTGGTGTAAATGCTCAGTTACGCACTATGTTACGTAATCATAGAGGAATGTCTATTGAAAGACGAATAAAAGCGGTGTTCTGGTGGTGCTATATGCACTCACCAAACCCGCTTTCTAATGCAGAAATACTTAAGGTTATGCCGATCAACAAGAGTATTTCTGATATATATCATACCATACATGAACAATCTAGGTTAGAAGCTTCTATTCCGACTTGGGGTGATGCTATTGTTTGGAGTGATTTGCATAATTATGATCGCCTATTTACCAATCTTTGGGACTAAAATAGCAACACTTTTTGTCCTATAACCCTTCTATTATCTAATATACTAACTACTTAATACCATCAACTAAACATTTAAATTGTTGCACCGCTTCATAAGGACTATCTGCATGAGCAATAGCAGAAATTACAGCTACACCAGAGGCCCCTGCTTGTAGTATAGGTTTCGCATTATCTAAAGTGATGCCACCAATTCCTACACATGGTAATGTTAGCCCTTCTGCTTGTAGTTCAGTAATTCGATTTGGTCCGCACGGTACTTGGGCGTCAGGTTTACTGCTTGTAGCGTACATAGGTCCTACACCTACACAATCAGCGTAGATTACATCGGTCTTATGTAGTTCCTCCACAGAGTGAATTGAAATACCAACCACCTTATGGCCCACAAGATTACGCACCTCTTCTAGCCGCATATCTTCTTGACCTACATGTACACCATCAGCATTAACAGCCATCGCTAAGTCTACATCATCGTTGATAACATAGAGTACATTGTACTTAGCACAGATTTGTTTTAACTGTTGGGCTAACTCTAGTTTCTGTTGCCCCACTAAGGTACCTGCGCCCTTTTCTCTAAATTGGAAACAAGTCACACCGCCTCGACAAGCGTCCTCTACGATAGAGAGTAAACGATTCTCATTCAGTTCCACATCTTGCGTACCACTGATGAAATATACTTGCAATTGATCTGGCACAACTACAGGGCGTATACGATTTTCAGACATAAGCACTGCATCATCGAGTGTATACAAACTATCCATAAAGGCTACACTAAAGCTACCAGGTTTTACGCCACTTACCTGCACTGCATTTTCACCGGCCAAACCATAGTAAGCCAATGCATAGGCGAGAAACTCACCGATAGATAGTCTGTTTTTACATGGATAATAAGCACTGAAGAAAGCCGCCAATACAGCCCCTAATAGACAGCCCGTGCCCGTTACAGCCGTCATAATAGGGTGTCCGTGTGGAACGGCAAATACCCGAGTTCCATCAGAAACATAATCCTCTTCGCCAGTAGCTACAACAGGACAGTTGATTAGGCGCGCTAGACGATATGCGATAACAGCACTATCCTCGATTTGTCCTCCATCTACACCTTTACCGGTAGTGGATGTATCTGCCTGATTATTAGGAATTAAAGCATCGTAGATAGCTTTAATTTCACTTTGATTACCTCGCACTAATGAGATATCACCAGTCTTAATCAAGTCTAACACCACAGATAAACGATAAGCCCCCGCATGACATCCCACTGGATCTAAAACGATAGGAACCTCATGTTTCTTCGCCAGTGCTATGGCATCTTTGTAGTAACTAACCTTGTCTGGTGTAAGAGTACCAATATTGATGAGTAGCGCCGATGCATGGACGATGAGGTCTTTCAAATCTTCACTACACTCACTCATCACAGGCGATGCGCCAATGGCGAGTAAACCATTGGCCGTAAAGGTCCTCACCACATCATTGGTAATACAAATAACGAGAGGGTTTCTCTGGCGCAAGATTTCTAATATATTGAGTTCAGGCCAAATTTGACCATTCATATATGGATTTTCATGGGTCATATCACTATCTCCTCTCGTCATTTTTCAAGAGATCATCCATCGTTTCAGGTCCATTAGATAACAGGTCGTAAGCCATATGATTAACGGGACCACAGCCATTTCCCAGCCCAGGATTATGTTTAATAGCAAGTGCAATATAGTCCTTGGCAATACCAATGGCATCCATTACATCACGGCCTTTTGCAAGCTCCGCCGTAATCACTGCGGAGAAGGTACAGCCCGTTCCATGAGTATGTACCGTATCATATTTAGGGCTTGTCCAACTACGGATGCTACCATCTTTAGTGAAAGCATAATCCGTTGCATCTTCGCCGATGTGACCGCCTTTAATGATAACTACTTGAGGTCCTAAGTCCTGTAAGATACGATTCGCAGCCGTTGTTATGTCACTTTCACAATCAATAGACATGTCCGCTAAGACCTCAGCCTCACTACGGTTTGGTGTAATCACTGTAGCCGTCGGAATGAGTTTGGATTTTAAGAAATTTACTGCCTCATCTGATACGAGTCGGTCACCGCTAGTGGCAATCATAACGGGATCCATTACATAAGGAATTGGTTTACTCACATAAGGATAGATAAGATCCATCATCTCCGGCAAGGCAATCATGCCCGTCTTAACGGCTTGAGGTTCAATGTCAGAATACACATCGTGTAATTGTCGGTCAATACTCTCTAGCGACAGATGTTCTACATGATGTACGCCCGTCGTATTTTGGGCTACCACAGAGGTAACAACAGCCATGCCGTATACGTGACGACTTTGGAAGGATTTTAAATCGGCCATAATACCAGCACCACCGCTAGGATCAGTACCAGCAATTGTCAATGCAGTATGTAGTTTCATTATGCCTCCTTATGTAATAGATGACGACGAGATAAGATTTGTAATACTATGAAACCAATAAAGGCACCTGCTACAGAGCTCATGGCGAAGGATGTAATCAAAGTCAACAATGCCAAAGGTTTACCTAACAAGAAATTGGCTATAGGATAACTCACGAGAGCACCGATAAGGCCAGTACCAATGATTTCGCCTAGAGCCGCCGCCCATAGAGCGTTATATTTCTTATATAAATAAGCCGATAACCAAGCGCCAATCATGCTGCCAGGAAAGGCTAAAGGAGAACCTAGTGCCAATACATTGCGTAAACAAGATGTACTAAAGGCAGCACCTACGGAAAATCTTGCCCCCACCACAACGGCTAAAATAACATTAATCATATGTTGAAACGGAAAAATACGAGCCGGCCCAACAGGAATTGATGTAGTAGATAACACTACGCCTAAGGCCACACATATGCTAGCAATAATCAGTTTTTTCATAATACCTCCAAACATATAAAACAAGACCACTCCAAATGGAATGGTCTCGTAATAGTTTAGTATTATGTTGCACTCCACTTCCCTACGCCGGTATTATCTGGATCAGGTCTAGGGTTTTGAATGGTCAATCTCAGCAAAAGCACCCCTAGTGGCAATATATTTTTATACTCTAGTTATAACATCATTATACAATCTATGCAACAAAAAGAATTGACGGTTTCCTATTATCCGCATATAATGAAGCCATAACGGGGTGCTCACAAGAGTGGGCTGAGAGTAAGCTATCGCTTTAACCCATAACCTGATTTGGATAATGCCAACGTAGGGAACATAGAGGATTAAAAGCCGAGTTCCTATGAACTCGGCTTTTTCTATGACTTCCTGGCAAGGAGGACGTATGAAAAATACATATATTACACAACCACAGTTCGCCATGATATGGTTTGGTGCCGCTCTATCTATAGCGGAAATTATGACAGGAACTTATCTGGCCCCCTTAGGGCTCACTCAAGGTCTATATGCTATCATACTGGGGCATATCATCGGCGGTATATTGCTCTTTGGAGCAGGACTCATTGGTGGACGTTTACGGCAAGGCAGTATGAATACAACCGCCTTCAGCTTTGGACCACTAGGAGCTAAAGGCTTTGCCTTTTTAAATATGCTTCAACTTATCGGTTGGACTAGCATCATGATCTACGATGCCATGCTAGCCTTACAAGAGCTAGCACCTCTATCCCCTATAATTTGGACGATAGCTATCGGATCACTTGTCATCTTATGGCTTTTCATCGGCCTCCACAATACGGGCTATATTCAAGCCATCGTATCTGTTCTATTGCTAGGGCTCACCCTCTACATGGGCGCGCACATGATATCGCAGTGGCCTAGTGAAGGTATCCTTCTAACTAGCGGAAACATGAGTTTCATCGCTGCTCTTGAGTTATCTATTGCCATGCCACTATCTTGGCTACCTCTCATCAGTGATTATACCCGTGAAAGTAAAAAACCTTTCTCCGCATCACTTACAAGTGCTACAGTCTACACTGTAACAAGTATCGTTATGTACACCTTAGGTCTTAGTGCCGCAATCTTTGGCGGTGGCGACTCCATCATTACTATCATGATGAATGCAGGCCTCGGTCTTGCAGGCCTCATCGTTATCATCTTCTCTACCGTTACTACAACCTTTATGGACGCTTACTCTGCAGGCGTATCTAGTACGACTATCTATAACGGTGCATCTAGTAAAGGTATCGCCGTCATCGTTACTATTGTGGGCACTATTGCAGCTATTCTATATCCAATGGATGATATTACAGACTTCCTATACCTCATCGGCTCTGTATTTGCACCGATGATTGCCATCTTATTGGCGGACTACTTTATCAATCGCCAACAAGTCCAAACATTATCCGCTTATCTCGTACGAGGTCTTATTTGGGCCGTATCCGTTAGTTTATACCACTATATGTTACATAGTGAAAGCACAATAGGTGCTACATTACCAGCCTTTACAATGGCATTTGTTGTTACAGCTATCATTGGATTTATAAGTAAAACAGCACACACATCTGCTGAAATCAAGCAATAACCAAAATGAAAGTAAATACACTGCTCTCATTAGTATTAACTAACTAAGAAAAAACACCTTCACAATCCGCCAGTAGGTGAACTGCACCCCAAAAATTGGACACATTTTTTGGGGTGCAGTTCATAGGATTATGAAGGTGTTTTTATGTATCTCTATTTAATTTTAAAGTATTTTATCACTGTATCAAAACCATATGATTTGAATGTTTATCATTATTCAGTAATCGTAATAAGCCCGTTTTCACAGGTCCAGTGTCTATCGCCTACGCTTTCTGCTTCGCTTTCATCATGAGTAACCCATACGCAGGGTACATCCCATTCACGGATGATAGATACGAGATCCTCACGAACTTGTTTTCTCAAATTCCAGTCTAGTGCAGATAAAGGCTCATCGAGGAGCAAAACAGTCGGTTTAGAGTAAAGAGCACGACCAAGTGCAACCCGTTGTTGCTCACCACCAGATAATCTCCCCGCCTTAGTATGGCGGTATTTTTCTAAACCTAACCGTTGTAACAACGTATTACACATGTCAGGTGTACCTCGTTTGCTATAGGTAATATTACGCTCTACCGATAGATGGGGAAACACAATATTGCCTTGTGGCATATAGCCTACTTGTCGCTCTTGAGCGGGCACCCAAAGCTTTTTATCTCGATCAACCCACGTTGTTTCATCACATTGAATACTGCCAGTTGTGGGTTTCACGAGGCCCGCGATGCATTTGATAAACGTACTTTTACCACTACCGGACTGTCCAGTCAGCACAGTAATGCCAGACGGCAGAGCACCATCGGCTTTCACAGTCACAGAAGGTCTAGCTACAGTAAAGGAAAATGTAATCATAGAACCTCCTAATTATTATCTGTATGGCGGAACAAGGAACCTTTTGTAATAAGGTGAATCCCGCTCAGTAACGCCAATGTAAGAACACAAATATAAATAACTAGCTCAAAGGCATCCATATACTGCCCTGCCTCTACATAGGAGTAAATAGCTAATGGCATAGTACGTGTTACCTTTGGAATATTACCAGCAATCAAGATGGTAGCACCAAATTCGCCCATGGCACGGCAGAACGCTAAAATACTACCTGTTAAAATACCTTTCCATGCGAGCGGTACAGATATGGTAAAGAAAATGCGTAGCTCTGAAGCACCTAATGTTCGAGCTACATCCTCCATATTATGATCTACGGACTGCAATGCAGAACGTACCGTTTGATAAAACAGTGGAAATGCAATAACAGAGGAGGCTATGACGGCACCAGAAGCGGCAAAGACGACGCTCATGCCATGAGCTTCAAGCCAAGCCCCAAAGGCATAGCCCGGTGTAAATACCATAAGCAGCGCAAAACCAACGACTACAGGAGGTAGTACTAGAGGCAATGTAATAAGAGCATCAAGAATAGCAATGCCGCCCCATTTACAGCGATTCATCCAGTAGCAAGCGGCTAAGCCACTTAGGATAACAATAACGAGAGCAATGCTCGCCACCCACAACGATAGCCAGAATGGACTCATGCCACTCCCCCTTTCTATATACAACAAATTTAGGCTATGTACAATATCTATATTGTACCATAAGAAAACGCTAGCCATGAGAGCTAGCGTTTTACCCTTATTTAGAAGTGGAGAAACCGTATTTCTCTAATACTTTTTGGCCCTCTGGACTCATTACGTACTGGTAAAAGTCTTTTGCCAATGCATTGTCATATTTTTTAATGATACCAATTGGATAGATAACTGGATCATGAGAGTCTGCAGGTGTTACTGCGGAAATTTGAACGGCATCACCTGCTGCAATAGCATCCGTTTTGTAAATGAAGCCAGCATCACCAGCGCCTTGGCTAATAGATGCGGTTACAGCTTTTACATCTTTTGCATATACTACATTAGGCTCTACTTGTTCCCAAACGCCTAATTTTGTTAATACTTGCTTACCATAGTTACCAGCTGGCACTGTTTCAGGATTACCCAATACAATGCGTTTCACAGTAGCAATTTGACTTAACTCAACTTTAGGTTGACCTTTTGGAACTACAAGAACTAACTCATTAGTTACGAAAGGTTTAACATCAGTTACAAGGTCTTTTTCTTGTAATATTTTCATATTTTTTTCGTCAGCAGAGATGAATAAGCTAGCTGGTGCACCTTGTTCAATTTGTTGACGTAATGTGCCAGAACCAGCAAAGTTAATAGCAATTTGATCTTCTGCTAAATTATGACTTTTTTTGTAAGCATCAGCCAGTTCTGTAAGAGCCCCTTTAAGACTGGCAGCAGCTTGTACCGTAATCTTTTCAGATGTACTTGGTTTACCTGTTTCTGCCGGTTTGCTTGCATCGTTACCACAGCCTACTAGAAAAGCAAGCATAAAAACGCTCATTAATACTAATAGAATTCGTTTCATAATTCCTCCTGTGCATCCCTTTGGACGCCACACTGTGAAAGCTATGGTCAAACCTTGAGACACATCGACTAACAAGAAACTAAATATACAACATATTCACATTATACTATAAATACATAGTTTAGGTCGTATGCAAAAGCTCACATTCTGCATAGATATTTCTGATGATTATGATTAGTAATCATAATAGATAAATTTTTAAACCTCAAATAATACATACTATGGTATGATAATACTATAGAGGATAAGAAAGTTCTGAGCAGATTTTGAAACTTATCCACTAATTATTCATATAATACTAACTGTATATTTACTCTATACAGTTATATAATAAGTTAAAACTATGTCCTATTTTAATAAGAAACTCTAGGTGAGATAATGAATTTATTCGTATTAATAGGCCATATCTTTATGAATTCCATGATACCTATTTTAATACTTATAGGGGTTGGATTTATATTAGATAGAAAATTTAAACTCGATCTGTATACGCTGAGTAAGCTGAACTTCTACATATTATTACCTACTTTTATATTTAGAGCTATGTATGAAGCAAAGCTTAACTCAGGCACATTAGAAATTGTATTTGTTGCATTCTGTGTACTCATACTAAACTCCATACTATCGGATGTAGTTGGGCGAATGCAGGGTTATGACGTAGCCAAGATTGGGACCTTAAAAAACTGCGTTATGTTTAACAATGTTGGGAATATGGGTGTCGCCCTTGCTATATTTGTATTTACAAATGTACCCTATGTTATTGATGGCGCCACCCCCTATGCAAACTTAGGTCTTGTAAGCGTCGTATCCATCATGATTATTCAAACCATCAGCAGTAATACGTATGGGTTTTACCAAGCCGGTGCGGGTAGACTAAGCCCACGAGATGCGCTAAAAGTAGTGTTCCACATGCCAATGGTATATGCCATTCCAATGGCTCTACTCTGCCAGTTGCTGCCTTTTGATTTACACGGTCTCTTCTTCTTTGCACCACTTAATATTTTCGCCAACGCTTTCGTCGGTGTTGCTATGATTGCCTTAGGTGTACAAATTAACAGAACGCCATTAAACTTCTTTAAACTTGATGTTATGCTTGCTTCAACCTTGCGTCTTGTTGTAAGCCCACTCATAGCCGCTGCTATAACTATATTATTCATCAAGTTCTATGGTCCTATGCACCCAATAGCAGCGCAAACTATTATCATAACCTACAGTGTCCCAACAGCTATCAATATGTCTCTCATTGCAATTGAAATGAAGAATAATCCTGAATATGCTACGCAAATCGTTATGGGCACTACAATTCTATCAGCAGTAACTATGCCGCTATTCATTACAATCGCCTATTATCTTTTCCCATTATATTGATACTAGTATACCTATACAAAGAGGAGCCCTTTAAAAGGGCTCCTTTTTTTACATTTTAAATAATTATCTTTTTATTTACTGATGAGCTACGTGTTCCATACCCATTCTTACTAGACCTTCTACATGATCATCGTTTAGAGAGTAGTATGCAGTTTTTCCTTCCTTGCGATAGGTTACAAGGCGTGCTTGACGCAATACACGCAATTGGTGGGAAATAGCTGATTGTCCCATCCCCATAGTTTCTGCGATGTGATTTACACACATTTCGTTTTCTAGTAATAGTTCTACTATTTTAAGGCGTGTAGGGTCTCCCAAGATTTTAAACAGCTCTGCTAGCTTTAGCAATGATTCTTGTTTGTCGCTCATATAGTCCCCCTTAATTTCATTCATATCCATGCTTATAATCTATATTTCTTATGTATAACTAATCGATGTTTCTTAAATTAGATTGCTCATATGTAGAGCATACATATAAACATTATATCATTTTTATTATATTAAAAAAGAGACTTTGTAAAAACAAAGTCTCTTTTTGTAACATATCAAAACAGGATATGCATTATTTAATGATTAGTACAGGGCAAGTGGAGTGGCTAGTTACATAGCTACTTACGCTACCCATGAATAAGCCTTTCAAAGGACCAAGGCCACGGCTACCCATTACGATAAGATCAGCATCGTATTTTTTAGCTACTGCAAGTAATGCAGGTCCTGGGGAGCCCACTTCGAATACGCTTTTAACTTTAACGCCTGTAGGAATTTCTTGCACTACATCGTTAAGAATTTCTTTACCAGTTTCTTCCATATCTTCAGCGATTTGCTCAGATACGTAGCCACCAGAGATTGGTGTTTGGTCGAAATTGGAAATAGCAGATACGATATTCGCAACGTGAACAACGATCAATTCAGCTTGGTTGCGGTCTGCTACTGCAAGAGCATGCTCTAATGCACGTTTAGCATTTTCAGAACCATCAGTAGGTACGACAATAGTTTTGTAGGTAACCATAATAACCCCTCCTATTACTAATCCCTCAAAGGGGATATGATCAAAGATCGTTTAGCCTATACTAATATATTCTAGACTATCAAGGAAAACTCCTCTTTTTCCAAAAGGATTTATTACATTATAGCACAAATTATACAGAATTATACAAACAAAAGAATATTATGTGTATATTAGAGAACTTGTGAAGATTGATTAGTATTGAGAGTCGTAGTCAGCTTAAATCCATCTAGTATATCGATAAGCTCATGTGTAGCTAAACTAACACCTGACGGACCAATCATACGCGCTACTGCTACATTGCCTTCATTACCAAGGATGATGGTAGCACCAAAGGATACTGGAGCCGCCGCCGATGTATCAGAGGTATTCGGATTTTTCATATGTCCCGCAAGATAGAACATTACATTTCCATCGATGATATGCGTTTCATAACGAGTAATGCTCGCCTTATTCACCTCAACGAGTTGTTTCAGGTAATAATCACCAAGCATTTGCTTACCCATCATCGTCGGCATCCCTGTGCTAACTGCTTGTACAGGGATTGTAAAAGACTCTACATCGAGGCGAATATTATGCTTAGTGAAAGCAATCTTACCTTTCTCGTTAAGACGAGTGAAGCCTTTTGGATACGTAAACTTGATGCCTTCTGCCACACTAATATCATTCGTTCCAGTTAAGAACTGTTTAACCCCTTTAATGGCATTAGAATTCTTTTTGTTGATTAGTTCAAAGGATGGAATCGTATGTTCCATCAAGCCAGCCTCCATGAAGTCCGCTTGAATTGGCGCATAGGTACTAACCAAATTATAGCGATGCGTAGGATCTTTATCCATAATGAATTCTGCTTCAAACACAGATTGTACCGGTTCTGTAGAGGTCATTTCTGCATAAGATTTCGGCGTTGTTTTATCCCAACGAGCAGATGTAGCACCTTTCTTACTAAAGAAACCACCTACAATATCATTATGTTCAAAGGCGTTGCTATGTTGACGCCAAATGCTCAAATACTCCTCGCTAGACATGCCCTTAATCGGCACACCATACCAAGTCGTATTCCATTCCTTTTGAGACACCCCATCTTGTGGTGTATTATTACGCTTTGTGAAAGACACCGTATAAGCATCATCTTGAGTTGGACCGGCTAAGTTGAAGGAATAACCTTGAATATGCTCGCTTTCACTACGCACATCCATATCTAGCATGACACCGTCGGCTACGCGCCAAGGAATTGTAAAAGTGTAACCATTTTTATAGTCCTTAACTACCGTGTTCATTTGAGTAGCATAGGATTTATATTGGTCTGGCAAAATAGAGGCGGAATCCTTTTGAGACTCTACAATCGCCAAAGGTGTTTCAGGCATACCTTTTAAGCCCTCTGCCATGATAGAGGTCGTCCCCAAAGCCATAACAGCTAGTGTTGCTGCAATCAAACGTAACTTCATAGGTCCTCCTATAACATATTATCCAAGAACGCTTTGGTTCTAGCGTTCTGTGGATTGTTGAAAATCTGTTCTGGTGTTCCCTCTTCTTGAATAACACCATCTGCCATGAAGATGACGCGGTCAGATACTTCACGAGCAAAGTTCATTTCATGGGTTACGATGATCATCGTCATATGATCATCAGCCAATTGTTTAATCGTTTTAAGAACCTCACCAGTAAGCTCAGGGTCAAGAGCCGATGTAGGTTCATCGAAAAGCATAATTTCAGGGTTCATTGCTAAGGCGCGAGCAATAGCTACACGTTGTTGCTGACCACCAGATAAACGGGATGGATACATATCGCGTTTTTCCCAGAGTCCCACCTTCTTAAGTAATTGCTCTGCAATCGGTAGAATGTCTTCATCCTTCATGCCTTTTACCATACGCGGTGCAATCATAATGTTATCGAGCACTGTCATATGAGGGAATAAATTGAAAGATTGGAACACCATGCCCATGCGTAATAGCAAGTCATGTTGTGTTTCTTGGCTTGCATAGTTTACAGTGCCATTAGCATCAGTACTAGCAAGAACAGTGCCATCTACAGTAATAGAACCACCGTCGATAGTCTCTAACTGACCTAAACAGCGCAAGAATGTAGATTTACCAGAACCAGAAGGTCCGATGATAGAAACAATTTCCCCTCTATTCATTTTGAGCGATACATCGCGCAATACTGTTTGATTGTTAAAGCGTTTTTCAATACGCTCCATATTTACAAATGTCATAAGTACCTCTTACATCATTACATACGACAAACTACCATAGAAATAGATTAATCTTCATATACAGCAAATCTTCGTTCTAAGTAGTTGAAGATATTCGTCAAAATAAAGGTAAAGATCAAATAGAATATTGCTGCCACAAGGAATGCAGAAATATCAAAGTCACGTTGTACGATAGACTTCGTAATACGCAAGATATCATTCATCGCTAATACATACACAAGAGATGTATCTTTCAACAAGTTAATCGTTTCATTGGCAAGAGGTGGCAATACACGCTTAAACATTTGCGGCAAAATAATTTTTCGCATAGTTTGAGAGTACGTAAAACCAAGTACCTTTGCTCCTTCGTATTGACCACGAGAGATGGATTGAATACCACCGCGGAAAATTTCACATAAGTAAGCTGCGTAGTTTAATACAAAGGTAAGAACGGCTGCCGTCGCATCGTCCATTTGAATGGCCCCATCTGTAATGATTGGTAAAGCATAATAGACGAATAAAATTTGTAACATCAGCGGTGTACCACGCATTAAGTACACGAAAGCGTCTACTAGCTTATCTACTAAAGGCAATTTAGATAGGCGCAACATAGCCATCAGGATGCCGCCTGGGATAGATAAAATCCATACAATACAGAATAGTGATACGGTTACCTTTAATCCATCGGCGATGGTTGGAATAATCTGTAATAAATAATCTAACATGGAATGCTCCTTCAAAACACGACTAGAGAAGAGGCATCTGGCCTCTTCTCTAGTGTACATTTCGTTCTTTAATTATCAGTTGTACCTACTGACCATAGTACTATTAGTATACCACGAATCGTACTATTTAGCATCGCTCTTATCAAGGTCTGCGCCGGAGCCTAACCATTTTTCAGCAATTTTATCAGCAGTACCGTCTTTTTTCATTTCAGCTAAGATACCATTGATTTTGTCACGCAAAGCAGTATCTTCTTTGCGGAAACCAACTGCGAAATCATCTACACCGTAATCAGTACCTTCTACGATTTTGTATTTACCAGGTTCTTTTGTCATGAGGTAACGAGCAATAACGCCATCAGCAATAACCGCATCTACACGTCCAATACCAAGATCCATGAAAGCACTTACGAAATCAGCATAGGATTTTATTTCTTTAACAGTCTTACCGCTTTCATCCTTTTGTAATGCAGCTTCACCAGTACTAGCTTGTTGTACGCCAACCACTTTACCAGCAAGATCAGCCTTACCTTTGATGGACTCATCTTCATTACGAACGATGATGTATTGTTTGTCTTTCATATATACATTGGAGAACAAAATATTTTTCTCACGTTCAGGAGATACGGTTAAACCATTCCACAATGCGTCGATTTTTTTAGATTTTAGTTCCGCTTCTTTACTGGACCAGTCGATAGCTTTGAATTCTACGTCCATGCCAGCACGTTTAGCCGCTTCTTTTGCCATGTCGATGTCAAAGCCTACGATTTCGCCTTTATCATCTTTAAAGCCCATTGGAGGGAAGCTATCATCTAAACCAATGACAACTTTCTTAGGTAATTCTGTATTCGCTTTTTTAGCGTCGCCACCACAACCCGTTACAAATACCATCATAGACACAGCTGCAAGGCCAACGGCCATCATCTTTTTCCAATTCATAACTATCCTCCACGGCGTTATCGCCTAATCTCTACAAACTTTTATGATTCGTACAATTCATTTTCTGTACCTGATGATTGTATTATACTTTAGTTCGTTAAAGTTGTAAATAGTTAATTTGATGAATTTTCATTTTTTTTATGGATGGCCTCTATCATGGCCATTTTGTCCTTATATGGTACTTGAGTTAAATCAAGGGGGATTACATAAATACCACCATGACCGTTCATAGCCTGCAATTCACGCCACCCTTCGGTAAAACCGATGATATGATCGTAATCGACAAAGACAAAATACTCATCCCCATTAAAGAGACTGTGAAAGTATTCTTTCACAGAAAAAGGCCTTCGCTTTACCACGAGGCCCTTTTCACAGATAAAAGCTTGACTTTCACCTAATCTATGAAGGGTCCACAATATGACGAGCAACAACAGATAATACCATACGCGTTCTACCCAGTCTGAAGGCATATATTTTACGATTAACGCACATACCACAAGACCGATGATGCGACCGGTCCATTGGATTCCGCGATGTATTTCTAAGCTCTGTTGTACGGCACCTGATGAAAAGCGTTCCATCGCCTCTTGTTTCGTCATGGTTTTCCTCACAAATTGAAAGTCTACTATATGTTTTTATTTACGGCACAAGCCCATAGCTTGTTCTACCTTGCGGTACATTACACTAGCTTTAGCTTGAGCCTTAGCAGCCCCTTCATCGAGAATGATATCGAGTTCAGGACTTGTAATCAATTCATTATAGCGTTGTTGAATTGGTTCAAGCGTTGCTACTAAAAGGTCAGCAATATCGGATTTGAACACGCCATAACCTTTGCCTGCGTACATTTCTTCAATAGCTTCGTAGCTGTCTTTTGTGATAGCACGGTAAATACCCATCAAGTTAGAAATGCCAGGTTTATTTTCTTTATCGTAACGCACTGCATTATCAGAGTCAGTTTGAGCACGTTTCAATTTTTTCACAATTAAATCTGGTGCATCCAAAAGACGAATCGTAGCATTTTGGTTGTCATCAGATTTACTCATTTTCTTAGTTGGCTCTTGCAAGCTCATAACGCGAGCACCACCTTCGCCTACCTTGATATCAGGTACTACGAAAGTTTCGCCAAATCTACGGTTAAAACGCTCTGCCAAATTACGAGTCAATTCAAGATGTTGTTTTTGGTCCTCACCTACTGGAACATAGTTAGTACCATATAACAAAATATCTGCCGCCATCAATGGTGGATACGTAAGCAACGCTGTAGGAATAGAGTCACCTTGCTTTTGAGACTTATCTTTGTACTGTGTCATACGCTCTAATTCGCCAACATAGCTGATAGATTGCATAACCCAACCAAGTTTAACATGCTCAGGTACTTCGGATTGCACGAACAATGTTACCTTTTTAGGATCGAGGCCAACAGCGAGGTATAAGGCAGCCAAATTACGAGTATTTTGGAATAACTCTTTTGGATCTTGCGGTACAGTAATCGCATGTTGGTTAACGATACAATAGTAACACTCATCAGTATCTTGATAGTCTAAAAAATTACGTAAAGCCCCCAAATAGTTACCAAGTGTTAACTCCCCACTTGGTTGGATGCCGGAAAATATAACTGCCATAATAGTCTCCCTATATTGAAATAAACCAACAGTGCCGAAGCACTGTTGGTTATATATATTATTCTACGGTTACAGATTTAGCCAAGTTACGTGGTTTATCTACATCTGCGCCACGAGTAATCGCTGCGTAGTACGCCAATAATTGCAATGGTACAACCGCTAAGATTGGAGCGATGAATTTATTTGCACGAGGCACATAGATTGTATGGTCTACGTGTTTAGTTAATTCTTCGTCACCTTTCATGCCGATACCGATGACAACAGCTTCACGAGCTTTTACTTCACGGATGTTGCTGATCATCTTATCGTACACATCTTCTTGTGTAGCCAATGCGATAACAGGTACGCCTTCTTCGATAAGAGCCAATGTACCATGTTTCAACTCGCCACCAGCATATGCTTCAGCATGGATGTAAGAAATTTCTTTCAATTTCAAGGCACCTTCCATCGCTACTGCGTAGTCGATAGCACGACCCAAGAAGAACGCATCAGATTTGAAGCCATAATGTTTTGCAAAGGCTTTCATATCTTCGTCTACTTCAAAGATTTCATGAATCAATGTAGGCAAGCTTTTAACACCGCAAAGTATTTCTTCGCCTACAGCTGGATCCATTTTACCATTTAATTGGCCAAGGTATACAGCGAACAACAAGCCTGCTACTAATTGAGTAGTGTACGCTTTTGTAGACGCTACAGAGATTTCAGGACCAGCCCATGTGTAAACAGTGTTATCTGCTTCACGGGAAATACTGGAACCTACTACGTTTGTGATAGCTAAGGATTTAGCGCCCAGGCGTTTAGCCTCTTTCAAGGCTGCCAATGTATCGGATGTTTCACCGGATTGGCTGATAACGATACATAATGTTTTGTCATCAGTCAATGGATTGCTGTAACGGTACTCAGATGCGATTTCCACATTTACAGGAATGCGCGCTAAGCTTTCAATATATTGTTTAGTTACAAGACCTGCATGGTATGCAGTACCACATGCAACGATGAGGATTTTGTTGAAAGCTGCTACATCGTCAGCAGTCCAGTTCAATTCCTCGAAGTGTACAGTTTTGCCATCTTCGGAGATGTGTGTACCAAATGTATCGCGAACTGCTTTAGGTTGGTCATGAATTTCTTTCAACATGAAGTGTTCATAACCGCCTTTTTCAGCAGCCTCTGCATTCCAGCTTACGTGGAATACTTCTTTATCGACAGCATTACCTTCACGGTCAAATACGGATACATTATCACGAGTTACGATCGCTAATTCGCCATCGCTTAGGATGTATGTATCACGTGTGTAGTTAATGATCGCTGGAATATCGGAGGCAACAAAGTTTTCGCCTTTGCCAAGACCGATAACCAATGGGTTTTCTTTTTTAGTACAAATGATTTTGTCTGGCTCATCAGCACAGATGATTTCAAGAGCATACGCACCGTCAACACGAGCAAGCATGCGGCGTACAGTACCTACGAAATCGCCATCGTACATATCTGCCAATAAGTGAGCTACTACTTCAGTATCAGTTTCAGATTTGAAATGGTACCCTTTTTCGATGAGCTCTTCTTTTAAAGGCATGTAATTTTCGATGATACCGTTGTGAACAACAGCAAATTTACCATCTTCAGAGGAATGAGGATGGGAATTCATATCGGATGGACGACCATGAGTAGCCCAACGAGTATGACCAATACCTACAGTCCCTTCATTAGGATCTGCTTTTACAATCGCCTCAAGATTAGCTAGACGGCCAACCTTTTTTTGAATTTTGATTGCATTTTCAGCACCAATAACAGCGATGCCTGCAGAGTCATAACCACGGTATTCTAATTTCGCCATACCGTCCAATAAGAAATCAGATGCTTGATTAAAGCCAATGTATCCTACGATACCGCACATAAGTATATCCTCCTATAACTGGGGGCATTCTAGCCCCAGCCAACAACTAAGGCTAACAAATTAATGTTCTAGATTAATGTTTCAATTATGTATTAATTATTACTTTAATACAATTCATTCAGATATACTTTGTCCCCATCGTTACCGATGGGATTTTTAATATCTGTTACGACATGAATGTGCCGGAAGAGCATCCGCTGATTATTCGATCACTCTTCACCTCGTCTACCCTAACGACTGCCTTCGCGGGTACTTGCGCTATTCGCCTTTACGAATTCGGACTTCCTTTCTATGATATACGGCAGAATTAGTACAAATATGAATTATGTACTGAGCTATATTATACTAAAAAAATCGATAAAATGTAAACCTTCGAACCTAATTCAAAGGCAAGAAAAAAGATTTTTTCTATACTTCACAGTATTTTCATTGTAAGAAATTATACTGCTATCAATCTATATTTTATACAATTAGATTTTGTTATATTTTCGAAATATATTTACAACATTTTGGAGATACTAATTATGAATAAAACAACCATAAAAAAGAAACATAGAACACATAAAAATAACATACAATACAGAAAATTACGTCGTTGGGTGCTCCCTGCCGTATTAGGTGCTGCCTTATCTACATTGGCCTTCATTCCAACCTTTGCAGCAGAAACACAAGCGAATACTAACGTAGCTGTTGTAACCACTTCAGAACAAGCTCCAACTGTACCATCTGCTCAAGGTATCACACCACCAAATGGTGCGCCACATGGTAAACCACCTACTGGCATGGCGCCACAAGCCGAAGTAGATCCTAGTACTTTCACAGGTACGTCTATAATAACAGAAAACAAATCTATCGCTCATGAGTTAATTACTAATACAACATCTGACCAGAATGCTTTCATAGGTAAAAATAAAGCAGTCGTAACTATCGAAAACAGCGTTTTCGATAAAACTGGTAATACTACAAGCGATGACAACAGTAATTTCCGAGGTCAAAATGCGGTAATTCTTGGTATTGATGGCAGCCAAATCAATATTAAGGGTAGCAATATTACATCTAACTCCAATGGTTCCAATGCAGTCTTTGCTACCGGTGAAGGCTCTGTTATCAACGTAGATAACACTAATATTCACACTAAAAGCGATTCCTCTCGTGGTCTAGATGCTACGTATAAAGGCACAGTGAATGGTAAAAATCTAACGATCACTACTGAAGGTGCTCACTCTGCTACCCTTGCTACTGACCGTGGCGAAGGTACGATTACTGCGGAAGCTGCTAAACTAACAACCTCTGGCGCAGGCAGCCCTGTTATCTATTCAACTGGTAATATTACAGCTAACAATGTGAATGGTGTAGCTAATAACAGTGAAATTGGCGTTGTAGAAGGCAAAAACTCTATTACCCTTACAAACTCAAACGTAACGGGCTACAAAGATAATGGATTCATGCTATATCAAAGCTTCTCCGGCGATGCTGAAAGCGGTATTGCACGCCTTAAAGCAGAAAATAACACGCTCACAACACACTCTACAGGTGCGTTCATCTATGTAAACAATACTACGGCTGAAGCAGACCTTACAGGCAACACAATCTTAATGCCAAATACTACGACACTGGTGAAAGCTACGGCAGACTCTCGTTGGGGTAATGCTGGCGAAAACGGCGGTCATCTCACACTCCGCGCATCTAACCAAGCATTAAGTGGTAACATCGTGGCTGACTCCATCAGTACTATTGCACTAGACATGACAAACGGTTCTAGCCTTGTAGGCGCTGTAAATACAAACAACTCAGCTAAAGAAGTTACACTGAAACTCAGCAAAGACTCTAGCTGGACACTTACTGGCGACAGCTATATAAAATCCTTAACCAACGAAGACACAACTGGTGAAAACATCCACTTGAATGGATATAAACTCGTTGTAAATTAAAATATGCCTTCATACGTAAGACGAAAAGCAAAACAGGGTTTGTATCTGATCGAAAGGTATATATTTGTGAATCTTGTAACTGGTGTGGATACAAGAAGGAATTCCAATGGTATATGAAACCAACCTCAGTTAATCCAGTAAAACGAGTTGAAATTACACCTGCATATGATGTTGTATTGGCAGAAAGCCACGATAGCCTGATTATTGATACATCCATTCAATTACGAATTAACCGTTCCATTTAAGTGGAAGGAACAATTGGTGTGTTAAAACAAGACCTCGGATTTAGATGATTTTTACACCGTGGCAGTGGAAATGTATATAAGATGTTATATCTCTCGTCAATGGGATTCAATCTAGCAAAATTACATAACAGAATACCAGCAAGACGAGTTGATATAACATTATTTACTGTATAAGAAACTGCTTAAACCAAAAATTTTTAAATAGGTCTAAAGGCTTCTTAAAGTGCGACTAAAAGCAAAAAACACCAAGAAAACATAAGATTTTACAACTGTAAGTTTTTTGGTGTTTCTTATATTTTAAAGGGACTGCAACTAGAATACGGTAAAACCGCATTCTAGTTGCAGTCCCTTCTATTTATTTAAATAATATCTAATCTATATCCACATTACAACATATTTTGACTTATATCTATTATTTAGTTAATTTAGTAAATATGTTGACTCAAGAAGAGAATCTCTAATAAGCTCTCGCACAGCTCCAATTATCAACTCCACAGATTTTTCTATTTTTTCATATGGAAATTGACTTATATCAGATGTTTGACTCCCATGAGCAATACTATTTCTGTAATTTAAAAGTCTCTGAATATCGCCACGATATTGCTGACAAATATCTAATGAAAACCCTAACTGAAATAAAATTTTATTCAAAACTTCAGGTTTCAAATTTGATTCTGTATCAATTACGTCTTCAGGAATCTCAGCAACTTCATCAAGAAAATTATGAAAACATTCCATAAAATCAAGTCGTCTCGAATATATCTTAAGTTTATTATCCTCAGGAAAGTCTTTAGTAAAATATCGTCCTTTTCTATTTATATTACTATATTCTTGAAACACATTATGCATAGCTACAGTCCTTAAATGATGATTTAGTTGTTTAATTTGAATATTATCATTATTAATAGTCAGAATATAATATAAAAAAGCAAATTTTACATACCCTTCAAAATGTGAATATAACAATAAAATCTGAGTCTTTCTAATAACAAGCTTACTACAATTATCAACACTATTATAAGTATTTTTTAATTTAACTAATTCATCAACACGCCAATTCCACTGCTCTTCTAGTTCGCCCGTAACTTCATCATAGTCTTTCATGTTCAATAAACTCCTTTAGTTTAGAGTCAATAAAATTTAAGCGTTCTTTAAGTGGGCCACTATAATTTTTGCCTCCACCAGTTGTCAATTTTATAAATTCATCATCTGTTTTAGCTAGTGTCAATGTTTTCTCTAGCTTTTTCAAAAGAGAATCTTTATCTAAAATCGTTTTTAACTTATCTATATTAAATGAAATACATAAAGCAATTGCCTCAAAATGATAAATAGCAAACTTTCTTGCTAGTTTTCTTATTTCATGCGGAACTCTCTTATCTGCTACAGGAGAGAAAGATTTTTCCCCCAATGTAGAAGCAAGAATTTTAAATGTTAGAGAAAACAACTCTTCCGCTTCATTATAATCAAAACTCTCATTCAAAGATACTTGTTCAAGATATTCTGTTAAGAAAGGATTAATATCATGACTATATTGATCTAAGTTATCTTTAAATGCAAAATATCTTAACACAAGTTCTTGGTCATATTTTGCCATTTTTTTCGTACTAGAAATATTTTCTATACACTTCTGAAAATCTGTATTATTACTTAATTTAATAATAAAATCATTAAATTGAGGAGATAATAAACGTATTGTACAATTTCGTATTTCCTGATGCGAAAGCATCTCTCCCCCTGTATTCAAACGCTTGAACATATGATAACGCAACCGAGGATCACTTTCTTTTCTTATAACTTCAACACGAATAAAACTGCGTTTCAGTCTAATTACAAGTGTTTTAGGTAAGGTTTCATAAGTAAGACCATTAAGTCCTGGGCAAATATCACAGCCAGTTAGTGTTAAAATATTATCTTCTTGCGTTTCAACAACATTATCTTTAACCTCACAAGTATCTTGATTAGTTATATCAGTTAATAAGTCTTCATCAGTACATTCATCAACTATATCTAAATCAGGTTCATCATCTAAATAACTAATCAAAGAGCCATTATAATTTTTTAATTCCCCCCTAAAATGTAAATAAGAAGAAATTCTTTGTAACCCATCAATTAATTCATATACTCCCTCTTCTTTTTCAACAACAAAAATAGGAGGAATTGGCATTTCAAGTAAAAGTGACTCAATAAATCTAGATTGATTTGCTTCACTCCATCTAAATAATCTTTGATAATCAGGAGTAATAATTAATTCATTATCTTTATACATATCAACTAATTCATTAAAAGAAAGATCTAAACTGCGCGTTCTAACACTCTTTATTTTATCCTCTAAATCTTTGATTATATTAAGACTTACCTTATTGTCTTGATTCATCATCACATTCTCCTTTTATAAAAATTAATGCATATTCATATTGTGCAACAGATTGTTTTCTATATTTTCTCGATGTTGGATTTGCATTTGTATGGGTTGATTTTTTCTTAAAAGCATTTGATTTCAGCATGGTAAACCCCAACTCCAACATCAATTCTTCAACAATAAGATTTAACGGTATCAATAAATCTTTGTAAAAAGAATTCTGTATCACAATACAACACCTACCTTTAGACTTTATGACTCTTGTTATCTCCTTCAAAGAAAGATATAATTGTACAAAATATTTATTATAATACTTGTAATAATAACTATTTGAAGCTTTCGAATCATGACATTTAACTTTACTGAGAAAGTCTACTGCTGTAAAACTAGGTATATGTGCGATTGTAGAGGCACTATTAGATATAGTAGTAGAGCCAATCATAGCGGATCTCAGAGAGAATATATCTTCTTTAGAAAAGCCTAAAAAAGCTAGTTCAGGTAAAGTAGCGACAGTATAGTCAATTCTAGTACAGTATGGTGGTGATGTAATAACTGCATCAATCGAATTATTCTCTAGTGGTAATTGATAAGATGATGCCGTTAAAATAATAGGATATCGACGACATGCATTAATCTCATTGCTATCAATTAATGCATCAACCATTTCATTAAAAATAATAACTAGTCTATTATATACATCATTTTTTTTAATGTTAATTTTATCAACATCTTTTATTTTATATTTTATCCAAGTAGGATTGGATGTTTTAAATGGAGCTAATAAACTCTTCAATAGTCTAAATTGTAAAACTATAAAAAATGAAAAAATATACCTCGAAACAGAGTGCCTACTACAAATATCATTTATTATTGATTCTAGATAACGAATAATTCTTATAGAGCTGTCATTTAACCAAATAGAAAGTAAATCCCCATTACGAAGTTTGGCATGAACTCTACTATTAAATTGCTCCAACACTATACGCATTATTAGTCTTAATTGTTTTTCATCCTCTAGAGTCACTAATTTAGCCTTCGCTATATACTTCATTACAGGATTAATATCAAAACCATAGGCACGTATATTATTTTTATAAGCAATCTTTGTAGTTGTTCCACTGCCATTCCATAGATCTAATACTATCTCCTTTGATGATAAATCCAAATATGAATTTATTATGTCTTCAACAAACTCATCTGAATATCCTGCATAGTAATGATATATAGTTTTATCTTGCTTTAATAATCTTGGATTTTTCAAAAAAGTCACTCCACAAAATACGACCAACTAATATGTATAATATAATTATACATATTAGAAATTGCAATAGAAATAAAACTTACTTATACGCTTATAAGACATATACTAAATCCCCCTATAGATCTTTACTCCATAAATTCGAGTAAAAATATATAGGGGGAAATATTTCATCATTAAACGGAATATCCTCTACAGAAGATATTTATATCTTCAAAGCATATTTCTTCTCTATGTAATATTTTATCAAAAATCTTACGCTCGGAACAAAGTGATGTGTGGGCTTCATCGTCACAAGCTCCTCTGCCGCCTCACACCCTACTTTTATTCCGCTAACCCTTGTTCTCTACCGATAATATCAGCGATTTCTTGGCATAGTGCTTGTAGTTCTTCTTGGTTAGGGCCTTCAGCCATTACGCGAATGAGTGGTTCTGTACCAGATGCACGAACTAGAACGCGACCTTCTGCGCCAAGTTCACCTTCTGCTGTTACGATGGCAGCTTTAATAATATCATTGTCTTCCCAACCTGTTTTTGTAGCAACACGAACGTTGATAAGAACTTGAGGATATTTAGTCATAATGCCAGCCAATTCAGAAAGTGGTTGGTTTTTCTCTTTCATAAGAGCTGCTACTTGTACAGCTGTCAACATACCGTCACCAGTTGTATTGTGATCCAAGAATATTACATGACCAGATTGCTCACCGCCAACGGAGAGATTATGTTCACGCATATACTCTAATACATAACGGTCACCAACAGCAGTAGCAAATGTTTTCATGCCTAATTCTTGAGCGGCTTTATGGAAGCCAATATTACTCATAACAGTACCAACTACAGTATCATCTTTAAGTTTGCCCTCTTCTTTCAATTTAAGAGCGCATAACAACATGATTTGGTCACCATCGAGGACTTGACCTTTTTCGTCAACCAATAAGCAACGGTCCGCATCGCCATCATTAGCGATACCAAGGTCTGCATTATGTTGTTGTACAGCTACTTGCAAGCCTTCGATGTGCGTAGAACCACAGTGATGGTTGATGTTTAAGCCATCTGGATTTACGTTAATATTGATAACTTTAGCGCCAAGGCCAGCTAAAATTTCAGGACCTACACTAGAAGCAGCACCATTAGCACCATCATAAACGATTGTCATGCCTTCCAAGGATGTATCGATTGTGTGACGTACAAAGTGAGCATAGAAATGAGCTAAGTTGCTGTTATGCTCTATTTTGCCGATGCCGTCACCTGTAGGGCGTGGCAATTCATTATCCGCACTTTGACGAACATACTCTTCCAATTGATCTTCTACTTCATCTGGCAATTTATAACCATTGCCATCAAAGAATTTAATGCCATTATCTGGAGATGGATTATGAGATGCAGAAAGACCTGCACCTGCATCAAAACCTTGTTGACGTACTAGGTATGCTACTGCCGGAGTTGGTACAACGCCTGCAATGACTACATTACCACCTACAGAGCAAATGCCTGCTGCCAATGCACTTTCAAGCATAGAACCAGAAATACGCGTATCGCGACCGATTAAGAACGTAGGATGTTCCTTTTCCTTACCAAAATATGTAGCCGCTGCACGACCTAAATGATAGGCTAATTCAGGTGTTAAAAATTCATTAACAACACCACGTACACCATCTGTACCAAATAAACGAGCCATAATTATCCTCCTCTAGGGATTTGTGTACATCACAAGTCCTCATATATTCACTGTTGTGTATTATATCACATTATATACACCACACATATAGATACTATACAGATACAACTATATTACGGTATCAATATGAACCTATACTGTAGTTCACTTCACAATATATTACCAACTAGTTTGGTTTTGCGTATTTAGCCATACATAAAATGGCAGTTTCTGCCCCATCGAGGGCTGCGCTCATGATGCCACCAGCGTAGCCGGCACCCTCGCCCATCGGGTAGAATCCACCTACAGTTGGAGAAACGCGCTCCTCGTTGCGCCCCATACGAAGCGGTGCAGAGGTACGAGTTTCAACACCTGTCATGCATACGGCAGGATCATCGAATCCACGAATGCGACGGCCCCAATACGGCAACGCCCGTTCTAATACGGATGTGACGAATGGCGGTAAGCAATCGTGTAAATCGCAGTTCACTACGCCCGGTTCATAGCTATAGGTGCTATTTTGTACGCTAGGTGCCGGTGAAAGTCCCAAAAATTGACCTACTGTTTGCGCTGGCGCATGGAAATTAGAACCGCCCAACTCATAGGCCTTGCGTTCCCATTCTCGTTGGAAAGCTACCCCATCGAGTGGATGCGTGCCAAAATCATCGGGACCTACATTAACTACAATAGCACTATTCGCAACACCGCTATCACGGGCATACAAACTCATGCCATTTACAACAACGCCACCATTTTCTGACGCAGAAGCTACAACTTGACCACCTGGGCACATACAAAAGCTATACGCTGTACGTCCTGTTTCTTTATCGTGGTATACAAGAGAATATTCTGCAGCACCAAGGCCCAAGCTAGACGGTTCTACACCATATTGGGACTCATCGATTACAGCTTGATCATGTTCGATACGAACACCGATAGCAAATGGTTTTGCCGTCATTTCTACATTTCGTTTATGTAGCATTTCATACGTATCACGTGCACTATGTCCTACACCAGATAAGACAACTGTGGTATCAATGCGCTCACTACCATTAACTTCAACACCTACGATACGGTCATTTTCGATAAATAAATCTGTAATCTTTGCACCGAAACGAACCTCACCGCCCCATTCAATAATGCGCTCACGCATAGCTTTCACCATGGTGCGCAATTTATCAGTACCTACGTGAGGTTTATGTTTATATAAAATTTCCTCAGGCGCACCAAACTCAACAAAATATTTGGAGATTTCGTGCAATCTAGGATGGGTAACGCGAGTCGTCAATTTACCATCAGAGAAGGTACCTGCACCACCCTCACCGAATTGAACATTGGACTCAGGTTTAAAGGCGCCCTTTTTCCAGAATGTTTCTACGTCTTCGCTACGAGTATCTACATCTTGACCGCGCTCAAAGACGATAGGACGGTAACCTTCACGGGCAAGGTAAAATGCGGCTAACATACCTGCTGGACCAAAGCCCATAACTACGGGACGATGTGCTAATGGCACATTCCCATAAACGATAGGCTCTGGATCTTCTGCTGTAAATACAGATACATCCTTTTGTTTGCTTAGTTTTTTCATAATTTGAGCTTCGTTGTGAGCCTCAACAAACAAAGTATAGACAAAGACAATATTTGGTTTTTTACGAGCGTCTACGGCGCGTCGTACAACGTGAATCGTTTCAATAGCGCCTCGCAATTGGGGATATTTCTTTTCTACAATATCCTTTATATCCGACTTGACTGTAACAGCCACGCGGAGGTTTATTATTCTAATCATATCTTTCCTATTTTGGCTCCCTTCAGGGGCAGCTTATATCGTTATTATTTGACCTAAATTTCTAACAACTGACCTACAAGAAAATGGTCATACACTTTTATTATACAACACTACTATAAAAGCTAATATAGGATTAATAAAAAAGGTCCTAACGGAGTATGTAAACAATACTCCATTAGGACCTTTAGCATCTAATTGTAATGATTGTGAAAGCTCTACCTGTACTACATTCAGATGTACATTAAGTAGCATTCTTTTGAATCTCACATTAAGTAGCTTTCTTTTGGATTTCTACTTTTACTCGCACAGTTGATGTATTACTATTGATGCCACTCGGTAAGACTAAGTTATAGGTACCTTGAATGATTTCTGTAGCACCAGATATATCAACCGGTTCCGTTTGAATATCAGTAATTGTATCAATCAGTTCTTCACGGCCTGTAACCGTTAACTGCGTAGGTGTAGCAGATTTAGCTTTAACTTCGTAGCCCTCTGGTACAGTACCAACGGTCGGCACAGTAATAGGAACGGCTTTATCTTTACGCAATAAGTTAAGTTCATATTGTACTTGACCTTGATTTGGATTGATATGTACATCCAATACATTGCCAGCTATATCCCAAGCCTCTAAAGTACTTACAGCACTGAAGTTCTTAGTTTGTCCGGCAACATTGACCTTCATAACAACCTTGCTCACTGTATTAACTTGTTGCTTGCGCCCAGAAACAGTTACCTCTTTCGGCACAATCGTTACTGATTTCAAAGCAATGTCATCAGAGAATTTACCGATTGGAACAATTTCAACAGGAACCTTTCTTTCAGCATACTCGTCAACATTAATAGTGATATTGTCTGGTTTTACTTCCACAAGATTCATACCTGCAGGAGGCGTAAATCCAATAGTCACATTATTTTGACCTGCTTTTACACCAGACGCATCAATATAAGCGCGAAGATTATCTGACTTCATGGAAATAATCGTATCACGAGGGCCAGTCAATACAACACGTACTGTATCTGGTGCATCCTCTACGATATAGCCAGAATTGAGGTTTTGAACCTGTACAGGCACAGTATAGGTTACCTCCATCACAGGGTTTTGATCCCGCATGATAAAGAACCACATGACGATAGCCGCCAGCAAGGATAAGAGCTTAGCAGGCCAGTTTCGTTTCAGATGAATCATCATTTGTTAGCCCTCCACTTCCACATACTAGTAATGGTTTGACGAGGGCGTTCCATAAAGGTGCGTAAAGCCTCCTTAATTTGATCCTCTGGTAAATGGCGATAAATATGACCGCCATAGGTATAAGAAATCGTACCAGTTTCCTCACTAACAACGACAACTACCGCATCAGTTTGTTCAGACAAACCGATAGCTGCACGGTGACGCGTACCTAGTTCAGTACTCAACGTACGGTCTTCAGTAAGCGGTAACAAACATCCCGCTGCACGAATGCGACCATCGCGAATGATAAGAGCCCCATCATGAAGCGGTGTGCTCGGAACGAAGATATTTTTAATTAATTCACGGCTCAATACAGCATCCATTAAGATACCTGTATCTACGAAGTCATTAAGACCTACTTCACGTTCAAACACGATGAGTGCCCCCGTATGTTCGCGGGACATAACGCGTGCCGCCGCCATCACTTCATTGATAGCCATATCCATTTCCTCTTCGTTTACATTTTGAGCCTTGCTGAAAATACGGCCGCGACCGAGTTGCTCAAGAGCACGGCGCAATTCAGGTTGGAACACGACTGGTAACGCAAAGAGGAGTACAGTCATACTTTGTTGCAAAATCCAGTTAATAACATATAGATTGAACAGATGACTGATCAGATTTATTATTGCTAAGAACACGATACCTTTTAAAAGAGCAACGGCTCGTGTATCTTTAAGCATCTTATATAAATAATAAATACCAATAGCAACAACGAAAATATCAAGGATATCAAGTAGCCTAAAGGTATGTATAAGTGCGTCAATATGCATAAAAATAACTCCTTATACAAAATAATAAGGTACAGTCAATTCTATGACTGTACCTTATATTTTAACTCATTTTGAGAGTACTGTAAATTTAGAAACAGATACTCCATGAGTTTTTTCCATATAAATATATATTAATCTATAAAACAAATATTTTATATATATGCATTTTAAAGCAATCCCTTTGAACGCTTAAATGTTTTGTGTTTCAATCCACACATCCATTTGACCGCCGCAAACCATACCTTCTTTGACAGCTACATCATCATCTAATAAAACGTCGATACGACGGTGCGCTTCTTTTTTGTTCAAAGAATCAACTGCACTTAAACGAATTTCATTTTCTGCACGGCCACCACCGATAGTACCAAAGATGGAACCATCTGGGAATACAACCATAGAAGTACCTGCTTTACGAGGTGTGGATCCACGAGTATACAAAATAGTAGCAACAGCTAATGTTTCGTTTTTACGCTCCTCAAGATATTCAATAAACTCACGATTCATGGCTCACTCTACCTTTCCGCAATGAGCCGCCTTGTTTACCACGTACCACTGCCAAATATTCACTAACGATAGATAACGCAATTTCTTCCGGTGTTTGTGCACCAAGATCTAGCCCGATTGGAGCATAAACCATATCAAGCTCCTCTTGAGTCCAACCTTGCTCACGCAACACTTCAAAAGCGTAATGAATGCGCTTTTGACTACCCATAACGCCCATATACGTAGGCAAGTAGCCACGAAGTTGTTCAAGGCATATATTATCATACTCATGCGCACGCGTTACGATGATAAACCCATTATACTCATCAAGAGGTAAATCGTTCTTGAAGTTTTCTAAAGGCAAGCATTTACGTGTAACACGTTCATCAAAGAATTCAGGGACTACATATTCTGGGCGGTCATCTACAACAGTGACACGACAGCCAATGAATAACAGTAAGTCTGTAATCGCTCGGCTCACATGACCAGCACCCAATACGAGAACGGACGGATCATTTTCTACTGGTTGTACGAAACATTCAATTTCGCCTACCATACATAGAGAATTAAGTTTTGCCTTATCTACTGTAAAACCTTCAATAGCTGTACCATATAGCACGCTACCATCTTCAGCATAAACAGTCTTATCCCCTTGACGAGGACCAGATAAAACAGTAACCATCAAGGTAGTTTCAGTAACCTGTAGACGGTCTTTCATCACATCATAGATTGTTTCCATCTAAATTCCTTTCATAATCCCACGCAGTAACAGCCTCTAGAACGCCGCCGCCAACAGCTAGGGATTTATCTGAAATACTATAACAATGAGACTCTTCACAACGAGCATCAACATCGGCCAGTTTAAAATGGTCCGACT
>NZ_CAURHA010000005.1:0-63308 GCF_963524655.1 uncultured Veillonella sp.
GATTGGTGCCAAAGAAGACTCGTAGGGTGAATACCCCAACATTTGACAGAGAGCCCGTTTATCATGTAGATAAGCAAGTATCTATTGTGTTCTGCTAATGCTTATTTGAAGCCATTACAAAGGCTGTCGAATAATGCTTGGTCAGGTTTTACAACGTCTTCAGTCAATGGACGTGGGTGTGCGCCGCCATTAGCTGCTGCCAAGGATTTTTCGAAGGAAGGTTTAGATGTGTTTTGGTAAATAAGACCAGTAACCAAACCATCTGTATCGCCCAAAGTTTTAAGTGCTGCTGCACGATCTGTTGGATCATAGCCTTCAGGCAATGCTACTAAGTGTTCTTTGAACCAGTCATAGCTGTTGCGTTTGTTGTATGTAACACATGGGCTAAATACGTTGATGAAGGAGAAGCCATCATGGTCCATAGCTTGTTGAATCAAATCAACAAGTTCTTCACGGTTGATCATGTAGCTTTGAGCTACGAATGTAGCACCTGCTGCAATCGCAGTTTCACAGATGGACAATGGGGACTCGAACGCACCATGAGGAGTTGTTTTTGTAACAAAACCGATGTCGGAACGAGGGGATGCTTGACCTTTAGTCAAACCATATACATGGTTATCCATTACAACGTATGTCATGTTTACATTACGTTTGAAAGCATGGATAGTGTGACCCATACCGATAGCGAACGCATCACCGTCACCGGAGAATGCGATAACTTCTAAGTCTTGGTTAGCAAGTTTTACGCCTTGAGCGTAAGGAAGTGCACGACCATGAGTTGTATGAGCACCGTAAGCGTAGAAATAACCACCGATACGGCTGGAGCAACCGATACCGGAAATTACTGCTAATTTTTCTGGTGGAATATTTTTCGCTACTACAGCGTCAGTAATCGCTGCTTGAACCCCATAATGGCCACAGCCTGGGCACCAGTTAGGACGAATATCGTTTCTGTAATCTTTAGCTGTTGCCATATTATAGGACCTCCTTAATCGCATTTTTCACATAACTTTTTGTGAATGGATTACCATCGTATTTTAAGCAGCTAGAAATTTTATTTTTCTTATGCATGTTGATTTTAAACAAGTTAGTCAATTGACCAGTTTTATTGTGCTCTACGATAACCACTTTTTTCGCAGCATCAAAGAATGGTTGTAATTGTTTTGCTGGGAATGGTTTAATCAAGCGCAATTGCAAGTGATTAACTTTAACACCTTCTTGATCGAATTCAGCAACTGCTTCTTCGATAGCGCCACGGCTAGAAGCCATACCTACAACAAGTACATCTGCTTCGTCGTATTTAGCGTTGTTCAAGAATGGTTCGTAGTTATCAGCTACAGTTTCCAATTTGCGGAAACGTTTATCAGTTTGCGCTACGTGCATTGTAGGCGCTTCTGCTGGTTTACCTTCTTCGTTATGCTCTAAGCCTGTGGAAAGGAATAGACCATTTTTCATGCCAGGAATTGTACGAGGAGAAATACCATCTTCAGTCAATTCAAAGCGTTTGAAGTATTTAGGTTGTTCCAATGCAGGAAGTTCTGCTTCTTTCATCATTTTACCGCGGTTAATAGGTACACGGTTCAAGTCGAAAGTAGGAACAGATTGTTTATTCAAGCCTTGTTGTAAGTCAGGCATAAAGATTACTGGACATTGGTACATTTCTGCCAAGTTGAAAGCTTTTTGAATTTCATAGAAGCATTCTTCGATAGATGTTGGAGAAATTACGATACCGGAGTAGTCGCCATGTGCATTGTAGCAAGCCGCATCAATATCGGATTGCTCAACTTTTGTAGCCATACCAGTAGATGGGCCAGAACGTTGAACGTCGATAACAACCATTGGCAATTCAGCCATGGAAGCCATGGACAAGGATTCTGCCATCAAGGAAAGACCAGGGCCAGAAGTACATGTGAAGCCACGAACACCAGCGTATACGCCGCCCATAGCTGTCATGCATGCTGCGATTTCATCTTCTGTTTGAACAACAGTAGCACCCAATTTATCCATGTTTTTAATCATGAATTCCATTACTTCGGATGCCGGTGTAATAGGGTAAGATGCCATGAAACGGGAACCCGCTGCAATAGCACCAAGAGCACATGCTTCGTTACCTAATAAGAACATTTGATCTTTCTTACCAGGAGCTGTCAATGTATCGATTTCAACATCGCCCAATTTTTCCATTACAAGGCCATGACCATCGTCGAAAGCAGCCAAGTTTTTATCGATAATTTCTTGGGATTTTTTTGCGAATTGTTCAGCAATAGCATCTTTGAACAACTTAGTTTCAAAACCAAGAAGTGCTACGGACATGCCAAGTGCTACGATGTTACGCATCAACATAGAGCCTTGTTTCATCGCTGTTTCAGAGATTGGCAAGGATAAGCAATTGATTTTTGTACCTTCGTATTTAGAGAAGTCCGGTTTTACTTTGCTATCACAGATGATGTAACCGCCATCACGAACTTCAGAACCATGCATATCAACAGTTTCTTGGTCAAGAGCTAGCAAGAAGTCTACACCTTCACCGATAGACATAATTTGTTCTAATGCTACGCGCAATGCGAATGTAGTATGACCACCTTTGATACGAGATGCAAATAAACGTTGGCTATACAAGGAATAGCCTTCTTTAGCGAGGATTGTCGCCATAATTTCGCCGCAACTCTCGATACCTTCACCTTGTTGGCCGCCCATTTTCCAGATAAAATCTTTACGTTTTTGCAAGAGATTCACCCTCCTTAGGATAAAAATTACACTGCTGACAAGAGTCTAACTTACTATTTTTATATATGTATAGTACGAATCTGTCTTATATCGTCATTGTATCATGTATACTTTAGGTTTACAATGTATCATTTCTCATAATAATAGGTATAAATTAGAGCATTATAACTAAAACTTATAAGAGAAAAAGGATACTACTTTTTTCGTAGTATCCTTTTAGTATTTATGCTCATCGTTTCATAATTACTCGTTTAAAAAATATTCTATATGAAATTATATAGAATATTTATTCTTAAATTATATAGAATATTTATTCCGTAATACCTCTTGTTGTCGTTCCTCAGTAAAGAAGATTTCTTCTAAACATAAACCTTGAGCGGGCGCAGTTTTTCCGATAACGCGACGGTCTTTAGCAGCTAAATAGCCTTTGATATCCTCCACCTTACGGCGACCAAGTCCTACATCTACGAGTAAGCCTGCAATATTACGTACCATATGGTATAAGAACCCATCGCCTACCACAGAAATAGTCACATGAGGTCCCTTTCCCTCTACATGAATGCCCATAATCGTCTTAATGGGATCAGCCGGTGTAGAATTCGTCCCCTTTAAGGTCGTAAAATCATGTGTACCTAGTAATTCATTACCAGCAGCTTGCATAAGCTCAATATTGAGAGGCTTCTTTACATGCCAGTGATATCGTTTCGTCAACGGATTAGCAATGAGCTGATTATGAATAGTATATACATACTCTTTACCGTATATATTCCAACGTGGCTTCCAATCGAGTGGAATTTCCACAGCTTCAAGGACCACAATATCTTTAGGAATATGAGCTATCATGGCACGGGGAATATTTTCTACAGGTATAGTACCAGAGGTTTGAAAGGTACATACTTGAAACTTTGCATGTACCCCTGCATCCGTACGAGAAGCACCGTAGATTTGAATGGGCTCATTACAGATTTTTGACAAGCCATATTCTAAACAACCTTGTACGGTTAAGCCCTTATCATCAGGTTGCTTTTGATAGCCCGCTAAATCAGTGCCATCATAAGCAACTATGATCCGTATATTTCTCATAGACCAAGCCACCACAACGCAATGAGTACAACAGTAACCAAAATAACAGCACCGACACCGATATAATCGACATAGGTCACTTGTAATTCTTTCATACGCGTACGATTTACACCGCCGCGATAACAGCGAGCCTCCATAGCGATAGCCAGTTCATCAGCACGTCTGAAAGCACTGATAAATAATGGTACCAATAAGGGCACCATATTCTTTGCTCGTTGAATGATAGAACCGGTCACAAAGTCTGCACCACGGGCGGATTGGGCTTTCATAATACGATCCGTCTCATCCAATAAAGTCGGAATAAAACGAAGTGCAATGGTCATCATCATAGCCAGCTCATGAGCCGGTACGCCAATGCGACGGAATGGATTGAGCAAATGCTCGATACCATCAGTTAAACGAATAGGAGATGTGGTATACGTCAACAACGAGGAGAACAAGATTAAGAAGATTAATCGTGCCGCCATTTGAAGGCCCATTGCCACACCATGATCGGTGATATTAATAATACCCCATTGGAAAATGGTATTACCAGGTGTCGTAAAAATGTGAATCCCCATAGTAAATACAATGATAATCCAAAGTGGTTTAATAGCGGTCCACATAAGACGTAGTGGTAAACGAGATAATAGCATGGCAAAGATTGTAAAACCACCTACAATGCCATAAGCTAGCGGTGAATCTGCCAAGAAGATGGCAACTACGAAAATAGTAGTAGCAATAATCTTTGCTCGTGGATCCATGCGGTGCAAGAAAGAATTTCCAGGGAAGTATTGACCAATAGTAATGTTATTTAACATGGCTACCTCCTTCTAGAATTGCTTGTACTGCATCATCTACAGATAGGACTCTGTTAGACACATCAAGACCTTGTTCACGTAAGTACTCCATAGTTACAGACACGGGCGGTACATCTACGCCAACAGCTTGCAATGCATCTCGATGATTATTAAAGATATCCATCGGTTCCCCATCGAGTACTATACGACCTTTATCGAGTACTACTAGGCGAGAGGCCATGCGGGAAATATCCTCCATATTATGGGATACAAGAATAACCGTAATTCCTTTCTCCTTATGGAGACGAATGATTTCCTCAAAGATTTCTTCACGACCAAATGGGTCTAGGCCTGCAGATGGTTCATCAAGAACTAAAAAGTCTGGGTTCATAGCCACTACGCCAGCAATAGCAACACGGCGCATTTGACCACCAGACAAGTGGAACGGAGATCGTTCTGCATAGGTATCGTAGTCAAGACCTACAAACTTCATAGCATCACGAACGCGTTCATCTACTTCATCAGCACTAAGACCTAAATTTTTAGGCCCAAAGGCAATGTCTTCAGCGATGGTTTCTTCAAATAGTTGATGCTCTGGGTATTGGAATACCATGCCTACCTTGTGGCGCATCTTTTTAGCTTCCTCTGTGGAAGCACTAATATCTACACCATTTACGGTTACTGTACCTGTCGTAGGGTGTAATAAACCATTTAAATGTTGTACAAAGGTGGATTTACCAGAACCAGTATGACCGATAACACCTAGAAATTCACCATTTTCAATAGTAAGAGATATACCATGAAGGGCTGTTTTTTCAAAAGGAGTTCCCATGCCATAGGTGTATGTAATATTATCTAATACAATCGCCATTAGTGAGCTCCCTCCCCTCTTGCATCAATTGTCAGCTCACTAGCAGAAACTTCTTCAACCTTAGCAGCCACATGATTAGAGTTTACTAATTGATCTGCCAGTTTTGAGCCTTTAAGACCTTCTGCTAGTTCTTCATTGTTTATAATGCTGTTACCCACTTCATAACCTTTTGCATTTAATTTGAAAGCAATTTCAGAGGCTACAGGCACATCGAGGCCAAGTTCTTTCAAGGTATCTACATGGCTAAAGATTTCACGAGGTGTGCCATCGTGTAATTTCACACCATTTTTCATAACCACCACACGGTCAGCCGTAACGGCTTCCTCCATGAAGTGTGTAATAAAGACGATAGTAATGCCCTCTTCTTTATTGAGCTTATGGACTGTCTCTAAGACCTCACGACGACCTTTTGGATCGAGCATGGCCGTTGGTTCATCGAGGACAATACAATCTGGTTTCATAGCAAGCACGCCAGCAATGGCAATGCGCTGCTTTTGACCACCAGATAACAAGTGAGGACCATGTTCTCTATATTCAGTCATATTAACAGCTTCTAACGCTGCATCGACACGTTTTCTAATTTCATCACTAGGAATGCCTAGATTTTCAGGACCAAAGGCAACGTCCTCTTCTACGACAGCCGCTACGATTTGGTTATCAGGATTTTGGAATACCATGCCTACATGTTGGCGAATATCCCAAATATGCGCTTCATCGCGCGTATCAAAGCCACATACATTAACATGACCTTCGCTAGGTTGTAATAGCACATTAAAATGCTTGGCTAGGGTACTTTTACCACTGCCATTGGTACCGATAATACATACAAACTCGCCGCGCTTGATGGATAAATTCACATCATCTAATGCGCGTACATCATTGCCGTTTTCATCAGTATATATATGACTCATATGATTGACATCAATCATAATGTCTTTTTCGTTCATGAATAGCCTCATATCTTTCTAGTCAATTTCGTTTCTATGAAAGTATCACCTTTAAATTGTATATCACATTATTGACCTATTAACTACAACAAATTAATGTAATCCACTTTATAAATTAAGCATTAATTAATGCCATAAATATATATCATAAGGTTAACAATACTTATTCATCCTTTACGATAACTGCTAATATATTACGATATTGTACTAATCGATTGTACCATAAAATTGACAATAAAAAAACGGTGCTGCAACATAAGTTACAACACCGTATGAGTTTGATTAAACTAACTCGATAATAGCCAAAGGTGCAGCGTCACCTTTGCGAAGACCAGTTTTGATTACACGAGTGTAACCACCTTGACGGTCTGCATATTTTGGAGCAATTGTATCAAACAATTTTTTTACTACACTTTCATCCATGAGGTATGCAAGAACTTGGCGACGTGCATGAAGATCACCACGTTTAGCCAAAGTTACCATTTGATCTGCTAAAGAGCGAAGTTCTTTCGCTTTAGCTTCAGTAGTTTCAATACGCTCATATTGGAAGAAAGATGTTAACATGCTACGGAACAACGCTTTACGAGCGGAGCTGTCGCGGCCTAATTTTCTGTACATTCGTCTTCCTCCTTATTCGCCTTTTTGTTTAAGGTGAAAACCACCTGGATGATTGTTGAGTTTTTCCTCAATTTCATCGATGGATTTTTTACCTAAATTGCGAACTTTTCCTAAGTCATCAATGGTTTTGTCTAGCAAATCTGCAATTGTATTAATGCCAGCACGTTTCAAGCAGTTATACGCACGAACAGAGAGCTCCAACTCATCGATGGAAATCTTTGCTGGGCCGTCATCTACAGCTGGTTCTTCATTATCGGAACCTACTGGATCAACAACGATACCGCCTTCACCTGTGTTAACATCTACAACGTCTGCAGAGTGCGCTAATTTAGTGAAGTTCCCTAAATAACCAATCATAATGGCAGCAGATTTTGCCACTGCATCAGCAGCGGTAATGGAACCATCAGTCCAAACTTCTAATGTAAGTTTGTCAAAGTCCATTTCATTGCCTACACGAACATCACTCACTTCGTATTTAGCACGAAGAATTGGAGAGAAGATGGAATCGATTGGAATGCAACCGATAACATCTGTATCTTTTTTATTCTTCGTAGAAGGAACGTAACCTTTGCCACGTTCGATTACTACATCCATTACGAGATGAGCTGTCTCATCCATTGTCGCAATCACGAGTTCAGGATTCAATACTTCTACTTCTGGTGGGAATTGTTCAGCCAAATCAGCAGCTGTCAATACGCCGTCCTTTTGGAAGTCAAAATGTACTTCCAAAGGTAATTGAGCATCTTCTTCAACTTTGATGCACAATTGCTTTAAGTTAAGGATGATATCCGTAACGTCTTCGCGAATACCAGGAATAGTAGAGAATTCATGAAGAACTCCATCAATTTTGATAGAGGTGATAGCTGCCCCATCCAAGGATGAAAGCAAAATTCTGCGTAAGCTATTACCAAGAGTGATACCATAACCACGGTCTAATGGTTCACATACGAACTTACCATAGCGACCGCCGTCGGCGATGTCCACTTTCTCGATTTTAAGTTTCTTTTCTTCGCTCATCAGGAACATCCTCCTATACAACACACGTTCATAGTTTAATTATAGCACCGTATCAAATCGGCCGCTATCAATTATACACGACGGCGTTTTGGAGGGCGACAACCATTGTGAGGAATTGGAGTTACGTCTTTAATGGAAGTAACTTCAAGACCTGCAGCTTGTAAAGCACGGATTGCAGCTTCACGGCCGGATCCAGGACCTTTTACGAATACTTCAACAGTGCGAAGACCATGTTCCATTGCAGCTTTAGCAGCTTGTTCAGCAGCCATTTGAGCAGCGAATGGAGTGGATTTACGGGAACCACGGAAGCCCAAGCCACCAGCGGAAGCCCAAGACAACGCGTTACCGTTTGTATCTGTCAAAGTTACGATAGTGTTATTGAATGTAGAACGAATATGAGCCGCACCGGATTCAATATGTTTCTTTTCTTTTCTTTTTGTTCTAACAACTTTTTTAGCCACGCTTTATCCCTCCTTTATCTTATTTCTTTTTACCAGCAATTGCTTTTCTAGGACCTTTGCGAGTACGTGCATTCGTTTTAGTACGTTGACCACGAAGTGGTAAACCCATACGATGACGTTTGCCTCGATAGGAGTTGATTTCAATTAAGCGTTTAATGTTAAGTGCTTCTTCACGACGAAGGTCACCTTCTACTTTGTATTCAGCATCTAACAATTCACGGATTTTCACGACTTCATCTTCGGAAAGATCGCGAACGCGTGTGTCTGGATTGATGCCAGTTTTAGCAATGATTTCAGCTGCCAAAGTTGGACCAATACCATAAATATAAGTTAAACCAATTTCCACTCGTTTATCACGAGGTAAGTCTACACCGGCGATACGTGCCATCTAATCATCCACCTCCTATCAGATTATCCTTGTTTTTGTTTATGTTTTGGATTTTCGCAAATAACCATTACACGGCCTTTGCGTTTAATGATTTTACATTTTTCGCATATCTTTTTAACTGATGGTTGAACCTTCATTAGTACCTCCTTTGTGGACCCTATGCTTATTTAAAGCGATAGGTGATGCGACCACGATTTAAGTCATACGGTGTCAGTTCCATAGTAACTTTATCACCAGGAAGAATACGGATAAAATTCATACGCATTTTACCTGACACATGAGCCAATACGATATGACCATTTTCCAATTCTACTTGGAACATGGCATTCGGTAATGCCTCAACTACCGTACCTTCCACCTCAATAACGTCTTCTTTTGACATATCTTTTCCTCCGGTTACCTGTTTTATTTAATTAACCGCGGTTCTTCCCGCATAGTTAATATTTCAGGGCCGTTTTCTGTAACAACCACTGTATGTTCGAAATGAGCAGCAGGTTTACCATCTGTGGTAACTGCTGTCCAGTCATCCCCTAATACACGAACACGATGCGTCCCTAGAGTAATCATCGGTTCGATACACAATACCATACCTGGTTTCATAATAGGTCCTTGTTCAGGACTACCATAGTTTGGTATTTGCGGATCTTCATGCATTTCGCGGCCTAAACCATGACCTACGAAGTCGCGAACGACACCGTAACCATGTTTCTCACAATACGTTTGAACAGCGTGGCCGATGGCACCAATTCGGTTACCAACTTTCACTTGTTCAATTCCCTTGAACAGACTTTCTTCTGTAACTTTTAACAATTTCATCACATCAGGTTTGACGTGACCGATAGGAACCGTCACAGCCGAATCGCCGTGATATCCATCAATAGATGATACAAGATCAATACTGAGGATATCGCCGTTTTTAAGCTTGCGCTTAGCGCTCGGAATACCATGAACGACTTCTTCATTGACAGAAGCACAGATTGTTGCAGGGAATCCATAGTACCCTTTACAACTTGGTATACCACCGTGGCTGCGAATATATTCTTCGGCAATTGTATCTAACTCAAGCGTCGTGATGCCAGGTTTAGCCTTTTCTACTAACAAGGACAACGTGTCTGCTGTAAGCTTACTTGCCTTGCGGATACATTCAATCTCATGGGGCGATTTCAAAATAATCATAGATTATTTCTCCAACGCCTTAATGATGTCAGCAAATACTGCGTCTACATCTTGTAAACCATTGATTTCTTCATACAATCCGCTGTTGCGATAGTAGTCGATTAATGGTTTAGTTGATTCGTCGTACACAGCTAGACGTTTCTGTACTGTTTCAGGGTTATCATCAGCACGATTTTCTAGAACAGCTCGTTCGCTAATACGTTTAACCAATTCCTCAGTAGGAACGTTTAAGTTAAGTACAGCGTCCAAAGAAATTCCTAATTCTTTAAGGATTGCATCCAAGGATACAGCTTGTGCTGTAGTTCTTGGGAAACCGTCAAGAATAAATCCAGATTTGCAGTCATCTTTCACCAAGCGATCACGTACGATACCAACAGTTACACTGTCTGGTACCAATTGACCAGCATCGATGTATTTCTTAGCCTCAACTCCAAGAGGTGTTTCGTTCTTAATCGCAGCGCGGAACATATCACCTGTTGAAATTTGGGGAATACCGTATTTTTCAATAAGTCGAGCTGCCTGAGTGCCTTTACCAGCACCAGGAGGTCCCATTAATAGAATATACATATTGTTTCCCTCCTATTTCACAAAGCCTTTATAGTGGCGTGTTACCATGAGCGACTCGATTTGTTGCATTGTATCAAGTGCTACACCTACAACGATGAGAAGAGCCGTACCACCAAAGTATACGCCTTGGACGCCGGTAATGCTACCGAGGAAATTCGGTATAATAGCAACGACAGCTAAGAATACAGCGCCAGCCAAAGTGATTCTGGTCATCACGTTATCCACATAATCAGCAGTTGGTTTACCCGCACGAATGCCTGGGATAAAACCACCGTATTTTTTCATATTATCTGCCATATCTGTAATGTTGATAGAGATTGCAGTATAGAAATACGTAAAGATAAAGATCAATAATGCATACAATGCCGTTTGTAACGGCGTACCCCATGTAAATAGATCCGCAATTTTATGAACGAATTCATTGTCAATAAATTGCGCAATCGTCACAGGGAACATCAACACAGATGACGCAAAGATAATTGGGATTACACCTGCCTGATTGACTTTCAACGGCAAGAATGTAGAGTGACCACCGTACATTTTACGCCCTACTACGCGTTTTGCGTATTGGATAGGAATGCGACGTTGGCCTTGTGTAACTGCGACTACGACAGCAATCATCGCAAGTGCAATTACAGCAAATAAGAATGCTTGGAACATGTTAATTGTTCCGTTTTGGATATATTGATAAATTGTTTCTAGACCATCTGGTAATCGAGCTACGATACCAGCAAAGATGATCAAGGAAATACCATTACCTATACCATATGCTGTGATTTGCTCACCAATCCACATCAACAAGCATGTGCCTGCTGTAAGAATGATGGCCACCACAAATACACTAAGGAAATCATTATTTACCAAAGCGTTGTTTGCTCTAAGAGCAAATGCCATGCCTGCGGCTTGTACAAAGCCAAGGACTACGGTGCCATAACGAGTTACCTTCGCTATTTTCTTACGCCCATCCTCACCATCTTTACTCCATGCTTCAAACTGTGGAACTACAGACTGAAGCAGTTGCATGATGATGGAAGCATTGATGTAAGGGGTAATACTCATTGCAAAGATAGAGAACTTACTAAGCGCACCACCAGCAAACAAGTCTAATAGACCGAATAGGTTACCGGATGTAAACAAAGATTCAATGACAGATGCATCTACACCTGGTACTGGAATGTGAATACCGGCTCTAAACACGGCAAACATCATCAACGTGTACAAAATCTTATTACGTAACTCGGTAATCTTAAAGATGTTCGAGAGGCTATCTAGCACCCTAGATCACCTCTACTTTTCCGCCTGCTGCTGTGATTTTTTCTTCAGCAGATTTAGTGAAGCCATTAGCGATAACAGTCAAGTTTTTAGTTTCCAATGTACCGTTACCTAAAATACGAATACCATCGCGTACATTTTTCAAAATGCCAGCTTCAATAAGAGCTACTGGATCAACTGTTGCACCGTCTTCAAAACGGTTCAATTGTTCTACGTTAACTTCAGCATATTGTTTAGCAAAAACGCTGTTGTTGAAACCGCGTTTTGGTAAACGACGATAAAGAGGCATTTGGCCGCCTTCAAAACCGGAGCGAACGCCACCGCCAGAACGGGAGTTTTGACCTTTTTGACCACGACCAGATGTTTTACCCAAGCCAGAACCTAAACCACGGCCTACACGAGTACGAGCTTTTTTGGAACCAGCTGCTGGTTGTAATTCATGAAGTTTCATTCAGTGCACCTCCTTATCAGTATTAAACTTCTTCAACTTTAACTAAATGTCTAACTTTGTGAAGCATACCTTCGATTTGAGGTGTTACTTCTTTTACAACTTGAGAATTAGTTTTTTTCAAGCCCAAAGCTTTAACTGTCGCGCGTTGATCTTCAGGACGACCGATTAAGCTTCTTGTTAATGTTACTTTAACTTGTGCCATTTCTTGTCTCCTTATTACGCGTTATAGATTTCTTCAACGGTTTTACCACGAAGTTCAGCAACTTCGCTAGCGCGTTTCAAATCTTTCAAACCTTCGATTGTAGCACGAACCATATTGTTAGGGTTAGAAGAACCCAAGGATTTAGTCAAGATGTTACGAACACCTACTAATTCCAATACGGCACGAACAGGGCCACCAGCGATAACGCCAGTACCTTCAGCAGCTGGTTTCAAGAATACGCGGCCTGCACCGAATACGCCTGTTACGCTGTGAGGGATTGTACCATTTTTAATAGCTACGTTTACAATATTTTTCTTAGCATCATCGATACCTTTGCGAATTGCTTCTGGTACTTCCGCTGCTTTACCTAAGCCAACGCCTACATAACCGTTGCCATCACCAACAACTACAAGAGCGCTGAAGGAAAAACGACGACCGCCTTTAACTACTTTGGCTACGCGGTTGATGAATACTACTCTTTCTTTAAGATCAAGACTGGTGTAGTCAATTCTCGCCATGTCTATAGTTCCTCCTTCTTAGAATTTTAAGCCTGCTTCACGAGCACCTTCTGCAAGGGCTGCTACGCGGCCGTGGTAAATGTAACCACCACGGTCAAACACTACTGTGTCAATACCTTTAGCGATAGCTTTTTTAGCAACTGCTTCACCAACAGCTTTTGCAGCAGCTACGTTACCACCATAGGATAAGTTCAAATCTTTATCTAAAGAGCTAGCAGCAACCAAAGTTGTACCTGCTACGTCATCGATAACTTGAGCATAGATGTTGCCTAAAGAACGGAATACGTTCAAACGTGGGCAAGTTGCCGTACCAGAGATGTGACGGCGAATACGAAGATGACGTTTTGCTCGAGCGATGTTTCTACTAGATTTACGAGGCAAGATATTCACTCCTTTCATTCATATAGATGATATTACTATTTACCTTTTGCACCAGCTTTACCAGCTTTACGACGAACAACTTCGCCTTCATAGCGGATACCTTTACCTTTGTAAGGTTCTGGTTTTCTCCATTTACGGATATCAGCTGCTACTGCGCCTACAACTTCTTTGTCTGCACCAGACACAATGATTTTGTTAGGAGCTGGAACGTCAATTGTAATACCAGCTGGAGCTTCCATTTCTACTGGATGAGAGAAGCCAAGTGTAAGAGCTAATTTATTGCCTTGTTTAGCCGCTCTGTAACCAACACCGTTGATTTCAAGAGTTTTTGTGAATCCTTCAGATACGCCTGTTACCATATTAGCAACAAGAGCGCGAGTCAAACCGTGAAGGGAACGATGAGCTTTATCCTCGGAAGGACGAGCTACTGTAATTGTGTTACCTTCTACAGTGATAATCATATCTGGATGCAAATCGCGAGATAATTCGCCTTTAGGACCTTTTACGTTCATATGATGGTTATCATATGTAACAGTAACGCCTGCAGGGATCTCGATAGGCATTCTACCGATACGTGACATTATTTCTACCTCCTATTGCTACTATTACCAAACGTATGCGATTACTTCGCCACCAAGACCCTCTTTACGAGCTTGTTTGTCGCTCATAACGCCTTTGGATGTAGAAATAACTGCGATACCCAAACCACCAAGTACACGAGGAAGTTCTTCCTTTTTCGCGTAAACACGTAAACCAGGTTTGGAAATACGTTTAATTCCTGTAATAACTTTTTCGTTATTGGAACCATATTTCAATGTTACTTTTAAAGTATTTTCTTCTTTTTCAACGCTCTTAACGAAACCTTCTTGTAAAAGGATGTCAAGAACTGCTGCTTTCATTCTAGATGCAGGAATGTTTACCGTTTCATGAAGTGCAGCGTTTGCATTACGGATGCGCGTAAGCATATCCGCGATAGGATCGGTCATTACCATAATCTAAAAACCTCCTCTCGTCTAATATTACCAGCTGGCTTTTTTAACACCAGGAATTTGTCCTTTGTACGCCAATTCACGGAACGCAATACGGCTGATACCGAATTTACGCATATAGCCGTGAGGACGACCAGTTAAGTTGCAACGGTTGTGCAAGCGTGTTGGGGATGCGTTTGCTGGTAATTTGGATAAGCCTTCATAATCACCTGCTGCTTTTAACGCTTCACGTTTAGCTGCATATTTTTCAACGATTTTAGCGCGTTTCTTTTCGCGTTCAATCATAGATTTTTTAGCCATCTATATGTTCCTCCTATTATTTTTCAAAAGGCATACCGAATTGAGTCAACAATTCACGAGCTTCTTCATCTGTATTAGCACTTGTTACGATAATGATATCCATACCTGTAACACGTTCTACCTGATCATATTCGATTTCAGGGAAGATGAGCTGTTCTTTAAGACCCAAAGCGTAGTTACCACGGCCATCGAATGCAGTAGCGCTGATACCGCGGAAGTCACGTACACGAGGTAATGCCGCATTGATCAATCTATCAAGGAATTCATACATGCGTTCGCCACGAAGAGTAACTTTTGTACCCAACGCCATGCCTTCACGAACTTTAAAGTTCGCAATGGATTTTTTAGCTTTTGTGATTACAGGTTTTTGACCAGCGATGATAGTCAAATCATTAACTGCTGCTTCCAATGCTTTTGCATTGCCTACTGCATCACCAACGCCGATGTTGATAACGATTTTTTCCAATTTAGGGATTTCCATAACGTTGCCGTATTGGAATTTTTCTTGCAAACTCTTTTTAATTTCAGAGTTGTATTGTTCAAATAAACGAGACATTTATTTAGCTCCTCCTTTCCTGATTATTTAAGTACTGTACCAGATTTAACTGTAGCGCGAACGAATTTACCGTCTTTGCCTTCAACTTTTTTGATACGAGTAGCTGTTTTAGTTTCTGGGTCAACAACCATTACGTTAGAAACATGGATACCAGCTTCTTTAGTAACGATGCCGCCTTGTGGGTTAGCTTGGGAAGGTTTTGTGTGACGTTTTACAGTGTTAACGCCTTCAACAAATACGCGTTCTTTTTTAGGTTCAGTTGCGATAACTGTACCTTGCTTACCTTTATCTTTACCGGAGATAACAACAACTGTATCGCCTTTTTTGATTTGTAGTTTAGCCATATGCTGCGTTCCTCCTTCTTATAATACTTCTGGAGCCAAAGAAACAATTTTCATGAAGTCTTTTTCACGAAGTTCTCTAGCTACAGGTCCAAAGATACGAGTACCACGAGGGGTCTTGTCATCTTTAATAACTACTGCTGCGTTTTCATCGAAACGGATATAGGAACCGTCTTGACGGCGGATACCTTTTTTAGAACGAACAATAACAGCTTTGACTACGTCGCCTTTCTTGACAACGCCACCGGGTGATGCATCTTTTACAGAAGCAACGATTACGTCACCGATATTGCCGAATTTGCGATAAGAACCGCCCATGACTTGGATGCACATAATACGTTTTGCACCAGTGTTGTCGGCAACATTCAAAATTGTTTGTTGCTGGATCATCGTCTATTCCTCCTTACATCACTCTTATTTTAGTCTTTCAAGAATTTCAACAACTCTCCAACATTTATCTTTAGAAAGTGGACGAGTTTCTACAATTTTAACTGTATCGCCAACTTGGCACTCATTGTTTTCATCATGAGCTTTGAAGCGTTTTGTGCTAACCATTGGCTTGTTATATAATGCGTGAGGTACTTTACGTTCTACAGCAACAACAACAGTTTTATTCATTTTGTCGCTTACAACTTTACCTACGCGGACTTTACGTACGTTTCTTTCTTCTGCCACGATTTTAAGCCTCCTTTTCAACCTTTAACAAATCTGTTATTATGCGTTTTCAGATTTAAGTTCAACTTCACGTTGTACAGTTTTAATACGAGCGATTGTCTTCTTAACTTCACGAATGCGCATAGGATTTTCTAATTGACCTGTTGCAAGCTGAAAACGGAGGTTAAATAACTCTTCCTTAAGACCGGAAACTTTTTGTTCCATTTCGGCAGCGCTCATATTGCGAATGTCATTAACCTTCATTTACGTCACCACCCAATTCTTTACCCTTAACAACAAATTTGCATTTGATTGGAAGTTTATGGCTTGCAAGACGCATAGCTTCACGAGCTGTAGCTTCTGGCACACCGTCCATTTCAAACATTACACGACCTGGTTTAACTACTGCTACCCAGTATTCAGGAGAACCTTTACCGGAACCCATACGAGTACCAGCTGGTTTAGCTGTAATTGGTTTGTCAGGGAAAATTTTAATCCATACTTTACCACCACGTTTGATATAACGAGTCATAGCAATACGGGCAGCTTCGATTTGACGGTTAGTGATCCAAGATGGTTCGCATGCTACCAAGCCGAACTCACCATGAGACACTGTATTACCGCGCATAGCACGACCTTTCATACGGCCGCGGAATTGCTTACGATGTTTTACGCGCTTTGGAATAAGCATTACTTGCCACCTTCTTCCTTATTAGCAGGTTGTTTTGCTTCTGGCAAAACTTCACCTTTGTAAATCCATACTTTAATGCCGATACAACCATATGTTGTATGAGCTTCAGCAGTACCGTAGTCGATGTCTGCACGAAGTGTATGCAAAGGAATAGAACCTTCACGGTAGGATTCGCTACGAGCGATTTCAGCGCCGCCAAGACGACCGCTTACCATGATTTTGATACCTTTTGCACCTAAGCGCATTGTACGACCTACAGCTTGTTTCATTGCACGACGGAAGCCGATACGGCGTTCCAATTGGCCAGCAATGTTTTCAGCAACTAAAGTTGCATCCATGTCTGCTTGTTTAATTTCTGCGATATTAACGTCCACTTGTTTGTCAGTGAAACGAGTCATTGCTTTTTTGATATCTTCGATACCAGCACCACCACGACCGATAACCATACCTGGTTTTGCAGTGTGGATAGTCAATTTAATACGTTTATTTGTACGCTCGATTTCAATGCGGGAAATACCAGCAATGAAAAGGGTTTCTTTCAAGAAGTTACGAATTTTTACGTCTTCATGAAGATTAGCAGCGAAATCTTTATCTGCATACCATTTTGCGTCCCAATCTTTTACGATACCGACACGCAAACCGTGTGGATTAACTTTTTGACCCACTCTGTTTCCCTCCTTCTTAAGCTCTTTCTTTAACTACTACTGTTACGTGGCTAGTGCGTTTCAAAATTTTGAACGCTTGACCACGGGAACGAGGATGAATGCGTTTTAATGTAGGGCCTTGATCAACGAAGATCTCGGATACGTAAAGATTGTCAACATTCATATCGAAATTATGTTCAGCGTTTGCGATTGCAGAACGCATAACTTTTTCTACTACATCAGCGCCAACTTTCGGAGTGAACTTCAAGATGGCAAATGCTTCGCCGATGTTTTTACCGCGCACTAAATCAGCAACGATACGGATTTTACGAGGCGCGATTCGGATATGTCTAGCGATTGCTTTTGCTTCCATGTATTAATTCCTCCTATTTTCTGCCTGTAGATTTTTCGTCCTTACCATGACCTTTATAAGTACGTGTAGGAGCGAACTCACCTAATTTATGACCTACCATATCTTCTGTAATGAATACAGGTACGTGTTTGCGACCATCATGCACAGCAATTGTGTGGCCTACAAAACTTGGGATAATAGTAGAGGCACGGGACCAGGTTTTTACAACTTTCTTTTCGTTAGTTTCGTTTAAAGCTTCAACTTTCTTAAGCAAATGATCTGCTACGAAAGGGCCTTTTTTAATAGATCTGGACACTATTTTATCTCCTTTCCTTTATCCTATTTTGTACGACGTTTAATGATTAAGCTGTTAGAAGCTTTTTTCTTGTCGCGAGTTTTAACACCATGTGCTGGTTTGCCCCAAGGTGTAACAGGATGTTTACGACCAACAGGAGATTTACCTTCACCACCACCATGTGGATGGTCACAAGGGTTCATTACAACACCACGAGTGCCAGGACGAACGCCCATCCAACGATGACGACCAGCTTTACCAATTACTTGGTTGCTGTGGTCAGTGTTACCAACAACACCAACTGTTGCACGGCATTCTTGACGTACGCGACGCATTTCGCCAGATGGTAAACGAAGAATAGCATAGCCATTATCTTTACCCATCAATTGAGCGGATGTACCAGCGGAACGAACGATTTGGCCACCTTTACCGATTTTTAATTCGATATTGTGGATTTGTGTACCGTCAGGGATATTAATCAATGGTAAGCAGTTACCAGGTTTAATATCGGATTCAGGACCGGAGAAAACAACGTCACCAACTTTTAAGCCGTTAGGAGCTAAAATGTAGCGTTTTTCACCATCAGCATAGTTAAGCAAAGCGATACGAGAAGAACGGTTAGGATCATACTCGATTGTTGCTACTTTAGCTGGAATATTATCTTTAGTACGTTTGAAGTCAATAATACGGTATTGACGTTTATGACCGCCACCTTGGTGACGAACTGTCATTTTACCAGTATTGTTACGACCACCTTTTTGAGAAACCTTAGCGAGCAAGGATTTTTCCGGTTTGCTTGCTGTGATTTCGTCGAAGGCGGATACTGTCATAAACCGGCGACCAGCGGAGTACGGTTTAAATGATTTAATTGCCATTAGTGGGCCTCCTTACAACTAGACTCTTAGACACCTTCAAAGAATTCAATGGATTCGCCAGCTTTCAAAGTAACGATAGCTTTTTTGTAATCGCTACGTTTACCTTGTGTACGACCCATGCGTTTAGTTTTGCCTAAAACGCGAATAGTAGCTACTTTTTCTACTTTTACATTGAAGATTTTTTCAACTGCTTGACGGATTTGCACTTTATTTGCAGTTAAAGGCACACGGAAAGTGTATTTGCCTTCTTCCATAAGCATAGTGGATTTTTCGGTAATAACCGGGCGGATTAGTACATCATGTAATTGCATTATCCAAGTACCTCCTCGATTTTTGCGACAGCGCCTTTAGTAATGAAGAGCTTATCGTAATGAAGAAGATCGAAAATGTTCATACCTTCGCAAGCCAAAGCTTTAACACCTTGAATGTTGCGAGCGGAACGTTCAACATTTACATCACCTTCAGTGATGAACAATACTTTTGCATCACCAACGTTGAAGCTATTGATAATGTTCAACACTTCTTTAGTTTTAGGAGCTGCTAATGTGATTTCTTCCAAAACGTATAATTCGCTATTATTCACTTTATCGCTAAGAGCAGATTTAACTGCTAAACGTCTAGCCTTACGAGGCATAGCTTTGTAATAGCTGCGAGGTTGTGGACCAAATGTAGTACCGCCACCGATCCAGATTGGGGAACGGCTGGAGCCTGCACGTGCACGGCCAGTACCTTTTTGTTTCCAAGGTTTGCGGCCACCGCCACGAACCATACCTCTAGTTTTTGTTGCATGTGTGCCGAGACGTTCGTTAGACAATTGACGAACTACGGCTTGATGCATTACGGCTTCGTTAACTTCAACGCCGAATACTGCATCGTTTAACTGTATTTCACCGACTTTAACGCCGGATTGATTATATGTTGCTACTGTAGGCATTACATAATCCTCCTTTCGACAAATGATTATTTAACAGGTTTAACCGTGTTGCGAACCATAACCAAGCTGCCTTTAGCGCCTGGGATACCGCCTTTAACCAATAAAAGGTTACGTTCAGCATCAACTTTCACAACAGATAAGCGTTGTACGGTAACTCTGTAACCACCCATTTGTCCAGGGAGTTTTTTACCTTTGTATACCTTACCGCCACCACCGGAGATCATAGGACCGATGGAACCAGGTTCACGGTGAGATTTAGAACCATGAGTTTCAGGACCACGGGAGAAGTTATGGCGTTTAATTGTGCCAGCAAAACCCTTACCTTTACCTGTACCCACTACGTCCACTAATTCACCTTCTGCGAAGATATCAGCTGCCAGAGTTTGGCCTACTGTGTAGTCAGCTGCATTTGCAACGCGAACTTCGCGAAGATATTTCACTGGAGCTACGCCAGCTTTGTCGAACTGACCTTTTACAGGTTTTGTTAAATGTTTTTCTTTAATGGAACCGTAACCAATTTGTACTGCTTCGTAGCCGTCTGTTTCAACAGTCTTAACGCGCACTACAACGCTTGGGGTAGTTTCCACTACTGTTACAGGAACTAATTGGCCTTCAGCTGTGAAGACTTGTGTCATTCCCAATTTTTTACCCAAAATAGCTTTAGACATTATCGCACCTCCTTATAGTTTTATTTCAATAGATACACCAGCTGGTAAATCTAAACGAGTGATAGCATCTACTGTTTTCGAATTTGGTTCAAGAATATCGATTAAGCGTTTATGTGTACGCATTTCGAATTGTTCACGAGAATCTTTGTTTACGTGTACAGAACGAAGAATTGTGAAGATATTCTTTTCTGTTGGCAATGGAATCGGACCAGAAACCATAGCGCCATTTCTTTTTGCAGTGTCTACGATCTTAGCAGCGCTTTGATCGAGAGCTTTGTGGTCGTATGCCTTAAGGCGAATACGGATTTTTTGCTGTTTAGCCATTATTAATAATTCCTCCTGTCGTCCATTTCGTGAATGGGCTGCTCCATAGAAATTCTCCTCCGCAGAGGCAACCTTCTACTTCATAGTTTAAAAACACAACACGAGAGCGGCATTAGCTGCCGCTCTGAGTGCTGCATGTATTGTGCTCAACGCATCACTACGATGAGCATAAAAGGTTAAATTAACCTTCGATTGCTGTTACTACGCCAGCGCCTACTGTGTGGCCACCTTCGCGAATCGCGAAACGAAGACCTTCTTCAATAGCGATTGGTGTAATCAATTCGATGTTCATTGTTACGTTATCGCCAGGCATACACATTTCTACACCTTCAGGAAGGTTTACAACACCTGTTACGTCTGTTGTACGGAAGTAGAATTGTGGACGGTAGTTGGAGAAGAATGGAGTATGACGGCCACCTTCTTCTTTAGTCAATACGTAAACTTCTGCTTTGAATTTTGTGTGTGGTTTGATGGAACCTGGTTTAGCCAATACTTGACCACGTTCGATGTCTTTACGGTCAACACCACGAAGCAATGCACCTACGTTGTCACCTGCTACTGCAGAATCCAACACTTTACGGAACATTTCAAGACCAGTTACTACGTATTGTTCAGCTTTTTCTTTCAAGCCTACTACTTCGATAGTATCGCCAACGTTTACTTGACCACGTTCAACACGGCCAGTTGCTACTGTACCACGACCAGTGATTGTGAAAACGTCCTCTACAGGCATCAAGAAAGGTTTGTCAGTATCACGAACTGGTGTTGGGATGTAGGAGTCTACAGCGTCCATCAAGTCGTCGATTTTAGCTACATATTGAGCGTCGCCTTCCAAAGCTTTCAAAGCGGAACCTACAACGATAGGTACTTCGTCGCCAGGGAATTCGTAGGAGGAAAGAAGTTCACGAACTTCCATTTCTACTAATTCGATCAATTCTTCGTCGTCAACCATGTCAGCTTTGTTCAAGAATACTACGATTGCAGGAACACCAACTTGGCGAGCCAACAAGATGTGTTCGCGAGTTTGTGGCATAGGGCCGTCAGCTGCGGAACATACCAAGATAGCGCCGTCCATTTGAGCCGCACCAGTGATCATGTTTTTAACATAGTCAGCATGGCCTGGGCAGTCAACGTGTGCATAGTGACGGTTAGCAGTTTCATACTCAACGTGTGCAGTGTTGATTGTGATACCGCGTTCACGTTCTTCTGGAGCTTTATCGATCATGCTGTAATCTTGGAAGTCAGCTTGGCCTTTTTCAGCCAATACTTTTGTGATTGCAGCAGTCAAAGTAGTTTTACCATGGTCAACGTGACCGATTGTACCGATGTTAACATGCGGTTTCGTACGTTCAAATTTTTCTTTAGCCATTTTAAATTATCCTCCGAGGAAAATAGTAATTCTATTAATCTAATGTAAGATTAACCGTTTTTCTTTGCTTGAATTTCTTCAGCAATTTTCTTAGGAACTTCTTCGTAATGATCGAATGTCATGGAGTAGTTACCGCGACCTTGAGTTTTAGAACGAAGGTCTGTTGCGTAACCGAACATTTCGCTCAATGGAACATATGCTTTGATATGTTGGTTGCCATTACGAGCTTCCATGCCGTCCATGCGACCACGACGGGAGTTCAAGTCACCGATAACGTCGCCCATGTATTCTTCAGGAACGTCTACTTCTACGGACATGTATGGTTCAAGCAATGCAGGATCTGCTTTGCGAGCACCTTCTTTAAAGCCCATGGAACCAGCGATTTTGAAGGCCATTTCGTTGGAGTCAACGTCATGGTAGGAGCCGTCAAATACGATAACTTTGATGTCAACCATTGGATAACCAGCGATAACACCGGATTCCATAGCTTCTTTAACACCGTTTTCTACAGGTCCAATGTATTCACGAGGAATTGCACCACCTACGACCTTATTTTCAAATTCGAAGCCAGCGCCTGGTTCTTGTGGAATCAATTCCAACCAGCAGTGACCATATTGACCACGACCACCAGACTGACGTACGAATTTACCTTCAGCTTTGACAGCTTTACGGATAGTTTCGCGATATGCTACTTGAGGTTTACCTACGTTACAATCTACTTTGAACTCACGGTTCATACGGTCAACGATGATATCCAAGTGAAGTTCGCCCATACCGGAGATAATAGTTTGACCTGTTTCTTCATCAGTACGAACTTTGAAAGTAGGATCTTCTTCTGCCAAACGAGCAAGAGCTGTACCCATTTTTTCTTGGTCAGCTTTTGTTTTAGGTTCAACAGCAACGGAGATAACTGGTTCAGGGAATTCCATGGATTCAAGGATTACAGGATTCTTTTCATCACACAATGTGTCGCCTGTAGTAGTATCCTTCAAGCCAACCGCCGCAGCGATGTCACCAGAGTATACGCGTTCGATTTCTTTACGGGAGTTAGCGTGCATTTGAAGAATACGGCCGATACGTTCTTTTTTACCTTTAGTGGAGTTGAAAACGTAAGAACCGGATTCCAATGTACCGGAGTACACACGGAAGAACGCTAATTTACCAACATAAGGGTCAGCCATGATTTTGAATGCCAATGCGGAGAATGGCTCTTCATCGGAAGAAGGACGAGTTGTTTCTTCTTCAGAACCAGGAACTACACCTTTAATGGCTGGGATGTCGATTGGAGCTGGCATGTAATCGATTACAGCGTCCAACAACATTTGTACACCTTTGTTTTTGTAGGAAGAACCACAAAGAACTGGGAACAATTGGTTAGCAATAACTGCTTTACGCAATGCTGCTTTCAATTCTTCTTCAGTAATTTCTTCGCCTTCCAAGTATTTCATCATGATATCGTCATCTGTTTCAGCGATAGCATCGATCATCATTTCGCGACGAGCTTCTGCTACTTCTTGATATTCAGCTGGGATATCAGTGATTTCAAATTCTTTACCGTCATCGGATAAGTAAATTTCCGCTTTCATAGTCATCAAGTCGATGATACCTTTGAAAGTATCTTCAGCGCCGATTGGCACTTGAATAGCTACGGAATTTGCACCTAAACGGGATTTCATCATGTCAACTACGTTGAAGAAGTCAGCACCTACAGTATCCATCTTATTTACATAAGCGATACGAGGTACGCCGTAGTTAGAAGCTTGACGCCATACTGTTTCGGATTGAGGTTCAACGCCACCTTTAGCACTGAATACCGCAACAGAACCGTCAAGTACACGTAGAGAACGTTCTACCTCTACAGTAAAGTCAACGTGACCAGGAGTATCGATGATGTTGATACGATGTTCTTTCCATTGACAAGTTGTCGCAGCAGAAGTGATTGTGATACCACGTTCTTGTTCTTGCTCCATCCAGTCCATCGTAGCAGCGCCTTCATGTACTTCGCCGATCTTATGAACGATACCTGTATAGTAGAGGATACGTTCTGTAGTTGTTGTCTTACCAGCATCGATGTGGGCCATGATACCGATATTACGAGTTTTTGCTAAGGAAAACTCTCTTGCCACAGTTGTCACCTCTTATTACCAACGATAATGAGCAAATGCTTTATTAGCTTCTGCCATTTTATGAGTATCTTCTTTTTTCTTGATTGCAGCGCCTGCATTGTTGAAAGCGTCCATCAATTCGCCTGCTAAGCGTTCTTTCATAGTGCGTTCACCACGAAGACGAGCGTAGTTTACAACCCAGCGAATACCGAGTGTTTGACGGCGATCAGCACGAACTTCAACTGGAACTTGATAGTTCGCACCACCGATACGGCGAGCACGTACTTCAAGTACAGGCATAACATTTTTCAATGCTTGATCAAAAACTTCCATTGGGTCTTGACCCATTTTGGAACGAATAATTTCGAATGCATCATATACGATAGTTTCAGCAATGCCTTTTTTGCCATCGTACATAACTTTGTTAATGAAACGTGTTACTAATTTGCTGTTGTACACCGGATCTGGAAGTACATCACGTTTCGGAACAGGGCCTTTTCTTGGCATGTTCAATTCCTCCTTTATACTGATGTGTGTTAGTTTCGTTTAATGGCTAAAATTATTTTTTAGCTTTTTTCGCGCCGTATTTGGAACGACTTTGCATACGATTTTGTACGCCAGCTGTATCCAATGCACCACGAACGATGTGATAACGCACACCTGGAAGGTCTTTTACACGACCGCCTCTGATAAGTACAACACTGTGTTCTTGTAAATTGTGACCAATGCCTGGGATGTAAGCAGTTACTTCAATAGCGTTTGTCAAACGTACACGGGCAACTTTACGAAGCGCGGAGTTTGGTTTCTTTGGAGTAGCTGTGTACACACGAGTACATACACCACGTTTTTGTGGAGATTCTTGAAGCGCTGGAGCTGTAGATTTTTTAGTCAAGCTCATGCGACCTTTGCGTACTAGCTGATTAATTGTTGGCATTTGGGCACCTCCTTTCCAAATTTGAGATTTATAATTGATCCGTCATAACAAAGTGTTACATCGGATATTACCGAAATTAACGAAGGATACCTACCGCTGTGGCCCGCACCTTAATGCGACACGCACGACCGAGGTCATCCATAGTGTGCTTATCATTCACAGGTATGCCCTGTGCTTCACAAGCATTTCGTATAGGTTCAACTACACTTTCATCACTATCATGTCCAATGAACACATAGTTTACAGTTCCTTTAGCAATGTTTTTCAACGTTTGCTTGGCACCGATTGTTTTGTTCATCGACTTCAGATGGGCAATGTCCATAGTAAAATTCTCCTTACGAAACTATGCTACTTAGGCATACTAGCCCCCGTGCACTATGTAAGTATATCAATTACACTAGCCATTGTCAAACGTTTTTCAAGCGTTAACACCGCTATACAACTGCATTTTATGTGTACACGTTTCCGTGCGTTTCATCTCACCGAATCATATAAATTTATATCTAATTTTTATACAATATTTCATGTTTTCAACTCATTTTTATACACAATATTAATATTATGTCTATTAATCACATTTCATGTATGCATAATTGATATAGTACAAGTATAAGAAACCGAAATTTTTATGTATTTTATTTAAAGTGCAACTATTATAAGTGAATTGTAATTATATATAAAAAGAGCGCACCCTAAGGCACGCTCTTTTTTATACCCCTATAGATTATTCTTCTACAGCTGGTTCTTCAGTAATATCAATAATTTCAGGTGTGTTTTTCACAACCTCAATTTTGCGGTAACGGCTCATACCAGTACCTGCAGGAATCAATTTACCGATAATTACATTTTCTTTTAAGCCCAATAATGGATCGATTTTACCTTTGATTGCAGCATCGGTAAGAACACGTGTTGTTTCTTGGAAGGACGCAGCAGACAAGAAGGAATCCGTTGCCAAAGCGGCTTTTGTAATACCCAATAACGTGCGTTTGCCTGTAGCAGTTTCACGACCATTAAGAGTAAGACGACGGTTTTCTTCCTCAAAGGTATTAACGTCGACCATATCCCCTGGAAGCATATCTGCATCGCCAGCTGCTTCAATTTTAACTTTATGAAGCATTTGACGTACGATAACTTCGATATGTTTATCGTTAATTTCTACACCTTGAGATTTATATACTTTTTGTACTTCGTATACGAGGTAACGTTGAGTAGCTTCAGTACCCATTACGCGCATAATATCGTGAGGGTTGATAGAACCTTCAGTCAAACGAGCACCCAAGGATACAACATCACCGTCTTTAACGATAATGCGAGAACCATAAGGGATGAGGTAATCAAGTTCAATACCGTCTTCACCAGTAATGAAGATTGTATTTGTACCTTTTTTACCTTCATTAGGTACAACGCGAACTGTACCTTCGTTTTCTGCGATGATCGCATTACGTTTTGGTTTACGCGCTTCGAACAATTCTTCGACACGTGGCAAACCTTGTGTAATATCGTCACCTGCGACACCACCAGTATGGAATGTACGCATTGTTAACTGTGTACCAGGTTCACCGATGGATTGGGCTGCAATAATACCTACTGCTTCACCAACTTGAACTTGGTTACCAGTACCTAAATCACGACCATAACACTTGCGACATACACCATATGGGCTGCGGCAAGTCAATACGGAACGGATTTTAACTGTTTCATAGTGTTTTACAACTTCATCAGCCAATGGTTCTGTGATTTCACCATTAAGAGGAACGATAACTTCACCAGTTTCCTTATTAACTAATTCTTCAGCTGCAATACGACCTACAATACGATCTTTTAACGGCTCAATAACACCAGTACCTTCAACGATTGCTTCCACTTCGATACCGTGGATTTCATTGTTGCGTACTTGTACTTCTTTTACATCGGAGTTAAGAATCGCTTCGATGCCTTCTTCAGTGAGACGTGTATCAGCAGGGAAGATTTCTACGCCTTCGCTATCAACAATTGCATGTACAGTATCCTTGTTCAACATATTTTGAACCATAGTTTCTTTTAATGTTGCACGGATGCGTTCATCGCTTTCACCAAGAATAATTTTTTGAACCAAATTAGTATGGTTGATATCGCTATCAGAACCTAGGTGCGCACCACGCAATGCAACAGATGTTACACCGGATTCTGCGATATCCGCCAAGCATTGTTCGTCTAAGATAGTTTCAGCAGGAACAACAAGTTCGCCTGTTTCTACGTTCACTACATCTTTATCTAGAACACGACCAATGAGTTTGTCTTTCAACAATTCCAAAGCTTGACGCGGAGATGTAGCCAAACGAGCACGTTCACGAACGAGATCAATACCTACAACATCACAATCGTCCTCACGAACGATAACGTCTTGAGATACGTCAACAAGACGACGAGTCAAGTAACCGGAGTCAGCTGTACGAAGAGCTGTATCGGCCAAACCTTTACGAGCACCGTGAGAGGAAGTAAAGTAATCCAATACAGTCAAGCCTTCTTTAAAGTTTGCTTTGATTGGTAAGTCGATGATACGACCAGATGGATCGGCCATCAAACCACGCATACCAGCAAGCTGACGAATCTGTTGTTTGTTACCACGGGCACCAGAGATAGCCATCATGTAAACAGGGTTGAAGCCATCTTTGTCGCGCGCCATATTATCCATCATGGCATCAGTAACATCATCTGTTGCTTTTGTCCATAATTGGATTGTTTTGCGGTAACGTTCTTCTTCTGTAATAAGACCACGACGGTACATACGAGATACTTTTTCTACCTCTTGTTCCGCTGTGTCTAATAAGCCAGTTTTAACTTCTGGTACTTTAATATCAGCAATAGCTACAGTCATACCTGCGCGACGAGCGAAGGAGTAACCTAAGGATTTAATACGGTCCAAAAGTTCTGCAGTTTTTTCATTGCCAAACAATTGGAAGCATTGGTCAACCAATTTACCAACTGTTTTCTTATCCATAACCTTACCTAATGTGTAAGTGCCATCTTCGTTTTGTGCATATTGCCATAATTCAGGGAACAATGCACGGTTGAAGATCAAGCGACCTGCAGTCGTTTCAACACGACCGTAGCCAGGCATACGGATATAGAGAACATCTTGCAAGCCGATGACACCTGCTTCATAAGCAAGCATTACTTCATCATAAGTAGCAAATGTTTTAGCGTTATCTTTAGTATTTTCACGTACTACTGTTAAGTAGTATGTACCCAAGATCATATCCTGAGATGGTACCGCTACTGGTTTACCATCTTTAGTGGACAAGATATTGTGGCTAGAAAGCATCAATGTACGAGCTTCTGCTTGTGCTTCTACAGACAATGGTAAGTGACACGCCATTTGGTCACCGTCAAAGTCGGCGTTGAAGGCTGTACATACTAATGGATGCAATTTGATAGCACGGCCTTCCCAAAGAATTGGTTCGAAGGCTTGGATACCAAGTCTATGCAATGTAGGGGCACGGTTCAAGAGAACTGGATGTTCTTTGATTACCTCTTCCAAGGATTCCCATACGCCAGGGCCAATTCTTTCAACTTGGCGTTTAGCTGCCTTGATGTTGGATGCTTGACCGCGTTCTACCAAACGTTTCATAACGAATGGTTTGAACAATTCCAATGCCATTTCTTTTGGCAAACCACATTGGTGCATTTTAAGTTCAGGACCTACTACGATTACGGAACGACCGGAGTAGTCAACACGTTTACCGAGCAAGTTTTGACGGAAACGACCTTGTTTACCTTTAAGCATATCGGACAAGGATTTTAACGGACGGTTACCAGGACCTGTTACAGGACGACCGCGACGACCATTATCGATCAATGCGTCAACAGCTTCTTGAAGCATACGTTTTTCGTTGCGCACGATAATATCAGGAGCACCTAAGTCTAACAAACGTTTCAAACGATTGTTACGGTTGATAACACGACGGTATAAATCATTGAGGTCAGATGTAGCAAAACGACCACCATCTAATTGAACCATTGGGCGCAATTCAGGCGGGATTACAGGAACGATGTCCATAATCATCCACTCAGGGCGGTTACCAGATTGACGGAATGCTTCTACTACTTCTAAGCGACGAACTGCACGAATTTTACGTTGACCGCTAGCAGTGTTCAATTCTTCACGCAATTCAGCATTCAATGCTTCAAGATCAAGTTCTGCTAAGAGAGCTTTTACAGCCTCAGCACCCATGTCGATACATACGAAGAGAACCTCTTCTGCAGCGCCTAATTCATAGCGCTCTTCACGAGTTAATTCTTCATATTCTTTATCTGCTTCTGGGATTGTTGCATCATCGCGAAGAGCTGCATTGTAGCGCTCTTTGCGTTGTGCTTCACGGACAATAGCTAAACGTTCATTGCGTTGAGCTACTGTTTCGATTACGACAGATTTACCACCGATAGTGTAACCGTCTTCATTAAATTGAGCTTCATATTCGCGGTATTCTTGCTCGGACAATAATTGACGTTTTGTCAACGGAGTACCAGCTGGATCTACTACGATGTAGGAAGCAAAGTATAATACGCGTTCCAAGGAACGTGGGGATACGTCAAGGATAAGGCCCATACGGGATGGGATACCTTTGAAGTACCAAATGTGAGATACAGGAGTGGCCAATGCAATATGACCCATACGTTCACGACGTACTTTCGCACGTGTAACCTCTACACCACATTTGTCGCAGACTACGCCTTTATGGCGAATGCGTTTATATTTGCCGCAGTGACATTCCCAGTCTTTTGTTGGTCCAAAAATGCGCTCGCAGAATAGACCATCACGTTCTGGCTTCAACGTACGGTAGTTAATAGTTTCAGGTTTCTTAACTTCCCCATGAGACCAAGCTAAGATCTGCTCTGGAGAGGCTAAACCGATTCGCATGGAATCAAATTCATTTACGTCTAGCACTACTATCGCTCCCTTCCTTATAGATAGTTTTAGTCTTCATCGTTAGAGGAGTCGCCCATTGGGAACGCCAATTGGCTAAGGATATCGTCTTCACCACCGTTGTCAGCTGGTGCTTCTTCCTCTACTTCTGGTTCTACTACAGTTACTTCATCAGTTTCTACTGCACTGCCTTCCATAACTTCTTCAATACCAGTTTCTACCACTTCATCTTCGTCATCAAGTTCTTTCATAACAACTTCTTCTTGATCTTCATTCAAGATTTTTACATCAAGACCAATACTTTGAAGTTCTTTGAGCAATACCTTGAAGGACTCAGGTACACCTGGTTCAGGGATGTTTTCGCCTTTAACGATTTTTTCGTATGCTTTCACACGACCAACAACGTCGTCAGACTTAACAGTTAATAGCTCTTGAAGTGTATAAGCTGCGCCATATGCTTCGAGAGCCCAAACTTCCATTTCCCCGAAACGTTGTCCACCAAACTGAGCTTTACCGCCCAATGGTTGTTGTGTAACAAGGGAGTACGGACCTGTGGAACGAGCATGGATTTTGTCGTCAACCAAGTGATGGAGTTTAAGCATGTAAACGTAACCAACAGTTACGTGGTTATCCATAGGTTCACCAGTACGACCATCGTACAATACTGTTTTACCATTTTCAGGACGACCAGCGATTTCTAATGTTTCGAATACGTCTTTTTCGTGTGCACCATCAAATACAGGTGTAGCGATATGAATACCTGCTACATCTGGTGTTGGCATGCCATATTTTTTGAAGTCATAGCCAAGACCTTCCAACTCTTTGCGGATTTCAATGCGTTTTTCTTCAGCAGAATGAATATTGTTAAGAGTATCCTTAACTTTATTGATTGCTTCTAATTCCTCTACAAGTACAGGATCCATTTCTGGAGCATCCTCTTCAGAGTCAAAGAATTCTACATGAAGTGCATTGTATTTTGCTTCAATAGCTTTAAGTTCTTGGTAACGAGCTTCGCCACCCATAGCATCCAATTTCTTTTGTGCTGCTTTTTCTACATGTTTAAGAATTTTAGTTTTCAAAGTAATGATTTGTTCATTCTCTTTGAAATGGCTTACTGTTACATCTTCTGCAATTTTTGCTTCCAATGCTTCAATTTGAGCATAAAGATCGCGGATTGCATCGATTTGTTCCCAGTAAGATGCATCAGTACGAGCTTCTTTCAACACATTTTTAATATGAAGGTCTGTAGCTTTGATTTTCATACCTAAGCCTTGAACAGCCCAACCCAAGTGAGTTTCAAGAACCTGACCGATGTTCATACGAGAAGGTACGCCCAATGGGTTCAATACGATTTGTACTGGAGTACCATCTGGAAGGAATGGCATATCTTCTTTTCTCATAACGCGAGAAACGACACCTTTGTTACCATGACGGCCCGCCATTTTATCGCCTTCGTGAATCTTACGTTTTTGAGCGATGTATACGCGAACAAGTTTATTTACACCTGGTTGTAATTCGTCGCCGTTTTCACGAGTGAAGACTTTAACGTCTACTACTTTACCAGATTCGCCATGAGGTACGCGCAAGGATGTGTCGCGAACTTCACGTTCTTTGTCCCCAAAGATAGCGCGCAATAAACGTTCCTCTGGAGTAAGCTCAGTTTCGCCTTTTGGTGTAGCTTTACCTACTAGGATATCGCCAGGATGTACTTCTGCACCAATGCAGATAATACCTTCTTCATCTAAGTTTTTAAGTGTGTCGTCACCAGTATTAGGCAATTCACGAGTAATCTCTTCAGCACCTAATTTAGTGTCGCGCGCATCACATTCGTATTCTTCAATATGAATGGATGTGTAGATATCTTCTTTGCAAAGTTCTTCACTAAGCAAGATAGCATCCTCGTAGTTATAACCTTCCCAAGGCATGAACGCTACAAGAACGTTATAACCTAACGCCAATTCACCGCCATCAGTAGCAGGACCGTCAGCCAATACTTGGCCTTTTACAACATGGTCGCCACGATTAACGATTGGTTTTTGGTTAAAGCATGTGGATTGGTTAGAACGAAGGAATTTGTTCAAACGGTATGTATCAACACGACCATCGCTATCGCGAAGTACGTGAATTTCATTACCCCAGCAACGTACAACTTTACCAGCTTCACGGGCAAGTACGCAAACGCCGGAGTCAGTCGCTGCTGTATATTCCATACCTGTACCAACAAGTGGAGCTTGAGCACGCAAAAGTGGTACCGCCTGACGTTGCATGTTCGCACCCATCAAGGCACGGTTAGCATCGTCATTTTCAAGGAATGGAATCATAGCTGTACCGATGGATACAACTTCTTTTGGACTTACGTCCATATAGTCAACCTTATCAGGTGTAACTTCTAATACGTCATGACCACGACGACAAGCTACATGTTCAGTTGTGAAGTAACCTTCCTCATCAAGTGGAGAGTTCGCTTGGGCAATTGTCATGCCTTCTTCTTCATCTGCTGTCATGTATACTACGCTGTCAGATACGCGTACTTTAACTACTTTATCAGCATCAGCACCTTTGCCATATACTTTTTCTACTTTACGGTAAGGAGCTTCGATGAAGCCGAACTCGTTTACTTTCGCGTAGTTGGACAAGGAGTTGATCAAACCGATGTTTGGACCCTCTGGAGTCTCGATTGGACACATACGGCCATAGTGAGAATGATGCACGTCACGAACTTCGAAGCCTGCACGCTCACGAGATAAACCGCCAGGACCAAGGGCAGATAAACGACGTTTGTGAGTTAATTCTCCTAATGGGTTTGTTTGGTCCATGAACTGGGACAACTGAGAGGAACCAAAGAATTCTTTGATTGCAGCCACTACAGGACGAATGTTAATCAACGCTTGAGGCGTGATAGATTCGATTTCTTGAATTGTCATACGTTCACGAACAACACGTTCCATACGAGTCAAACCAATACGGAATTGGTTTTGCAACAATTCACCTACGCAACGAAGACGACGGTTACCCAAGTGATCAATATCATCTGTATGACCTGCACCATCCATAAGGTTGAGCAAGTAAGAGATGTTAGCAATCATATCTTCGCGAGTTACTGTGCGGTGATCGAATGGCAAGTTGCAGTTGTTGCAGATAACTTTGGACTCTACACCATCGTTATTTACGATGTAGAATTCAGCAAAGCCTTCACCATCGAATACATGGCTATTTGCTACGATATCAAGTTGTTCTTCTCCAACTTGTACACCTGCATCAAGGATTACTTCGCCAGTTTCAGGATCTACGATAGGTTGAGCCAATGTGTGACCCAACATACGTTGACGCCAGCCAAGTTTTTTGTTCAATTTATAACGACCAACGCGCGCCAAGTCATAACGACGTGCATCGAAGAACAAGTTATCGAACAAGTTACGAGCAGACTCTACTGTTGGAGGCTCGCCTGGACGCAATTTTTTATAGATTTCAACTAATGCTTCATCAGCGGATTGAGTTGTATCTTTTTCTAATGTGCGAACGATGCGCTCATCATAAATTGGCAAACCATCTTCATCAATTTTACCGTTCCAGAAGAGGTCAAGGATGCTTTCATTAGTATCCCAACCTAATGCACGTACCAATACTGTAGCTGGTAACTTACGGTTACGGTCAATACGAACCGCTACGATTTCGCTCGCATCTGTTTCAAGCTCGATCCATGCGCCACGGTTAGGAATCACTGTGGAATCGTATAAACGGTTACCCATTGTATCGATTTCTTTATTATAGTAAACGCCTGGAGAGCGTACCAATTGGGATACGATAACACGTTCTGCACCATTGATGATGAAAGTGCCTGTATCAGTCATCAATGGGAAGTCGCCCATGAATACTTCTTGTTCTTTAATGTCCATGTTTTCTGGATCATTATTTACCAAGCGAATATTTACACGAAGTGGTGCTGCGTATGTAGCATCACGATTTTTACATTCATTAATATCATACTTAGGCTCACCTAAGCTGAAACCTTCAAAAGAAAGTACTAAATTACCTGAATTGTCTTTAATCGGAGAAATATCGTTGAAAATATTTTGTAAACCACTCTCCAAGAACCATTCATACGATTTACGTTGAATGTCCAATAAATGCGGCATTTTAATAACTTCGTTAATTTTTGCATATGTATAACGAGTTCGTTTGCCTACCTGTTCAGGTTTGAACATATTTGCTTTCACCCCTATCAAACACACTGGTCTACCATTTTCTATAACGGCATGGAAAAGACATCTTTCAGGTCTCAGTTTTCCTGCTCGGGCAACGTCAAATAAAGCAAGGTCCATTTCATTTTTTAAAATAACCTTGCTTCCCATTAACCAAGCACAACCTTGGAAGAAAACCTCATCACTATTAAAGTTATAGTTTTTACATCCAAAAGCAGAAAACGCTACTTTTGCAATATATAATTTTATCAGTAATAAAAAAGGCTGTCAACCAAAAGGGTTGACAGCCTTTCATTTTCATGCTTTGTTCATCTATTAACAAAGGGTAATGTATTAGTTACCTTTTTGTTTTAACAATTTCGCACCAGCAATACCAGGGCGAGTCATTTCTTTAGGAGAAAGAATATGATTGATTTCATCTTCAGTCAATAAACCTTGATCTAAGATGATATCGCGGATAGCACGACCTGTTTCATATGCTTCTTTAGCCAATGCAGATGCAGTTTCGTAACCAAGGTGTGGTAGCAATGCTGTTACGATACCTACGGAACGGTTCAACCAGTATTCGCATTGTTCGCGGTCTACTTCAAGATCTACGAGCAATTTATCAACGAATGTATTTACACCGTTTTTGAGATAGCAAAGGTTATTGAACAAGTTGTACGCCAATACAGGTTCCATTACGTTCAATTCAAATTGACCATTTTCTACAGCCAATGTAATAGTAGTATCATTACCGATAACTTGGTAACATACTTGGTTCAATACTTCGGCGATAACAGGGTTAACTTTACCAGGCATGATGGAAGAACCAGGTTGGCGTGCAGGTAATTTTAATTCCCCAATACCACAACGAGGGCCAGATGCCATCAAGCGGAAGTCATTCGCCATTTTAATCAATACAAGTGCAGTTACTTTCAAACCACTGGAGATATCTGCAAATACGTCTGTATTGTTTGTAGCGTCGATCAAGTTTTCCGCAGTGTAGAATGGTTCACCTACTACTTCGCTAAGTTCATAAGCTACATCATGAATGTAGTTAGGTTCAGCATTAAGACCTGTACCAACTGCAGTGGCACCCATGTTGATTACATGTGCACCTTCAACGGCAGATTTAATACGTTTAATACCACGGCGAATACCAGATGCATAAGCACCCATTTCTTGGCCCAATGTAATTGGCACCGCATCTTGTAAATGAGTACGACCCATTTTCAAGATTTCGCTGTATTCTTCAGCCTTTTTCTCGAGCTCATCAACGAGGCGTTGCAATGCGTCAAGTAAAGGTTTGGATTTAATAATAGCACATACTTTAATTGCTGTAGGGAACGCATCGTTTGTGGATTGCGCCATGTTACAGTGGTTGTTAGGGCTTACGATATCGTAGCTACCTTTTGGATGACCTAAAATTTCACAAGCGCGGTTAGCCAATACTTCGTTCATGTTCATGTTTACAGAAGTACCTGCACCACCTTGAATTGGGTCAACTGGGAATTGATCGGCAAATTGACCTTCAATTACTTCGTCCGCAGCTTGAACAATTGCTTTACCAATAGATACATTGAGACGACCAGTTTTCATATTAGCCAAAGCAGATGCTTTTTTAACCATCGCCAAAGCTTTAATAAAGTCTTGGTCCAAATGTTTTCCTGTAATATGGAAGTTTTCTAAGGCACGAATAGTTTGTACGCCATAATATAGCTCATCAGCTACTTCTAACTCACCTAGGAAATCATGTTCTTTTCTCATATTAGATCCTCTTTCCACTATTTCATATATTTAATGACATTTTGATGAAATAATTTTATCTTATGCGCTCATTATAGCATGTATCTTGTATACATAAAAGTCATTTCATGTATCCTGAACAAACAATATTCTATACAATATTTATTTCGGTAATTAAATATACTATATCAAGACAGGTTTTGAATATAACTATCCCTATAGTACAATAGTATAAACTATGTAAGTAAGGAGTATTGACTATGAATTATCACGCTCTGCGTATAGGCGCTTTATTTTTATTGACCATCCTGAGTTATGGTTTCTACAACGCCTATTTGCCTATCACCGATCCAGTCGAATCAAACTATGTACTCTCTGCCATTACCATGCTAAAACACAACTCCTGGATATCGCCTATGATATATGACCAAGTGTGGTATGACAAACCACCTCTCACCTATTGGGCCCTTATGATAACATACAAACTATTCGGCATATCTGACTTTACATCGCGGATACCGAATACACTCGTAGCAGGAGCTAGTGTGGCCTTTATGTATCATCTCGTTTATCGCATTAAGGAATCTGTTCATTTGGCAGTTGCAAGTTCCATATTATTACTTAGTGCATTACAGTTTTGGTATATTTCACATGCAGTTATCACTGATGGTTTTCTATTTTTCTTTTCCTTAGCAGTTTTCGGTTATTCCTATTTAGCCTTTACCAATAATGATAAGAGCTCAATGGTAAAAGCCTATGGTGCTGCTGCGTTATCCGTTATTACCAAAGGTCCTATCGGCATTTTACTACCAGGATTAATACTACTACTCTTTGTGTGTATGCGCTGGATTACACTAAGAGAAAATCCCAATTATTCTATTACCAAGGACTTAAAACTATTATTTAATCCACTCGGTATTTTTGTTTTTATTTTACTAGCTGCACCATGGTACATTGCAATGTACTCAATTCACGGAGAACAATTTATTTCTGGTTTCTTAGGGCTCCATAATGTGGATCGTGCCCTTGTTTCAGAACATCCGAAGTTCAATGTATGGTACTACTATCTAATCATAGTACCCCTAGCTCTATTACCATGGACTCCAGCTGTAATCTATCGTTTAAAAGGTATTGACTGGAAAGATAACTTTGATTTACTAGGCATTATATGGTTTATCACTATTGTTCTATTCTATTCACTAGTAGCTACTAAGTATATAACTTACACGTTGCCTGCTATTATTCCATGTATTATATGGGGTGCTGAGACTATCATTAATTTACTCAATAAAAACAATAAAACCTTCAAATATATTTTGACAATTCCATTTGGTATTTATTGTACTATTTTTATGATTGCCATCTTTAGAACTCCTGAGCTATCGCCAGTTCCCTTAATCGTTACAGGCCTAGTAATGGGTTTACTATTAAAAGTGACGAGACACTTTGTTAAAAGTAATTTGCATTTAACTATATATCTAATTGCTCCAGTAATTCTTCTCTATACAGCAGTAACTATAACAGTGCCACCAATTTTACTTAATCAATCAGGACTTCAATTTAAACCTTATATAGAAACAAGTAATCAAAACACTTATATATATGGTACTTACTACACATCTATTTTATATTATACAAAGACTACACCAACTCAAGTATTTGTACACACCACTGATGATCCACGATGGACCGAAGGAAAAGCATTAATGCCAACAATTAAAAAAGATGAATTCTATCAAATAGTTCCAAACGAATCTAGTGCTGTAATTATTGTTCCAAACAAATATGGCAAAAACTTTATAGAGTCACCGGCATATCCATTAGTAAAAGAGATTGGTAAAACACAATCAACTAGAATTTACAAGGTTAATTAACAAACAAAAAAGGCGTACCCAAGGGTACGCCTTTTAATATGGCTAGAATTATTTCAATTCTACAGTTGCGCCAGCTTCTTCCAATTGAGCTTTCAAAGCTTCAGCTGCTTCAGTAGCTACGCCTTCTTTTACAGGTGCAGGAGCGCCGTCAACGATAGCTTTAGCTTCTTTCAAGCCAAGACCAGTTGCTTCACGAACAACTTTGATTACGTTGATTTTGGATGCGCCAGCATCTTTCAAGATTACGTCGAAGGAATCTTTAGCTGCGCCAGCACCAGCGTCGCCAGCTGCTGCTACAGCTACAGGAGCTGCTGCAGTTACGCCAAATTCTTCTTCAATTGCTTTTACAAGATCATTAAGTTCAAGAATAGTTGCTTCTTTTAATTCAGCAACGATGTTTTCAATGTTCAATGCCATTTTAAGTATCCTCCATAAATTAGTTTATAGTGCCAGCCTCATGCGGCCGACGAATAATTCTTTGTAATTATTATTCTGCAGGTTTTGCTTCTGCAACAGCTTTGACAGCGTATGCAACGTTGCGAACAGGAGCTTGCAATACGGAAAGCAACATGGAAAGCATACCTTCGCGGTTTGGAAGATTTGCAATTGCTTTGATGCCAGCAGCGTCCATAACTTCGCCTTCAACGATACCAGCTTTAACTGTAACAACTTCTTTATCAGTTGTTTTGATGAATTGTTCGATTACACGAGCAGGTGCAACAGCATCCTCTTTAGAAGTAGCCAATGCAGTTGGACCTTCTAAGTGCTCAGAGAAACCTTCAAGATTCAATTCGTTTGCAGCGATACGAGTCAAAGTATTTTTGATTACTTTGTATTCAACACCTTCAGCCAACATTTTGCGACGAAGTTCAGTTGCTTGAGCAACAGTCAAACCAGAGTAACCAATCAATACAGCACCTTTTGCTTCGGAAAGAGTTTCTTTCATTTGAGCAACAATTGCTTTTTTTGATTCAGTGACAGCCATTAGATTACCTCCTTATAGATTTTTTGGTGCTCTATGTACTATCTTAGCGTAAAAAACGACCCCATCGCACGCGATGAGGTCGAACTAGTACTAGGTTGTTCTAGTGTCAGCCTCAGCGGGCGGATTTTCATCCATTATACATACCAGCCGTCTACAGCTAAGAGACATATTTGATTATTGCTCTTTTGTAACGTTGCTCAATTTGAACACGTTCAAAGGCACACCAGGGCCCATTGTAGCGGACAAGGTTACAGATTTAATGTATTGACCTTTAGCTGCTACAGGTTTAGCCTTGATAATAGTATCAACGATTGTACGGTAGTTGTCAAGTAATTTTTCATCATCGAAAGACGCTTTACCGATGGAGCAAGAGATAATACCTGCTTTATCAGTACGGTATTCGATTTTACCAGCTTTGATTTCGTTTACTGCACGAGCAACGTCTGGAGTTACTGTACCAACTTTAGGGTTTGGCATCAAGCCTTTAGGACCCAAGATTTTACCAAGACGGCCAACTTGACCCATCATGTCTGGTGTAGCAACTACTACGTCGAAGTCGCTCCAACCACCTTGGATTTTAGCTACTAACTCTTCAGAACCTACGAAATCTGCACCAGCTTCTTCAGCTGCTTTAATATTGTCGCCTTTTGCGAATACAAGAACGCGTTTAGTTTTGCCAGTACCATGAGGCAATACTACTGCACCACGAACTTGTTGATCAGCGTATTTAGGGTCGACATTCAAGTTGAAAGCGATTTCAACTGTTTCATCGAAATTTGCAGTTGCAGTTTTCTTAACCAACTCAATTGCTTCTACTGGTTCGTAGAATTTACCAGCTTCAATAAGTTTTACTGCTTCAGCGTATTTCTTACCTACTTTTGCCATTATAATATCCTCCTTATGTGGTCAAACGGGAATTCCCTCCCACCGATTTGCGCCTTATGCGCAAGTCGTACGCTTATTAGTCAACGATTTCAATGCCCATGCTGCGAGCAGTACCTTCTACCATGCGCATACCTTGTTCTACGGTATTAGCATTCAAGTCAGGCATTTTCAATTCAGCAATTTCACGAACTTTATCGCGACCTACTTTTGCTACTTTATCACGGTTAGGTACACCAGAACCTTTTGGAATACCTGCAGCTTTTTTCAACAATACTGCAGCTGGTGGAGTCTTAGTGATGAAGTCGAAGCTACGATCTTCATATACGTTAATAACTACTGGGATAATTAAGCCAGCTTGTTTAGCAGTACGTTCGTTGAATTCTTTTGTGAAAGCAACGATGTTAACACCTGCTTGACCTAGTGCAGGACCAACTGGTGGTGCTGGAGTAGCTTTAGCGGCTTCAATTTGTAGTTTTACTTGTTTAACTAATTTCTTAGCCATGGGTAATTAAACCTCCTATGCTTATACTGTGGTGGTAACGGATATACATCCTCCCACTGGCAACCAAAATCGATTGCTCTTTTTAGAGTTATATTTATATATTAAAGAGCTTTCTCAATTTGAGAGAACTCTACCTCTACCTCGGTATCTCGGTTGAACATTTCTACGTTAAGTTTCAATGTTCCTTTTTCAGGGTTAAGTTCGGTAATAACACCTAGTTTATCTTCAAAGGCCCCGGACGTAATGCGTACCGTTTCACCAACTTCGACATCGACGTTGATGGTTGGTTTCTTATCCAAGCCCTGAGACTTAAGTATATGTTCTACTTCGGAATCAGAAAGTGGAACTGGTTTAGTGGCAGAACCAACGAAACCTGTTACACCTGGCGTGTTGCGCACAACATACCAAGAGCGGTCGTTAACTTCCATTTCAACCAATACGTACCCAGGAAATATCTTACGTTTTACTACTTTTTTAACCCCATCTTTTTCATCTATTTCGTCCTCAAGAGGTACCAAAATACGGCTAATCACATCTTGTAGGCCCATAGATTGAACTTTAAGTTCAAGAGTGGTTTTAACTTTATTTTCGTAGCCTGAATAGGTATGAATTACATACCACTTCTTATCTGCTTCCATGTAATGGCCCCCTTATCCAACAAAGTGCAACAACGTATTAAAAAGTTGGGCGAAGAGTCCATCAAGCACAGCAATAACCAAAGCGATGAAAATAGTCACTAAGAATACTACTATTGTGTAATTGATAAGCTCTTTTTTTGTTGGCCAGACTACTTTTTTTAGTTCAGCTTTCACACCGCGGAAGAATTTTCCAAATCCACCACGCTGCTGCACTGCTGAGTTAGACTTTGCCATTTTTTTCACATCCTCAAATCAACAGGTAATGAATGATAAGAATTATTTTGTTTCACGGTGTAATGTATGTTTACCGCAGAATTTGCAATATTTCATCATTTCAATACGATCAGGATTGTTCTTTTTGTTCTTGTTCGTTTGATAGTTACGTTGTTTGCAATCTGTGCAAGCTAAAGTAATGGCATTACGCATCCGGATACACCTCGCTTTATATTTACTAAATCTGTCTCTTGTACTCGAAAACGCTCGACTACATACTAAAAAACTATATCATACGTAGCAAGCGATGTCAAGAATTTAAGCAACTCAAAAAAGCCAGGCACATGTACCTGACAGGGATAGTATAACAAAAAATGGCGTTCCTTGTCTATAAAGGAACGCCATTAATATGGTACTAAATCATCGCATATTTTTCATACATTTTATGCCATTTACTCATATAGTTAAATAGAATTAATAATATGATTTAATACCCATTAAATCATCTATTTACAGATCAAGAAGTAATCCATTTATAGATTAAGATTTCTTCGTAAATAGAACTTTTACAATTTGCCAGAAGAATGCTACAGCACCAACAATTAGTATCGTATCGCCGATGAGACGAGCCCACCGCAAATTTTGTAACAATGGTTGTTGCATAAATTCTTCACTGCGCGCAAACCATAAGCCATTTGTGATACTAGCCCAGGATTGGATAAGACCGATTGGCAATAAGCTAATAAGCACCATTAATGCAAGCCCTATATTGAGAGCCCAGAAACCGAACTTCATTAGCTTATCGTTAAATTCTACTTCAGGTCGTATATAGCGAGCAATAAGGAATACAAATCCTAGACTTAAGAAACCATACACACCAAACAATGCTGTGTGGGCATGTACTGCAGTTGTATTAAGACCTTGGATGTAGAACAAGGATACAGGCATGTTGATCAAGAACCCGAATACCCCTGCCCCCACTAGATTCCAGAAGGACACGGCAATAAAACAATACACAGGCCATTTTAGACGATGCATCCAAGGAGCACTATGAAGACGTGTATAGTTTTCAAAAGCTTCATAACCTAAGAGTACAAGTGGTACTACTTCTAACGCAGAGAAGGATGCGCCTGTTGCCACGATAGTGGATGTAACACCTGTGAAGTATAGATGATGGAATGTACCAGGGATACCACCGATGAGATAAATAGCCCCAGAAGAGATTGCCGCAACTGTACCAGCACGATACGATACAAGCCCTAATGTAACAAAGATAAATGCCATTAATGTAGTGGAGAATACTTCGAAGAAGCCTTCAACCCAAAGATGGATTACCCACCAACGCCAATACTCCATAATCGCCAAATGGCTATGTTCACCATAGAATAACCCTGGACCATAGAAGATACCTACCATGATAACGGAGAATATGAAGGCTGCAATGAGGTTTTTATCCCCTTTTTGCTTGAAGGCACCAATAATGCTACGTATCATGAGTACAAGCCAGAATAAAATACCAATGTATTCAATCCACTGCCAAATACGACCCAACTCGATATATTCGTAACCTTGGTGTCCGAGAAGGAAATTCCACGCCGCTGGAATTTGATGTGCTACGCCTAAATATGTACCAGCGAAGGAACCTACTACAAGAACTACAAGAGCCCAGAATAAGATGTCCACCCCAAGCTTTTGATATTTAGGATCTTTACCACCATTAATGATTGGTGCCAAGAATAGACCAGCACTCAAGAATGCCATAGCAATCCAGAACAAAGATGCCTGAATATGCCATGTACGCGCAATAGAATAAGGGAAATATTGCGCTAATGGAATACCATAGAACGCTTGACCTTCTACAGTATAGTGGGCAATAATCCCACCCATCCCCAATTGGAATAAGAACAATGCTAGGATTGTAAACAAATATTTACCTAATGCACGTTGAGATGGTGTTAATGTGATCTTGCTAATTGGATCTTCTGTTGGCGGAACCAATGCATGCTCATCATCCTTTTTACCAAAGGCCCATAACCATACAACTACACCAATGCCACATAATAAGATAATAACACTCACAACAGACCATACGACACTTTCAGGTGTAGGGTTATGATCCAACAAAGGTTCATGTGGCCAGTTGTTTGTATACGTTGCATCTGTACCAGGACGTTGCGTAGATGCCATCCAAGTAGTCCAGAAGAAGAAGCGTGCCATATCAATGCGATCTTGTAACTCAGGTAGTGTGTTATCCTTCATCGCAAAATGATCACGAGTCAATGTTAAATCAGGATTATCACCGTACAACTCAACAAAATAACGACCAGTTAAATTCATTGCCGTAATTCGTTCTGGAGATAAGACAACAGTTCCATCTTCACGGACTGCACTACCTAAATACTCTTTTTTCACAACTTCTTTAATAGCTGCTTGTTGTGCAGGTACCAATTGGTCATAAAGAACCCCAAAAGCCTCTTGAGATTTAATATCCAACATCACGGATACTTCTTTATGTAACCAATCTGCTGTCCAGTCAGGCGCTTGATATGCGCCATGACCTAAAACGGTCCCTACCGATTGACCACCAGTAGATTGCCATGCCGATTGACCATGTAAAATATCTTCCTTAGTGAACAAGACCTGTCCATCTTGAGATACATACGCAGTCGGCACTGGCGGTGCTTGATGATACACATCAGTACCTAGATAACCAAGAATAGAAAAACCAATAATAAGAACGGCTACTACGGCTATCCAATACTTTTTGTATTCACCCATCACATTACCTCCTTTTCTATAAAAAACACAAAAGGAGAGCCTTTGCTCTCCTTGAGATTATAGTAGCACTATTAGTAGAATGATTCTGTATCTTTGGTTACATATACAATAAACAATATATAAATTAATACAAAAATAGGACCCCAATTGGGGTCCTATTTACTACAAAGATTATGAATTAACCTTCGATTGCTGTTACTACGCCAGCGCCTACTGTGTGGCCACCTTCGCGAATCGCGAAACGAAGACCTTCTTCAATAGCGATTGGTGTAATCAATTCGATGTTCATTGTTACGTTATCGCCAGGCATACACATTTCTACACCTTCAGGAAGGTTTACAACACCTGTTACGTCTGTTGTACGGAAGTAGAATTGTGGACGGTAGTTGGAGAAGAATGGAGTATGACGGCCACCTTCTTCTTTAGTCAATACGTAAACTTCTGCTTTGAATTTTGTGTGTGGTTTGATGGAACCTGGTTTAGCCAATACTTGACCACGTTCGATGTCTTTACGGTCAACACCACGAAGCAATGCACCTACGTTGTCACCTGCTACTGCAGAATCCAACACTTTACGGAACATTTCAAGACCAGTTACTACGTATTGTTCAGCTTTTTCTTTCAAGCCTACTACTTCGATAGTATCGCCAACGTTTACTTGACCACGTTCAACACGGCCAGTTGCTACTGTACCACGACCAGTGATTGTGAAAACGTCCTCTACAGGCATCAAGAAAGGTTTGTCAGTATCACGAACTGGTGTTGGGATGTAGGAGTCTACAGCGTCCATCAAGTCGTCGATTTTAGCTACATATTGAGCGTCGCCTTCCAAAGCTTTCAAAGCGGAACCTACAACGATAGGTACTTCGTCGCCAGGGAATTCGTAGGAGGAAAGAAGTTCACGAACTTCCATTTCTACTAATTCGATCAATTCTTCGTCGTCAACCATGTCAGCTTTGTTCAAGAATACTACGATTGCAGGAACACCAACTTGGCGAGCCAACAAGATGTGTTCGCGAGTTTGTGGCATAGGGCCGTCAGCTGCGGAACATACCAAGATAGCGCCGTCCATTTGAGCCGCACCAGTGATCATGTTTTTAACATAGTCAGCATGGCCTGGGCAGTCAACGTGTGCATAGTGACGGTTAGCAGTTTCATACTCAACGTGTGCAGTGTTGATTGTGATACCGCGTTCACGTTCTTCTGGAGCTTTATCGATCATGCTGTAATCTTGGAAGTCAGCTTGGCCTTTTTCAGCCAATACTTTTGTGATTGCAGCAGTCAAAGTAGTTTTACCATGGTCAACGTGACCGATTGTACCGATGTTAACATGCGGTTTCGTACGTTCAAATTTTTCTTTTGCCATTAGGATTGTATCCTCCTTCACAAAAACAAATTACATTCTAGTATTAATATAATATATTAACCCTAATTTATCAATGGAATATAACATTCCCCTACAAATTATTATACCATATATACAAATGCACAAAAAAGTCGACAGATACGAGTCACTCCTATCTATCGACTTTATTTTATAACGTCACATCTCTTACTTTATAATCTTAATCTTTCTTAGTATTTTTCTTAGTAATAAAGATTAAATATTATAGTATTACTATTATAGCCTTAATATTATGGGTAGAAATAAAAAAATCCTCACCAACGTGAGGTTTAATGGTGGCGGCACACGGACTTGAACCGCGGACACACCGGGTATGAACCGATTGCTCTAGCCAACTGAGCTATGCCGCCATGTATGGAGCTAGTGACCGGGATTGAACCGGTGACCTTATCCTTACCAAGGATACGCTCTGCCGACTGAGCTACACCAGCACAATGAACGATCATTTCACTGTGAATATTTGTGGTTGCGGGGACAGGACTTGAACCTGCGACCTTCGGGTTATGAGCCCGACGAGCTACCAACTGCTCCACCCCGCTATAGATGGTGGAGGGAGAAGGATTCGAACCTTCGAAGTCGAAGACGGCAGATTTACAGTCTGCTCCCTTTGGCCGCTCGGGAATCCCTCCATAAATAAAATGGAGCTGGCGATAGGAATTGAACCCACAACCTGCTGATTACAAGTCAGCTGCTCTACCTATTGAGCTACGCCAGCATCATTACGACAAGATGAATTGTATCATCTGCCACACTAAGTGTCAAGAACTTTTTAAAAACTTTTTTGAAGCTTTTTTTCGTTCACTGCGGTATCCCTTAGTGCTTAATCATAATAACATGAAACGATACCCTATGCAAGTATTTTGTCAAAAAAAATTTACATTTCATAAAACCCACATAAAACACTGTAGTTTCAAGCTTTTATGGAGTAGTTATTAATAAAGCAACCAAAAAGGAGATAGTAATCTATCTCCTTTTATACATTTATAGTTTTCCCTATATTTTACCAATATGTTCAATTTTGTAGTTAGTCGATTACAACAACATGATCTGGATGTGCAATAGTAACTACAGCATGTTTTGGATCATTGTTATGTTCTAAGTACAACTGATCCCCTTCAAGGTGACCACGCCAGCCAACGACAATAGGATACTTCTTACTAATAGTTTTGAGTAATTCAAATGGTTCTAAATTTAAGATTGGCGCAAAGAATACATTAATGCCATCGAGCAATACTACTTCAGTATCACTACGGCTGAGAGCACGACAAATAACTTCTTCTGCTAATTGAGGACGTTCATCACGAGGTACAAGTAGGAATTCTTCTTCGATAAGCTGTTTAGCTTCCAAGTATTTCCAACCCTTTTGCTCGGACAATTCACGAATTAGCAAACTTTTACCAGAACCTGGACCACCAACGATAAACAATATACGTTCATCATCGTTTTGAATTTTTTCCCAACGTTCTTTTACATCTTGTACAGTAACCATATCCTTTGCCTCCTCGCTGTGACCTATCCTACTTAACCGGACGGTCAGATAACATAACGGATTTGATATATTGGTTTTTTTCATCTAGGGCAAACTGTAAATAAGAATTGCTTGCCGCTGGATTTTTATATTCATATACAGTAGACGTGCCCGAATTCGTTGTAGATTCAACGATACGAGTTGGCATACCGTACACAAAGAGCAATAAATACTTAGTATCGCCCATCGCAATACCGCGACGTGTTGGCGTGTAAATATTTAATAGTACACGATTGATGAGATTCTTTTTATCTACACTTACGCCGTATTCATTATAGCCAATGAACGCAGAGCCGAAGAGCATGCCCTGATGTTTCCAGTCATTATTAGAATCGTTGATGAAGTGATCATTTAGCTGTAAGCCACGCAACACGAAGTCATCAGCAGTCAATTTGCCCGCTTCGAAATCATATACCGGTGCTTTTGGTAAACCAAATCTAGGCCATACTTGACCACTAATCATATCAACAGCCTCTATATTGCTTTGTTTAATAGTAAAAGCAATATATTCCTTTTGTTGACCAAGCATAGATTGTTGTTGGCTATTACTATTTGTATTCTCTACAGGACTCTTAAAATCCTTTTTTTGTGGCCATGAATTTTCAGAATGACCTTCATAAAGGAAAATATATGTCTCATTTTTTTGATCACGCCACATCGCATTAGGACTGCCATAAGCAAATACCAATTCCATACGCGTGCTACCAGGGCCAATATCACGTACAGTATTGACGCCTTTTTTCGTACTATGAATATTAGTAATAGTATTTGGTTCAAAGAAATACGTCGCCCCTTGACCACGCAATGGATCATTTACCAAGCGCTCTACAGAAGGACCTGTATATACAGTTACGGCAAGATCTTTCATATGATAGGTAGTAAAGTTATCTCGCACTTCTGTCTTGTCTACATCTTTAGGCACTACAAATTTATCGCCCAAGCGGTAGGTAGCAATAGCATAATCATCTTCAGAACCTAAGGATGGCAAATCATTAGCGGTATAGGACTTACCAATATCTGCTAAATTATTTTGAGTAATGCTCGGCAACGGCCCTTCATTTTCGCTAGCCGCTTGCCAGAACTGTATAGAGTCACCAAATTCAGTAACTGCCATTTGTTCGGCCAACCACCCTGTTTTAGTGCGCTCATTTTTCGTCGTTGCTTCAGGTTTAACGACTTTTATGGGTGCATTATCAAGATAGGCTAAGCTATCTGCTTCGCCAGATGCCTCTCCACCGCCTTGACCAATTGTAGCATCTTGGGCCGCCTCGTTCGTTTCATCAGTAGTTTCTACTGCAAAAGGATTAACTGTAGAAATTGCAGGCTCCTCTGCATAGCCGATAGTAGTAGCAGATAAACCTACAAGGAGGGCCGCTACAATACGACTCTTCATAGAATAGTTCATCGATTAGTCTCCAATTGTGCACGCAACCATGTCAGCCAAGGTTCAAGACCATTATGGGCCGTGCAACTTACTTCAAATATCTCTCCATTAGGATTTAAATTACGAATATCTTGTATGGCCTGTTCCTTTTTGAAAGGCACATACGGCAACAAATCAATCTTATTAATGAGGATGGCCTTAGACTCTTTAAAGATTAATGGATATTTAAGGGGTTTATCTTCCCCTTCAGTAACAGATAAAACAGTTACCTTCATACTTTCACCAATCTCAAATTCTGCAGGACATACTAAATTGCCTACATTTTCGATAATGATCATATCAAGATCATCAAGATTTAGATCACCTAAAGCATCTTGTATCATCTGTGCATCGAGATGACAACCACCAACTGTATTAATTTGGATAACAGGCACGCCTAAGGCATGAATTCGTTCTGCATCCTTAGCGGTAAACAAATCACCTTCAATAACAGCCAGACGATAATCCTTTTTTAAATCTTGTAAGGTAGCCTCTAAAAGAGATGTCTTGCCAGCCCCTGGAGAACCTAATAGATTAAATACAAAAATATTTTTTTCCTTAAACAACTGTTGTAAGGACTCTGCAATGGCATCATTTTTTGCCAATACATTAGTTTTAACTTGAACTTGCATGTCCTAACCTTTCTATCAATCGATATCCATGGAGGTCACTTGTAGTTCGCGACCACCAATGGTTTGTACGAAATGACTGTCACAATAGGGACAGATAAACTTATAATTTTCTACAGGAAATGTTTTATCACAATCCAAGCACTTTCCTTCAATAGGAATGGTGTTAATTTCTATACGTGAGCCTTCTGCTGCGGTCCCCTTTGTAACCGCTTCCCAACAAAAAAGAAGGGAATCTGGCTCTACTCCACTCATAAGGCCCAAATCGAGTTGAACGGAATGGATCACAGATGCATCGTGTTGGCGTAACGTATCGAGGGCTACATCAAGTATGCCTTCTGCTATAGACATCTCATGCATGGTATGCCTCATATACAGCTTCAAGCATCATAGTAGTCGTTACGGAGCCTACACCACCCGGCACTGGAGTAATTGCAGACGCAATATCTTTTACCGCTTCATAATCAACATCGCCTACCGTCTTACCTTCTAGTTCATTAATGCCTACATCGATAACAACAGCACCTGGCTTAATCATATCTGCTGTAATCATATGAGCACGACCCGCTGCAGCAATAACGATATCGCCTCGTTTTACTTGCTCTGCCAAATCAGGAGTTCTAGAATGGCACATTGTAACAGTACCATGTGCACCAAGGGTCATAAGAGCTACTGGTTTGCCAATAACTTGGCTACGACCGATTACTACCACATGTTTCCCCTCTACAGGAATATCGTAGTGATTCAAAATTGCCATACACGCCTTAGCAGTACAAGGGGCAAAGCCCCCTTTGCCTGCAGTTACAAGGCCAATATTATACGTAGTTAAACCATCGATATCTTTTTTAGGATCTAGCATATCGATAAGAGCCTCAGTATCAATGTGTTTAGGCATCGGCATTAACGGTAAAATTCCATGAACAGCCGCATCATTATTTAATTCTTGCAATGCTGCCACCACTTCATCCTGTGTAGCCGTTTCAGGTAATTGTTTTAATACAAAGCCATAGCCAAAATTCTTTGCTGTCTTTTCCATAAATGTAGCATACATATGAGCACCGTGGTCTTCACCAACGAGTAATACTGCCATAGTAATTACAGAGTCCCCTACTGCTGCAACTTTTTCTTGTAAAATCGCCTTGTGAGCATCTGCTACTGCTTTACCGCGTAATTCGATCATGTGTATCTCCATTCATTCAAACTATCTATAAAATAAGGTGCCTCCGGAGAGGCACCTAAGTCTCTTATTCTATTATATAACGAACTGTCTATAATTTCTAATTATGACCGAATTCGTTTTATCTACGGAAATGAACAGTAATTGCTGTACCAGCCTGAACAGTTGTACCGCTACTTTCATCTTGAGATGTAGCCGTACCAGTTCCATCCGGTTTAAAGGCAAGTCCCGCCTTATGTAACCAATCACGTACTTCACCATAGGTAAAACCAGTAAAGTTAGGCAATGTAACAGAACCATCACTTCCCGGTTTTGGTTCAGGTAATGTATTAGCAGCTTTAACAGCTACTGGTGTACTTTCTTTAACATACGGACTCATTTGGTAATACCGTACAAGTTGAGATACGATGTCCTTAAATACAGGGGCTGCAATTTGACTACCATAAAAAGAACCCTTTTGTGGGTCATCAATAACGACAAGAACTACAAATTTGGGATCCTCTACAGGGCCAAAGCCAATAAAGGACGCAATGTATTGTCCGTCGAGATAACCGCCATGTTTGGTATCTAGTTTTTGCGCCGTACCAGTTTTACCGCCGAAGTGATAACCTTCTACCATCGCTTTTGTACCGCCACCTTCGGATACTTCTTTTTCTAGAATATCTACAATGGTTTTGGCCGTTTCCGCTGGAACCGGCTGTCCCACAACAGATGTTTCAGTCGTACTTGTTACATCGCCTTGAGAGTTACTATAAGACTTGATGATATGTGGTTTCATCATAGCCCCACCATTAGAAAGTGCACCAAAAACACGAACCATTTGTAATGGTGTAACCGCAATACCTTGACCGATGGACATAGTCGCCACATCTAGCTTACTCATATCATCTGGATTATACAAGATACCAGCTCCTTCGCCAGGTAACTCAATACCTGTTTCAGAGCCGAAGCCATAATCTCGTACATATTTAGATAGAATATCTGCACCCGTTAATGTGCCGATTTCAGCCATACCAGTATTGATGGAGTACTTCAAAATATCTAGCAAGCGAACGGGGCCATAGCCTTCACCATTCCAGTTTCTAATGATATGTCCATTCGCAGCAAAGGCACCTTTATCGTTATACACTGTGTCTAACTTCCATTTACCTGCTGCAAGGGCTGCAGATGCAATGATAGGTTTGAATGTAGAGCCTGGTTCATAAAGGTTGGTAACCGCAATATTTTTGAAAGCTTCCTCTCCACTTTGGTTATAGTTATTAGGATCATAACTTGGACGATTAGCCATGGCTAAGATTTCACCAGTCTTTGGATCCATTACGATAACACTAGCATGTTTTGCGCCCGTATCAACCATCGCCTTATCGAGAGCCCGTTCCGCAATAAATTGAATGGTCGCATCAATCGTTAAGGTTACACTTTTACCCTTATCTGGTAAAAATTTAGATAATACAGAACCAAAGATAGCATTACCTTTGTTATCTGTAGCGACGATTTCTTGTTGCACACCGCCCTTTAATTCATCATCAAGAACCATTTCAAGGCCATCAAGACCCTTATCATCGGTGCCAACAAAGCCTAACACTTGAGCCGCTAGCACGCCATTTGGATAGTAGCGCTTAGACTCCTCCACAAAGTTAAGACCTACAATGTGATTATCCTTAATAACTTGTTGAACCGCTTTCGATTTTTCGGCGTCCATCATACGATTAAGCCATACGAAAGCCGTATCCTCTTGTAAGGCTTTTACAATATTCTCTTTTGACATCGTTACATACGGTGAGATAAGTTCTGCAATCTCTTGAGGAGATTGTTTAATCATCTTCGGATCCGCATATAAGGATTTTGTAACTACGCTCATTGCCAACGGCTTGCCATTGCGGTCGTAAATTGTGCCGCGCGGTGATTGTAGCTTTCTATCCACCTGTACTTGTAATAAATTTTTCTTTTCTAGGTCAAAGGTATCAAAGACCTGCAACTGTGCTAAGCGCCCGATGAGGACGAAAGCAACGGTCATGAGAATGGCGAGACACCAGGTGGTGCGACTCCATCCACTCATGCGTAGCAAAGCTTTATTTAGTAAATTCATCATTTCTCCACTGGACGGCGCAACTTGTGGTCTAATGCGTCATATAGCGCATCTGGTTCATTAGGTATTACTCCATTTTGTACCTGACCCAATAAATATTGCAATCCTTCCCCTACTTGATTCCCTGCGAGTTCAATAACCCTTTTATCATACCTCAAATCCTTTGTGTGTACAGGCATTTCCAAACTAAGATCCGCCATACACTCTCCAAAGGCTAACGTTCCATCAGTTGATGCATAAGGCTTCCCACAACCTAATACATCGGCAGCACAAACCTTGGCTAATTGCTCCCATGCAGTTCGCATGATTTGGCTATCACGGAATTCACCACTACGAGCCTCTTTACGAAGCCATTTTTTCTCGTTCGCATCGCCATTTTGTACAAAATAATGGAAACGCATATGATTTTTTACAATCCACGCTACTCGCTGTACAAAAGCCTTAGGGTAACCTAAGCGAGTAAGTAATGTTTCTGTCATTTCAGCCCCTAAGGTATCATGACCACGATCTGTGAGGCGACCATTTACCACAGCACGCACCGTAGGCATGCCCTTCGCAACATCATGTAGTAATGCACCCCATCGTAAGGTCAAATCAGGCTCTGTATTAGATACAACGGCTAATGTATGGTACCAACCATCGAACTGGTGAAAGTCTTTTTCTTGCGGTAAATTCACAAGATGATATAGCTCAGGCAGAATAGGAACCTCTCGAGCCACGCCGTTTTCAACTACTCGACATGAACATTCTGCCAAGCGTGATTGCACCAATACATCTAATCCTTTAGCCACCGCTGGCTCAAGCATGAGACGATTTACTTCATCTCGAACGCGCTCTAAGGATAATCCAGAGACGCGATGAAAAGCCTTTGGCATAGCTTCTAATAAATCTTCGGTAGGCAAAAAATCTAGTTTTGCCACAAAACGACACGCTCTAAATAGACGCAATGCATCCTCTTCAAAACGTTTCTGTGCATCGCCAATGGTACGCAAGGTCTTATGCTTGATATCACGGCGTCCACCTACAAGGTCAATGACCTCACCAAAGCGATTCATAGCCATGCCATTTACAGTAAAGTCGCGGCGCAATACATCTTCTTCTAATGTATCGGCATAGGTGATTTCTTCTGGTCGATGACTATCCGCTCCATATCGTTCAGTTCGATACGTTGCAATTTCATATTGCTTACCTTCTAATGTAGCTACTACTACACCAAAGGATTTTCCTACTAAGTCTGTCGTTTGAATACCTTGACCGCGTAGGACTTCAATTACCGTATCAGGACGTGCAGACGTCACAATATCAAAGTCATGAGGTTTTTGATGCATCAAAATATCGCGCACTGCTCCACCAATGATATAAGCTTCATAGCCTGCTTCTTCTAATACAGTCAATATTCTATTTGCTTGTTCCATCATGCACACTCCTTTCTGAACTAGTCTAACTTTTATTTTACTACAAATGAAAGCATGAAAAAAGTGCAATCCTTATAAGGATTGCACTCTTTCAGCAATAGCTGTACCTGTCGGTGTTACCGCAAGACCTCCATCACTTGTTTCACGCAATGCAGCAGGCATAGCACGACCAATATTATTCATTGCTTCAATAACCTCATCTGGTGGAATTTGGCTTTCAATATTCATCAACGCCATCTCAGATGCAGTAATAGCGTGGACTGCATAGAAACCATTACGCTTAACGCATGGCACCTCTACGAGACCCGCCACCGGATCACAAGCAAGACCTAATAAGTTTTTCATACACAATGCAATGGCATGGCCCACCTGACGTGGCGTACCGCCCATCATTTCTACGATAGCCCCTGCAGCCATACATGCAGCTGTACCAATTTCAGCTTGGCAACCGCCTACTGCACCAGCAACGCAAGCGCGATTAGCCACTACATTACCAATGCCGGAAGCAGCTAAGAAACCTTTCACTACAGTAGATTTATCTAGTTGATAGTGATCAGCCACGGCTTTCACAGCACCAGGCATAACACCACAAGACCCCGCTGTTGGACAGGCAACGATGCGGAACATTTTTGCATTCGCCTCGTTTACAGCAATAGCATAGGTCATCGCCTTGTACGCAATTTCACTCATAAAACGTGGAGATTGACCGTCAAGCTGTGCCGCCTGACCACCGGACATACCAGATGCCGTTTTATCAGTATATGCAATACCATCTTGGATAGACATTTCAAAAATATCTAAGCGATGCTCAATTTCTCGAATAACCGCCTCTTCATTACGGTCATAATTTTCTAATTCATAACGCAGCACTACATCGCCAAAGGAAATGTTATTTTCCTCAGCTAGGCGAATAATATCTGCAATTGTATCATATGCATAGCTCATTATTCACCCTCCTATAACGCTTCAAAGGTCATGACGTCTTGAATGCCTGGACACTCGCGCATAAACTGAACTGTAATTGGATTTACCACCGTATCGGTAGTAATGACCATAACTGCATCCTTGTGCTTACCCTTACGGAATACACGCATCGTTGCAATATTAATATCGGACTCACTCAAGGCTTGGCTGATAAGAGAAATCGCACCAGGGCGATCCTCGTGAAATACGACGAGCGTAAACTCATCACCTGTGATAGACATATCATTGCCATCTACTTCGGTAATCATAATTAGACCACCACCGAGAGATCTACCGATAACAGTCATATGACGATTATGGTCATCATACATATCAAAACGAACCACGTTAGGATGACCAACATCTAAAGGAGACTCGATGAAAGTATACTCCATCCCCTCTTTTCGGGCTAAATCATGAGCGATGCGAATATTCGTATCATCCTCTTTATAACCTAATAAACCGCCTACCAAAGCACGATCTGTACCATGACCTTTATAGGTCTTCGCAAAAGACCCGTATAAAGTTAAATCTACCTTTTTAGGAGTGGATCGGAAAATACACCGCGCCATCTTACCTAGCCGCGCAGCACCCGCTGTATGCGAACTAGACGGACCAATCATAACAGGCCCTATAATATCAAAAATACTATTCATACACGCCTCTATATACACATAAATAATGTGAGAAAATTCTTACTTTACCTATAGTATAACAATCAACATTGACCAATGTCTATATGCACATTAGCAATATATTTGTACGCATACAGAGGACTAAATTTATATACAACCACTAACAGATAGCTTTCACAAAATAGTAAAAAACGCACCTTAGAAACCTAAGGTGCGTTATTTATAACAACAGTCCTAAATCATAAAAGAGAGGGGAAGTAGGACTGTGGTTAACAGATGAATGATCCTATTAACCCAAGATAGCTTTCAAGTCAGCTTCAGGAGTTGTAATTGGATGTAATTGGAATTTCTCTACCAAAATGTTCAATACATTGTTGGAGAAGAATTTAGGCAAGGATGGGCCGATGTAGATGTTGCGGATACCCAATGCCAACAATGTTAACAAGATACATACCGCTTTTTGTTCGTACCAGGACAATACCAATGTTAATGGCAAGTCGTTTACGTCACATTCAAAGGCACCAGCCAAAGCTACTGCTACTTGAATAGCGGAGTAAGCATCGTTACATTGACCCATATCAAGGATACGAGGGATACCACCGATTTCGCCGATGTTAAGGTCGTTGAAACGGAATTTACCACAAGCCAATGTCAATACTACTGTATCTTCTGGAGTTTGTTTTACGAAGTCTGTGTAGTAGTTACGGCCTACTTTAGCACCGTCACAACCACCTACTAAGAAGAAGTGTTTGATTGCGCCAGCTTTTACAGCGTCGATTACTGTATCAGCAATGCCCAATACTGTGCCATGACCGAAACCAGTAGTTACTTCATGACCACCGTTAATACCAGTGAATTCTTGAGCTTCTTTGTAGCCGCCCAATTCGATAGCACGATTGATAACTGCGGAGAAGTCTTTTGTACCATCTGCATTTTCTTCGATGTGTGCACAACCGTCGAAACCTACCATATCTGTAGTGAAGATATTTTCTCTGTAGTTTTCTTTTGGTGGCATAATGCAGTTTGTAGTGAACAAGAATGCGCCAGGAACGTCAACGAATTCTTTTTGTTGGTTTTGCCATGCAGTACCAAAGTTACCTTTTAATTGAGGATGTTTTTTCAATTCAGGGTAAGAGTGGCAAGGCAACATTTCACCATGAGTATAGATATTTACACCTTTACCATCAGTTTGGATCAACAATTGTTTCAAGTCGTGAAGGTCATGACCAGTTACAACGATGAAAGGACCTGGTTCTACAGTCAAAGGTACTGTAGTTGGTACTGGTGTACCGTAAGATTCTGTATTAGCTTTGTCAAGAACAGCCATACATTTCAAGTTAACTTCGCCGAATTCCATCAAAAGACCAAGCCATTCTTCAGCGCTGTGATCTTTCGCCATTTCTACTAGACCTTTAACGAACCAAGCATCAACGTCAGCATCGTGGAAACCAAGGCGAGCAGCATGCCATGCGTATGCAGCCATACCACGCATACCTAACAATAATGTGGAACGAAGGGATACGATATCTTCTTCACCTTTCCACAATTGTTCCCAATCAAAGTTTTGTTGAGTGCTATCCACTTGTGCATGGTAAGCGTTTACTTCGTCGATGAACGCTTGAACGCGGTCTTCAGAGAAGTTAACGTTTGTTACACACATGAATAAACCACGCATTAAATAATCGATACCTTCTTTAGTGTGGCCTTTTACGTCTAAAGCGCGAGCCAAGCCAACCAAAGCAGCAGTTAATTCGTCTTGTAAGTTTGCAACTGGTGCAGTTTTACCACATACACCTTGTACTGTACAACCAGCTGGTGCTGCAGATTGTTCGCATTGATAACAGAACATGCTCATTTAAAATCCTCCTTTGCGAGACTTCCTCGCATTCAAGCTAGATAATATAAAACCTATACATTACACTGATGTTTTATCAGTTCTCTGTTCGATTACATTTGAAAGTATAACGTAAAGGTGATACAATTTCTGTAGCTTGAGCAACAAATAAAAACTTTTTCAAAAATTTTTCCTGGCTCCCCTTGTGGAACAGGTAGACCATTTGGTCTATACTTCTATTATACAATAATCATTTTTAATTGCTATAGACTTTGTCACACGGAGGTGCTTATGAAGCAAATACTTTCAGAAGATATCATCAATCAATATATGCCTACCCTCGTGAATTGCCCGCTATTCAATAAACTTGGAGAAAACGAATTGCGTGGCTATTTACACAATGCTAAAGTAATTGTTCATAGCTACAAGAAAAATGACTTCATCGCCCTCTCGGGTGATCCGATGGATGGTATTGGCGTTATCTTAGAAGGCAGCGCTCTTTTAACTCGCGAAAATATAATGGGCCAACGTGTTATCATGGCTAATCTAGAGCAATCCGATATATTTGGCGAAGCATTACTATTCAGTAAGCAACCTTTATGGCCTGCTACGATTAAAGCAACAAAGGCTACAAAAATTATGTTCATACCACTTGAAACGTTCATCGAAACATTGCCAGAATGCCATCAATGTCAAACGACAATCTTATCTAATCTATTAGAAGACTTATCGGAAAAAGCAATTCTCTTAACGAGAAAAGTACATTATCTTACATTAAAAGGAATGCGCGAAAAGATCTTTGCATACTTAACAGATATTTATAAACGCCAACACTCTAAAACAATCCAATTGCCCCATAATCGTGAGCAAATGGCCGAGGTGCTCAACGTATCTCGCACAGCGCTTAGCCGTGAACTAGGCCGTTTACGTGATGAAGGCATTATCGACATTACAGGTCGTACCGTAAAACTACTAAATATTGAAGAAATTGAAGAATTTGGTTTTAATAACTTTTAGTACCATCTAATCAGTTCTACAAAACACAAAAGGTCTCCCTACATCTTAGGGAGACCTTTTTATTACATATTACCTATTGTAAAGCTATGTTGCTTAGAACCAATGAGATAAATCAAACTCTTCACCAATCGTTGCTTTCACATGAGCTCGGCCTAAGTAAAGACCTAGCAAGGTCAAGCTAATTTTAGACATCGGCGTTTTATCAAACACATCTGCCAAGTCCAAAAGAACTGGAGAGATATCATCCATAATATCACGCGCCTCTTGCCCTCTGAAAGCAGTTGGTTTGCTCTTCATGAGTGCCAATAGATCTCGTTGAACCATGGAGTCAGAAATACGAGTTTGTCTAAAGAAGCGTGGTGCCAAGGATTCATCAACTAAAGCCAATTTATATAAATTGGAGTTTAAACTACGCACCACATAGCGTGGATCTACACCGCGACCATCGGTAGCACGGAATAGTTCTTCCTTAGAGAAGCCACGGTAGTTAAATACGAGCGGATAAGAATTAGATAATACTTGTGCCAATGTAATTGGCTCACGTTCCTCTTGCGTACAGCGCAAGTAATCAAGCTGACGATAGAAGGAATGATTTTGAGGTAAATCAGAAATAAATGGCTCGATATATTTTTCTACGTAATGTTGGAAATGAATCAATCCATAGTTATTGGAATTTCTAGAATATTGCAATAATAAAGTTAACGCCATAACTTGGAAGTGGCCTAGTGTTAAATGTGGTAATATGCGCAATGCATCAAAGGCTACTAGATACGGCGTACTAGATTTAGGAGATTGCACAACATCGAGGAAAGCCCCTAACGCAGCGGACTTCATCCACTCCGTATTTGTTGCAGCATACGCCTTTTGCATACTCATCAAAGCTTCTTGAATAACAATATTATCTAACAACGCATTTACTTCAGCTAGCTTTGTAATATTAAGTGCTGCTAAAGCATCTCTTGTAATATCTTCTACATAATATTGTGTATCCCCATGTAGTACACCAAAAGAATGTACAAATGGAGCAATAGCTAATTCAATGCATTTATCTTCATGTGCAGCTTTAGCCCATTGACCAGTAGGAACCTCTTCATCAACTAAACTTGCTGCAGCTAACTGTGCCTCAATTTCAGATGCATCAAATAGGCGAGTTTCATCTAATACAGATGGACCTTCCGCAGTTTGTACCTCATCAGCGCCGCCAATCATTTGAGTGACTTCCATATTTTCAACTTCATCAGCAGCTAAGACCTCTACAGATTCGCCCATAGCAATGGTGTCCTCTACAGAACTCGATCGATTACGAAGCTCATCAGTTACCTTGTCTAAGACAATAGTCTTATCCATTAATAGAGTACCTTGATTGCCATTAGAATGCTTGATATCGGAAACAGCAGTCATCACAATAGTTTCATCTGAAACAGAAGGAGTTACCACGTTCTCATTTTCAACGATAGTAGATTCATCATGTAAAAGTTCACCTTTTGTATCATCAGTTGCAGGCTCAGTCTTTGTAGATTGAGAGTTACTACTTTCATCATCACTAGACTTAGTACTAGTCACAGCATCATTGTGACCACCTAAGGCTAAGGAGTAGCCGGTAGATGTATTTTCTACATGTGTATTCTTACCATCTCTTCGATTGAAAGATGTATCTGTAGAATCAACTAAAACCTCTGCAGGTTCATCATGTAAAACCTCTGTAGATGTATCCTGTAAAACTTCGCCAGATTGTCCTTCAGAGGAAACAACAATCGCTGCAGTATATACATTAGTACCACCTGTATGCGTTATCGTGACATCACCATGCTTAGATTCCATTGCAGTTGGACTATCATTCTTCGCTTCAACATTATTGTCTACATGTGAATTTCTATGCGTCTTAGGCTTTGATTGACTTTCACCATCACCGCGACTAAAAACGGCGTAGCAAATAGCAAAGAAGCCCAATGCTACGACGGCCAATACAAAATATGGTATTACGTTTGACATACTATCCCCCTACATCAACGCTTCATTATATGCAGCACGTTCCCCGCCGATGCTCTTTGGGCGAACACGGCAAGCAGTTACATGGGCTTCCCCAATTTCCTTTAAACTAAGACGTACTGGTACTGTAACATGTTTCATGTGCATACCTATGAAAGTATCCCCAATATCGATGCCTGCATCAGCTTGAATAAACTCAACCATTACAGGATCATCAAAACGTTCATACGCAGTTACTGCCATAGCGCCACCTGCATGACGTTGAGGTACTACATTTACCTCTTCCTCCCAAGTCATTGCACTACGCTCCATAACAAGAGCACGATTAATATGTTCACAGCATTGAACGGCCAAATTAAGACCTCTCGCTTTAACAGCTGTATATATTTCATCAAATACGACCTGCGCCACATCTAGATGGGAATCAGTGCCGATTTTTTTACCTACAATTTCGCTAGTGGAGCAGCCCACAACGAATAGTTGACCTTCTCGAACCTTTGCCAAATCAAGTAATTCAGCCATCGCTGTGCGGACTGACTGACGAATAGTTTCTACAGAAGTCATGTTATCGCCTCACTCACTTTGAATGTATAAAATCTATATGTATATTATCATAAAATAGACAAAATCGGTAGACTTTACTCTACACATAGGTAGTGAACATCTTATGATATTAACTTATAAACTGTAAAAGTATACCCTTATATTATTATCATACTATTAAAGAATGAAGACAAACAAAAAAGAGGCTTGCATATGCAAGCCTCTTTTAATCACTCAGCGGTGATATTAGATTTTTCTGTAAGGTTTTTGGCCTTCTTCGTAGAAGTTGTTACCTTCAGTATCGCCAACTACGATGCAAGGGAAGTCTTCAACTGTCAATTCAGCCAAAGCTTCTGGACCAAGTTCACCATAAGCAAGTACTTCGTATTTTTTGATGGATTTTGCAATCAATGCTGCAGCGCCACCAACTGCTGCGAAGTATGTGCAACCATTTTTCTTCATGGATTCAACTACTGCTGGTTTACGGGAGCCTTTACCGATCATGCCTTTGATACCTTGATCAAGCATTGTTGGTGTGTAAGCATCCATACGACCAGAAGTTGTAGGACCAGCGGAACCAATTGGATCACCAGGTTTTGCAGGTGTTGGGCCAAGGTAGTAAACGAATTTGTTAGTCCAATCGATTGGTAATTTTTCGCCACGTGCTAAAGCTTCAGTCATAACTTTATGAGCAGCGTCACGAGCGGAGTAAATTTTGCCAGTGATAAGAACGCTATCACCAACTTTTAATTTACGGGAAAACTCTTCATTATATTCTTCAGTGTTAATGCGAATTGTTTCAGCCATTGTAATGTTACCTCCTATCGATTAAAGTTCTGCGTGAGCATGACGAGCTGCATGGCACATGATAGTAACTGCAACAGGAAGACCAGCGATATGAGTTGCACCCCACTCGATGTTTACACCAAGACAAGTTGTAGTGCCGCCCAATTGTGGACCGATACCAGTTTTGTTAACCATTTCCATGATTTCTTCTTCTAATTTTGCATAGTCAGCATCTTTATGAGGTGTGCTAATATCGCGAAGCAAAGCTTTTTTGGACATAACTGCTGCTTGGTCCATAGTGCCACCGATACCTACGCCAAGTACGATTGGAGGGCATGGGTTAGGGCCAGCTTTTTTAACGATTTCAAGAACTGCATTTTTAACGCCTTCAACGCCGTCAGCAGGAACAAGCATAGCTACGCCAGATTTATTTTCGGAACCGAAACCTTTAAGCTCTACTTGGATATCTACTTTATCGCCAGGAACGATATCAGTGTAGATAATAGCTGGAGTGTTGTTTTGAGTGTTCTTACGGTTGAACAATGGCTCACCTACAACGGATTTACGAAGGTAACCTTCGACGTAACCAGCTGCAACGCCTTCATTGATAGCTTCAGTAAGGTCGCCACCAACGAAATGAACGTCTTGACCTACTTTTAAGAATACCATTGTCATACCAGTATCTTGGCAGTATGGACGATCTTCAGCATCAGCGATTTCAGCGTTTTCGATGAGTTGATCAAGAACGATACGACCTACTGGAGACTCTTCTGTTTCACGACCTTTTTTCAAGCCTTCATAGATGTCTTTTGGCAAGTGGTAAGCTGCATCCATACATAATTGACGGATAGTTTTTGTAATTTCAGATACTTGGATCTCGCGCAAGATAATCCCTCCTCAGGAAAAATTGAATATTAATTCTAATACCGTGAGATAACTTTTAATTCTCAAGCGTATAAGATATGTAAAACTCATACACATTGAGATTTACTCTATGCATCAATCGTAACACACAATATACAGCCTTTCAACGCCTCAACTATACAGTTTTCTCAATGCTTTTTAGCTTTCTGAGAATAGTTTTCATGAATATTTTTGTATATATTTCGGTATTTCAATAGACTATATATACCATGTTTTATAATGATGAAAACTCTTTCATAATGTGACAAAAGTCATAGTTTATCATACATTAATCCTATTTTCACACCCCTTTTCTATAGAGGCTTTCTAATATATAGATTTAGTTTATAATTAACCACAAACCCAGACTATATCTAATAAGATAAATACACTTTTTTATTAACTGATATTTCTTTTCAAATAAACCTTTTAAACTTTTCTACAATGCATATGTATACCGATTATCTTCAATATACTTATATTGCTAACTCTCATTAATATATCGTCATTTAAACCCTTATAAACACAGTAACTAACTGTATTTTTCAAACTCTATAGACTTTATTAATTTTAGTGACTTTCTTATCAATATTTTTAATAACTAATTTTACGTATAAAGTTATGTGTTTTAGTCATACTTAACGAGGTCTATTTTATAGTAATTTTAAAAAAAAGGCTTGCTTTTATAATTAATCTAACATATAATAACAATCGTACCATTCCTCGATAGCTCAGTCGGTAGAGCAATCGGCTGTTAACCGATCGGTCGTAG
>NZ_CAURHA010000006.1:0-62659 GCF_963524655.1 uncultured Veillonella sp.
TATAAGGGTTTTTACACACACGTATTGTCCTATAAGCCAAATAAAATCAATATATAAAAAATCCACTTACTACTTCTTTTTTAGATAGTAAGTGGATTCTTTCGTTATAATCAATAAGTTAACCTAAATATTTCTATGACCTATTTAATTCTTCTATATAGGGTAGTAAATTCCCTAAGGTACTCTGACGTTCATTTAAAAATTCTTTATACAGACCATATTTACAATCAACATTTGGCTTACTGTAATAAATCCTTGTACTATTAACATGCTGTTTAGCAATATCTATACTACCATGCTGGTTATTTAAAAAAGTATTAACTGTGTTGCCTTTAACATATCCTAACTCAATCAATTCAGTAAGAGTGTCATTAGGATTGCCTATACAACAGGCAATCCAATACTCAATATCAGGACCATTCAAAAATATACAATTACGTCTATCTAAAAGGTCTAGATCCTTAATTAAACGATTTAGTAACTTACACTCACTATCCCTATTTTGCGCTTTATCTAAATCTACAACTACTAGGAATATACTATATAAAGATGAATTTTTCTCTATATGGTTACTAAATTTACCGTATCCTCCACCATTTATTGAATAAATTTTGACATTAGATAACCCTTTCAAGATACTATATAGATAACTATATTCAGTATCGCCTTCACACACAACTTGAATCTTTAAGCTGGTTTTAAGATTTCTTCTAATACGTTTAGGCTTTGTTGGCATGACTTTATACCTCGAATTTTCCTTGTAAATAGTCGATAGCCAACCTTTTTTTATTACTTCTCAAATCAAAATCAGCTAACGAATTAACTATAGTAGACAATGTTTGATCTTTCGTAGTGATATAAATTTGTTCTGGTGCAAATAAATTAATATTAAAAAGCTCTAAATTATGGGATGTAACAACCAATTGACCACAAGTATTGGAATTAGAGTTGATTATATGATTAAAAAGTAAAATAAGAGATTTAGTACTAATTGATGCATCTAGTTCATCAATTAGTACCGTTCTACCATTGTGAACGCGAAGGAGCGATGTGAGTATTGCCATAATACGCTTTATCCCTTTTGATTCATAAGCTAATGGGAGTCTTACTGGATCTTGTTCCCCTAAATCACGGACAATATAAACATCATATGAAACAGACTCTTCCTCTGCTATAGTTCTTTTTTCTAATTCAATTGAAGAAATTGTTCCATCCAATTGAGCTAGAATTTCTAATGTTAAATCCTTATTCTCCTCAATTAAGATTCTCTGATCTTCAGTAATAGTTATATTAAATGGTTTAACATCAGGATTAATGAAAGGATCAGTAATAACACTGATAGAATTTATAGTATCTATAAAATCAATATAAATATCGCTAATAAAATCTTTTATCTTTGAAAGAATAGTTGCAGTTGATTTACGAGAATAAATTTCTGTAACAGCATCCTCTAAGACATCACTTGATAAAATATTATCTTCAAATTTATATATAATTTTATTATTCTGTTCTAACTTTTCAGATAATACGGTCTGGTTTTTATCAATAACTAGAGAGTATTGATATAAGTTTTCTTGTTTAGATTCTACTGTTATATTATATTGAATATTATTTGACAATATATTAAATAATCGATTATTAGAAAAAATCTTTTCTTCTTTAATAATATGAATCAGAGAATCAATAGCATGCAACAAATTAGTTTTACCGACTGCATTATTACCAAATATAATAGTAGATTTAGCAGGGCGTGATTCACTTGTCAATATATAATTATCTTCATATTTAGTGCCTTTAATTCTTTGCCCGCTGAAAGCACAAAATGTTAACTCTTGTCTTTTTTGTATCGATGCAAAGCCAGCAACGGAAAAATCAATTAACATATTATTTGCCTCCTTTTTCTAATTATAACACAAAGATAATCAAAAAAAAGGTTTATCTTTAAACTAAAATTAATACAAAAGAGCCCTCTTATAGATACACATAATGGGTATATCCTATATTCAAAAACGATAGGATTACTTCAAGCGTCTATAAGAGGGCTCTTTTGCATTGTATTTAAGAAGGTTAGTATATTACATTTAGACTAGGTCTAAACATAATAAGATAGGCCATATACTTATGTGATACAGGGGGAAGTATAGCATCCGTAGGGATTGTAATTGCATGATAAAAAGGGGAAGTTGCATATGGATGCTACGTATATGTATAGATAAATACGTTGTATATATGTAAGGGGTAATATATGTGAAGGAAATATATATCTATACGGACATACAGCTATATGGCCATAGATAGCCATGCACAAGGTCTCATGACCTTATGCATAAATGCCTATATATTAGAATTTGTGCGTGAAACCAGCGTTTACGCCCCAGTCTGCTTGGAGGTCACCAGACAAACCTGTGGCAACATCAGCAAACACGCTATTGTTGCTATTGAATCCATAACGACCACCGAAGGCAAGTTCAGTCCAAGTGCCTTTAAGATCTTGTTCTGTTAATTTCACAACACTGCCACTAGCGAATGCAGTTTTTACATTGCCTGTGAAAGCATGACCTGCAGCAAATCGTGTATAAATATTGCCATTGCCGAATTGTTTACCCAATTCAAGACCAAGCTTACCAGAAGTGCTGTTCACACCAGATTGGTTAACAGATACATTATCTACGTTGAAGTTACGGCCACCGAAGTGTGTGAAGTTCAATTGTGCTTGTGGTTCTACATAGAAACCATTAGCGTATTTCAATGTTTTACCGTAGCGAACACCGATGCTGTATGCATTAGACTTTGCATCGCCAGACATGGATTCACCAATTTCATTACGCGCTGTGAAGTCATTAGATACACGACCTACTTGCGTTTCTACATGTACATATTGATCCTTACCAAGGTCTTTCAAACCATAGGCACCAACGGAGAAGGATTTAACCTTACCAGAACCATCGAATACATAGTCTTCAGAACCGCGTAGGTAGGATACTTGACCACCTACAGTCCAACCACGGCTGATTTTAGCATCATAACCGCCTTGGATGCGTGTGTAATCTGTAGCTGTATCAATACCGCTGCCAGAGTAGCTGTATTTACCGCCACCGATGCGAGTCCAAATACCAGTTGGTTCGCCTTGTTGCAATACGCGAGGACGATACATATCGTCAGCTACTGTACGCCAAGCATTGATATTACCTACTACAGCAGAACGAATACCACGCATATGAGGTGTATCGTACGCACCACGAACAACAGGGTTAGGAGTTACTGGTGTAACTAGTTTTGGATCCGGAGTTGCTGGTGTAACTGGTTTTGGATCTGGAGTTACAGGTGTAACAGGCTTAGGATCTGGAGTTACAGGTGTAACTGGTTTAGGGTCTGGAGTTACTGGTGTAACTGGTTTTGGATCTGGAGTTACTGGCGTAACCGGCTTAGGATCTGGAGTTACAGGTGTAACAGGCTTAGGATCTGGAGTTACTGGTGTAACTGGTTTTAGATCTGGAGTTGGTGTAGGTTTTGGTTCTGGCACCACATAGGAGCCTTGACCATTACCGTCTTTCCATGTAATATCCCCTTCTTTTTTATCTGTAGTCAACGCTTTTTTGTAGCTAGACACGATGCCTTTAGAAGCGATGGATACAGTACCAGAAAGGTTTCTTTCACCTTTTACATAATTTTCATAATAAAATTTATGTGCCAAATTATCTAAAATCTTGTTTACATTGCTTTCAGAAGATGTATCAAGGTTATCACCTGTTACATAACCATGCACGCCAGAGCCAGCTGCAGCAGATTTCACGATGAAGTTACCGCCCTCGATGTCAGCCGCATCAAGACCATTTTTTTGAGAAGCTGGTTTACCGAAGTTTAGTCCAGTACTTGCACTCATATCATAAATAACATTGATATGGCCGTCCAACTTATTCACATGGATATCGCTGAGAGAATCTTGAGAAATACGGCTGAAACCTTCGCGAGTACGAGTGCCTGTGAGTGTATTGATACTACTACGAGCCTTTTTACCATCGATCATGAACGGCTCTAAGCCACCCATACTATCGTGGCTCCACATGCCTCCATCAAAGGTCATGTTAATCTCGCCACCTTTATCTTCTAAAGTATTCACTGCTTTACCAGAGAATTGGTTAGGGCTATTATGAGCACGACCTAGACCGATATTGACAACAGATGGTTGCTGTTCTTGATATGGAGGCATTGTTTTATCGGTTACGAGCACATCACCTTGCATGTTCAACACTTTATGTTTTACAGTACCCTCATCATCAATGCCAATGTTGATTTTACTATTATACGCAAACGCTACTGGATATGGAGACTTCCATGGCGCAGTAGTCACATCCATAACACCGCCATCTACTTGGATGGAACTATTATCTAGCATGCCTGTAATGAAAGCTGGTTGACGATAGCGTTTAGGCAATTGAGATGTATCAGGAGTATCCAAGGAGCCAATGATAACTTGGCCACCATTAGATGCTACCACACCATTCGCAGTCACATTCCCAGTGCTTTCAAATTTACTATTTGCAGTAGTTGCAAAAACGCGTCCCTCAGAATTAAGACCTGCTGCAGCCCATGTACTAGGCATAGCCATCGTAGATGACAATAAAGTCATCATAACAGCAGATAATAAAAATTTATTTCTTGCTCTCATCCTCTTACACCTCAACTATAAATACAATCACATTTGTGAAAGTTCCTTCATAAAAGAATATATATCAGTAGGTTTATTTATTATCTTAAATAGACAGAAAAGATAGATATATACTTGCCTTATTAAGAACTTATGTCCAACACTTTTAAAATATTACACTATTTTTTGTGAATTGTAAATGAATTTTGTAAATTTTATTTAAAATTATTTAAAATATTAATAGTTGAATTATAAAAATAGAATATAAAAATATATAAATAAGGAGCTGTAACAAAACAAGATCTAAGGTTTAAACGATTTACATAGAGGAACTGGTGCGCCTAAAAACAAAAATTATCAAGAAAACTTAGGGTATTACAAACCTAATTTTCTTGATATTTCTTATATTGTAAAGGGGCTGCAACTAGAATATTGTAAAACCACATTCTGTTACAGCCCCAATTTGTTTAACAACGACCATATAGCTAAAAGAGAGAATATAGTATCCAGTAGAAATTGTAATTGCTTTGTAACTAGGAGTAATTGCATATATCTGGATACCTGTGTGTAAATTTATGTATAGTACGTAAGGGTTGTCTATATATAAACTGCTATACGGTCATGGGTATAGTATAGACCTATTAACATCAGTATTATGTGATTTTCATCACATTATTATAAATAAAAAATGCCCTAAAATCAAAAGAGGCAACGACCGTCATCATTACCTCTTTTGTATATATATTCAGTTATATACTCATTAGCGAATGCGTTTAACACGGTTATTGTTGTCACGCATAGCTTGTTGCAAGCTGTGTATTACCATTTCGTTCATGTAGAAACGCAATTCATTATTGTTCATGTTTTCAGTATTCTTTTCAAGAATAGCTAAGATTTGGCGTTCGTATTCAGCTTGGTTCATTTCGGATACAGTCGTATTATTCGTAAAGAATTCTTTGTAATCCAAGTACAAGCGATCTAATGCTACACGAGCATAGCTATCTTTTTTATACCGATGGCTTGTGGTGTACCAGCTACGGCGAACATTCATGTAGTACAAAGCATTGTTAGCATAACGTTGTTGACCAGACATTACACGGTTGTCATCTTTGATCAATGCATTGCGCATACCCAATTGGAACGCTGCGAATTCAGAGACAACTGCTTTTACCTCTTCGCTAGGAACGGCAAGAGAAACCTCTCGTTCGCTCATAGTCATAGGAGCAGATACTTGTTCAGGCATCATTAGTGGATCTTGAGCTGCATTAGCTTGACTACAAAAACATACGCTGGCAATTGCCATAACAGATAATAATTTTACTAATTTCATAAGTTCTCCTCTCTTGAAGCGCCCTCCCCAGAGCTACTTCAGTTATCATACACTAGATATTATCTATTTAGGAACTGTTATACTCATAGAGCCCCATACTAAGCATGGTAAATTTATTGATATAGTAAGCATCCATCAATAATAATTCTGGTAGCTTACAGTTTCATTAGTATACTCGATACATCGTATTTCGTCTATATAATTTATCTTAAATTTAGAAGATAAATACATAAGTTCTATATAGTTAATTCTATAACAGATACTATAAAAGCCGCCTAATAATAAAGTTATGACTCTACTATTAGGCGGCTTTATTTATGTTAACGATTGTACAAAGGATTATTTAATAAATCTACCCTTAGAATTTATGTGTAAATCCTGCATTTACAGACCAACCGGCTTTATAGTCGCCAGATAGACCTGTGCTAAGATCAGCAAAGATGCTGTTATTTGCATTGAAGCCATAACGGCCACCGAATGCTAAATCTGTCCAAGTACCTTTAATGTCTTCGGATGTGTATTTAGTAGTAGCACCACTTATATACGCAGTTTTCACTGTACCAGAGAAGGCATGGTTCACACCAACACGAGTATAGATATTACCTGCACCGAAGTTTTTGCCGATTTCAAGACCAAGACCACCTGCTGTGCTGCTCACACCAGATTGTTCTACATGCATGCTGCCAGCATTGAAGCTATCGCCACCAAAGTGAGTGTAGCTCAATTGTGCTTGTGGTTCAATGTATGTACCATTTGAAAGCTTCACAGTTTTACCATAGCGTACACCAATTGTGTAAGCATTCGCTTTAGTTTCACCAGAAAGTCTTTCACCAATCTCATTGCGAGCCGTAAAGTCATTAGATACACGACCTACTTGAGACTCGATGTGGATGTATTGATCGTTGCCAAGATCTTTCAAGCCATACGCACCAACAGCAAAGGATTTTTCTTTACCGGAGCCATTGAATACATAGTCATCGTTGCCACGAAGGTAAGAAACTTGACCACCTACAGTCCAACCGCTGCTAGTTTTAGCATCGTAACCACCTTGAATGCGTGTATACGTTGTATCTGTATCGATACCTTTTGCATTGAAGCTGTATTTACCACCCCCAACGCGAGCCCAGATACCTGTTGGTTCGCCTTGTTGCAATACGCGTGGACGATACATATTATCTGTTAATGTTCTCCAACCGTTGATATTGCTCATGATAGCAGAACGAGTACCGCGCATATGAGGCGTATCAAAATCACCTAATACAACATGAATATGACCGTTGTTTTCAGGCTTAGGTGTTGGAGCCGGAGCCGGTTTAACCTCAGGTTTCGGAGTTGGTTGAGGTGTTGGTTTTACTTCAGGCTTAGGCGTTGGAGCTGGAACCGGTTTAACCTCAGGTTTTGGAGCAGGAGCTGGTTCTGGTTTTACCTCTGGCTTAGGAGTTGGCTTAGGTTGAGGTTTTGGCGCTGGTTTATTTTCACCATACACGTATTTACCTTGGCCATCTTTATCTGCTTGCCATGTAATTTCACCTTCTTTAGCATAACCTTCAGTCAATACTTTAAAACGTGCAGACTCGGCACCATTAGAAGCAATACCTACTGTACCTTGAAGATTTCTTTCACCATTTACATAATTATGATAATACACCTTATGAGCCAAGTTATCTAAAATTTTATTTACATTATCCTCACTAGATACATCAAGACCTTTTTGAGACGTATACAAATGAGCAGCTGCATTAGACTCTGCACTTGTAATATGAATATCTCCACCCCAGAAGGATTCTGAAGTCAAACCATTATAGATTTTCGTTGGTGGTGTGTATTCTGGATCTTCTGTATCGTCGTACTCACCATTAATATCGTAAAAGAAGTTTACATGACCAACTAACTTATCAATGTGGATTTCATTGTGCTCATTTTGCACTACAGCATTTTCAAAACTGCGATTTTTAGATCCTACTAATCGATGTACATGGCTTGGTGTTGTCATTGAGCTGTAGCTAGTGCCATTTAAACCGCCTTCGTAGAGATGATCCCAATACCCACGTTGACCAAGGTATACATTAATATGGTTTGCTTGTTTTGAATTTTTATCTGCTAAGTTAATAGCAAAGCCAGTCCAAAATACTTCATCACTATCTAACCCGATATTAATTACAGATGCGTAATTAGGGTTGCCATCAATACGGACATCACCTTCAATAGACATATTATGCCCAGTAAAATCACCTGTATTACCATCTACACCAAGATTTACAGTACCACCTTTAGAAATAACAACTGGATTACTACTACGACCAACTTGAAGATCACCATTCTTGATATTCACAGTACTGCCATTTTGACTAGAAATAATAGTATTACGTTCATCGATTAATCTACCTGTTACGTAATCTGCATTAATGGTACTCAAGTTATCTGCATCAAGCCCATACATTATACCTTGCGGTGTTCCTAAATCTACAGTTTCACCCTTAGTCAAACTAAAAACAGGATATTCTGCCATTGCATAAGGCGCAACAGAACTGGCAATTGTCAGCGCAATCGCTAAAGATAAGTTCTTTTTGTACATGCGTTTCATAAAAGCCCTCTCTCATTCACATACTATAAACTATATTTAAATAATTTAATTATAATTTATATTCAAATCATTGTAAATATGAGATAAATTTGCCACATAACTATAAAATTACCACAAGTAAAAAAAGCAGTAACTATAGTTACTGCTAACGTATACGTATATATATTTTTGTATATTTCTATAAATAGATTCTTATTGATTCGCTTATATGTTCGCCATATAATAGACTTAGGATAGCCGGCGAGGTTGGGCCTCTCTTCGTTAATGAAGGGAGGGTTGTCTATGAGTGATTATGAGTTGATCATGATAATTCTAGAAGCAATGACAGTTGTCATTGCCTTTGGTGCACTTGTGGCGCTTATTTGTCTTGGAAAAGACAAATAGCCCTTCGTTATCCTTGGATAATTAGGTAACTGAAAGGCCATTTCATCAATTTTTTGTAACTGTGAGATGAGCCCGACGGAACCACTCGCTTGGCTATCTGTTTATATTATAGGGTTTATATCATATATCGTCAAATACAGATAAACAATACCATAGTACACTTATACAGACCAAAAGGCAGCAATAAAATTGCTGCCTTTTTATTTACCCTTTACTTACGTGCCACACGCATAGCGGCCATCATACCTGGAGATTTCCAGACGGATTGGCCATTGTCTGAAACGAGTTTATTGTTATAGTAGAATACATCTGCATTGTAATAGTTACTATCGCTAGATGTTACCTTATAGCTAAGGCCAGATGTTGTATACACCGTAAAGTTGAGTACATCCCCTACTCTCTTCACAGAGTCTTGGTCCACATACCAACTGTTACCGTTATAAGTAGTAGCATACACATCTGTGCGAGCTTCTACATCATATGTATTAATACCGATTAACACGAGTAGAGCCGCTAACATATATAAGAATTTACGCATTAGAATTACCTCCGTTTTATCGTTGGAATACTTGTTTATTATACCAAAAAACGGTGAAATCCGCATTAAAATGGTACCTTCTGTACCATACATGATTAACTACTTTCAGTATTAAGAATCCCAAAGTCTTAATCTATCTTTATATTAATATGTAACTCTACAAAATACCGTTGTTGATTATTACAATTTAAGTGCAAATTATAATCTCTTTTTAATTATAATTATTTATTACATGATACGCCTCTTTCTAAAAGTATATCTTTGATAACTATATACGCAAAAGCTATTCGCGGTTTAAAACAATCTAAAACAGAAACAATTACACCATATATATTAAGGGCGCTTAATATAATAATAATTAACGGTATCGTCCATATCACATTAATTAAAAAGTTATATATTGCTAAGAAAATCATCATCACAAAAAATAGAACATAAAAATACCAAGCTTTATTAGTACCTAACCCCAAGTATGTTAATGAAAGCCAACCTAATAATGGAACGGCAAAGTCTAAACTGATTAGAAAAATCACTAACGGTGTTAGTATAGCCACATCATATGATGATAAATTATCTGAAGTAAGAAATTTAACAATCTTATCTATATTAGATAAAAGAGCTCCTAAAACCCCTGCTAAAAGAATCCCTATCCATGAATAAGATAATCCTGCATTATACTCAACTGATTTATGACTTAATAAGTATAATAATCTATCTGTATCTAATTTTGAATATACATTATAACGTTTTTTATAAAACTTATCCCAATATTTAGATATATAAGTTCCTTCACTGACAGAAACACGTAAATTCTGCCAGTCACTTTAGATACACTTAATATTTCTACTAAAATTACTAACTATAGATTTACTTATACTCTTTAAATTCATAGATACCTCTCATTTCAACTATATTACTATAAGTAGAAATATAATATCATATTTGATGGTATTATATTTATTCATATTATCTTTTTAGATAATTAACAAAGCAATGCATAGTGAGCCGTTGCCAACCAACCTCTGTAACCACGGTAGCTAGTAACATAAGCTGGACCACCATGGAAGTTAGGATCATAATAACGGTTTGTCGCATCATATGGTACTTCCCAACGAGAGGATTGAAGGGCAATGTTATCGCTAAAGTTGAAGTATTGCGTTTTTACATCCCATGTACCGCATTTGGAGATTTTATAATCCCCATAGCCAAGGTCAGCAGACCAAGCTGTACCATTAGAAATACTAGCTGCTTTCACCCATTCGCCACCAACCCAAACTTTATCAAAGTTCAAGTCAGAGCTGAAACCGTACATATTTTTAGCTTCCCCATTTACGCGTTTATTTACACGTGTATAGAAACCACCGAGGTTTACATGGTCATTAAGTTGACCTTTTAAACCTGTATAGACCATGGTAAAGTTTCCATTTTTATCAATGGTGTTTTGACCATAAATATCAGTAGCAAAACCGCCCTCAATACCATAACCATATGCTGCTTGGAAATTAAGCTTATGATTGCCTGCGTTGAATTGAACACCGTCAAAGCCATCGTCATAAATCAAGCCATTACCAATCATTTGATTGAAACGACCTGCTTTCACAGATACGCGTTCACCAAATTTATGATTTACATAAGCACGGTCGAAATGGATATTTGTTGGTCTATCGCGAAGGGATGAACCAAAAGAGGATGTTTGGAAAGAATCACCTATTTCCATATTTCCTGTTGTAGTACGGATTACAACGTCGGTACGATTATTAACCCTTGCATTGAATTGCAAGCGAGCACGCACATCGAATTGGGAACCTTTACTATAATCTAGACCACGCATATTCGTGCCATCATTTACGAATTTACCATCTTTTCTTGGGATCCAAGATAACGAAGACGTACATCGCCAGTTACCTTCACATTACCTACGCGGTCTTCTAATCGAGCCACACGAACACCCAAATTGTTCAATTCATTAGAGAATTCATCAGCTAAGCGATTAATCATAGTTTGTTGCTCTGCATTTGCACGATCTTGGTTCGCCATAGCTTTTGCAATCATTTGCGCCATTTCAAAACGAGTAATTTCGTTTTGCCCTTTGAAAGGCCCATCTGGGTAGCCATTTACGATGCCTGCCTCAGCTAATCGAGACACCGCTTAATACTGCTCCTAAAAATTAGAACACGCCTGTTCTAATTCCGGAGAGACCATATTCATAAAAGCCCCAGAGTACTAACAGCTAATATACACCGCTATTAGTGCTCTGGGGTTATTTTATATATAGACTATATTTTCAGATTATTTTAGGTAAACTTAGTTTAGAACTTATGTGTAAATCCAGCGTTTACAGACCAGCCTGGTTTATAGTCGCCAGATAAACCTGTGCTAATATCAGCATAAAGGCTGTTGTTAGCATTGATGCCATAGCGGCCACCGAATGCAAGGTCAGTCCATGTACCTTTAAGGTCTTGTTCTGTAGATTTTACAGTGGAACCACTTGTGTATGTAGTTTTCACCGAGCCGGAGAAGGCATGATTAACACCTACACGAGTATAGATACTACCGGCGCCAAAGGTCTTACCAATTTCAAGGCCAAGACCGCCAGCAGTGCTGCTTACGCCAGCTTGGTCTACATGTATCGCTCCTGCATTAAAGCTATCTCCACCAAATCGAGTATAGCTCAATTGCGCTTGTGGCTCGATGTATACACCATTTTGTAATTTCACAGTTTTACCATAGCGAGCGCCGATAGTATATGCATTAGCCTTCGTTTCGCCAGATAGGCTTTCACCAATTTCATTACGAGTTGTGAAAGTATTCGTTACGCGACCAACTTGGGATTCAAGTTGAATGTATTGATCTCGGCCGAGGTCTTTCAAACCATAGGCGCCAACTGCAAAGACCTTTTCTTTGCCAGAGCCATTGAACACATAATCATCATGGCCACGAAGATAAGATACTTGACCGCCTACGGTCCAGCCGGTACCAGTTTTAGCGTCGTAACCACCTTGAATGCGTGTATAGGTTGTGTCAGTATCAATACCTTGTGCATCATAACTGTATTGACCGCCACCGATATGGGCCCAAACACCTGTTGTTGCGCCTTGTTGCAATGCACGAGGGCGATACATATTTGTTAATGTGCGCCAGCCGTTGATATTACTCATAATTGCGGAACGAGCGCCACGCATATGAGGAGTATCATATGCCGTTGTTTGAGCAGGTTGTGGGGTTGGTACCGGTTGCGGCGTTGGTGCAGGTTGTGGTGTTGGCGCCGGAGTTGGTTGCGGTGCTGGATCCGGCGTTGGTGCTGGTTGCGGTGTTGGCGCCGGTGTTGGTGCCGGCGTTGGTTGTGGTGTTGGGGTCGGCGTTGGTGCTGGTTGTGGCGCCGGTGTTGGCATTGGTTGCGGTGCCGGTTGTGGTGCTGGCGTTACTGTTGTATTGCCATACACGTATTTACCTTGACCATTTTGGTCGGCTTGCCATGTAATAGCACCTTCTTTAGCATAACCAGATGTTACTACCTTAAAACGTCCAGATTCAGCACCTTCAGAAGCAATGGCTACTGTGCCTTCAAGGTTTCCTTCACCAGTCACATAATCATGGTAGTACACCTTGTGTGCAAGATTATCCAAAACCTTGTTTACATTATCCTCAGTAGACAAGTCCAATCCCTTGCGGCTGGTGTATAGATGAGCGCCAGAATTAGGGGCTGCACTTGTGATATGAATGTCGCCACCCCAGAAGGAATCAGCCGTTAACCCATTATATGTTGTGGTTGGCGGTGTATATTCTGGATCCTCGGTATCTGCATATTCATCATTAGGATCATAAATATAATTCACATGTCCTTCGAGCTTATCAATATAGAGTTTATTATGCTCATTTTGCTCTACCATATTTTGAAAGTTACGATTCGTAGAGCCAACGAGTCGATGTACACGGCTAGGCATAGTACTACTATCAAGGTTAGTACCATCAAGGCCACCTTGATATAATAGCTCCCAATTCCCTCTTTCACCAAGGAACACATTGATATGATCATATTTTCTGTCATTTTCATCAGCTAAATTGAAAGCTAGCCCAGACCAATTGGATTCCTCGCCATCTATACCGATATTAATGGTTGAGCTATGAATTGGATCATGTTTAACTATAACATCGCCTTCAACGAATATTTTATCACCCGTAAATTCGCCGTGATGATCATGGACGCCTATATTAATTGTGCCACCTTGAGCAAGGGCAACAGGTGTATTCACTCTACCAGAATTATATACACCTTTTTTCAATTTAATGTCTCCACCATTTTTACTGGTAGCAAATGCATTATGACCATAGCCAATATTAGAATACCCGTCTTCAATAATAACCATACCACCGTTCGCTACTATAGAAGATATATTTTTATCGTATTCTGGGAATACACGTATCATATCATCACTGTTAGCTACGAAGTCTGTATTATCAGTATACGGAGCGGTATAAGCCGCATCTACCATCATATTAGGCATTATAGATCCAGCAATCGCCAGTGCCACAGCTAACGATAGCTTTGCTTTACTTACATGTCTCATAATAGTCCTCTCACTCTCACAATGTAAACAAACTATAAATTGTCTTAAATTATAATTTACAATTTGTTATTTGTAAATATGAGAGAAATAAAATTAGTACACGCCTGTTCTAATTTAAAATCCCCTTGATAGGTACCGAGATACTCATCAAGGGGATTGTTTTAGTTGGTTTGCAGTTACTAAGTAACCTTTAAAACCACTTAATTTAGTTATAAATGTGTCTTTATCATCAAGACTCTTATTTTCCTTTAATTCATATATCTGTATTTATAGATGCTTATTGCTTAACGCACATTTTACGCTTTAAATGTGACACCATTATGCTCTAGTTGTTCCACCGTTTTTTTACCAATGCCTGGTAGCATCAATACTTCTTGTTTAGTAACTGTTTTGAAATCATCTACTGTGTATAGCCCGGCTTGTGAAAGTGTAATTTGTGCACCAAACCGTATATTGTCATATACTGGATTTCCTCGCACAGCCTCACCTTTAGCAACCTCTAGGGGACTCATATGAGCTGTCTCGCATTTTCCCATATAACTATCATTAGAGTACCGATTCACAACAGTTCGACCGGTAACACGTTCATACGCATCATATAGCACTTGCCATAATGGGCTTTCAAAATTCACCAATTGAGTCGGTAAAAATGAGATAGCAGTATATAAGCTTATTAATTCCCGTGGATCAAAATCGATATCAATCACTTGGTCTACCATATACATAATAGTCTCTAAATGGTCTTCTACAAAATCGTTCCACCGCGTTGCATCTTGTAATAACCAATCAATATCTTCATATTCGTCAACAAGATCTGCTAAGACATCATGGGCAACCTTGCTTTCACCACACTGCAAAGCCAATAAAATATACAGCATATGCATCGGCAACATGATATCCGGCGCCTGATTAAATGCATTTTGTATATCATCGCAACATGCAAGATAGCGTTGATATACCTTGCGGCCACGATCCCAATTGGCCGCGCCACAGCAAGCAACCATCATATACACAAGGAATCCCGAATGATCTTGCTTGTCCCCGTGAAAGACAGGAGTAAAGCATGCAATTGCATCATTATACATACTGTATTCTAGATATATCATCCCCATGTCGATGAGGCATCGCATATAAGGACGAGCCTCGATTATATGCCAATCCATTTTCTTAGGTTTTTTCAAGGATTCTACTAGCTGTTTCAGCTGATAAAGTTGAAAGCTTGGATGTAACTCAAGCGCTATGAGTTCCCGTTTAGCATCTACTTCGTCAGGACATAATGCAAGAATCTTATTGTACAATTTCTTTGATTCCTCAGTCGTATTAGCCTCTTCCGCAGCCTTGTATAAATCACGCAATTTCATTTCTGTCGTATCATTAAAATCACCACGATTATATTGAGTCATAAATGCTTCTATCAAATCCTCAATAGGTTTGAATTCAGTCTCATGTTCAGATACAAATTGTTTCTGTAAACGTAATAATAACTCACTTTGAAAGCTAAACATAGAGTGTCTCCTTATACATATAAACGTAAGAATACTACTTATATGTAATATATCACGAGGAGATATATTAATTCTAGAAGTAATAGCTCGACCTCTTGATATCTCTTCTGAAAATTAGTGCACACCTATAGTATTGGATACGCCCCTTGATACACCTCCTAAAAATTAGAACAGGCCGGTTCTAATTCTAGAGAGACCATATCAGACTCGTCTTAAAAATTAGTACACGCCTGTTCTAATTTAAAATCCCCTTGATAGGTACCAAGATACTTATCAAGGGGATTGTTTTAGTTATGAACGATACCAATCATCAGATTAGAATTGGTAGTTAAGGTCTAGGCGGTAGTAGTTGGAAAGTTTTTCGTTATCGCCAGTAGCCTTGTTTGTTTTGTTGTTAAAGCCGTAGTATGCAGTTAAGCCTACGTTCTTTTGTAATGCATAGTTAGCTGTTGCCAACCAACCTTTGAAGCCACGGTATGTAGTAACAAATGTACCACCACCAAAGTTAGGATCATAGTAACGATTAGTTGCATCGTATGGAACTTGCCATCTAGAGGACTCCATAGCAATATTATCACCAAAGGAGAAGTATTGAGCTTTCACATCCCAAGTACCTCGTTTAGCAATACTATAATTACCATAACCTAGACCTGCAGACCAGGCAGAACCATGAGAAACACCAGAAGCTTTTACCCATTCACCGCCAACCCAAACTTTATCAAAGTTTAAATCTGTGCTAAATCCATACATATTTCTAACATCTTCATTAGATGTTCTTTGCTTGTTAAGTCTAGCATAGAAACCACCAAGATTTACATGTTTGTTCAATTCACCTTTCAAACCAGCATAAGCAATAGTAAAGTTTTCTTGTCTATCAATTGTATGTTCACCATACATATCCATAGCAAAACCACCTTCAACGCCATAGCCATAAGCAGCTTGGAATTGAACTTTATCATTACCTGCCGTAAATTGCGCACCATCAAATGTATCATCATAAATTAAACCGTTACCAATCATTTGATTAAAGCGACCTAATTTAGCTGATACACGTTGACCAAATTGATGATTTACATAGGCACGGTCAATTTTAACTTTTGTTGGCTCATAAGCTTGAGATGCAGCTGGTCCCGTAGCAATATAAGCGTCCCCTAATTCGATATTACCAGTAGTCATACGAACTACTGCCTCTGTACGATCATTTACCTTTGCATTGAATTGTACACGAGCACGTGTATCAAAAGTCTTACGTTTACTATATTCAAAACCACGAAGATTAGTACCATCGTTTACAAATTTACCATCTTTTTCTTGAGAACCAAGGTAACGAAGACGTACATCACCAGTTACTTTTACATTGCCTACACGATCTTCTAAACGAGCTACACGTACACCTAATGTATTTAATTCATTAGAAAATTCATCAGCTAAACGATTAAGTAATGCTTGTTGCTCTGCATTAGCTCGATCTTGGTTCGCCATAGCTTTTGCAATCATTTGAGCCATTTCGTAACGAGTAATGTTATTTTGACCTTTGAAAGTTCCATCCGGATAACCATTCACAATACCAGCTTCAGCCAATTGGGATACAGCTTGGTATGCCCAAGAATCAGAACTCACATCAGAAAATGGATTATTAGCAAATGCTGTTGTTACTCCCAATACAGCAGTTGCAGCAAAAACTGCGGCAAATTGTTTTTTCATAATACTACCTCACTACACTTACATTTAATCTCATGATATCTTTTATATACACATCTACATAAGACCATCATGGCATTTAGTTAATTACACACAGTTTAACATATAAATATAAATAGTGATTAACATAGCTATAAACTTTCATTTAGTTTTCATAATAATAAAAACACCTTCAAAATTATGACTAATATTAAAGGTGTAATTTACTATGTCCTATTTTTTGTTATTTTCTTCCCGCTTTAAAAGTAGATCCTTAATAACAGCACATTCAATCCCTAGCCTTTGTTTTCGTTTATCTAAAAAAGCCACTATTACCATAAATATATTCAAAAATAATAAAACGACAATAGCGTTATTAACAAATACTTCTAATGATGGCTTTTTTGCAAACTGTGCTATTATAAAAACTGCCATGAATAAGAAATAGAATATACGTGTTTTTAGAGTAGATATTCTTTTAATTGAAAAATAAAAATATCCAACTAATGGAGCTAATATAACTATGCCTATCACTACACAACCTATAAAGTCAACTATTGCTTGATCTAAATTTATTGGTATATCAGATGATATAAAATTAGTCATATTAATGATATTAGATACAAATGTAGCTAATATAGCACCTATAAATATATTCACCCAGGTATATGACATATTTACATTATAATCAACAGACTTAATACTTTGTAATCTTCTCAACTCTTTTATACTTAAGAACTTATACTCTTCATAATATTTATCATATAATTTATCCCAATAGTCTAATTGATTATTACCTTCGAAATAGGACTTAATTTTCATTAAACATTTACATATATACTTATATAAAACTATTAATTTAGACATATTTACTCCACTAATATAAAACTATTTATCAAATGATGTTTAAAACTGTACTTATATATCATAACAATTATTATACTTTTTAGACTACCCTAAGGGTTTAGTATATACATCAAAAAAGGTACCAACAAACACGTTGATACCTTCTTTAGTCATTTCATGTATTATTTTGTGGCTAAAAAAATTCTCTTAATATACTAATTCACCTTTAAACACACGATACTCATCTTCAATTTTAGTTAAATCCTTCACAAATAGTTTAGAAGTTTGATTATCTAACTTCATTACCAATGTATTTCCAATAGATTTGGCTTTATATATCACTTCACCAAGGAAATTGACAATTCTAAAGAATACCTCTTGAGGTGTCAAATCCATATCTGTTACGACTGAATCATCTTCTGTTAAACGAACACTGTAAGAAGTTGTTAAATCTTCATGTAATGTAAATCGTAAGATAACAGAACTAGATTTTACATCATAATCTATACTATAGTTTTTTAAGCAACCATGCACTACCTTAGATTCACTACTCGTATTATTTAAAATTTCAATTTCTATTGGTCTATTTTTATCTACTGATAATACATATTTTGTCATTATTAATGCCCTATCATACTATATAATAAAACAATAAATTTTATCTCTAATAAAAACAACTAAATTATCATGAATCAAAATAATTCATGATAATTTCATTTCTTTTATAATTATATAGACCCTTTAGAAAAAAGCAATAAACTAAACAATAAATAAGTAATAAATAAAATGAAAAATATAAAATAGCTATATGTAAAATAAAAAACATTCCACAAATATAACTCTATACCTTACTATTCTCATATCTTATATAGTCAATTAAGTTTCTATATCCTGTTTTCATATTAACTTTAGGAGTCCATCCTAAAGATTTTATCTTTTTATTGTTCAAAAAAAATTTTACATCATGTGCATATCCATATCCATATTGATTGGCATTATCTGGTATATCAAATACCACGCCTATTTTACCCCCAGCGACTTCTTTTGCTACTAAATTTGCAATATCTTTAATACTTCTTGTTTCATTACTATTACATATATTGTATGCTTCTCCACATTCTCCCTTAAACAGTAATAGTACCAAGGCGGAAAGTACATCAGTTATATAACAAAAGTTTGATACAGATTGTCCTGCGGTATGTAAAGTAATATTTTCATTGTGCATAACACTTTTAGCAAACTGCATAGATACACGATTATCTAAAAGTGAAAGACCTGGACCAAAACATTGTGCAACACGAGCAATACAAACGGGTACATTATATTCATGAAAATACGCACTACAATAACATTCGCAAATGCGTTTACCTTCAGAATACGAACTTCTAACATCTAAATGATCAATATAACCTAAATCATCTTCAGTCATATTCTGATAATCTACTTGCTGAATGCCATATTGCTCCATAGAAGATAAATATACAATTTTTTTAACTTTATTCTTTGTTGCATATTGCAAGACATCTAATGTTGTACTGATACTACCATTTAATGTTTCAACTGGTTGTGTAATAAAAAACTTAGATGTAGTAGGTGCTGCTGTATGAAATATATAATCAACAGAATCATTACATGCAACAAGACCATTAGTAATATAGACTAACTGTTCTGAATTCTTAAGGTTAGAGAACAAAGCCTCTGCCTTTTCTATGTCTCTCACGGAACAAATAATATTGATATCTGTTCCATATTTCATATTACTAACTAAAAACAATCGGGTGAGCATAGATCCTATGAATCCGGTTGCCCCCGTTATCAAAATAGTTTTCTCTGAAAGTTTAGATAGAAAAATATGAATATCTTTAGCAGTGCGTTCCAATTCATAAGATAAAACATCATTCATAAATATTAGCCCTCTACCATTTTAAAATACTCATATGTTTTCATTAACCCATCGTGTAAATTATATTTTACTGTAAATAAAAGCTCTTTTTCTGATTTATCAGTTCCCAAAACAGAATCTCTAATATCGCCTAATCTAGGCTTATCATAAACTACCTCTATATCTTTACCGCTAATATTTCTAAACTCATCAACTAACAAATTTACGGAGCTTGCAATACCAGTACTTACATTATAAATACCTGTAACCTGGTGTTGCATACCTAAAATGTTCGCTTCAACTACATCATCCACATATATAAAATCCCTTGTTTGTTTTCCATCACCATAAATAATAATAGGAGAATCTTGTACAATCGCTTTTGCAAAAATACTAATAACCCCTCCCTCTCCACCATTACCTTGTCGCGGACCAAACACATTCGAATAACGATAACATATATATGGTAATCCAAAAGATTCATGATAAATACGAAGATAATGTTCTGTAGTTAACTTTGTTAATCCATAAAATGACGATGGATTTCCAATCATTTCCTCATTTAATGGTAATGTATCTAAATTACCATAAACTGCTGCAGAAGATGGCATCAAAAACTTTTTAACCTCTAATTTTACTGCTGCATTAAGTAAATTAATTAATCCCATCAAATTAATATCACAATCTAACATTGGATTACTCATAGATGTAGAAACTTCAGTTTGTGCAGCCTCATGAAATATATATTCTGGACGAAACTCTTCTAATACAGAATACAACTTTGGGTCTCTAATATCCAATTCTACAAATTGTGCTTTCGAATGAACAAATTCTTTATTTCCTGTATATAAATTATCAATAACCTGGACAGTATGCCCATCATGAATTAAACGATCAACTAAATGAGAACCAATAAATCCAGCACCACCAGTTACAGTTATTCTCATTATTATCCCCTTCTTATAAACCTACTTTTAATTAAATCAATATAAAATTTAAATTCTTTACTTCTAATAAACAATAACCCCCATGTCATTATTATAAAAACACTATTACATATAACCCCTAGTAATAGTCCAAACCAACTACTATCTATAGCAACAAACTGTGATAACAATTTACTAAAATAAACCAATATAACAGTGACTAGAGTGTAGCGAAAATAAAGTTTAAAATAACTAACCAAAGACCAACGTAATCCGTATTTAAATAAAACATATGGTTCAACTATAAAAGGCATACAAATCGTACTAATAAACATAGCCAATAAAACGCCCCAAACATCAAAATATTGAACCAAAATAATGGAAGACACTAAATTTATTAAGGCCTCTATTAAGGACATATATCGATTTTGCCAAAAAAGCCCCATAGCATCTTTAAATACTAAGACGCCTTTACGCATAAACATTAGATAGAAGTTGATAACCATCCAAAGCACTATACTTTCATCAAAACGATAGCTATTTCCTAGCCAGATGGTAATAAACGGATTTAATAAAAGGTACAAATTACTACAGATAAAACAAGCCAAATAGGCTGTCATAAATTCTAATCTCTTGAAAATAACTAATTTATGAGCATCATCATGAGACTCATTCAAATTTCCTACAGATGCCTTTAGTGCATTAAATACTTGATCAGACAACTTATCGATACCATTAATAATCAAATAATAATTCGTATATAACGCAACAGCACTTAAACCTACAAATTTTGATAAAATAATATTTGATGTTCCAAAAACAGTAACACCACCAATTTTATGAAGTATTAAAGCCTTTATATTTCTAATAATACTTTGGTATATATCTTTATTTAAAGGCTGAATGTTCTTTTCATTTAAGAACGAATATAAGTGATCGGCTTTTCTAGCTATTAAAAAATTCTCAGAAAAAGTCATACATATACGTAGAATAATATATACCCAAAAACTATGAGTTAAAATGACTAAGGCAATTTGGAATAAACTTCCTATCAGTTGAGTAATCCCTCTGTAATAGTTAGCTATATATTGTTTTTGGTCAGCTATAAGCAAGCATTTTTTATAAGAGTAAAAATAACTAATACCCGTATCAACAACAAAAAGTAAAAAGAAAATATTTAAATATGCAATATTAGGAGGTACCTTTATAAGATGTTGAACAAAGGGCGATATACATAATCCTAAGAATAGAATAAGTGTACCAATATAAATATATGCTTTTTTAAATATTCTCATGATTGATTTTGCTGTTTCTAAATCATGATTAGCTAAAGGAGCATATAAACTAAATATAATAGCTGGACCAATGCCCAATTCAGTCAGAGATAATACAGTCAAAATATTATCAAATAAACCATTTAAGCCTAAATATTCAATAGATAAATAATATAGTAATACAAAACGGATAATGAACTGTAAGACCATATTAAATCCATATACAATTAACGTGGAATTTATATTCTTAATTGCACTAACTGTCCGCATAATATCAGCCTATAATCCCATAATATTGAGGCTATTTTTTACTTCTAAATAAGCCTTAAATGTATAAAAATCAATAGGTGTTGTAATCTTAATATTCTCAGCTGGTCCTATTACTGTAAACAGTTCAGTCCCATAAAACTGCATCATAGATGCCGAATCTATGAACTCCAAGTTTTCAGATCTTGCTTTTTCATGTGCCTTATAAATATCTTTTAAATAGAAACATTGTGGAGCTTTAGCAAGTAAACATTCATCTCGAGAAAGTATTTTCCCTACATGAGAAAGCTCATTATCTTTTAAAACAATAGTTTCTATAGCTTGTGAAACAGTAATGGCGTTGCCATATGTTTTTGTGGACGATATACACGTATTAATTAGCTCATCAGAAATAATAGGTCTAACTCCATCATGTAGTAAAACTATACTATCTTGATCATATAGTCTTGAAGACTCTTGAATTCCAAGATAAATTGACTCTTGCCCTGTTTTTCCACCTGGAATAATCGACTTTACTTTATCCAAACTATACTTTTGTACTAATTTACTAACCTCTCTAATAATAGACTCTAATACTACCAAAACAATTCCATCAATATTATCATTATTTTGAAAGTGTTCCAGCGTATACACTAATATTGGTTTCCCATTAACTTCTAGCAATTGTTTCGGTGTGCCAGTTGAACTCATGCGTTGTCCAGTTCCTCCAGCAAAAATAATACCTATATTCATGCTATACCCCTATACATTAAATCTCATATGCTCTAATACTTGATATTTTACGTTTACCTTCTGGCGGTATTTCCATATAGTTACGACCATATAAATTACTTAAATATGTATCGTAACATGAAAAAACCTCTAATTTTAAATCTCTAAATTCTATAGGGACACGTTTTTCAAAAGCATCCTTTACCATACATTCAGCTTCACCATAAACGCCCCCAGTAATAGCGCCTACATAATCAGAAGTATTATAATCATACTGTTTTGCTAATTGATCTAATTTATGAGCCCAATATTTATATCCCACACATTTAGCAAAAATAATTAATATAGACTTGATAAATGCTCTACTAAATGATTTACCATGACCTAATTTAGCATCGCATAATTCGAGCATTTTACTATAAATTTTACGTTTCTTATAGATACTAACAACTTCATTTTTATCATTTGGTAATCCATCAACAGGCATAATATCCATAAATAAAAACTGATTAGCATTACTGTACTCATCTTCAATCTTGATATCAAGCTTTTCTAATCGCGCAAAAGGATATTTTGAGTTATTACGCTCAATAGATCTAAGCAGGTAATTGCTATGAAAAACCTTTGGAAATATAGTAATTAATTTTTCATAATCTGATCGACTTAAACAAATGTCTATATCATCATCCCAAGGAATAAAACCTTTATGCCTAATGGCCCCCAATAATGATCCTCCTGATAGCGAATATTTAATATCATTCTCTTTACAAAAGGAATCAAACTCTTTAAGCATTATATATAAATGATCTTGAATTTCAGATATAGTCAACATTATAAAAATCCCCTAATTTTCAAACCATACTAGCTTCATTTGTCGTATAAATTCATCTTCTGACCAATCTTCAATGCCGAATCTAGGTATAGAAAATGGATTAGTATTAGAATGAAGCTGTGCTCTTTTAGTACTAACTGAATATGTGAATCCTAGATCTTGAACAATTTGTTCTGTCACTTGATCAAAACTTTCTTTATGACCAAAAGGATACGCAAAAATATCTATATCCGTATGTAATAAGTTCTCTAAAAAAAGCTTAGAAGATTGTATTTCATGTATTTGTTCTTCTCTACTAATTTGTTTCAACGCTGGATGATGAATAGTATGCGCTCCTAATGTGATTAACTGACTTTGATATAACTCTATTAACTCCGATGAAGTTATAGTCCTATTATTAGGATTAACCTTCAATCCATAAGACTCATACCATCTGTCTAACATCATATCTCTTTCATTAGGATGTAGAGAAAAAAGCATATGATGTAATGTATAAAAACTATGTAATCGCTTTTTATCATCAGATACATCAAATATATGTCTTTGATTTAAAATATCTAACTCAATTGATTCTCGTAGATTTTTATTTTCGAATAAGACAGTTTCTAATCGATCCCACCAAAACTCTTTACCCGTATCTACACCGCCAGATGTTATAAAAATCGTCGCTGGGACTTGATACTTTTTTAAAATTGGAAAGGCATATTTGTAATTATCATAATATCCATCATCAAAGGTAATAATAACAGATGGTTCCTTTATATCATTGCGTTTTAAATCATTAAAAGTTATTACATTGTAGTGATTTTTTAAGATTCGAATATGTCTTTCAAAATTATCAGGAGTTACATTAATATTAAATAAATCACGATTCAAATGATTAACTCTATGATAAAGTAAAACAACTACTGGCTTATCAAAAATATTATGGATTAAATTGATTGGAGCCAACCTTTTTCTATAGATAGATCGAATCCATGGTAGATTCTCTTTTATATAACCTTTAAAACTCATTGTTTTCCCTTGTATATATTTTCAATCTTCTTTATAGCAACACTAGAATCATAACCTAGCTCTTTAATTCTAGATCTATAATCAATATATTTATTCTTACCAAATTTAGATATAATCTCATAAGCCCATGGTTTAGGATTATCAATTGGTAGAGTCCTACATAAATCAGTTAACACAACCTCTTGTGTAATCGTATCAGATACTAATATTGGTATACCTAATGCTTGAGACTCAATAGCAATTAGAGGTAGCCCTTCAAATAAAGAAGGTAATATCATAATATCTATAGCTTGCATAATATCCACAGTATTATTTACATACCCCATAAAAATAACCTTGTCAGATATAGCTGCTGATTTTACAAGACTATCAATCTTATGACGTTCTACACCATCCCCCAAGAGAAATAAATAACTATTAGGATTTTGTTTTAATACCTCTTTAAATATATCGATAATAAAAGGATGATTTTTAACAGGCGTAAAACGACCAATATGTCCTACTACCAATGCATCCTTAGGAATGTTGAATTTTTGTCTAACCTCCAACCCTAGATTTATATTTCTATCATATAAATCTAAATCAATCGCATTATGTAATAAATAATATGAATCACTATCTATACACTTTTTAGGAAACATCCATTCTGAGGCCTTAGTAGAGCAACCTATATAATTATCAACCAAATAAGGTAATAAAAATCTTCCAACCTTATGTAACCCTGTCTTTAGAAAGCGTACAATTTTTCGATTATCATCTATACTAGAGCTATGCGCATGTAAAATAATAGTTTTAAATCCAGCTAATTTAGCAATCAAAATAGGAATAATATTGACATAAGATTGATGAAAATGAATGATATTTTTTTCTTCAGAAAGCAGACACTTCATTTTTTTATAAAAATGAATAATATGATATGGTCTACTAACCGTCTCTACATTATAATTTACATCAAAATTTTGAGGATCATCATAACTCAGTAATGTTAATTCAAATTCTTTTTTATCAATCATTCTATATAATTGAAGAACATAAGATGTTAAACCTCCCATATCTTTATCTATAGGAAGTTCTATTACCTTTATCATAGTCAGTATATTATCTCCCAAATAATTTACGTTTTAAAAATAATCCACCTTTTTTAATCCAATTTTGAGGTTCCATGAAAGATACATTTTGTTCTTTATAATTAATATTATTAGCTTCAATCCATACATCAAGCAAGATTTCGCTAACAAAGCCATAGATACGTGCTTCATATGTATCATAATCAGAAATATCAACACGTTTTTCGATTTCTTCTAAGATGGAAAACATCCATTCACAGTATTGATCAAATAAATCTCTACGCATAACGAACATGTTGAACATATGAGCCCAGGTGCGATTGCATACCTTTGTGAAAGCAGCGCTATATTCGGGATATTTTTCAGCGATGATTTGCTCTGCCGCATCTAGTCCTGAGCTATGGTGGGCATTATTATAGTGAGAACGATTGGACTCAATATAATATTTACGCTTATCTGCTACTACTACAGGATATTGTGAAAGCAGTTTCTCCCATTCTGCGCCCGTTAAAATTTGATTCTTTTTGTCCTCCACAGAGCGTACCTCTTTACGTGTAAAGTAACGTCTGTAATGAACGAGACCAATATAATCCGCATCAAGATTTTTCCACGCCCAATAGAGGCCCGTCAATTCACAGTAATTTGCATTCTTTGAAGATATATTATCTCCTGTATGATCCCCTGTATAACCAATATCAGCCTTACCGTCTCGTCCTACATGAATCGGCATATAAACAGAATCTTCAGGCATCCAATATTGTTTATGTGTTGCTACTAAAATCTTAATATTCACTAATTTCATCCACCTTATTACGATATGAATTTCTCGTATATACTAATGCATAACCAAACCCTAATAATATCCAAAAATAATACAGTTCATTTAAAGTCGTTCCTATCCCTGTCAACAAAGACTCTATATAAGCAATTGTAAAAAATATAATCCATATATCTTTTGGATTTTTAAATACATAAATAAGCAATCTAACTAATAAGAATACAATAGGTCCCATAAACAATACAAAACTTATGATCCCTGTTTCCGATAAACGAGAGGTATATTCTCCTAACATGGGAATAGAAATATTAATAAGGCCCTTATTTTTAATATTTTCAATCCACATTTTTACTTCCGTACCATTTAATATATCTTCATCTAAATGATTCAAAACATATGGGGTACGTAACCCTTGCCCAATTCCTAATAACGAATTTTCTTTAAATATATTCAAATCAGCCTTCATAACACCATATCTTTGGTTATTACTACGACCACCTTTTTTAGATAAAGACGTAATATTATTTTCTCCATAAGATGTGATTTCATTTGCAACCTGCTGAGTTGAAATATTTTTATTTGTTGTACTAGTTGTACTTTTAGTAGAAGCATCTTGTACATAAAGAACATTAGATGTATATACTATATTTCCTACAAAAGCTAAAAGACCTATTAAAGTTACAAGAACTGTATGTATTATAAATTTTTTGTTTCTAAATTGAATACAAAGCGCAAATACAAGCAATATGTGATCTATGATAAAAAAAACAGTTGCAGTTCTACTATTAGCTAATAAGGTAATCATCTCTAAAAGCAATAGAATAATGAAAGATAATCCTACCAACTTTTTATTCTTAGATGTAAAAATAATACTCCATATAAAAGGAATTGTGATAACTGCATAAATCCCCAAAAAGGATGGTTCGGGAAATAGAGACCTAAATTGTAATTCTGGCCAAAATAATGGTGGCCACCATGTATTATTAATCTCAATAGCATGAACAATAGGTCTTATGTATGTTAATAATGAAAGTGCCCATTGCTGTTTATCAAAATAAAATAGTTCAACAACACCAAAAACAACAACTAAAGTAGCAGAAATTAATGAACCCTTACTTACTATTTTAAAAATTGTTTCCGAGCGATTTTTATACCAATAGAAAATCAAATAAGAAAATCCAAATGTAAAAATAAGTTGAGTCAAAGAGTTCTTTAAAACTCTAAAGCAAAAATGAATGACCGATAATGTATATTCACTCACAGTTTCATTAAATATGAATTGAATTATGACTTCCAATTTATGATTCATATAATTAGTGCCAGGAACTAAATAATAGTAAGGGAAATTAATCAAACCATGAACTAAAGATACAGCAATACTGAACCCTAAAAGAGCTATATATAATAATTCTTTCCAATATAAATGATATTGACGTATACTATGTCTTTTTAGCCATACACTATATACTAAACAAATAAATAGTGTATAAAATGATGCTTTTGCTGAAAACTCACCACCTAAAAAACCTATTCGTAAAGACATGGGTATTACAGGAAATATTACAAATATAAAACTTAATCCTATTAAACTATCAATATATTTATTACTAGACATATACTTTCATCCTACTACTCTCATCTTATGATTTCAATTTGATTAACTTGGAATTACCAAAAACCCAAGAGGTTATTTTATATTTATCAAAAAACTTAACAATAAATATAGGCACTATTGTACTAATCATACAAGATAAAATTAAACACACCATAATATTATCAATAGACAGGTGCTTAAATATGGTTCTCAATGGTCCAGAAAAATATAAATGTAAAATATAGATTCCCAAAGAGTAACGACCACAAATATTCCAAATAGTAACCCACTTTATATTCTTAAACTTAAAAAATAGAATAGATAAAAAAACAGAACCTGATATAGCACATATAAACTTTAAAATATTATGCACTTCTATATAAGGAAATGTAATGACTGCCAGAACAATACTAATAAAACCAATACCATTCAACTTATTACAAATAATTGTCCTGAGTTGATCCTGATACATACATAATACTGATCCTAATGTAAAATACACGCCTCCATAAACAATTAGATTAATAATCTTCAATAATCCATGAACGGGTGGCATAAAAAAATACAAACATAGAAATATAATAAAGACTATTGTAGGCTTTATTATAAATTCAAATATAGGAATAGCTACAAAAAGCCAAATCAGTACATACAAAAACCATAAATAAGAAAGAGGGGCTATATAAATGTGCATTAAATCAACTAGATTAAAATGATCACTCATTTGGATATTCCCATACAATGTTGCATAATATTTAGATAACCAAAATACAACCGAGAATAATAAATACATAGGTACCATATTCAAAACTTTATTAGAAATATTTTTTAGCAGACCTGAATTTTTTCGTGCCCATGTAAGCTTATATAAAAAACCACTAATCAAAAAAAACAACGGCATATGGAAGCTATAAATAACATCATATACAAACTGTAAGCTCCATTGATATTCTGTAAAAGTTTCTGCACGAATATAGCCAAGAATAACATGACCAACAACAACTAAAAATATAGCAAACCCCTTTAGCGAATCTAGCCACTCAATTCTCATTCCTAAAACTCCTTATTACATAATGCTAAAGCACTAGCAATGACCTTATCCATATCGTAATATTTGTATTCCCCTAAACGACCACCAAAGATAACATTGGAAATCGTTTCAGCCTTTTTAACATATTTTGCGTAAAGGTCTAAATTCTTTACATCGTTCACTGGATAATACGCTTCTTCACCGATTTTCCAATCTTTTGGATATTCTTTAGTTACATACGTAACAGGTTGTGTACCAAATTCAAAGTGTTTATGCTCGATGATACGAGTATAAGGAATTTCTCCTTCTGTATAATTCACAACGGCAATACCTTGATGATTTTCCTCTTCAAGACGTTCTGTTTCAAAGTGAAGACCACGATATTCTAAAACCCCTTCAGAATAACCAAAGTATTCATCAATAGGCCCTGTATAGATGATCTTATCTGCCAAGGCTTCGTATTCATCACGATGTTTAAGGAAGTCTACACCTAAACGAACTTCGATGCCCTCTAACATACGTTCAATCATCTTCGTATAACCACCCATAGGAATGCCTTGGAAACGGTCATTAAAGTAATTGTTATCGTATGTATAACGAACTGGTAAACGTTTAATGATGAAAGCTGGCAATTCTGTACATTTACGGCCCCATTGTTTCTCCGTATACCCTTTGATGAGCTTTTCGTAAATATCTGTACCTACAAGGCTAATAGCTTGCTCTTCTAAGTTCTTTGGTTCACTTGTAATAGCAGCCCGTTGTTTAGTAATGATGTCCTGTGCTTCTTTTGGAGTTCGAATATTCCACATTTTAGAGAATGTATTCATATTAAACGGTAAATTGTACATTTCACCTTTATAGTTGGCCACAGGGCTGTTTACATAGTGATTGAACTCAGCAAATTGATTAACATAGTCCCACACATGCTTCAAGGATGTATGGAAAATATGAGCACCATACACGTGAATGTTGATATCGTCCTTGCTTTCACAGTACATATTACCGGCAATATGATTGCGACGATCAATAACAAGTACAGATTTACCACGCTTGTGCGCTTCATGGGCAAATACAGCACCAAATGGGCCTGCCCCAACTACTAGATAATCGTATTTCATTAATAGGCCCCTTTCGATTTAACGACAGCCAACACAGTTTTTAATAGATATACAATATCAATCCACACGGACCAGTTATGAACATACCAAGAGTCCATTAATACGCGTTCTTCATAGGTAGTATCGCTACGACCGCTTACTTGCCATACACCAGTAATCCCTGGTGGTACAAGGTAAAAGTCATTAATATAGTCGCCGTATTTCACGATTTCATCGCGAACGATAGGACGAGGACCTACGAGGCTCATATCACCAACGAGAACATTCCACAATTGTGGCAATTCATCAAGGCTCGTTTTACGAAGGAATTTACCAATTTTTGTAACGCGAGGATCGTCTTTCAATTTGAAATCTCGTTCCCATTCTTCACGAGCTTCAGGATTTTCTTTCAAATATACCTCCAATGCCTCTTGTGCATTAGGCACCATGGATCGGAATTTATAGCATGGGAACTCTTTACCACCTTGGCCAACGCGCTTATGACCAAACACGATAGGACCTGGAGAATCTAAATAAATCAGTATAGCTACGATGGCAAAGATTGGCAATATCAAAATGCCACCACATACAGTAGCTACAATATCAAAGATACGCTTCATAATGCGGTTAGACTTGCGAGCTAAGTTATTTTGCACCCGCAATACAACAGCTTGTTCTTCCATCATGCCACGAGCAGATATATTACTTGTTGGCAAACCAAATAACTCAGGTACAAAGGATACTCGTTTTACTAATAACTGCAATTGATTGATTAAAGATACCAACTTTTTAGGTTCTAACCCTGGTGCACATATAAGAACTGTTTGTACACCGGTATCTTTAATAACTCTTTCTACATCAGAAAAAGCACCAAGACATGCATATTCTTTAGCAATGGTAGAGGATTTTGGCTTATCATCTACATAACCAATAATCTTGTAAGTAGCAATAGGCATGCGATCTAACGATTTCTTTACGAGCTCTGCTGTTTTACCTGCACCAACTAAGAGGACTGGTATTGTTAAGTATCCTACCTTAGAAAGAATCTTGCCTACAATAAAACGACCGCTAAAGATAAAGAGTAGCATAAATATATAAGCAAAGGCTACAAATAGACGGGATACATCATTAATTACATGTCCTGTGTACATGAGCACAATAGATACAACTACACCAATAGTAATACTACGGAATAAATTTTTCATTGTATCCCAATATGGTGCTACGATTGAATAAGCATTATTAAGTAACAATATAGATAAAAAAACAATGGGTACAATACCATATACGTAAATTTCATCGACTTTGAAGTGTTCACTTACTGGTAAGATTTGTAAATTTACTCGCAGATAATAAGCTGCTAATGTCCCCAAAACAATAGCCACATAATCTGCTATAAGAACTATAATTTTGCTAATAAGTAGCTTATTGTTATTATTACATTCAGAACAGTTCATACTAATACCCCAATTTTTAAAAAAGAGGTTGTTTTCTCAATTAATTTTAAAGAAAACAACCTCTCTTGCATACGAATACAATGTACCAATAATTACTTATATTGTATCATATTCAAATGTTTAAAACTATGAAAAACATAGATTTCAACTACTTTTATTTAGTTTTATATTTTTACCTAATTTAGTTAAACGAGGAATAAATTTCTCATAAAAACTAATTAAATGAATCCTTAAATACAAATTTAATGTTCATCTATTTCTCAATTATCCCTCAATTGAAGCATCGTGGCTAACATAAAGTACATAATACGCATACCAGAGGAATTATCCAATGTATATTCAACCTGTCCAAAGACAAATACATAGGAAACTACAGCAATCATAGAACAAAGACTATAGGGATCTCGCTTTTTAAACCATGTCACAAAATTATCTATAATAATCGTGCTATAAAAAATAAGAACACCAAGTAAACCTAGTATACCTACCTCACTTAAAAGCTGAATAAAGTTATTATGTGCATGATATAGATGTTGATTTTCCGATGGTAAACGATAAGATTCTTCATATTTAGTACGCCATTGACCTATACCTACACCTGTCAAAGGATGATCATTGAACATATTGATAGACGATGTCCATACTTCAAAGCGTCCTAAATTAGAACCATCAGTAGTCGTGTTTGTAATAGATTCAAATCTAGCTACATATTGTGGTTGTGTACTGAATCCCCAAATAACACCACCTAATGCAGCAAGAACTGCCACTACATAGACAAAGCGTTTGATTAAATACGGTAATGATACGATAGGTATTAAGATCATATTAAATAGCCATGATCCACGACTTTGATTACCATACATACCAAATCCGACGCAGCCTAAAGCCCATAAAGCCGCAGCTTTCACATAGTTTGGAAATTCTTTATCTAATAAAATAACACAGAATATAGGCACTAACATAACCATAATACCTGCAATGGTTAATACACTACTGCCAAAACCCCAACCACGCACAGCCATACCGGAATAATATTGATAAAAGGCTACTAAATTATCGATACCAAAATCTACAAAAAATACAGCAAGCATGGTAAATAGTGTTTTTTTATCTCGTATACAAAGGGCAATAATAAAAAACACAGGTATACGCCAAAGCCATACATTAATAAACTCTGGTAATCCTACAGCAATATTATTCGTCAAAATTGCTGATGGTAATAACAATAACAGCATCGCAACTAATGATTTACTATATTTTTTGACATAAGACGGAACATATAGCTCACGCCTATGTTTCCAAATATAGATAATACTTAATAGAATTGCAATGCCATAAAAAATCTGCCCTGCAGCCATAGATAACCTAGTAAAGCAGACCATTAAGGTAACCATAATAGCTATCCATGATTCTAATCGTAACTTTGATAAAATCCCCAAGAAAATCCCCCTCAATAAGTAAGTCATAATGCTTACCTAACAATTCTTATACATTTATAATGGATTGAATCAATGCACGATGACTATAATCCTCATTAGCATTCATTAATCCTTGATTATATTGTTCCTTGTTATGTTGTAAATTCTCTACGAACGTTTGAATCCCCTGCCCGATGGAATTTACACTGTCTAAATTTAATACTTCTCCAATGGAGTATTGTTCTAATACCTCAGGATTAATTTCTGGAGATATGAGAACAGGCTTGTTAAAGCCTATAGCCGTAAATAGCATAGCTGCCCAATGATAGCGATATCGTTCAGCACCATAAGGCAATAATAAAGCATCTACACTCAATAATGCTTTATCCCAGTCTTTCCCAATCAAACTGGCATGAATGAACTGAATATTACTATATTGGCTATATTTCTTAATTATAGACTCAAATAAAGCTCCATCTTCAGGCTTTACAGTGGCCCCTTGAACGACGAGCTGCACTGAATTATCATAATTCAAAGATACAAAGGCATCGATGAAGCGCTCAATATTTTTCTCTTTTCTAAACTGACCAAAGAAACCAAGTTTAATCGTATTATCTACGGATCTATTGGAGTTTCCTTGTTCTGCCCTAAGTTCAGTAGATGGTAAAAACACAGGTGGCAAGATTTTGCGAACTCTCGGTAAATCAGAGCGTAACATATCATCACGCAAAGAGATGACATCGAGATACAAGTTTTTATAAGCATTAGCTCGATGGGCTTGTTTAATAAAGCGATCCATTTCTCCCTTGCCGATACCATGGAAAATAACGTGCACTGAAGCCTCGCTGTCCTTTAATGGCGTATCTAATAATGCTTTTATATAACGATACGTTCCTGTAGGAATGATTAACGCATCTATCTTATGTTCTTTAATCTTCTGTGCTGCTGATGTGAACCAACTACGGCGTCGGCGTTCGCGCAAAATAGATAAAAATGGCTTTTTCCATTTAGACGCTCCCGCATAGGTCACTACTTCTCCCCCTTCAAGGTACACTATATCTACTCCATAGTCTACTTTGAAAGGAAAGTTCTCCGGCACGAATAGTACAGGTTCATGACCTTGTTGTTTCAGTTCATTGATGAGGATACGATCAAACTCTACCTCATGCCCAGCAGGCATGACAATACTTTCTAAAATTGCTACACGCATAGCACACCTCTAGGCCTTTACGTACGGTTTTATATTTTCTTGAATCATAGCTGCGTATTCATCTAATAGTGCATAGCGATTACGATATTGGCTACGTTTTTGAGACTTAATTTCCTCGATTGGCTTTCGCTCTTCTTCAAGAGGAATCACATAGTAATTTGAATCGTTTTTCAATACAGTACCGCCAATATCCTCCCACAAGGTATCTAAGATGGCTACCTTTGCTTTATTGCCGCGCACCATATGAGAATTTGCATAGAAACCTTCATCAGGAACAGCAAGAATAGATTCTACTTGTGCTGCACGACCAATTTCACGAATCAAGAAGGTAATGAAATTCTTCGGACGGTAACCATACATTTTCTTTGTAATCTTCTTTGCTCGCTCAAGGCCATCTTTATAACCTTGAATAGTGCCAATAACAAGGGTACGCTCCCCATTAGAACCCATTGCAAAACGAATATTAGCATGATATACACCTTTATCCTCTAGCAAGAGCATAACTGTCAAGAACCCTTCCTTGCGTTGACCTGGCTCGTAATATAAATGAGCACTCATATCGAGCTCATCAGAGCTCCAAAGGGTAATACCTCGTTTTTTATCAAAATAATCAAACTTCGCTTCATCTACATACATGAGCTGAATCGCTTCATCCGTAAACACCTCTTGTAAGATGGTAAAATGCTGACGAAGTGCCTCTAAACGCCATTGTGGTGTAGAGTTTTTAATCAAAAACATACGGCTCATCAATTCATAGAGACTTGGATGTTTTTCCAACATCTTTGGATCTGCCGTATAAGACTTAAAGAAGTTTTCAAATTCAGTAACTGTTGAGTCATAACGACAAGAGCGCATGGTATGTAAAAAGGTACGTCTTGTTTCACGCCATGTGCGCTTACCATATATAGTACGGCCTATATGCCAATGCTTTCCAAAATTTCCTAACATAATGCTCCCCCAGCTATTACAATTTCCCCTTGGATTTTAGTAAATAGTAAAACTTCACGTATTTAGTCATCGTGTAAAAGTAGTGATTTACAGATAAAATAAAGCCCATCTTTCCATCGAGAATACCGCCTTGTAAGAAGTACACCTTGATGAACGCCCAAGTAGGACGGAAGATAATATCTTTAATGAAAGAACAGCTTTTACCATTATCGCGATATTTTTCAGCAGATAATGTGGTATAGTTGTTAAATTTATTGAAATATTGATGCCAATTATCGTATGTGTAATGATACATCGGATGTTGTAATTTTTCTGTTGGATACGGCGTAATTATGGCAGGATGCACGTAGCCTTCTACATAACTGCCCTCTTTTGGCATGAGACGAAGTACATAATCTGGGCGCAAAACACCGTGAGTAGCCTTATTATGATGGAATTTATTACGACGTTGAATCCAGTACGCTTTATTAGGTTCATTAACTACAATACTTTGAATTTCTTTCGCTAAAGGATCGGATATGCGTTCATCCGCATCAAGAAATAAAATCCAGTCAGACTTTGCTTGTTCAATGCCAAAGGTTTGTTGGGCACCCCAATCACCATTCATGGCGTGTTGTACAACACGAGCACCCATTTCTTCAGAAATTTTTACAGTGTCATCCGTACTGAAATCATCGATGACTAAAACTTCATCGGCAAACTGCACAGACTCAATGCAGTCATGAATATTATGTTCTTCATTTCTCGCTAAGATTATTACAGATACAGTTGCCATAGTTTTACCTTTCACTAACTAACGTGCTTGTTTAGCAAAATACGATAAACGAGCCCCTATTTTATGGATAAAATCTGCGCGACCGAAAGACCATAAAAAGAGCTTATATTTAGAATTTAATTGTTTGTAAGATGCGTCATTACGATAGGTTCCAATCATTTTTTTACAATTATCGTAATACACTTGATTGCCCACAGGCTTTGCATAATAGGCTGTTAAGCAGGATAATACAGCTTTCATCAATAAACTATTACAATCATCCACATACGGTAATTGGTGATCTATAGCGTATTGTAAGCGTTCCTCGTAACCCAATACAAAATCCCATCGTGATTTAGCATCAAATGATGTTTGTGTTATAGAATTTGGATTCAATCGATAGTAATAATAACATCGGTTGATATGACCTACTCGATTCGAATTTGCCACGTATAAATAAGATGTTGCGGTGTCCTCAAATTTACGACCTATAGGAAAACGCACATCACCAATAGCACTGCGTTTATATAATTTGCTCCAAGCAGCTACAAAACAATCATGCATCGCTAGTTGCAACGCATCATCCTTATCAAAGATTTCTAATTGACCATCATTACATCCTTCAATAATAGTACCACCTTTATCTCTGAAAGCAGTAAATTCGATGATATCTAAATTATGATCTTTCATGAGTTTCAGCATATCTTCGTATACTGTAATCCCAATGTAATCATCGGAGTCTACAAAGGCAATATAATCACCCGTAGAAACCTCTATTCCTGCATTACGAGCTGCACTAAGTCCTGCATTTTCCTGATGTATGACCTTGATTCGATTATCATAAGCAGCATATTGATCACAAATATCACCACTATCATCGGTTGAACCATCATTTACCAAAATAATTTCCAAATGTTGATAGCTTTGATTTTGAATGGACTCTATGCATTCTGCAATATAAGGTTCTACATTATATACCGGTACAATGACCGAAATTAACTCCATTCTATACTCCTCTTAAACATGCACTAGCAATACTAGTTTTTATATACTTTAAGATAAGGTACCTATTAAATTACAATATGCACCTTATATCCTAATTTCCCTTACTTAATCTTATCCCCGTGTTTAATACGCCACGCCGCTAGTTCGCGCATGTTTTTAATCATATCCCCATAGGATTGAGGCATACTCGCACTTTGTTCTAATACTTTGCCATTTTTATCTAGATATAATCTATGGTTAAAGACAAATTCCTCTTGTGTAAATAGGCTTGGTACCATGGCTTCATAAGTTTGACCAGGGCGGCCAGCTAGTTCTGCCAAGGTTGGAATGATTTGAATGCTCATGCCAAATGCGTTTGGAGCGAGCCAGTCTTTTTGAATACCGCGACCGTAGAAGATAATAGGAATTGTAGACGCCACATTAGGCCCTACTTCACGAGCAAAGTTAAATCGTTCACTATGGTCACCAGTAATGACAAAGAGTGCAGAAGGATCTGCTTTTTCTTCATTTGCAATAAACTCGCCCATCACGTGGTCTGCATACCAAAGATGGCCCATTTCGTTCAATTGCTTTTCGTTTTCTTCGATAGTATCTGGCAAATGACCTTTAACCTTATTCACATCGTAGCCTTCCTTAGCTACATTGATGCTATACGGCGGATGGTTAGAGGTAGTCATAATCACATTGAGAATTTTTTCCCCTCTATGTTGATCCATATACGCAGAAATAGCTTTAAACAAGTCTTTATCGCCTACACCCCAAGCGTTGCCATCTTCACTTGGCATTTCAGATGCATCGTGGAATTCATCGAAACCTTGAGATAAAGCAAAATTCTTAACATTTTGCCATGTGCTAAAGCCACCGTACCAGAATACAGTTTTATAGCCTAGCTTTTTCATAACAGGACCAATGCCTAAACCATACGGTTGTTTGAAGCTTTCACCTTCATAGTTAGGATATAGACCTGTGTCAGGCATACCAGTGAGTAAACCATTAATAGCAGGCATCGTGCCCGTTCCTTGAGCAAGGGCTAGCTGCGTGCTCATCGCTTGAGGACTGCTAGCGTATTTACGACCTTGTTCAACAAGGTACGCACCAGGTTCGTTATACTCGGTGAGGAATGGCCATAAACCATAGGATTCACCGAGAACGATATTAATAGACTGCGGTTGCTCCTCTAGTCGCTGTGTCGTAATAGTTCTTGTGAAAGAACCATCAAAATTAGTGCCATTAAACTTACCGCCAACAGCAGTGATTTTTTCGTTTAACTCTTGCGGCGTTAAGTTAATAACCTCTAGCTCAGCTGTCCGTTTCGCAATGCTTTTAACACGATAAAGAGCCTGCACATCATCAAGGATATTTTCATTCAACAAATTAGAGCTTAGGCGCGCCGCACTTTCCCAGTTAATAGAATTCGTATAGCTGAAAGCCCCGCCAAATCTAAAGAATAGACCGAGTACTGCAATACAAACCGTGAGTCCAATACCCGTCATCCACTCCGTTTTCTTCGTCTTAGGATACCAAGTAGGACAGCTAACTTGTTCACTAGCACTCAGTTGATCACTACCACTAAGGTCATTACCAATATAGTCACTATATTTCTTCGTGCCCCATCCTAAGAAGCGAACGAGGAACCAGCAAAGAGCTGCGCTCAATACTACGGCCCCAACGATGTACATGAGGGCGTTATATTCGTTGATTGCCGTATTTACAATGGCGCTAATATCATCGTTTTTACCATTGATGAGCATCGCATTATAAGAGGAGTTAAATATTTTGTAGAACGGAATGCGACCTAAGAATAGGAAGGTCAACAGTACAGTCGTTATGGAATAGAGAACTTGTTTAATGCGTAAGGACGGCCATTTAGGTACAAAGGTATACACCAACGTACCTCCTAAAAAGCCTAGTAAACACAAAGAACCGACGGTCTTGAGACTCAATCTAAAGCCTAGCCACAAGGACGTGAGGATATTCTCCATCGTCACAGAAGCTAGTTGTGATTGAAATACTGCAAGAAACACGATTCTAAATGCAGTCAACAAAGCAGAGAAAAAGATAAACACCTTAATCTCTGTTCGTATGCCTTCAAATAATCGCTGCCATCGGTTCATCGTTAACCCCTAACTGTTTATTCATATAACGTAACTACTCTATACTACCTAACTATAATTATCTTGGATATTTCTTACATTTAGGTCCCTTACATCGTTTGCATTTACCGCATCCACGGTCGATAGTCCCAGCACCTGCTGATTTCTTAACACTAGCACTCTCCATAGCCCAATTATCGGCCTTACTATCCCATACGGAAACTATCGTTTCTGCTTTTTTCCGGATTCATCCTTTTTGGATTTTTTATCCTTTTTCTTGTCTTTCTTATCTTTTTTACTGAAAGTATCAGCTAAGAAGACTGTTTTCAACTTATCGTTTAAGAGTTTAAGCTTCTTTTCAGCCTTATCTTTCTTTTTCTTTAACTTTTCTTCGTCCTTAGCCTGTTTTTCTTCCTTGGACTTTTTGTGTTTTTTCTCTTTTTTATCTTCCTTAGACTTTTTATCCTCTTTAGATTTCTTATCTTCTTTAGATTTTTTTTCGTCCTTGGATTTTTTTACGTCAGAGCCGTTGATCCGCGCCCATTCATCATCAACACGTTTCAATTGCTTTTTAAGAATCTTTTCAAGCTTCTTATTTGCTTTATCGGACTCCAAGCCTGCTTTACCAAATAACAATGCATTTACCGCAGTATATGGATCAATAGAGGACATTTCCTCATCATCCAATACATCTTCTTCCTCTAATTTTTTATCTTTTTTAGATTTTTTATCTTTGTTCTTAGATGATAAAATTGCTTCTAAATCATCATTATCAAAAGGATTTTCCTCATCTAAATGATGTACTTCTAAACTTTCAACGCCATCTAGTGGATTTACATCAAGGTGTTCTACTGTAGCATCATCAAAATCTACGGTTTCTTTAATGGAGCTTTCACCAGAACCTGTAAAAAGTCCGCCCATAGAGTTTAATTCGTTCAATTTAATGTGGTTCATGCCCACCGTAGAATCGTGCTGCACCGGCACATCAGACAATTGCACCTGTTCCATAGCGTACATTTCGTTGTTATGACTAGCGCCCTTGCCAAGATACGATGTATCGGACAGAATGATGTCTTCCTTATCGTCGCCTAGCACATCGCCAAACAAATCTTGCTCAAGAGATTCGTAGGTATGCAACAAGGACATCCTGTTTTGAACCTCTTCAATTTGATTCCACAAATCAACGAGGGTAGATATATAGTATACGCGTTCCTTTACCTCTAAATAGGCTTGGTAAACGATAGCCAGTTCAGACTCATTAAGCCCCTCTTCGGCGCCGATTTCTTCAATCATTTGTTGAATTTGTTGATCTCGGTCGTAACGTTTCATCAAGGCCTTGCGAATGCGTTCAATCAATACTGTATCGATGAGTTCCACGGGTACCTCCTGTATTCAATACACTCATCCCTACCCGCTAATATAGCGCATACGAATCAATGTATAGAACCGTAAAAAATGAATTGATTTTATAATCTCTAATATATTATTATATCAGAATTTATCTGCTTTTTCCTTAATAATCTAGGTGAAAGTTCCTAAAAAACGGAATAAAACCTCAATTTGAATATTACCTTAGTCCTATAAATTTAGAACTGCTAACACAACCATTCAAAATGAGGTTTCTTAATCCTAAAATAGATTTACTGAATATACTAATATTCGTTCCTTTGCATCCCTTTCTTCAAAGAGATCACTGCAATCAATGGATTCTTCTTGTTCCAAGCGCACATGGTTATTTAAGAAGTTTTCTACCTCTTCGTTGACGTAGTAGAAAAAGAGCTTAATCTCACGAGGATGATGGTATAAGGAATCAAAGATATTTCCTAATACACGCTTAATCGTATGAAGAGCAAAGGGATTAAAGAAAAAGCATCGATCTGCTTGATCTGGCAATTCATAAAGCGCCGCATCACCATGCACAAAGCTTACACGATTGCGAGCTGATGGGCTTTCACCATTAATAAGAGCCCTTTCATAGAGGCGTTCATCGTATTCGATGCCGATGGAGTGACAACCCGTTTGGTACGCCATAAAAATGCTGACACGGCCCTTGCCACTGCCATAATCGATGAGGGTGTTTTTCTTGCGAATATGACCGCTATTTGCCAAGCGCTCAAGGACGCAATAATCCGTCGGCTCATAAGGATGATGCTCCGTATCAGACCGACTAGCATCACGACCAGCTGTCTTTATTTGTAAAACCTGTTCCCATTCCTGTTCACTTGTCATATATCATTCCTACTATGCTTATTTTCTACCTTATATCAATCGTAATATATTAAGTAATATCTAGTTATATCAACTATTGTATATGCATATAATATTATTTACAAATAATACTAAATTGTGTAATATAATTATAGATAAAGGAAATAAATATTTTGCTAGCATTTTAATGCATGCAAAACAAAAGAGGAGGGTGGCAGCCCTCCTCTTTTTGTGCTAGTTACCGGCCTAATATCTATCTAGCCACTTGCAAATATAATATCCAATTATACTTGCTACGATAGATACTGTGAAGGAAATAAATATTTCGAGCATTTTAATACACCCCCTTCCTGTTACCAGTTTGGGGCGGTAACACCTATAGTATATATCAAAAGTACCCTTATGATATATAGGATACTTTTATTGTGTACAAACATTTATTGATTCTAATATGGTATACTAAAGAATAATATTTCTATTATTCTCATGTGCAGAATTATATGTCATTAAAAAGGAGTGTCTACTTACATGGACAGTGATCTGACCTTAGATTTTATAATTATCGTCGTATTAATCATCGCTAACGGCTTGTTCTCCATGACGGAACTCGCCATCGTCAATACTAAAAAACGTAAGCTCGAAGAGTTGGCCGAAGCAGGCAATGAGCGTGCTAAAAAAGCCTTTGAATTAGCAGAAAATCCAAACGAGATGTTCTCTACTATTCAAATTGGTATTACCCTCGTCGGCGTTTTAACTGGTTTATATTCTGGTGCGACCTTCTCTGGTCCTCTAGAGGAAGTATTAGTTGCTAATATTCCAAGTATTGAGCCCTATGCAGCATCTATTAGTTCCTTCCTCATCGTTGCAGTTATCACCTATTTATCCCTCGTTATCGGAGAGCTCGTGCCGAAACGTTTAGCCTTAAATAGTCCTGAAAGCATTGCCGTAGTCGTAGCAAAACCGATTTATTGGTTGTCTGTAACCTTAAAGCCAATCGTTAGCTTTCTCGGCGTTTCCACAGAGTTCCTCTTAAAATTACTAGGCGTGACTGTGAAAGAAGAGGCTCCTGTTACAGAGTCTGAAATCAACAAAATGCTCACCGAAGGCGTTGCTATGGGTGCTTACGAAGAAGAGGAACCAATTCTCGTAGAAAATATCTTCCATCTTGCAGATATGAACGCTGGCGACGTGATGACGCCGCGTACACAGCTCAAATGGATCGACCTTAACGGCACTGAGGACGAAATCATGGATGTCCTCAAAAATGCCAACCATTATCGCATTCCTGTTGGCACCGATTCCTTGGACGAACTAAATGGTCTCGTTACCGTATCTGACGTATTAGTTCAAATTATGCAACGTCCTAGTGAAAGTTCCATTCAAGATATCATCAAGTCTTGTCTCAAGGAACCTGTCCTCGTTCCAGAATCCATTCCGCTCATGAAGTTATTGAACGTCCTTCGTACTGAAGGCGTTCACGAGTCCATTATCCTCGATGAGTACGGCGGTTTCACAGGTCTCGTAACCTTGCATGACATCATGGAAGAAATCGTAGGCCTTATGCCTTCTGGCGAAGACGAAATCAAAGAAGAAGAAAATAAAATCATCGAACGCGATGGTGCATGGCTCGTAGACGGCCTACTCGACGTAGATGAATTTAAAGAATTCTTCCACATCGATGAAGAATTACCAGGCGAAGAAGATGACTTGTACAAAACTATGGGTGGTCTTTTGAATCTGCTCTTCGGTCGCATTCCAAAAGAACTAGACAAGGCAAAATGGAATGGCTATACCTTTGAAGTCATCGACATGGATAATACCCGTATCGACAAAATCCTTGTTACCTATGAAGAACCTATTGTAGAACAAGAAGAAGAAAAATAATAACATCTACTAGCTTACTATTATTAACGATTAAGCCTTAATAATTAAGGGTATTTAAAGATAATTAAGCCTTAATAATTCAGGGTAATAAGATAACAAACAGTATATAAAAGCTTATAAACATGTATAAAAGAGTGAGTTCTCTAAGGAGGGCTCACTTTTTTATTCCTAACAACCTAACAACCTAACAACCTAACAACCTATGATTTTAAAATAAAAAGGCATATGTTCAAAATATACTAATAAATATGTCAAATAAGTATATAATTCTTTTATATTCCGCATAAAGGGTAGAATTATATATTTAAATATAGTATTATTAAATTGTATAAAATATATAAGTAGAATAGTATTTCTATTTCCTTATCTTGTGTATGTATTTAGAAATATGCTAACAATAAAAGTCCTATGATGTTTAGTTGTAACGAATATGTTGCAGCTTTCATAGGGCTTATGTGTGGTAGTAAAAGGAGAGATTCTATGAATCCAAGAGTCATAGCAACCATAGGGGCCCTATTAATAGGGACTGCCGTCATAAGTGGTTGTGGATCAGAAAAGCCACCTGAGGATACAAGCCTCAAGGTGCGCACCATCACCATCGGTGAAGAATCAGGCACTACCAGTGCTGGTTATGCAGGCACCATCCACAATAAGACGGAAACTAAACTAGCCTTTCAAATTGGAGGCCGCGTTATCAACAAATTTGTTAATGTTGGTGATGTAGTAGAAGCAGGACAAGTAATTGCTCAAATCAACGGTTCTGATACGGCAGCACAAATGCAAAATGCAGAAGGCGCCGTAAAAGCAGCTCAATCGGCTTACGAATTAGCAGAAACCAATGCTAACAGATACCGCGAACTCTATGCGCAACAAGCAATTAGTAAATTGCAATTAGACCAAGCGGAAAACCAATTGAATGCGACAGCTGCTCAACTACAACAGGCCCAAGCAAGCCTCAATTTGAGTAGCAATCAAAATAGCTATACCAACTTAACGGCTCCAGATACAGGCATTATAACGGCCCTCAATCTTGAATCAGGCCAAGTGGTCGCAGCAGGTCAAAGCATTGGTACCTTAGCGGCTGGTCACGATCCAGAAGCAGTTATCGCTTTACCGGAACAAGAATTGAGTAAAATTCACGTAGGAAGCCCTGCTACTATTACCTTCTGGGCCTTGCCAGATGTAAAGGTCCAAGGCGTTGTACGTGAAATTTCACCAATTCCAGATCCTGTGGCGAGAACGTATACCGTAAAAATCGCCTTACAAAATGCACCTAGTGAAGTACAACTAGGTATGACAGTAAACGTAAATCTAACTACAACAGATACAAGCAATATTACGATTCCATTGACGGCTCTTGTGAAAGACTCGAACGGCAACAATGCGGTCTATATCATCCGCGATAAGAAGGCTCATCTAGTTCCTATCAAAACTGGCGATTTTGGTCAAAACTCAGTTATCGTCACATCTGGCTTAGCTAAAGGCGACATTGTCATCACCGCAGGTACCCAACAGTTACAAGAAGGGACGGCGGTTAGTCAATGAAACAATTTAACTTAGCCGAATGGGCTCTCAAACACAAGTCCATTATCTACTACTTCATGGCTGTGCTTCTCACCTTTGGTATCTTCTCGTACTCCCAAATGGGCCGTATGGAAGACCCAGACTTTACGATGCGCACCATGGTGGTCGGCGTTGCTTGGCCAGGGGCTTCCCCGCAAGAAATGTCGGACCAGGTAACGGACAAACTAGAAGAAAAACTGCGCGACCTACCTGGCGTGGATTATACGAAATCTTTCACAGATGGCAGCAAATCGGTAATTTATATTAATCTGAAAGAAAATTTACCATCTGATAAAATTCGTCCCGCTTGGGAAGAAGCGCGGAATATGATCAACGATGAATGGAAATCACTGCCCCAAGGCGTTCAAGGTCCTACCATCAACGATCGATTCGACGATGTATACGGCATCATTTACGCTATCAGTGGTGATGAATATTCGTACGAAGAAAAGCGGCAACAAGCAGAAGACCTAAATCGTCAGCTTTTATCAGTTCCTAATGTTAAAAAAATCAGCCTCATTGGGGTTCAACAACAAACCCTTAATGTAACGATCAACAAGGATAAGCTAGCATCTTATCAAGTCAGCACGCAACAGCTATTAACGGCTATCAAACAGCAAAGTATGATGGTTCCAGCTGGTATGATTACGACAGATACAAACAATGTATATCTCCGCGTTAATGGCCTATTCGATAGCCCTCAAGCTGTACAAGATATGCCTATCCGCATCAATAATCAAACGTTGCGACTCGGCGACATGGCTGATGTAACTATGACCTATCAAGATCCTAGCAATCCACAGTTCTACTTTGAAGGTAAGCCAGCTATTGGCATTGCCATCTCTATGGATGCAGGGGGCAATAATATCGAATTCGGTGAAGCTATCGATAAAAAACTGGCGGAATTGAAGAAAACTATTCCTGCAGGACTCGAACTCAGTCAAGTATCGAATCAGCCTCATATTGTTAAAGAATCCATTGGCGATTTCTCTCAATCCTTATTTGAAGCTATCGCCATCGTATTGCTCGTAAGCTTTGCATCCCTTGGCTTGCGAACAGGTGTCGTAGTAGCCCTCACCATTCCAGTCGTTGTATCTACGACATTCATCTTGATGTATGAAAACGGTATTTACTTACACAAGGTTAGCCTAGGTGCCCTCATTTTGGCACTGGGCCTACTCGTAGACGACGCCATCATCGTTGTAGAAATGATGAGCGTTAAACTCGAAGAAGGTTGGGGACACTTTAAAGCGGCCACCTTTGCTTACCAATCTACGGCGTTCCCTATGCTATCCGGTACGCTCATTACCTGTGCAGGCTTCTTGCCATTAGCACTAGCAGAAGGGATGGTAGCAGAATTTACAAAATCTCTATCCATCGTTGTATTTATGGCTCTCATCCTATCCTGGTTTGCTTCTGTTCTCGTCAGCCCTGTTCTCGGTTATAAAATCATCGAAAACAAAGAACCAAAACCTGAATCAGAATGGACTAAACGAGACCATATCATGCACAAGCTAAACGTGACCTTCTATGAAAAGTTTGAAAAGCTTTTACATTGGGCACTAGGTCACCATAAAGTAGTATTACTAGCTACTTTAGTCATATTCGTACTATCTCTACTTTCACTACCATTGATCAAACAGGAATTCTTCCCATCATCAACGCGTAATGAAATTATCGTGTCCATGCAGTTCCCTCAAAGCTCATCCATTGAGTACACCGCTAACCAAGCAAAGATCATCGATGAACATTTACAAGGGGACGAACGCATTGCAACGTTCTCATCCAATATTGGACAAGGTTCTCCTCGTTTTGTCCTCACCTTGGAACCTGAATTGCAACGAAACAATTTCTTACAATATGTAATCGTTACAAAATCCTTAGAGGACCGAGATAACCTATATAATGAATTAACGTCTTACTTAAATACAGAATTCCCATCAGCTCTTGTAAATGCTCAGTTTGTACAAATCGGTCCTCCATCTAAGTATCCTGTTATGCTCCGTGTAGCAGGTCCTGATCAAAAGGTGGTAAAAGACATTGCAAACCAAGTAAAAGCCAAAATGCAAGACGATAAGGATTTAAAGAATATTGCCTTTGACTGGCCAGATACAGAACCAGTAGCCAATATTCACATCGATCCAAACAAGGCACGCCTACTAGGTATCGATAGCTACGCTGTATCCTTGCACTTACAAAGTCTATTATCTGGTACAAAATCTGGTGAATATTACGAAGGCAATCAAACTATACCTGTTACCTTCCGTTTAGGCGGCAACGAACAGCACAATTTAAGTGCCCTTTCGTCCTTACCGATTCAAACAGGCAACGGTTCCTACGTACCACTTAACCAAATTGCTACCATTACCATGACGCAAGAGGATGGTATTATTTGGCACCGTAACATGATGCCTACCATCAGTGTGTATGCTAATGTAAAACCTGGCGTTTTAGGCAATGCGAAAACGAAAGAGGTTTATAAATCCTTGCAAGACATTCGCGATTCCTTGTCTACAGGCTATACCATTGAGCTAGACGGTGCTGCTGAAAAGAGCGTAACAGCGGTTCAAAGATTATTAAAACCAATGCCGATTATGCTCTTTGTGATAATGACAATCCTCATGTTCCAATTGAAGCGTATCGCCCTCATGATAATGGCTTTACTCACAGCCCCACTAGGCCTCATCGGTGTTGTATTAGCACTGAATATTACGAGAACGCCGTTAGGTTTTATGGCCATACTAGGTATCATCGCCCTATCGGGTATGATCATTCGTAACTCCATTATCTTGTTAGACCAAATCGAAATCCACAAGGCAGAAGGCCAAAAACCTCGTGAAGCGATTATCAACTCCGCTACACTTCGTTTCCGCCCAATCATGCTCACCGCTCTCGCAGCAATTTTAGGCATGATTCCTCTCATGGGATCTGTATTCTGGAGCCCACTAGCTATCGCCTTTAGCGGCGGCCTACTCGTTGCAACAGTACTAACACTTATCGTACTGCCAGTCATGTACGCAAGCTGGTATAAGATAAAATAATTACAAATATACCTAAATTTGTAAAATCTAATATGTACTAGGAACTTTATTTCCTTAGTAAAAATCCCCTAATCTTTGTAAAAGCTATATCGCTTTATACATTGATTAGGGGATTTAATTATAAATAAGTAACATAAAAAACAGCAGGACTAAAGCCTGCTGTTTTTTAGTCACAAGAATACATTGCAACTTACTTATTTCCCTTAGGATTATATTAACAGTTATATCTAACGTAGTCTACCATCTATTAAACTACTACAGCTGTACCATTGCATGTAATCATGAGCATGCCGTTTTGTGCACCTACGGTGCTATATTGGAAGGATACACCAATAATAGCATTAGCACCCAATTTAGAAGCCCGTTGAGACATTTCATCGAGAGCTGCTTGGCGGGCACTCATCAAAGAATCTTCATAGCTGCCACTACGGCCACCAACGATGTCACGAATACCAGACATGAAGTCTTTAACAAAGTTACGACCTTCTACTACTTCACCAAATACAATACCTTTGTATTCTTGTACAGGTTTGTTTTCAATATGAAAAGTTGTTGTAATAATCATAATTCTCTCCTCATTATTAAAAAATTATTATCATATATATCATACAGTAAAAATAATATAAATACAAAAAATCCTACTTAATCTACTTTCACAAGAAAGCTCATTAAGTAGGATTTTATTATAGTATTGATTAACTATTGATTAAATCAATCATTATCTATCAAAGTCGCGGTCTAGGTTAACTTCTTTCAACGGCACAAGTTTAGTTTTGTTGATGTATTTGTAACCTAAGTATACGGCGAAGAAGATTGGCAAGCCAATGTACGCAACGGATACGCCGTACCAGTCGATTGTATCGCCTGTGAAAGCAGAGTAGTTTTGACCAGCAATGATGATGACGCAAAGAATGAACGCCAAGATTGGGCCAATTGGGAACAACCATGCTTTGTAAGGCAATTCACTAAGATCTCTACCTTGTGCAATGAAAGCACGGCGGAAACGATAGTGAGACACCGCAATACCAACCCATGCGATGAACCCGCAAAGACCGGAAATATTAACAATCCAAGTATATGCAGTACCTTCGCCAATGAAGCTTGTAAGGAATGCAAATAAACCGATTGCTGTCGTTAAGATTAACGCTGGCACTGGAACGCCGCGGCTGTTAAGCTTAGCGAAGATTTGAGGTGCTTGACCTTCTTTAGCGAGTGCGTAGAGCATACGCGTAGAAGAATATAGACCAGAGTTACCAGCACTAAGTACTGCCGTTAAGATGATAGCATTGATGAAGTTAGCAGCAAAGGCAAAACCAAAGCGGTCAAATACGAGTGTAAATGGAGAAATAGATACGTTCTCTACACTAGAATTCAATAGATTTGGATCAGTGTATGGAATCAAGAAACCGATAACTGTGAAAGCACCGATATAGAACAATAAAATACGCCAGAAGATTGTATTAATCGCTTTTGGCACATTCTTTTCAGGGTCTTCGGCTTCACCAGCAGCTACGCCGATAAGCTCAGTACCTTGGAAGGAGAAACCAGCTACCATGAAGATAGCGAGGATAGATTCCCAGCCACCTACGAAAGGTGCTTCCCCTATTGTCCAGTTCGTAAAGCCTGGAGATGTATCACCAATGCCAAAGATGAGCATGGATCCACAGAATAGGAATACGAATACAGTAATAACCTTGATGCTAGAGAACACATATTCACTTTCACCAAAGGAACGTGTGGATAAATAGTTCAAGCCGAATAAAATAAGCAAGAACAGAGCAGACCATACGATGGCAGGCACATCAGGGAACCAATATTTCATGATGAGCGCCCCTGCTAATACTTCAGCAGCCAAGGTAATAGCCCAGTTAAACCAGTAATTCCAACCTAAAGCAAAACCAAAGGCAGGGTCTACATAGCGTTTTGCATAGGTCCCGAAGGAACCAGGAATCGGCAAGTACGTAGCCATTTCCCCAAGAGAAGTCATGAGGAAGTACACCATGATACCAATGAGGCCATAAGCTACGAGCGCACCACCAGGGCCTGCAGTACTTACTACTTCACCACCGGCAACGAACAAGCCAGTACCGATAGCACCACCAAGAGCGATCATATTCATATGACGCGCTTTCAGGGTACGTTTTAGATGTTGATCTTTGTTAGACGTAAACTCTACGTTATTATTTTGATTATCAGCCATGGTACACCTCTTACAAATCTAGATTACGCACGTATTTTGCGTTATCTTCAATAAATTTACGACGAGGTTCTACCTTATCGCCCATGAGAACGGTAAAGATTTTGTCAGCTTCGATAGAATCTTCCAAGCTAACTTGTAAAATCGTACGATTTTCAGGGTTCATAGTAGTTTCCCATAATTGTTCAGGGTTCATTTCACCTAAACCTTTGTAACGTTGGATAGTGATACCATCACGGCCTACTTCATCAAGCTTAGCAGTTAATTCCGCATCAGAGTATACATACCAATGGGACTTGCCCTTCTTGATTTGATACAACGGTGGTTGAGCAATGTAAATATGGCCTTCTTCCACCAATGGTTTCATATAGCGGTAGAAGAATGTTAATAACAAGGTACGGATATGAGCACCGTCAACGTCCGCATCTGTCATGATGATGATCTTGTTATAACGGGACTTAGTAATATCGAATTCTTCCCCAATACCAGTACCGAAAGCGGTAATCATGGAGCGAATTTCATTATTAGCTAAAATCTTATCAAGGCGTGCTTTTTCTACGTTAAGGATCTTACCACGCAACGGCAAAATCGCTTGGTAACGACGGTCACGACCTTGTTTTGCAGAACCGCCCGCAGAATCACCTTCGACTAGATAAATTTCAGTCATAGATGTATCTTTTTCGGAGCAATCTGCCAATTTACCAGGAAGGCTAGATACTTCTAAAGCATTTTTACGGCGAGTTAAGTCGCGGGCTTTACGAGCTGCCTCACGAGCACGGCTTGCCATTGTTGCTTTTTCGATGATTTTCTTCGCATCTTGCGGATGTTCTTCGAAGAATGTTCTAAGACCTTCAGATACGATAACATCTGTAATACCTTTAACTTCGCTATTGCCAAGTTTAGTTTTTGTTTGGCCTTCAAACTGAGGTTCCAATACTTTTACAGAAACAACAGCTGTCAAACCTTCACGTACGTCTTCACCAGAAAGGTTGGACTCATTTTCCTTAATCAAGCCAGATTTACGGCCATAATCATTGAGGGTACGAGTCAAAGCAGCACGGAAACCAGATAGATGTGTACCACCGTCAATAGTGTTGATGTTATTTACGAAGGACAACAAGTTTTCGCTGTAACTATCGTTATATTGCAAAGCTACATCTACTACTACATCATCTTTTGTATTTTCGATGTTAATAACAGTTGGATTAACAACTTCTTTATTTTCGTTCAAGAATGTGATGAAAGAACTCAAACCACCTTCGTAGTGGAAGCTTTCAACACGAGGTTCCTCTTGGCGCAAATCGCTCAATGTAATGCGAAGTCCTTTGTTAAGGAATGCCAATTCTTGTAAACGCATTTTCAATGTATCAAAGCTGAATACTGTAGTTTCAAAAATCTCAGCATCTGGCTTGAAGATAACAGTAGTACCAGTACCTTCTGCTTTACCAATTTCGTGCAACTCGGAAGTCTTGTGACCACGAGCAAAAGAAATTTCTTGAACGATACCATTTTGAGCTACTTGAACCTTAGTCCATTCACTCAATGCATTTACTACGGAAATACCTACGCCGTGAAGACCACCAGACACCTTGTAGCCGCCACCGCCGAATTTACCACCGGCATGTAATTTAGTTAATACTAACTCTACCGCAGACATACCAGATTCATGCATCCCTGTTGGGATACCACGGCCATCATCCACAACAGTAATACTGTTATCTGGATTGATGGACACTTCGATGTGTGTAGCGTAACCAGCAAGCGCTTCGTCTACAGAGTTATCTACAACTTCGTATACGAGGTGATGCAAACCGCGGGCAGACGTACTACCAATGTACATCCCCGGGCGTTTACGCACCGCGTCGAGACCCTCAAGAACCTGAATATTCTGAGCGCCATAATTTTGTTCAGGCATGAAACAAACTCCTCCTAACAATCTATCTCACTGTACATACTAGAATTTGTATGACAACACATGTACAGATTAAACTTATCTCTTTATTATACTATAAAATTCATCAATTCGCCTCATTAAAGTCTTAATACTAATACCAGATCCATAAATGCAATCATCAGTGACCACATAGGTCTTGATTTGCTCCTCTGGCACCATGGCGATATACTCTAAGCTTTCATAGTGATGAATAGGACTTTTATGGGACTTTCCGCCCTTGGCGTGCACCATGGTAATGATGGATTCAATCGGTACGGAAACGGTATCCCCAATATGAACGTACATAGGAATGCCTCCTCTACTTTTCTAATGTCCCATTTAATGAATCAATTTTTCGCTGTTCCTCTTCAGCAAGGAACTTTGATCGATATTTGTTGCACAAATTAATAACGTGCTGATCCGTCAACTCATCAGGCTTCTTATGAGTGATGAGCATAGCCACCATATACATGTGACGACGATTGATGGACCCTTTATAAATTTTATCTAAGTAAAAGTATATAGATTCCCGCATAGCTTCTGCAAAGTCTGGGAAGGTACACTGTATAAATTGCTGACAGTCACTGTATTTAAAGTACGGATACTTTCTAATGACCGCCTTAATGTCCTTAATATGAGCGCGATGCAATTCGTATTCGCAAGTGGGACAGATTTCTTTTTTCGATTCCATGTGCATGCCACATCGCTTACAACGATGATAGCCATGCTGCTCTAAATAGATTTCCCGCTTTCGAGCCATAATTTGTACTTTTCTGAAAGCAGCCTTTAATTCTTCGTTATTTGTCTTCTCTAACGATTTATCGATGGCGTCTACGTCTTCTTTTGAAAGCACGATGTCTGCAAAATTAATCTTTTTAGATTCCCCTATTTTGTCAGGAAGAGATATAGACGTATTGTTCTCTGCTTTCACATAGCTCTGACGTTTCATAATAAAGCGAATATCGGTGATGACCTCTTGGCGGTAATACTTGTTAATCGCCTCTATGATACGCCGTTTTTGCATCTGTAGTTCCTGCATCCACATGGAATTATCTGCGCTAATCACCATATCTGGAGGCTTGATAGACACAATTTTCGTATGGTCTGCAATGACATCGCCCACTACATGACGCCACTTGTGAACAAGGGTATTTAATTTATATTGTTCTAGTAAATTCAGTTCTGCTAAGGCCTTTGGTAAACAAAGATCAAGGCTGTCCATACTGAACCTTACCCCCTTCACAAGAAATAAATTGAACCGATTTCAAATCTTTAAAATCGTGAATATCTGTAGTAGTAATAAATGTTTGAATGCGTTTATGAATAAACTGCAATAAATTCGCTCGTCTCGACTCATCAAGTTCGCTCAATACATCATCTAGTAGCAGAACTGGATATTCCCCAACCTCGGACTTGATAAACTCAAGCTCACTCAACTTTAAGGACAATACAGCCGTTCGTTGCTGCCCTTGTGATCCAAATTTCTTTAAATCCATCGCATCGGAAAAGAATCGTAAATCATCGCGATGAGGACCTACGCTGGTGGTCATCCGATGACGATCCTGGGGCAACGCTGCTTTAATGCGCTCGTAAAAGCCTTCCTTTGTATATTCTAAGGATCCGTTGTCCATATAAGGCTGTTCATAACCGATGGTTAAATTCTCAAGGCCATCCGTCAATTTACGATTCATCAAATCGATAAGAAGGTTAATTTTCTTTAAGCTTTCTAACCGTTTCTTTACGATAAAGCTCGCCATATCAGCTAGCTGTAAATCCCATTCTTCAAGAGGAATGTTTTGCTTTCCTCTATATTCCTTGAGGACTGCATTTCGTTGCTGTAATAACCGATTATACTGCATCAACTGATGATAATAAGTAGCGCTAGTCTGAGAGATTTCCATATCGAGAAAACGTCTACGCCCCGATGGAGTACCCTTGATGAGCTGTAAATCTTCAGGACAGAAGATAACTGTATTTAATGTACCAATCAATTCTTTTTGAGATATTTTAGTGTCGTTTAAACGAATATCCTTAGGACCTTGGCGAAATAACTTAATATTTACCTTTTGAGGTGTATCCTTTTTCTCGAACTTAACGACAATGCCTGCTTCCTCAGCATTGAACATGAGCATATCCGATGTATCGTTTGTACGATGGCTTTTACCAATGGTACCCACATAGATGGATTCGAGGATATTCGTCTTACCAGCCCCATTGGTGCCGTGTAAAACGATAATCTCCGGATTAAACTGAATCTGTACATCCTTGTAATTACGAAACTGGAATAATTGCAGTGAGTCAATTCTCACCGATTATGCCTCCTCTTGAGTAATCACGAGATCTACATCGAGACCTTCGCAAGAAATCACGTCCCCAACGCGACACTTCTTGCGCTTTTCTGTCACAACTTGACCATTCAAAGTAAGAATGCCTTCATCGATAAAGGATTTAATTTGACCACCTGTTTCGATAATGCCTTCTAACTTCAACAACTGATCAATTTGAATGTACTTCGTATGAATGGGTACCTGCTGTTGCTCTTTCATAACGTCCTCCTATAGTGGACAATTTATAACTATATGGGAATTAGGTAACGATGACTTTTAATCATCATTACCTAATAAAAATATGTATATTAATTCAGTAAAATATACAATGCAGTAATATTTTTCTCAAAATATAACTGTATTTAAGATCACGCATTCGTACGAACTGGTGTTACTACGTATGTATAGTTCGGATTATTGTCTTGGCGAATGACAACTGGACCATTTTGTTTTAAGAACAAGTGGATGTTATCGCCTGTGCTGTGGCGCAAGATGTCGGAGATGTAGCGACCGTTGAAGGAGATTGTGAAAGGTGTACCTTTAAATTCAACAGCTACGTCTTCTTTGGCCATACCGATTTCAGTATTTTGAGTAGACAATGTTACATTGCTTTCAGACCAATCATAACGAATTACGTTATAGCTGATATCTTTAGCTAATAAGGATACGCGGTCAACAGCACCAGCGAATTCGCGGCGATCGATAACAGCGCTAGAGTCGAATTGGGAAGGAATTACCTTTTCATATTCAGGATATGTGCCTTCGATCAAACGAGAAATAATATAAATAGATTCAAAGTTGAACACGATTTGTGTGCGGTTCCAGATGATGTTGATCATGGCTGGATTATCTGTTGGTAATAAACGAGATACTTCAGCCAACGTTTTTGTAGGAATGATAGCACGCATTGGCGTAGTTGCTGGTTCATCGATAGTGATTTTCTTAACAGCCATGCGATGTGTATCAGTAGCAACCATTGTGACTTCGTTTTCTTTAATTTCAAGAAGAGCACCAGTAAATACAGGACGATCTTCGTCTGTTGCAGCTGCGTAGTTTGTTAAATCGATGAGTTCTTTCATAGCAAAGCTATCGATATTTACATGATCTTGGTCGTGAATTTGTTCAACCAAAGAGAAATCATCTGGATGTAATGTAACGAGGTTAAATTCAGAAGATCCAGATGTGATTGTTAAAGAATTTCCGTCCTCTGGTTTGTAAAGTTCGATTGTATCGCCAGGTAATTTGCGAATTAATTCTTGGAAATAGCGAGAACCTACTACTAATGTGCCAGGTTCTTTGATGTCGCCATCGATGGTTAAACGAATACCGAGCTCAAAATCGTTACCTTGTAACTCTACTTGACCATTTTTTGTTGTCATGTAGATAGCACCTGGTAAGTTGGAACTTGTTTTATTTTGAGATACCTTTTGCAATACGTTGATTGCTTTTTGGAGATTTGCTTTTGGGAATGTAATATGCATTTATAACTCCTTTATGATTTGTATGTTTGTTTGTAATATTCTATGTTTGCTACCGTAGATGCTCTATAGATATTCTGCGATAGATCTGTTTCTACTGGTTTTTTGATTGTTTGTTAGTTTTAGTAGTAGTAATAGTAGGGGCCTGTTCATATGTGTAAAAGTGAATTGGGGCCACTAGCTGTGTGATTTTTGGGGTGTGTATAACTATGTTGATAGTTTGTATCTACTTATCCACATACTCACAGGTAAGTGCGAGTTTTTGGATATCCACAAAGTTATACACCATCTATCCACAGAGTTATCCACAGGTTGTTAATTTCTGTTTAATTTCTGCTACTATGCGTTTTGTTTCTTCGTTTTTTTCAATTTCCTTCGTGATTTTATCGTACGCATGGAGAATTGTCGTATGGTCACGAGAGAAGGCAGCTGCGATTTGCGGATAACTTTCGTTGATCATGTCGCGGCATAAATACATGGCAATTTGCCGTGGGAATGCGAATTGAGCTTTTCTCTTCTTGCCGAGCAAGTCTTGCTTTTTAATATTGAAATAAGAACTTACAAAATTCTGGATACTTTCAATATTAACCATGTTCACCTCTTCTGTGTGAACGAGGCCAGCCAAGGCTTGTTTTGTATATTCTAGGTCGATAGATTCAAGACGTTGATCGATGGATGCGGTGCCGATTAATTTGGTGAAAGCACCTTGCAACACGCGGACGTTTTCGCTAAATTGTAATGCCACGTAGTTGATGGAGTCGTTATCGATGCGGATAACGCGATTTTTCTTATATTCTCGTTCTAGCAAAGATCTAAAGATGGCAATGCGCGTTTCTAAATCTGGATTTTCCATAGTGGCAATGTAGCCAGCTTGGAAACGAGAACGGAGACGATCTTCGAATTGCTCCATATCGTTTGGCATCGTATCAGAGGTGAGGACAATTTGCTTGTTGTTATTTAATAATTCATTGAACGTATTAAATAGCTCAGTTTTCGTACTTTCACGACTTTCAAGGAACTGAATATCGTCGATCATGAGCACGTCTATGTTGCGGAACGTATTGCGGAATAATTTACCTTGGTTACGTTGCAATGTTTCAACGAAGATGTTCATAAAGTTTTCGCTCGTAATGGACATAACCTTCATATGTGGATGATGTTCCTTGATAGCGTTGCCAATAGCGTGCATTAAGTGCGTTTTACCGAGGCCTGACGGGCCGTAGATAAAGAGCGGATTATAGTCGCCTCCTGGGAATTCAGCTACATTTTGAGCAGCCCCAAAAGGAATGCGGTTGGCGTTACCTGTAACGTAGTTATCGAAACGATACGCTGGATTAAGGTTAGATAAGGATAAATCCACAGGCACATTATCAGACTGTAATGTAGGTGTTGTAGTTTCAACCGTTTTACTAGGCGCTACCATTGGCTCATCTGGAATATTCACAGGAGCTGGTGTGCGGTCGATATAGACAGGTTCCTGATACACCGGTGTGTAGAACTCATCTTGTTGAGCTTTTTCCTCTACCACAGGTGGTAACGGCATCGGTGGAGCCACTACAGGAGCATCATCAATGAGACTTTCATCAACAAAGGTAGTATCTATACTCTCTTGATTGAAATCAAATAACACCATATCCCGATGGGAACCGATAACCGTAGTAATAGCATCCTGCAAAGCCTTGCTGATCTGCGGCTGCTGATCGATTAAGTTTTTAACAAATGTTTGCATGACCCCAATATGGATCGAATGACTGTCGAGAGACATGGGAATCAACGATGACGTAACGCGCAAGTACAATGCGTCAGGCAAATGTTGCATGTTCTTTTTCGCCTCTTGCAATATATGTTCCCATATATTATTCAAATCAAATGATTGCATGACGTGCCTCTTGTGTATAACTATTACGATAAATGTGTATAACTTTAGGAATAATGTGTATAACTATTGTAAAAGCTGTGGAAAACCATATTATTCCTGTGAATAACCTGTGCACAACCTGTGAATAAGTGAAAATAAAATTCTCTTTTAACCAGATAATAACTGACTTTATAGATCACACAGGTCAAAAGAGAAAAAATGTGGATAACCTTAAAAGTTATCCATCAAAAACTTATAAAAATATATACTTTTTTCTAATTTCAAGTATGATTGTACCAAAAAATAAGTAATTTGTCATTCAATCTGTGGATAACTTTTATAAACTGTTTATAATGTATATTTTAAATTTCTTTGGGTATATCTATTACTTTTGGGATAGGAAGTGAAACTACTTTTATCGCTCCATACGACGCGTAAGTCACTCAAAAAGTAGTTTCACTTCCCCTCCTCCAACCAGATAATTTTATAATTTCTATACACACAAATGGAAAAGTAATAGATATACCTTTTAGCAATCTACATTAGACCTGTTTATAAAACGTTATCTGCACAACTTAAATGAAAATTGGGGAGAGAAGTCAGAGGAAATTAACAGCATCTACTTGCCCTCTTTCCACAACTAGAGATCAAAACATCAATTTCTCCCTTTCCCTTCAAGAGGTTAAAAGGTAAGATTTGTTAAATCTTAGATCTGTATTCTGAAAGACTTTTTAGATTTGCTATAAAACTGATACTACTTTTTATACTGGCGGTAGGTGTTATAGTAGTCATTAGAATGTGTTGGGAGTAGGAATAGATGTGTATTTTTGACCGACTTACGTGTCGTATGGAGGGAGAAAACCACATCTATTCCTCCCCCTCTTTTCAACTAGAGATTAAAACATAAATTTGTCCAAATATAAAAAGATTAGAATGTGAGTTCTTGTGTTGTAGATTATTGATGTTACGTTTACATCGTGTAGTGGTGTATAAGGTGACATTAGGGTTTACTCAGGGAGGGAATATAGGGTCCTTTTGAGCGACTTTACGCGTCGTATGGAGCGATGAAGGAGCCCTATATTCCTCCCCCTGGAAACGTAACATCAATTATTGGATGAAATGTGTGATAGAATTATTATAGAAATACAAGAACTCACAAGCAGAATGCCTTTATTATATTGACAAATTTACGTTTTAACTCTATAATTACCCTGTTATGGTATAAGTAAAACAATACAAAATGACGAGGAGGTGTTTTACTAATGAAACGTACTTACCAACCAAATACTCTTTGGAGAAAACGTACCCATGGTTTCCGTGAACGCATGAAAACTATCGGTGGCCGTCTCGTTTTAAAAAGAAGACGTGCAAAAGGCAGAAAACGCTTATCTGCATAATATAATAGCTGTTAGGCAGGAGAAAAAACTTGGCGCTGCTGCCAAGTTTTTCTATTCTTAGGACTTAAGGACAATGCATATGAATTTTTGCCTCGATAAAGCAAGACGACTGACGCACAATAATGAATATCGCCTTGTGTATAAGCACGGTAAATACGAAGTAGGCCGTATGTGTGTACTCTATCGTATGCCCGTGGCGAAGCAATCTACGCGCATTGGTTTTGTAACAGGCAAAAAGGTTGGTTGTGCAGTGGAGCGCAACCGAGCTAGACGCCTTATGAAAGAGGTATATCGTCTCAATCAACATTCCATTCGCGAAGGATATCATATCGTAATTGTTGGACGTGGCCCTCTGAAAAACGCTACCTACGAAAAAGCGGAAAAGGAGATTTTGTATCTCTTGCGAAAAAGCAAATTATTGGTACAAAATGATAAATAGGACCACAAGTTAGAGGCTTTGGTCCTTTTTGTGTATATGGAGATTTCTATGAAACGCTATATAACAATGCTTTTACGACTTTTAATTAGGTTCTATCAGCTTGCCATATCTCCCTTAAAACCTGGATGTTGCCGTTATTATCCGACATGTTCCACATATACTCTGCAGGCCATCGAAAAATATGGTCCTTTGAAAGGTAGCTGGATGGGTTTAAAACGTATTCTTCGCTGTCATCCTTTCCATAAGGGTGGCTACGATCCAGTACCATAATCTATTTTGGATTAGGCTGGTTTTGAGTTTTGTGAAAGCAACTTTCACAAAAAACATCTAGCACAGTTTTGGAAATACCTGAGCATCTGTATGGATGAAATTTAGACCATACCATAACGATATATAGATGCGCAAAGGACGATTTCGGACTGTAAGAAAAAGGAGAAACAATGGAATTCTTAAGTAGTATATTCCACCCTATCGTTGAATTGATGACTACATTGGTAACCTATGCGTTCCAATTAACTCAAATGGTAGGCTATCCAAGCTACGGTGTAGCTATTATCCTTTTAACAATCTTCATTAAAGCGATTTTAGCACCACTTACTGTTAAACAAATTAAATCCATGAAGGCTATGCAAGAGTTACAGCCTCGCATGCAAGAATTGCAGAACAAATACAAAAACGATCCTGCAAGATTGCAAGCGGAAATGGGTGCATTGTACAAAGAAATGGGCGTTAACCCACTAGCTGGCTGCTTGCCTCTATTGGTGCAAATGCCATTCTTGATCGCTATCTTCTACGCTTTACAAGGCTATCCATACGATCAAAACTATGTACAATTCTTATGGCTCCCTAGCCTTGGCGAACCAGATCCAATGTACATTTTGCCAGTATTGAGTGCGGCGTCCACTTGGATTATGTCTAAACAAACTGGTAGCGGTGCAACTGGTGCTGCTGCGCAACAACAAAAGATTATGACAATCTTTATGCCTCTATTCATTGGTTACATCTCCCTTAACTTCCCTTCTGGCTTAGTTATTTACTGGATCGTATCCAATGTGTTCCAATTTGTGCAACAACATTTCATTTACAAAGGCTTAGAAGCTAAAAAATAGGAGACACTATGGAATTTATCGATGTATCTGCTAAAACCATTGAAGATGCCATTGCCAAAGGTGTAGCTCAATTGGCTGAAGATGGCCAAGAGTTGGTTGAAACTAAGGTCTTAGAACAACCTTCTAATGGCTTCTTGGGCATTGGTCGTAAACCAGCAGTTGTTCGCTTATTCTTCACAGCTATGGCAAAAACTGCAACTGTTGAAGAAGTAGTTCAAGCAGAAGAACAATCTGTAGCTGTTGCTTCCCAGCCGGTTGCAACAACTGAAATAGAAGTGCAAGAAACAGCAGCTGTGGAAACTTTTGATGAAGAAGTAGAAGAAAAACCTTCTAAAAAGGAACTTTCAAAAGAAGACCAACAAGAGATTGCTGAAAAAGGTAAACAATTCCTCGATGATATGTTTACTCAAATGGGCCTCAAAGTAGTTATCGAAAAAATGATGACGAAAGATAAAATTACATTCCAAGTACACGGCGAAGAGCTAGGTATTTTGATTGGCAAACATGGTCAAACATTGGATGCCATCCAATACTTAACTAATCTCGTGGCTCACAAGGATGTATCTGGCCACTGCCACATCGTGGTGGATGTGGAAAACTATCGTTCTCGCCGAGAAGAAACATTGGTGAATCTCGCGAAACGCTTGGCTTCTAAGGTAAAACGCAACCGTCAAAAGGTTTCCTTAGAACCGATGAATGCTTTTGAACGTAAAATCATTCACACTGCCCTTCAAGGGGACAAACACATTGTAACAAACAGCGAAGGGGACGAACCGTTCCGTCACGTTGTGATTTCTTACAAAAAATAAAATATAGTGGTGCAGCTTTTGAGTAACTGGGTTTTTCAGTTACTTGGGGGCTGCTCCCTTTATTCTTTAGGTTATGGTGAAAGCTAACCTAAGTTAATCTTCGCGCGGGTAAGATTAGTTTAGTTTAACTTTCACAGGCGAAGAAAATATAAAAGTTAATCGAAATACGGAGATTTTTATGTATATAGATGATACAATAGCGGCCATTGCGACGCCGCCCGGTATCGGCGGGGTTGGTATTATTCGGGTCAGCGGCAAGGATAGTTTTCCTATTGTAAATAGCCTGTTCAAGAGCGCTGGTACCGTTCCTTTGATGGACCGCCAAAATAGAACGATACAATATGGGACCATTGTGGACCCTACAACGAACAAGACCATCGACGAGGTTCTTGTGTTATTAATGAAAGGCCCTCATTCCTACACGGCAGAGGATGTAGTGGAAATTCAGTGTCACGGCGGCATTGTGCCGGATCGACAAATTCTGAAATTGCTCTTAAACCACGATGTGCGCATGGCCGAAGCCGGTGAATTTACGAAGCGTGCCTTTATGAACGGACGCATCGACCTCACTCAAGCAGAGGCGATCATTGATATTATTGAAGCAAAAACGGAGGACTCCCTCTCCCTCGCTGTATCCCAGCTAGATGGCACCGTTTCGTCCTTTGTAAAAGATGTGCGTGAACAGCTCATCGCTATGATTGCTCATTTAGAGGTAACCATCGACTATCCTGAAGAGGATATTGAGGATGTAACGAGCCAAGAGGTTCGTGAGCAACTAGAGCCTATTTTGAAAGCTATGGATGATCTCTTGTCCACAGCGAATACAGGCCGCCTCATTCGGGATGGTATTACAACGGTTATCGTAGGCCGTCCAAATGCAGGTAAATCGAGCTTAATGAATGCTCTCTTGCGTGAAAACCGCGCTATCGTAACAGATATTCCTGGTACGACGCGAGATAGCATTGAAGTATATATG
>NZ_CAURHA010000007.1:0-61588 GCF_963524655.1 uncultured Veillonella sp.
AGTTGCTGCTAATAGTAAAGAGGCAGTCAATGGTGGTCAATTATTTGATGTAAAAACAACAGCAGACGCTGCCAATACTGCAGTTACTACAAAAGGAATCAAATTCGATGGTGATACAGGTACAACTATCACTCGCAAACTAGACGAAACACTAAATATTAAAGGGAATACAGCAACTAGTGCTGTATTAACAGATGGTAACATTGGTGTAGTTTCTGATGGTACAGATACATTGTTAGTTAAATTGGCACAAAAGATTAATCTTGGTACAGCGGGTTCTGTTACAATGGGCAATACTGTCATTAGTAATGATGGTTTAACTTCAAAAGACGCTGCAGGCAATACAACAATTGTAAATAGTTCTGGTGTATCTTTCAAAGATAGCACTAATACTGTAACTGGTCCTAGCATTACAAAAGACGGTATCAATGCGGGTAATAAAACAGTTAGCAATGTAGCCACAGCCGTTAATGGTACGGATGCTGTTAATAAAAATCAATTAGAGGCAGCGATTGCAGCAATCCCTACAACGGGAGGGGCGACTACACTTAAGACTGCGGCAGATAACAGTACGACAGGAACCGTAGCATTAGCCACTCAATCTCTTACAGTCAATGGTACTGCTAATTATGTAACAACGACTGCAAATGGCAATGCCATTACCGTTGATTTAGCACAATCTATCAAGGATAAAATTAATACAGCCGCTACTGTAGCTGGCAATGGTAAAGATGGTCGAGATGGTTCTAATGGTACAGCTGGAGCATCTATTACTGGGCCAACAGGTAAAGATGGATTAAATGGTAAAGATTTAACGGATAAAACAAATGCTATTCGTAATGGCGAAGCTGGTATTATCGTGTACACAAATGATGCTGGTGAGCGTTTAGAAAAAGCCAACGATGGCAACTACTATAAAGCAAATGAAGTAAATGCAGACGGTACAACTGTAGCGGGTGCAACGGCTGTAACTAACCCAGTAGCTAGCCTCGTAAATCCAGATGGTACAACAACTAGTGCTACAACTAAATTAACTAATATTGCTAATGGCACAGTTGCTGCTAATAGTAAAGAGGCAGTCAATGGTGGTCAATTATTTGATGTAAAACAAAATATCACTAATTTGACTAATACCGTTAATAGTGGATTGACTTTTAAAGGAGATACTGGCACACAATTCAACCGTGCATTAGGTACGACTGTTAATGTAGTTGGTGGTACAACTGGTAATGGCACAACTAACAATGTTGTGGTAACTGCAAATGGTACAGATACATTAACTGTTAAATTAGCTGAAAATATTGATCTTGGCACTAATGGTTCTGTTACAACTGGTAACACTAAAATTAGCAATGCTGGTCTAACATCTAAAGATGCTACTGGTAATACAACAGTTGTCAATGGCTCTGGTCTATCTTTCACTGATAATACTGGTGCTGCTACTGGTCCTAGCATTACAAAAGATGGTATCAATGCTGGTGGGAAAATAATTAGTAATGTAGCAACAGCGGTTAATGGTACCGATGCAGTTAACTTGACTCAAGTACAAAATATGATCTCTGGTATCGGTGGAGGCGCACATAGTAAAGTTACGGAAGGTAATAATATCAAAGTTACAGAATCACTAGATACAGCTACAAATGGTAAAGTATTTAATGTTGCACTTAAAGATTCAATCTCTGTTACAAATGTAACAACCACAGATGCAGCTGGTAACACAACTATAACTAATGGTAATGGTGTAACTATTACAGGTGCTTCTAGTCCTACAAACCCTGGTAAGACAGTATCCTTGACAAGTGATGGCTTGAATAATGGAGGTAACCAAATCCATAATGTAGCACCTGGTACATCTGCTACTGATGCAGCAACTGTAGGTCAAGTACAAGCTACTTTGAGTGGTGTAAACAGTGCGTTTAATGGTTTGGATAGCAAAATAAATACAACTGGTGCAAATGCGGCAGCATTGGCTGGTTTGAAACCAATTCAATACGATCCATTGGAACCAACTCAAATCATGGCTGCATATGGTCATTATCATAATAAATCTGCTGTAGCAGTTGGTGTGGCTCATTTCACTGATGAAAGTACTATGCTCCATGCTGGTGTAACTCTTGATGATCAAAATAACATGTTCAATGTTGGGGTAACTAAAAAAGTAGGTTCATCCACAGCAAAAAAAGCAATTCCTGAACGTTATAAAGGTGGCCCAATTAGCTCTATATACGTAATGAATGATGAAATTACTGCATTGAAAGAAGAAAATGCAAGAATTAAACAAGAAAATGAAGAAACTAAAGCTAAATTGGCAATGGTTATGGAAAAATTAGGCTTATAATCCAATAAAATAGGGATGCGACATGTTCGCCTCCCTATTTTTGTGTTTATATTTTGTTATTTAAAGTACTTATAAATCATGCTGTTTAATTTATAAATAATGTTATAATTAGATAAAATAGTGTATTTGTAAAAGGTAGTTATATAAAGGTATATCCTTATGAATTTTTACAATTGGATTCAAGAAAAGCTTTTCGATAATTACGAAGAGTGGCGTATGAAGAGCCCTGATTATAATCGAAACGGTTTTAATATAGTCGGAATAGATAACACCTTAAAGGCCATGCATGATGGGTTTTTCATGTATATAGAATTGTATCCACCTCATGCCATCGATGGCTGTACAGCTATGAAAGCGCGTGTAGGAAAAACACCAGATGCAGTAGATATATTCTTAGATATAGATGGTAAGACGTATCGTATGGCTGATGTAAGTTATCCTGATGCAATAAAGATGATGGGGGCCTTTGTGAAAAAACGCAGATTACCTGATTGTAGTTCGTGTGTGGAAGTAGTGAATCTAGATATCGATCAGATGCGACCTACATTTACAGACCTAGCAACATTATTACTAGGCGATGCTAAACAAGCTAAATCGTTTATGTCCAAGGCAAAGTTGCGTTCCATGGAAGAATTAGAAGATAGTTGGTGGAACCTCTATGAGAAATTAGTAGATAAAGGATATGCAGTAGAGCTAAGCTGTAAATGTGAATTAGAGGATTTTATACATAATGTACAGAAGTTAATACGTAACAAGTCTTTAGATACCAGCGAAAATCTAACGATTGACCCAGCAGCATTAGATGAAGATCAAGTTATTATGGACTGGTGTGCAGATCTTAACTCTAGGTGGGAAAACTATACGTTAGCCGGCATGGATATCGGAACCGATAGTTTTGTACTTATGGTGCTTTCAAATGAGGAATTCAAAACAGCCCAAGAACTAGCTAAAGAGCTATTACATAGAATCGATGTAGCTGAACGCTTATGATATAACAGAAATTATGATGCTATAGAAGCAATTATGCTATGGAATCATCTATATAAGGATGTAGTTCTAAACTGTAATTAGTTTGCACCGTATAAATGTGATAAATAGGAGAGAGTCATATGAGTATTGTACGTCTACCAGAATATGAAGCAGAGTTTGAGCCGGAAGAGTTTGAAATCTATGCATTGCCGCGCAGTGATGCGAATGGGGCTAGTCCTTATTTAGATAAGTACCATAGACCACTAGTGTCTACCGATGCTATCGTAGATACTCGAACTGGCTTGCTTGACCGTAGCGAAGGCATTTTGACGTGGATTATTGAGGGGCTTGACGATAGATGGGGTTATTCTTTTGAGCCCCATGGTGTTTACAAATTGTTGGTTAAGAAAGCAAAGCCTTTAGAGGATTTGGGCTATATGCGTCCTTCTTGGAATAATCGCTATTATGTGCTTGAGGTGTTAGAGGAGCATGCTAAACATAGTGAGTTAGAGGCGTTGTCGGCTTATTTGAAAACCCCTAAATACCTTCATACTGACAGGGGTGATTTCCTGTTAAATCGAGAGTATCAATATTACACAGCCAGAATTGATGATTATGCATTCACCCTTGATGTGGATGAGGGTTCTGATGAAAGCTGTACCGTAGCATTGGCTGCTTTCAATAAAATCAATAACTTCAAAGAATTTGAACAACGAATTAGTACATATATTAGTGAAAAATTACTAGATCTTGCGAATGATTGGCTAGACAATGATGACCAGAACCCAATTACAGCTGACGTATTTGCTAAGCGTATTACGATGGGCGAATTGGCGTTTCGCAACGATGGCACTACAGAGGTCTATTATGACGACGATGATATCTTCTGGGGGCACTGCATCATAGCTCATATTGATGCGGATGGAAATCCTACTGATGCGGATATTGCAGGATGATTAACTAATGGAGCGTCCTGATGAGAAAATCGGAATTAATGACATTATGGAATGTTGAAAGCTGGTCTGAAGAACCGTATGGCGTTTACTTTGTATCTAGCCGATTGGGCACTAATGGTTTAGAGAATGAAGGACAAGCCTTTAAAAAACTTAATATTAGTTGTACCGGTTATACTGAGACTGAGGTGCTTTCACTATCAATATGGGAGCAATTATATGTTCAATTAGATGAATTAGACCAACTGGCGAAGGGGCTCATACAAAAGGGAATACCGCAAGTAGAGTCTGTTGTACTAACGCTAACGGATATAATGCTGGATAAATCAGGTTGTTACGATGCATTTGCACTAGGCTATGATGTGGGAGAATCCCCAGCAGGACATCTATATGTTTTGGTTCCTTTTGATGAAAACTTTACGGCTCAACAGGATGTGATATACGAAACCTTATAGAGTTGTTTTAAATTGGTGATACTGGTGTTGTATTCTACCTAAAAATATAAGTGATATATAGGAGAGAGACCATGGAAGATATGTATAAATTAGTCAGAGATTTCTTCAGTCATGACCTTGAGCTAGATGATTTATTTGATTCTGAGGCTATTATTTGGATTGACTGGCGCGAGGATGACGAGGATGTGGTGAACTATTTCAATGATATGATGGATGAGCCTATCGATATTCAAACTGTTAGTAATGGCAATCTCTATGGTGACGATATTGTGTTACATAAGGGCGATAATGAACTCTTAATTCCTTACGGTGATGAGAAAGATCGGGATGTAACTATCAAATACTTCAACGACTTCGTTCAGCCTGATTATGAGGTGCGTTGGTTTACTGAAAGCCTTGGAAACGATACGCTTGGGTTTACTGTGCTTTCAGGGGCAGAATGGGCTAAATTAAACGACGAATTTGGGGCAGATACAGTTCGTTATTATTTCGAGCCTATCAATCTTGAAAGTAACATGTTTAATCTTAGTATGAGTGAGGTTTCTACGTTGTTAGAATTACGGGAAAATAAGAGATGAAATAGAGTGAATATGCGGATTTATAAGAGGTAAGAATATGGACTATTTAAAATTATTACATGAAGACTCTAACTTGGCGGCAGATTTTGATGCTCTATTTGATTTCTTTTTGCTTGATGAGCCAACGGAACGGGATGAGGTAGAGGGGCGATGCACCTTTTCCTTGGATGGAAAGGCTTTTGCTCGAGATGGTGCCGGCGGTGAATATCATCAATTAGAGGATGGCTCTATCGGTTATATGAGCAGCGAAGGTGAGTGTGGTCGTATAGCTGAAAGTATAGATGATTTAATCCATTTGTTGGTGTATAGCATTTGCTGGCATGATTATTGTGACTCCAGCCAGTATACAGACATGGGTACTCTTGAAGCGTATGCTAAGGAGCGACATACTCAAATTACATCCTATACAGAAATGGATGAATGGGAAACTGTTGTTCAGGCGCTAGGTATGCCTTCCGAAGCAAATGTGGCTGTTGAATTACAAAAGTTTTATGATGCGGCACATCGAGAACCTCTGTATCAAGGCTTTTACCATGAAGAGGATGGTAGCATTACGCCTTATGAAAGTCTATTCTTTTAATATGTAAAATGGGAAAATAATCAGTAATAAAAGAGTATTTCAAGCGGTTTTGTGTTGTTATAGGAGAATCGTATGGCAATTGACGGAGTGAAGATCATAGATAGTGACGACGGTCATGATATTTATAATGCCATTGTTGAGCGATACAAGGATGGCGTCAGTGTTGATACAATCATTTCTGAAATTTTAGGTGAGGAACAAAATTTTTGTACTGATGAGTTTTACACAGAGATTTATTGGACAGCGGTGGCCTATTCGTTATGGAAGATAGGGCATCTATCAACTGACATTAAACAGAAAGCCTTGGATATAATCGCTCAGGGCCCTCATGAGTTTTGGCTAGACATCGATAGTAAGGCCCTTAAACAGCGTCAAAAGGTATTGGATAAGTTAGCAGTACAGCTACAGAGCGAAAATCCGAAGCCTATTAAGGTTCGTAAATCTAAAACAAAAAGAGTACCTTATTTTAAGGTGGGCGACGTATTAGCTGTTAAATTTGAAAACGAGTATGGTGCTATTTTTGTCTCTGACGTGGATCAATCACCGCGGAAAATCGAATATCATTTAGCCTGTACGCGGCTTTTACAAGAAGAAAAACCTACAATGGAGCAGTTTTTAAATAGTAAAATTGCCTGCCGGAAAGATAATACAAATTTTGGTATCGATACAGACTGTTGGTTCAATCATAAGGACTTAGGCTTGTTACTGGATAATTTGGAAATTATCGGGACAGTTGAACTATATCCGTGTAAATTATGGACACTAGCACCAAGAAGAACGCTTGAGGATATCTATGAGGAGATTACAGACGAGCCAAGAATAGGTAGACTTCGCCTTATAGATACCTATGAATTGGTGAAAGCGGTTGTTCAGGAATAATCATCGATAAATGCACTGATCTATGGCGTACATATCAATGTGCAAATATAAAATTGTTACTATAAAGGTGTAAATTTAATGGATACTGTAACTAAAAAATACATAGAGACCGTACAAGTCAGTGATATACCGTGGCATCGGTTAACGACCTCTTATGGACGGGGCACAGATTTTCCTAATCAATTTGATGTTTTATGGAAGATGAACAGTATTGAAGCTGTTGATGTGGCTGGTGAGGACATAGCGTTAAATATTGAGCATCAATCCACATTGTGGCATGCTACACCATTCGCCATGATTTTCTTGCTTCGTATTTTTAAGAGAGCCCAGGAAGAGAGCGCTCAGAATAAAGTAGCTCATTATTTAGCAGAACAATTGGTTGAGTTGTTTGCTGTGATTGCTGAGTGTATCCGAGATGGTCTTATGCTAGAGCATGCAGATCCATTGTCGAACTTTGAGGATATGCTCAACGAAGGATACCTATGGTCTGAAGACTACGATGAAGACGAAGATGTTCTTAGATATGAGGAAGAGGAAATATTCCCTGATGATTTATTCTTTAGCTTCTATTACTACTCACTGCAAGTGCTTTTACTAGGTAAGCCATTTTTAAATAAAGCTAATGAAGGAGAGGCTAATTTACTAGAATTACTGACAGAGATAGAGTACTAAATAAGCGATAGAGTACTATATATCTAAGGGGATTACAGATTATTACATATCTACTGAGATTATAGGATTAGGAGGTTATGGACTATGGGATTAATTGCTAATTATAGCTGTTTAAGCGATGTAAATTTAAAAGAGCTTAAAGCCATGGGCTCAGAAGAAGAGGAAATTCTTGAGAGCGTTGAAGAGTGGAATGACGATGATGAATTATTGCTTGATATCGACAAGATGTGGGATGTACTTCACTTTGTGCTAACTGGCGTAGGAACGGACCATAAGGATGATAATAACCCTCTTAGTCAAGCTGTGCTTGGCATAACAGCTGTTGAAGAAATATCGGATTACTTAGCGTATACCGAACACGATAAGTTAGCAGATATCGTGGCGGCTCTAGAACAGTTTGACATGGAAGCAGCTCTCGAATCTTTTGATATGGCAGCCTGCAAAGAGGCAGAATTATATCCAGATATTTGGGATTACGATGAGGAAGAGGAAGAAATCAAAGACGAACTTCTTCATGATTTCGAACAAATGAAACGCTTCTATAAACAAGTGCTAGACGCTAATGGGAACGTACTTGTATCGATTTGCTAAGGTCGTTAAAATTTGTTGGCTATGGATCTAGTTATAGCCAAACTAATTATGTGACTGGCGAAGATGAGGAATTGTAATATGGCAGTGTTAACAGAAAAGCAAATTAAATATGGATTTGACTACTATCATAAGGATGATGCACGGCCTAAATCTGTTGTAGAGGTCTCTGAATATGATGGTGAAGACAAGCTGATAATCAACTGCACACAGTTAGATGAGTCTTATTCTGCTAAAGATAAGAAGAGAATTTGGATGGAGTGGTGTGATTTTCTAGTAAATAATCCAGATACTTTTACAGAGCTAATGTTTTGTACAAGAATGTCACAGGACTTATTTGATGCGGTGTGTTCCCAACGTAGACTTAAAAGATTACATATAAAATGGGGCGTTTATCCAGATATTTCAAAATTAGAGAATTTACAAGAACTAGAATATCTACACATTGGATCTGGCAGAAGTGTCTCGAGCTTAGAGCCTATTTCAAAATTAGAAAATTTAGTAGCTTTATCTATTGAGAACTTTCAGAAAATTAATGATTATACGCCATTAGCTAATCTGAAACATCTAGAAAGTCTTGCCTTAGAAGGTGATTTTGCTGCGCCTAAAATTCTTAAGGTTCAATCATTGGGATTTCTACGTCATATGAAACAGCTACGATTCTTTAGCTTCTTGACCGCTAAACTGATGGATACAGACTATTCTCCTATTTTAGAACTCCATAATCTAGAACATCTTACGTTAAAATCTTGTAAAGAGGTTAAGCAGTTGTATCCTGAATTCGTTAAATTACCAAAATTAAAATATGGTACAGTCTTAGAACGACCAGAATTATATGAGCAATAAGGCTTGAGATATAAGTCATGAGCTATAACTTATAAGATATAAAAGGGAGTAATCATAATGGATAAAGCGCGTAAAAAGGAATTATTGAAAGACTATAAAGCTAAAGAAAAACAGAATTTTCAAGATAGCTTACCTATGGACGAAGAGTTATTTTGGAATCTCTTTGACTATGTAGACGAGAAATTAGAGGCAAATGACGGTTGTGACCATAGTTTGACTTTCACCAGAGAATTCTTGGAAAAACAAAAGGTAGATGTGGAAAGTGTATTAGACTGGATCGTTAACGAAGGTGGCGGCTGTGATTGCGAGGTTATCTACAATGTAGAGGAACGTTTTGAAGAGTACGGTGAATAGTATTTTCTATAGTTAACTCCTTTTATTTGCAGGTGTTATCATAAAGGTATATAGTAGAGGCATGTGATGTAATTATTCACATGCCTATTTTCTTTATAAGGAGGACGCTATGCAACACGTTCAAACCCGCAGTACTACGTCTGCGTTAGTACTCACAGCCGTATTGATTGCCCTCGCAACACTGTTTACCATGTACACGAAAATTCCAGTACCTGGCATTCGCGGCTATTTCAATGTTGGAGATGTCGTTATTATGACATCAGCTCTACTATTAGGTCGAAAATACGGCGCCTATATTGGTGCTATCGGCCCAGCGCTAGCTGATTTGTTCCTCGGCTACGCAGTCTTTGTACCAATCACCTTCGTGGTGAAAGGCATTGAAGGCTATCTTGTCGGTACTGTCTATAACAATAAGACAACTACCTCTGCCTTAGCGGCAACTATTGTAGGTGGTATTATCATCGTAGCAGGCTACTTTATCGCTGAATACTTCGTATTCGATCCAGGCGTAGCCATTGCTAGCATTTTGACTAATACGATTCAAGCCGTTATGAGCGTTATCGTTAGCATGATTCTCTATGCTATCTTGCGCAAACGCCTTGGGTAGTAAATTGACAGTCACTAGAATTCAGACTATACTATAAGTACAAAAGAGCCAGTTAACGTGTTCTAGGCGTTAGGCTCATCAAAATGTGAGAAATTTGATAAACCTAACGTGTCTAAGTATTGCAGTACTTAGTCTTAAACGTTAGGTTTATCTTATTTTGTAACTATTTAATAGTTACTTTTTAAGAATTAACACTACGAGGGTAGCGAATAAAATCATTAATGATAATGCTTCGTATACAGTCATAATGCCACCTCCCTCGAAAAGACGGAGATGAACCTAACTCACGTTAATGGCTCTTTCGTTATTAGTATATAGCGGATTTTGAATATTGAAAAATACGAATTAATTTCGTACAACTTTTACACAAATATAGGATTCTAGTGGAAATTATATGGTATAATACTTTCATTATGTAGTGAAAAAAGAGATCTAAATGGCAAATTTACCTAACTGCCCTAAGTGTGGCGACGAGTACACATATGAAGACGGTCATATGTTTATCTGCCCTATGTGTGGCAATGAATGGACAGCAGCTGATGCACAAGCTGCAGCTGAAGCAGGTATCATTCGCGATGCTAACGGCAACGAGCTAGCTGATGGCGATACAGTTGTTGTTGTAAAAGACCTCAAAGTAAAAGGCGCTGGCGTATTAAAACAAGGTACACGCGTTAAAAACATTCGCCTCATCACTGGTGCTAGCGATGGCCACGATATCGATTGTAAAATCGATGGTTTCGGTGCAATGGCATTGAAATCTGAAATGGTAAAAAAAATCTAATAAAAGGAATCCCTACCGATACGTCGGTAGGGATTTTTTCGTGGTATAATCAACGTAGAATGCGTGTAGTGTGAGAGTATTTAAACGAGAGGAAATTATGGTAAAACGTGTTGTGTTACTGGCTGTATTGGCATCTATGATGGGAATTGTTAGTTCTTTAGCAGCGGATTTAAAGCCCACAGATAAGCGTACTTATGAATTACAGCAACAAATCTCTTATAATGTCATCATTCCTAGTGAGGCTTTCAAAACGAGTGCTGACGGCACCTTGATTGTTCCCGTGGAGATTAAGACCGATGACAAGGGCAATATCGTAGCCGTTGAAGCAGGGCCTAATAATTGGAAATTAGATCGAGAGGCTTACCCTATCTTTGAAGAGGCTGCCAAAGAGGCGGCTTGGAACACAAAGCATGTCGATACGGAGGAAGAGCTGGTAATAACGATTCCGGTTAGTATTGTTATGCTATCTGGAGATAAGCCTAAGAAAAAATAAAGGAGCATTTATGGAATCTACAAAAGATTTAGAGAAATATACTTACGACCTACTGGCGGAACGAGGCGTTACGTTAGAGGATATTGCAGAGCTTGTTTTATACGTTCAAAAACCATATATGCCGAATCTAACAATTGAAGAATGCCGTGAACATGTGGCGTCGGTCCTTTCAAAACGAGAGGTGCACAATGCGATTATTACAGGCATCGAGCTAGACAAGTTGACGGAACAAAATAAACTATCTCAGCCATTGCAACGCATCGTAGCTAATGATGAAAGCCTCTATGGTATCGACGAAATCTTGGCGTTTTCCATCGTTAATCTATATGGTTCTATTGGTTTTACAAACTATGGCTATTTAGACAAGGTAAAACCGGGCATCATCAAAAAGCTAGATAGTGAAGAGGGTGGTCGCTGTAATACATTCCTCGATGATTTAGTAGGTGCCGTGGCAGCAGCTGCAGCGGGGAAACTGGCGCATAACGAACCACATCGGGTGCGCCATGCGCTAGCTGAGGAAAAAGCATAAATTCTTGCTATTGATGTTATCTAAAATTAAGAGTATAACTAGTAGTGTAGTGAATAATTAATGTATTCTTTGTAGACTATATACAGGAGGAACTATGCAAAAGGTTCTAGTTGTTATCGATATGCAAAAAGATTTCGTAGATGGCGCCCTTGGCTCAACGCAAGCGCAGGTGATTGTAGATAATGTGCGCAAGAAAATTGAAAGCTTTGATGGGCCTATCATCTTTACTCGTGATACACATGATACTAATTATCTTGAAAGCCAAGAGGGTAAGTTCTTACCTGTTACGCATTGTGTTAAGAATACAGAAGGCTGGCATATTGTAAAAGGTTTAATTGAGGCCGCAGAAGGTCGCCCTATCATGAGCCCTGTATCCTTTATAGATAAGCCAAACTTTGGATCCTTTGAACTCTTATCTCGTTTGGAAGGGATGAACTCGGTCAACCCTATTGAGTCAATTACGCTCGTTGGTTTATGTACAGATATTTGTGTTGTTTCTAATGCGATTATATTGAAAGCTGGTTTACCAGAAATTCCTGTTTACGTAGACTCTAGTTGCTGTGCTGGCGTTACCGAAGAGTCTCACCAAGCGGCGTTAACAACGATGAAAATGTGTCAGTGCATCATTGACTAACTAACTCGTTAATCAACTAACTAACTGACTGAATATTTATCTATACCAATTTATCTCTATATATATATCTGGCATATGGTTGATTAGTTATTGAAGTCATATTGATTAAGACTTATTCGTATATTGAACTATTTATTGAATAGTGATATGCTAAACATAATTACATAGCAGAGTATGCAAGGGAGCCTATGGAATAGGCTGAGAAAGGGCTGTTAGCACCTGACCTTTGACCTGATCGGGATCATGCCCGCGTAGGAAGCACGCAAAGACCATTAAAGGGTATCGATCATTTTGTATCGATCCCCTTTTTCTTGTGTACAAAGCTAATATATTTTTACTCAATAGGAGGAAATAAAGTATGTTTTATACTCAATTGGAAGCAGCAAAAAAAGGCTTTGTCACAGAGGCTATGAAGGTCGTAGCTAATAAGGAAAATGTTTCTGAAGAGAGAATTCGAGAACTTGTGGCGTTAGGACAGGTGGTTATTCCTTGCAATAAGAACCATTCATGCATTGATCCAGAAGGTATTGGAAAGGCGTTGCGCACTAAAATAAACGTGAATCTAGGTACTTCGCGCGATGTGACGGACTATGACAGCGAATTAGAAAAGGTGAATTGGGCTATCCAACTAGGGGCCGAATCAATTATGGATTTATCTACTCACGGGGACACTCGTATTTTTAGACGCAAGTTGACTGGCGAGTGTAAGGCCATGATTGGCACAGTCCCTGTATATGACAGTGTGATTCACCATAAAAGAGACTTGGCAGAGCTAACAGCTCAAGACTTTCTAGATACCATTCGACTCCATGCGGAGGATGGTGTAGACTTTGTGACACTACACTGTGGTATTACTCGTCAAACAATTGAGCAAATCAGAAAACATAAGCGTAAATTAAATATTGTTAGCCGTGGGGGTAGCCTCATCTTTGCGTGGATGAGTATGACCGGTAAGGAAAATCCGTTCTATGAATACTTTGACGATATCTTGGACATTTGCCGAGAATACGATGTGACAATCTCTTTAGGTGATGCATGCCGTCCAGGTTGTTTGGCGGATGCAACAGATGTCTGTCAAATTGAGGAGCTCGTTCGTCTTGGAGAACTCACAAAGCGTGCTCGTGAAAAGGGTGTTCAAGTTATTATCGAAGGCCCAGGACATGTGCCACTCAATCAAATTCAAGCTAATATGGAAATTGAAGAAACTTTGTGTGGAGGTGCTCCGTTCTATGTGCTAGGTCCCCTAGTAACAGATATTGCACCTGGCTATGACCATATTACTGCTGCCATTGGTGGTGCTGTAGCGGGCATGCATGGGGCGTCCTTCCTTTGTTATGTGACGCCGGCGGAGCATTTGGCATTGCCTAATGCAGATGATGTAAAAGATGGTATCATGGCGTTCAAAATTGCAGCTCATGCGGCAGATATAGCGCGAGGCATCCCTGGTGCGCGAGATAGAGATGATGCGATGGCTGATGCAAGACGTGTTCTTGACTGGGAGGCCCAATATGCTTGTGCCCTCGATCCTGAAAGAGCTCGTGCCATTCGTGAAAGTCGTGCTCCAGAGGAAGGCCATAGTGAAACGTGTAGTATGTGTGGCAAATTCTGTGCCGTACGCAGCATGAATAAGGCTTTAAATAGTGAATATATAGATATCTTATAATGGTCTTAATACATTTTGGGGAATGAAGCTATGCATTATCAGTCTTATAGTTATATTGACGATTTTCTATATAAAGGATACAATAAATAAAGAATGATAATTCATATCAATAATAACTACCCGATGCAGGTGCATCGAAACGCTTTCACAAGAACGATACTAGGCAATAACAAATATCGTTCGTGCCCTAAATTTAAGGAGGACTATTATGAAACCTTTCGAACTTGCACCATTACCATATGCTTATGATTATCTTGAGCCTGTTATCGACGCAGAAACAATGAAATTGCATCATGACAAGCACCATCAAGCGTATGTTAATAATTTAAATGCTGCTATCGCAAAATATCCTGATCTTGCTTATGGCTGTGTAGACTGCATTCTTGGCGATATCGCTAATGTGCCAGAGGACATCCGTCAAGCGGTTATCAACAATGGCGGCGGTCACAAGAACCACACTATGTTCTGGGAAATCATGACAAAACCAGACACATCTAAATTGCAAGGCCCTTTAAAAGAGGCTATCGACGCTGAACTTGGTGGCTATGATGCTTTTGTTGAAAGCTTCTCTGCTGCGGCGGCAACACGTTTTGGCTCTGGTTGGGCTTGGCTCGTAGTTAACCAAGAAGGTAATCTTGAAGTAACATCCTCTGCGAACCAAGATAACCCTCTATTAGAAGGTAAAAAAGCAATTCTTTGCTTAGACGTTTGGGAACATGCATACTACTTGCACTACCAAAACCGTCGCCCAGACTATATCAAGGAATTCTTCCGTGTCATTAACTGGGACAAAGTTTCTGAAAACTACGAAAAAGCATTGAAACCACATCACGATTAAGTGATATACTTGTTAGAAACAGAAACAGAAACAGAAACATCAACAGAAACAGAAACAGAATCAGGATTTAAATTAGGAATTGAAGAAGCAAACTAATTTATATATAACGGATAGTTGGTTAATCTCCTCATGCATTGGGGGTTGATGTATCATCTATCCGTTATTTTTATGTCTAGTTGCTTAGTTGTCTTATTGAACAAGCTCCCTTATCTTGAGATATCCTTACATGTTTTATAAAAATTTTAGGAAGTGCTTTCAAAAGTATAGCCATGGATACAGATTTAATAATCGATATCGTTTATCATAGAGTCATAGGTTATGAATATAGACCTGTTACATAATAGTAGAACAGCCTTATACGCATCGTATAGGCATATGAATTAGTATATGATAGAAATTTTTGACACGAGGGGATCAAAATGGAAAAGAAATTAGATTTATCCAAATCTGTATATGATTTGGTAACAGAATATCCTGAAGTAACAGAGATTATGAAAGAATTAGGGTTCACCGAGATTACAAATAAGGTGATGTTGAACTCTGTTGGTAAAATCATGACTATCCCGAAAGGGGCTAAAATGAAAGGCGTATCCATGATTGATATCGTAGGCGCTTTCATGAAAGCAGGTTTTACATTAACTGGTGAAATGCCAAACTTATCTGGTGATGGTGAAAGTGCGAGCGTTCCTCCTAGTGGTGCAACTGCTGCAACTTCTACACCTGCTGCGCCTACTGCAGCTGTGAAGCCTAATTCTGTAGAAACATCTGCTAACGCTAAGGAAAATTCCGAAAATACAACTGCCGATGCAGTTCAAGATACAGTGCAAGATAGCGAACGCGTAGAGCAGCTTAAAGGCTTCTTAAAACGTTTAGGCACAGGCGAAGACCTTGGTGCTGTTCGTGAAGATTTTGCTAGTCAATTTGCTCATGTAGAGGCAAGTGAAATCATGAAAGCTGAGCAAGGCCTTATGCGTGAAGGTACGCCATTGGCTGAGGTTCAACAATTATGTGACCTTCACTCTGCACTATTCCACGGTTCTACTATCCACGAACAAATGGATGCAGAACATGCTAAAGTAGAGGCTGTACTAGAAGCTCAAGAGAAGAGCAAAAGCGTTGTGACTTTGGTGGAAACAGTAGGTCATCCGATTAACCGATTAACAGAGGAAAATAAAGCACTTGATGCTTTGATCGAAGCGCTTAAGGTGAAAGTGGCTGATAAGACTGCTACAGTAGATGATGTAAACGAAGTGCGCCAAGTGTCCATTCACTACGCTAAGAAGGGCGATCTTTTATATCCTCATTTGAAAGTGGCTTACGATATTTCTGGTCCATCCCTAGTTATGTGGACTGTTGACGGAGATATTCGCGATGGCTTTGGTCGTCTAGCTCGTGCTACGTCTATTGATGATGCTTGGTACGAAGAGTTTGATGGTCTTCTTACACGTGCTCAAGAGATGATTTACAAAGAACAAAATATTTTGTTCCCAATCTGTGCAGAGAACTTTAGCACTGAAGAATGGTACCAAATCTACAAAGACACTGAACAATACGAAGAAATCTTTGGCGTAGAACGCGTTGCTTGGGCAGAGGCTGAAGCTGCATTAGCTGCTAAAGCACCAACAAGTGGTGATAGCAATACAATCGCTTTAATCGGTGGCAGCTTAACGCTAGAGCAACTAGATGCTATGCTTAATACAATGCCTATGGAAATTACTTTCGTTGACCATGTGGACATTAACCGTTATTTTAACGACGGTGAAAAGGTATTCAAACGCCCTACAACAGCTATTGGTAGAGATGTGTTTTCTTGCCATCCTCCAAGGGTAGAGCCAATTGTACGTGGCATCATCGAGTCCTTCCGTAATGGTGAACGCGATAATGTAGCAGTTTGGCTTGAAAAGGTAGGTCGCCCATTCTATGTAAATTACATGGCCGTACGCGATCAAAACAATAACTACCTTGGCACATTAGAACTAGTACAAGATATGCAATTTGCTAAGGACCACTTCGGAAGAACTAAATAAAATCCTATGTAATGCTAACAGTGCATTATGGTGAAACTATAATACAACATGTGTAAACCATAATATCGACATGTTGTAAAAACTAATAGTATAGACTTATAACAGAAAGAGGCTACTCTAACATTGAATGATGCTAGAGTAGCCTCTTTTTTGTGCACATATATCCTATGGATGTATGTGTTGAAGTATACTATTAGTCGCTATTTTGATGTTTTCTAGACTTGTAGCTAAATTGAGCCGCACAAAGGTAGCGTAGCGTTCACCACCGAACCATTCACCAAAGCTAGGGGCGATGCCACATCGATTTTCAAATACATCGTGCATATCCTCGGCTTTCACGTAGGCGCCAAAATCAATCCACGCCAAGTAGGTGCCGTCCATGGGACTGATGCGTAATTTAGGTAAAGCCACCATCAAGTTCTGGCAGAGATAGTCATAGTTTTCTCTTACAACGGCAAGCAACTGGAAGAGCCAAATTTCAGCCTCTGGATGCGTGTAGGCGGTAGTAATGGCCGCTTCCGCAATAACGTCAGAATCAGTATGGTATACAAGCCCTTTAAAGGTATTATAACGACCTCGCAGTTCCTCATTAGGGATGATGACCTCCGCATGGTGCAAGCTAGCCATATTAAATGATTTTGATAGGGAGGACATAGCAATTAGATTATCTGCATAGGCGCCATTAGATACAGCTAGTGCTGGCATAAAGGCCCTCGGTCCCGTAATGAGGTCTTGATGGATTTCGTCACTGATAATGAGTGCTTTATGGCGCTGACAAATGCTAAATAGTTGATCCATCTCGCTTTCTGTCCACACATGACCTACAGGATTATGCGGATTGCAGTGAATAAATAATGTAACATTGTGTTTGATGATGGCCGTTTCAAAGGCCTCGTAATCTACGGAATAGCGATTTTCTCCGTCGCGACTCATAGGAACGGCGATGATTTGACGCTGTGCATCGTTAGCGCTCGTGTCGAATGCACCATATACAGGCGTTAGGACTGCAATGGCATCCTTTGCTTTTGTGAAAGCACCGATACACCACATGAGGCCTGTAATGACATTGGGTGCACTGGCGAGCCAGTCCTTTTTTAGAGTACAGTTATGGCGACGTTTGTACCAACTTATGACAGCTTCTAGATAATTAGGATTTGTCATGGTGTAGCCTAAAGAATTGGCTTTCACATAGTTACAAATAGCCTCTTGGATGCACTGCGGAGGCAGAAAGTCCATGTCCGCTACCCATAGAGGTAATAGGTCGGTGCGATTGAATTTCAAATGTTGACCGTCCCACTTTCTAGAGTGTGAACCACGGCGATCAATATAATATTTTTTAGTAAAGTCTTTGGTGTTCATAGTGAACCTCTTACATTCTGGTGTATTTATAAGGCACCTCGTATAAACATATATCTTGGATTGGTATCATCAACTTCTATATTTGTATGCTAAGGTATTAGTACCTGTAAAGTTGTTAAGAATGTATGAATTATTCTATCTATAATCAGTATACATGCATAGATGTATATGTAAATATATACTTAAAAAATGGGGATTGTGCGTCGTTCTTTTCTATGCAATCCTTGCATGAATAGGGCCTATATCCGTATACACAACCTGTGAGAATTGCTTGACGGTTTCGACTTTCACAATTTAGAATATACTATAGAATAGTGTGTGTCTGACCAGTGACCACACGTCTATCGAATGGTTACAAAAGATAAATGTTAGCAGCATGTGGCGGCATCCCTATGTGAGAGGGCTCATCGGAATGTTTAGGTGCATGCAACGCTGTATAAGTATAGTACTGGATCCTTGCTAGGAGGCATGTGCCATGAGTAACGAATTAAAACCACTACATTTTGATGCGGATTATACGATGGAGGAAGCGCTCGCCGAGGCGAAACGTTGTCTAAACTGTCCAAGACCTTTGTGCCAAATGGGCTGTCCTATTGAAAACGAAATTCCTCGTTTCATCCAAGCCATCGCACACGGTAACTTTGGTTTGGCCAACGATATTTTGGCGGAACGTACCAATTTGCCATCCATTTGTGGTCGCGTATGTCCACGTGAAAACCAATGTGAAGGCAACTGTATCATGAACAAGGCGAAAAAACCGCCTATCAATATCGGTAAATTGGAACGCTTTGCTGCTGACTTTGAAAGCATCAATGAACTTCGCAAACCTAAGAAAATCCAACAAAATCTCGGTAATGTAGCCGTAGTAGGTTCTGGCCCTGCCGGTTTGTCCGTAGCAGGTGACATGGCTAAGCTTGGTTACAATGTAACTGTATTTGAAGGCCAATCTGAACCAGGTGGCGTACTCTTATTCGGTATTCCAGAATTCCGTTTGTCCAAGTCTGTAGTTCGTCGTGAAATCGCTCGTCTTGAAGGCTTAGGGGTTAAATTCGTATGTAATACATTTATCGGTCAAGATAAAACATTGGATGAGCTTTTCGCTGAAGGCTTTGATTCCATCTTTATCGGTACAGGTACGCATATTCCTCAAGAAGTACGCATGGAAAACGATGAAATCCATGGTGTATTCCAAGCGATGTACTTGTTGACTAACGTTCAATTAGTAGAAAATGGGGATCTTGAAGAATCTCTCATTCCTGTGAAAAAAGGCGATCGCGTCATCATCATCGGTGGTGGTAACGTAGCGATGGATGCGGCTCGTACATGCGTACGTTTAGGTTGTAAATCTGTAACTGTAGCATACCGTCGTAGCCAAGAACAAATGCCAGCATTATTGTCTGAATACGAAGAAGCACGTGCTGAAGGTGTTCAATTCCAATGGTTCGCTTCTCCAGTAGCAGTAGAAGGTAAAGACAAAGTAGAAGGCTTCAAATACGAAGTTATGGCGCTCAACGAAGATGGTGCAGGTATTCATGGCACTGGTAATTACCAAGTATTACCTGTTGATAAAATCATCATCGCTGCTGGTCATAAACCAAATGCTCGCCTCATCGGTGAAGGTAACAACTTAAAAGTAGATGAAAAAGGCTACATCATTACTTCAGAAGATCCATATGGCATGACTAACCGTAAAGGCGTATTCGCTGGCGGTGACGTTGTACATAAACCTGCTACTGTAGTATTGGCAATGCGCGAAGCCAAAAAGGCTGTTGATGGCATGGTTAAATACATGGAAATCAAAAAGGCACAAGATAGCATTACTGAATAATCTTATAAAGATAATCGAAGGGGACTGTACTAGGTATAGTCCTCTTTTTGCTATTAGAATTCAAGGCTACATCTAATGTATGGATAATGTATAGAAATCACGATAAATGCTCATAAAACCAAAATTTGTTGAGTGTAATATCTGTATTTTTAGTCTTAATTCTTGTTAGATATACTAAAATTCCACGAATTGATGAAATCGGACATAACTTAATAGACGTAGAAAAAAGCCTTAATAGAACTAATGTGGATGTTAGTTTTTATTAAGGCTTTTACGTTATCGCTTTTCAACTGCTACTAGTCAGCGGCCGCAGTTAATCGTTATAGTTAGGTCATAAGCATGTGTTGAGTGTGAAAGTAGATAGAGGTTGCTATGAATCCTATCGTATGTTGTCGAGATTTACAAATTCGACAAGAAGTTCACAAGCTCGGTGTGTTGATTTTACTTTGGCGTAGACAATTGGGCATGACACAGTATCAACTAGCAGATAAATCAGGTCTAGCTCAATCTTATATAAGTGATCTTGAAAGCGGTGCTATCGATCCTAGATGGTCTACGATTTATAGAGTCGTTAATGGTCTAGGACAGCTGAGCATTCAAGATTTTCTCAATGGACCGCAAACCATTAGAAGCCTAAAGATACATTGATGATGATAACCTCCATGGTTTGCATGTTACGCATCTTTTTATAGTAAATAGTTAAGGCGTTACAGATTCTATCTGGTGACCCGCAGTCATAACATTTTTCTTCTAATTTGGCACATGGGTTGAGTGAGCTTTTCTTATTCTTTTTGCTGTTCAGCGGAGCTGCTACATTGCGAGCTCGATAAATGGCTGATGCTAAATCAGGGGTAATCTTGTTAATGCCTAGTACAAAGAATACCTCTTGGGAGCCGAATAAAGAAGCAGCCACGCGATTTCCTGTGCCGTCAATATTAACCATTTCTCCTGTTTGGGATAATGCATTTACCGAAGTAAGAAATACATCACGACCCATGGTGCGTAAGGCCGTATCACGGAAGCTTTCACCCGCTAACGGTCGCTGAATGTCTGTTACATCCTCGTTGACCTCGCGCAAGGCCTCATAAGCCTTGAGTTCTAATAGGGTGTGGGAATCACCGATGGCTACTCGTTTGTTTTGAATGCGAGATTGTAAATACGCAACGGCTTCGGCACCCGTTTCAAAATAATGGACTACGAATTTATTACGTTCTAAGGCTTTAATCGTTTTCTCTATATCTATAGGTGCATCGTTGTTTTTCGGATTAACAACGGCATTGATGGTCGTTTCTGTATTTGCCATGAGTCCTCCTAGTAGATGTATGACTATAATTAGGGATTTGAAAGAATGTGTAGTTTCTATTATTGTAACCTTTTATGTGGAAAGAGCTCAATAAAAGGGTTGAGCTTTCTTCGTAATCTTCTACTAAAAGTTGGAATTGAATCCTAATTAGTCATAAAATGATGTAAAAGTTGGAATGAAATCCCAATTTATTACTAAATATTAGAAAAGTTGGAATAGATTCCAACTTTTACTAAAAGGGTATAAAACTAGGAATGATAGGGTGAGAAATAATTTTTACTTTTACCAATAGGTTGAATTTGCTATAATAATAGTATTGATATGGCGTAAAGCCAATGTTAAGGAGGCAAAAATCGTGGATTTAATTCAAAAATTAAAAGACCAAGTAAAACCATTAGGTAAAAAAATTGTGTTGCCAGAATACCAAGATGAACGCGTATTGAAAGCAACTGAAATCATTTTGAAAGAAGGTTTCTGCACACCTGTATTAGTAGGTAATCCTGCTGAAATCGCTGAAGCTGCTAAAGCTGCTGGCGTATCCATTGAAGGTGCTGAAATCATCGATCCAGCTAACTACGATCGTTACCAAGAAATGGTTGATACATTCGTAGAATTGCGCGCTAAAAAAGGTATGACTCCTGAAAAAGCTGACGCAACTATGAAAGGCGACTGCTTGTTCTTCGGTGCTATGCTTGTTCGTCTTGGCGTAGTAGACGGCATGGTTGCTGGTTCCGCAACTCCAACTGCATCCGTATTGCGCGCTGCATTACAAGTTGTAGGTACTAAACCAGGCCTTAAAACTGTATCTTCCACTATGGTTATGTTCACAGATAAAAAAGAATATGGTGATGATGGCATGCTTATCTTCTCCGACTGTGGCGTATTGCCTAACCCAACTAGCGAACAATTGGCTGATATTGCAGAATCCACTGTAGAAAAAGCTCGCAAAGTTGTTGGCATGGCTGATCCTCGCGTATCTATGTTGTCCTTCTCCACTAAAGGTTCCGCTTCCACTCCAGAAGTAGACAAAGTAGTAGAAGCTGTTAATATCTTGAAAGAACGCAATGTAGACTTCAAATTTGACGGCGAATTACAATTGGACGCTTCCATCGTTCCTTCCGTAGCAGAAAAGAAAGCTCCTGGCTCTCATGTAGCTGGTAAAGCTAACATCTTGATTTTCCCTGATCTTCAAGCTGCTAACATTGGTTATAAATTGGTTCAACGTTTCGCTGGCGCTGACGCTATTGGTCCATTGATTCAAGGTTTAGCTAAACCTATTCATGACCTTTCCCGCGGTTGCTCTGCTCAAGACGTTGTAGACGTTGCAGCTATCGCTGCTGTTGAAAGCATCTAATAGCTGACCAAACAATTATATATAAACATATGTCGTATATGTTTTGATATGCTGAAAGCTGGCTCTATAGGGCCAGCTTTTTTGTATTATATAGGTTTGTATATTCATGATTTACTGTTATTTTTCGTAGCCTTCATATTGGATGATGGGTATTCTCAAATTTGTAGCTACTGCGACAGACAGGATTTACAATTTGGCTTATAGTATAGATATAATTTGAACGAAATGGAGTTACATCATTGGAGGTGTATCTTATGAGTGTAAATACTATTAATAAATCCATGACCGTAGCTGATGCGGTTAAGGTCAATCCAGAGTTAATGGATGTGTTGGCGAAGGATGGTATCGACTTTTGCTGTGGTGGTGGACATCCATTGGTAGAGGCTATCGAGGCTAAAGGTAAAGATGTAGATGAATACATCGCTATGTTGAATACTGTTCAACGAGTACAAAAGTCCTCTCGTGCAGAGGTACTGAGCTATTCCAAAGAGCAATTGATTGATTACATTGTTCACAACTATCATCGAGAACAATTGGCTATGATTGATGAAATTGATCAAGGTTTAGCAAAGCTCCTCAATGTACACTACGACCATCATGGGGCAGAATTGACGAAGATTTATCAAACCTTCCTTCAACTGAAATCGGCCCTCGTTCCTCATTTCCGTCATGAAGAACATGTGGATTTTCCAGAGTTTATAGCGGGTAAACCTGTAGATTTTGATGAACTCCGTGCCGAGCACGAAGCTGCAGGTGTGCTATTAGAATCCTTAAGTGAATTGACTAATCATTACACTGCACCAGCAGATGGCTGTGCTACTTATGTGTATGTGTTTAAAACTATGAAAGCTTTAGAAGAAGGCCTTCATGAGCATATCTTCTTAGAGAACTCTGTTTTGTTTGATATGAAATAGATTATAATTTCATCTGTTCAATGATACAGAACTATTATGAACTAGATTCTTATATTATAAAGACACCAATCGGATGATTGGTGTCTTTTGTTTTCTTAAGCATCATGATTTTATAACTATAAAGGCAGAAATATATCATTTGTATAATCCTATATAGAAGGTGTATGATTAAGCTAAGAATATTTGATTAATATATTTAATCAATGTATTGAGTCAATGCACTTGATATATACAAGTGTAGTTGTGTTTAGAGTCGTGAAAAGGAGAGGGCTATGATTTCTGTATTCGACGCACATCCTGTTGTTTTTGAAAGTAATGATCGTACGTTAACAATTAGTTATAATGGTGTGCTCTGTAAAGATGCAAATGGACAGGTTATAACTGACATTGATTTTGAAGATGTAAATGAGCTATATCTTACAAGATATCTAAATTCAAATTCTAACTATACGATTATGTTTAGAGACCATAATTGGAAGAATATAGAAGGCCAAGATTTAGATACGGACCGTACAGAATCTAACATTGGTCATAACATTCGTGAAACAAAAGCGGTTATCGCAGCTTTTGCTCGTCATAAATTGACAGCAGATTTCCCTGCAAATTTAGATACACTTCAATTACCATTGGATTATTCTATTATGGGTAAACGTGAAATCACTATTAAAAACGGTGTTATCTCAAATGGTAAGGTTGATATTCCTATTCATGAAATCCGCCGCGTAGTATGTGCATCTAATGGTACAATTAGCAAATTGTTAGTCTATAAGGAAGAAAAACCTAGTTCATTCCTTAAAAAGATTTTTGATTCCCCTGATATGAAAATCACGTTGAACGCCATTACCTTGCCATTATTGGAAGCCATCGTAACCTGCAATACAGGCCATGGCATTGACTTCAGTCGTGGCAATGGCTTTGACCAAAAAGATTCCAACTATATTATCATTCGTTATCTTGACTCTGGATTCTTCCTTGAAAAAGATGGTACAGCACCGACAGAATGGCAAAAAACTGCTGCTGATAGGACCGCTGCCTTTGATTATGATGTGCGTTATACGTATAATAGAGATTTTTAATTTAAATTAGGAGATACTATGTCTGTATATCAATTTTCCCTGCCTACTAAGTCTGGTGAATTACAATCCTTACAAACATTTGAAGGAAAAGTTCTTATCATTGTTAATACGGCGAGTAAATGCGGATTTACTCATCAATATGAGGGCCTAGAGGCTCTCTATAAACAATACAAAGAGCAAGGCTTAGAAATTATTGCGGTTCCTTCCAATCAATTTGGCGAGGAAGAGCCTGGTTCTAATAAGGAAATCCAATCCTTCTGCAAATTGAATTATGGTGTTACTTTTACTGTGATGGGGAAATCTGATGTGCGTGATGAAAGTGCCTTGGATTTATTCAAATATATGATTAAAGAGCAACCATTTAAAGGGTTCCCACCTAGTGATAAGACAGAAATGCTTACAGACTATCTCAATGGCATTGATCCTAACTATTTGAAAGACGATGAGGTAAAGTGGAACTTTACTAAGTTTGTTATAGATCGTAAAGGTAATGTGGTAGGACGCTTCGAGCCTGTTGTAAAACCGATGGAAATGGAAGCTTTCATTAAAACATTATTATAATTCGGGCAGACGGCTAAATGTTGAAGGGATATGTAATATTTATTTTATAATACCTCTTATTTCTTAAAATCGTTCGTTTAGTCAAGTCTTTAGTATCGTAATGAATAAGAACCGCTAGTTAGTAAACTAGCGGTTCTTTTGCGTATATAGTAATGGAAGATGTTTATGCCCTGTCTTTATAAAAATATGGTATAATAAACAATGCGAATGATATAAATTCTCAATAAACTAGAGGTATTGATAATAATGTTAGATGTTACTTTTTTAGCTCATAGTGGCTTTGTCGTAGATGATGGCAAGCGTTGCTATGTGTTTGATTATTATAAAGATCCTAATAATATAGTTTGGCAATTAGCTAAACGAGGTCGTGAGCTTTGGTTCTTTGTGAGCCATACTCATGGTGATCACTTTAATCCGTCTATTACGGAGTTTGATGGTCCTCAAACTCGTTATATTTGCCATCAAGATGTACCATTAGAGGGTAAGGTGAAAAAATGTATTACCATGCGCCCTGGCCAAGATGCCACACTTGATGATGTAGGCATCCATATGTATGGTAGCACCGATGAAGGCGGTTCTTTCTACGTAAAGACAAATACGGCTAATATCGACTCTGATTCTATCTTCCATGCCGGTGACCTCAACTGGTGGCATTGGCTTGGTGATACACCAGAAAATAATGCAGATGCAAAGCGTATGGCTTGGCGTGAGTTTAAGGAGCTGGAAGGCTTGTCTGTAGATGTGGCGATGTTCCCTGTCGATAATCGTCTCGAAGACGCTATGGAGTGGGGCAGCATTGAGTTTTTACGCCGCGTAGACGTGAAAAAAGCCTTTATTCCGATGCATCTAAATGGTCCATTATGGACTCCATCCGTGTATTTTGAGGCCCTCTTTGGAGATGTGCCGATTTGGGCGCCTCAAAAAGATGGCGACGAATGCACATTCTAAATCTACTTTCACCGTTTGTAGTTTGTGAAAGTCCGTGACACTAGAGGTCACTACGTTATATGGGGAGAGTCTATATACGTAATTCAGTAAGTTAGGATCAAGTGATGATGAAAACTAAACCAGTGGCAACCACCCTGTTGGTTGTCATGGCTATTATATTTTTAATTGCATATCCACAACGACAGGATACGTTCTGGGCGTTTATCATGCACGTATCTGGAGCGGCCATGATTGGTGGCTTGGCGGACTGGTATGCGGTAACGGCACTCTTTACGAAGCCTTTGGGTATTCCTTTTAAGACAGCCATCTTGCCGCGTAGCAAGGAGCGTCTTATTCAAATAGGGCGTACCATGCTCAGTGAAGAGTTGCTACGTGTGCCGCAGATGTATTATGCCATCAAAAAAGAACGCGTAATGGTTCGTATTATCGAATACGGCATGAGTGATGTAGGACAAGGTCAGATTAAAGAAATCTTGTACGGTGTAGGTAATCAAGTCTTATCCCATATGGATATTGAGCCTATGCGTCAAGAAATCAATAAGGCTGTTTATAAAGGTGTTACGAACTGGAAGGCGACGCCTCTCGTTATCTTGTTTGGCCGCTGCATGTTAGAACGCCAAACAGCAAGTATTTTCTGGCTCTACTTTAACCGTACCTGTCAGCGTGTTATCGCATCGAATCAGGTATACCCTTATTTGTATCGCGTCATGCTAGACATTATGAAAACCTATACGAAGGATTCCTTCTTCCGCGAACTGGCTATTGCCTTTGGTGGGGATGGGCTTTCACCAGAACGATTGGTGGAAACGGTGCAGAAAAAGGCTGTTCAATTCTTGAAGGAAAATGAGTCCATCGATTCTGCGCTAGGTCGCTACGTATGGGGCCAAGCGATTCGATTCTTCAATAATTTGGAAACTAATAAGGAATGGCAAGCATTTATCGAGGAACATAAAGACCAATGGATCCGAATGGTTCTCGAAGAATGGGAAGGTAAGCTCATCGACGGCGATACTGTAGATTGGAATCGCCTCATGGACATCGTTATCGACCGCTTTAATGTGCTCGGTACGGAAATCTTGTTGAACCCAGATAAGCAGGCGCCATTTGAACGGTTCTTCTTGCTTCGTAGCATTCCGTGGTTACAAAAATTGAACCCTCTTATCGATAAGGTGGTGGGGCAGGAACTATCTCGCTATTCACCTGAGGAAATTACCCAAATCGTACGCGGCAAGATGTACTATGACCTTCAAATGGTTCGTATTAACGGCTCTCTCGTAGGGGCTATCCTAGGCGGCATCTTCTACGGCTTGACCATTTTTGTAGAGGGGGTGCTCAAATGATTAGATATTTGAAATCCCTTACCTTGCGGCAGCGCGCAAATGGTATTCTTGGTTTGACTGCTCTATTGTACTGTTTTGCTTTCGTAGGTCAATTTTTCTTTGGTTCTGAAAGCTGGTATCAGCCGCTTTACTGGGCTGTGCAGTCTGCCCTTATCGGTAGCGTAGCCGACTGGTTTGCCGTAACTGCTTTGTTCCGTAAGCCACTCGGTTTCCCATACCATACGGCGCTCATTCCAAGAAATAAAGATCGCCTTATCAATGGTGTTATCAAGCTGGTTGAGACAAAGATGCTGACCAAGGATCGTTGCAAGGTATTGTTAAATAATGTGGAATTTGTTCCATTGTTTGAAAAATTCTTGCTATCACCGGAAGGGCAACGGGCAGCGCGTCTTGTAATCCATCAAGGGTTGCATCTATTATGGAAATCTCAAACGAGCGAAGAATGGGCACAGTGGGGGGCGAAACGCATTCGCGGTTTGCTAGAAAAACACTCCCTCGTACCTGTGTTAAAACACGTATTGCTCGATTTATGTGAACATAATCGCTATGAAGGCATGGTTGTACAGGTATTGAACGTAATTCAAGAACGTATCAACCATCCAGCTATGGTGACATGGCTTACAGCGGTTGTAGCAGAAGAGGCTCATAAGAAAAAGAGAAAAGGCTTCTGGTCTGATTTCCTCATCTCTATGTCTGAAGCGACTGATGTGGTGAACTACCATGAGTTGGCACAGGCTATCGTTCAAGAGGCTTATGCTATGCTTGAAAACTGGAAGCGACCAAATAGTCCTGAACGGACTGCATGGCTTCGCCAATGGGTAGATCCCATTCGCAATATTGAAGATAATCGCGAAGTTTGTAATGCCCTCGATGAAGCGTGGGAGCGTTGGATTCGCGAACAAGACTGGGAATCTGTCATTGAAAACCATTTATGCCCGTATGTAGAAGAACTATTACTCGTAGGGGATGAAAATGGGGAAACACCAGCTCAAGTATTAGTTAATATCGCCCTTGAATTGTGGACCGTATACGGTCAATCTGAAGACCTTAGAAACCGTATTGAAGTTACATTACACGATATAGGTGTCTATGTCCTTGAACAAGGCTACGACCTCATTGAAACCATCATACGCCAAGTGCTCGGCGGCCTTAGCACAGAGAAGTTTATTTACTTCATCGAATCTAAGGTAGAGGACGACCTCAGCTGGATTCGCATCAATGGTGCTATCGTTGGTGCTGTAGCAGGTCTGCTCGTATGGACATTCCTAGAATATGTGTATATGCCATTCTGGCAACAATTTGTAGGATAAAATTAGATAACAGCAAAGGGACTGACCATTAGTCAGTCCCTTTAGTTTATTCTTCACTATGATTGTACGGTAATCGCACGGTAAACGTAGTTTTTACCTGAGGTTCGCTAGTGGCTGTTACTTTGCCGTGGTGCAAGCTAATAACTTTGTTTACAAAGTACAGGCCGAGGCCGATACCGTGGTTTGATTTTTTATTACGGGATTGTTCCGTTTGATACATGCGGTCCCAAATGTGCTCTAGGTTTTCTTGCTCGATACCGATACCATTATCTGACACGGTAATAACGAGCTCATGACCTACGAGTTTTGCTGAAATATCGATGGTAGTATTTGTAAACTTAATGGCATTATCCACTAAGTTTGTAATAGCTCGACGCAAGGATACTTCGTGAGCCGTCATGCGTAAATTTGGCTCAATTTGAGATGTTATGGTGATTTGCTTTTCTGTGTTTTCTGCACAAAGTCGAGTATAGTCATGAACCATATTCGTCAGCATCCCTGATACATCTACAGGAGCGAAGGTAAGATCTTGTGCATTCTCTAGGCGAGCTACATCAAGCAATTGGCTTACGAGATTGGTCATAAACTTAGCTTGTTCTAAGATATGTGTCAAACCTTCCCGCAAATCGTCTTCGGTGCGGCCGTATTTTAAAGCAAATTCACTTTCTGCTTTAATAACCGCAATCGGTGTCCGCAACTCGTGCGAAACGTCAGAACTAAACTGTCTTTCACGGTTTGAAGAATCTTCAAGACCTGAAATCATGCGATTAAATGTAGTAGTTAGTTCGTAGATTTCATCCTTCGCAGTGCGCGGTGGAATGTCGATACGGCGGCTCAAGTCGTTGTTCTTACCGATAACTTTAGCTGTTTTGGTCAAGGTTCGGACTGGTTTAAGTCCTTTCTTGATAAATAGATAACCACCTAGTGAGGAAATCAGCAAGAATATGATATTTCCTAATAGTAAGCTGTATAAAAGGTTTTCAGTCTTTTTAGACGCTGTTTTTACCTTTGTAACGGCACGCAAAATACCACGATAATTCGGTTCGTTAACCGGTGTATCGTAGTAGTAGAAGGTGTCATCACCAACAGCGATTTCTCCAACCTGTCCTAAGGAAAGGACTGTTTGATTAGGGAAACCATCCGGTAAGGCGCCTTTAATAATATAACCGTCTTGGGTGGATACGAAGAAGAATGTATTATCTTGATAGGGTTTAAACTTTCGAATATCCGTAGCCATAATCATCGCTTGCTGCTGCAAACGTTCTCGTACTTCCTTGTTATCGGACTCATGTGTATATGCATAAATCCATGCGGAAGCAACCATCAAAATGATGAGCAAAAAGATGGTATACCAAGACATAATTTTAAAGGTTAGGGGCAGCCGATTGAATAAATCGGTGGCTGCCCCGGACATGGTGTCCAAATCCCGGTGGGGATCGTTAGTTTTCAGTTTTGAGGACATACCCTACTCCACGAACCGTTTGAATGAGTTTCACATTCTCATCGGTATCGATTTTTTTGCGCAAATCTTTAATGTATACGTCGATGAGGTTAGAGTAGCTTTCATAATCGTATTCCCAAACGTGGTCAAGAATTTGTTGACGAGACAATACGATATTTTCGTTACTTGCTAAATAGAATAAGAGGTCGAATTCTTTTGCTGTCAATGTAATCGTTTCGCCATCGCGTTTAACTGTACGTTGTGGAACATTAATAGTAAGAGGACCAACATGGATGTCGTTTTGTGCATGACGCGCATTACGGCGAGCCAATGCATAAATACGAGCTGTCAATTCTTCAAGATCAAAAGGTTTTACAAGATAGTCGTCAGCGCCAGTATTAAGGCCGGTTACTTTATCTTGCAAGGAATCTTTTGCTGTTAAAAGCAACACAGGTGTTGTATTGCCATCGTTACGCATTTGTGCAAGAGCACTAATGCCGTCGAGGATCGGCATCATAATATCCATTACGATAACGTCATAGCTAGATGTGTTAACATAATCAATCGCTTGTTGACCGTTGAAGCATGTATCAACAGTCATATTCTCAGCACGCAAATATTTGGCCGTAATGCCATTCAGCATTTCTTCGTCTTCTACAAGTAAAATTTTCATTCTCTGTTCTCCTTATGTATGAGTTAAATATATAGCTCTCCAACTACTATAATATAGTCATTATATATATAAGCTTTCTTTTATTGTGAAAGCCACAACACCATATAAGGTGACTATATATATAATATTATATAACTTATTTATCTATTATCATACCTTATACAATAGGAATGAGCAAAAGATGAATGTCTATGCGAGTTTATAAGCCTCTTCTTCATGTTTTGAAACCCTAAAAATGGAGAAATACTGAAAGTTAATGAATTCTACTAATGAATGAAGATGAACTATATCGAAGATTGCCGTATGCGCATAGATGACTAAGATTTTATTGATTTTGGATGATGTGAAAGAAATCACTAAAAAAACTTGTGATAATTATTATCACAGAGATAAATGCTTGTTATGGGTGAAAAAAACCGATAACTTTCGATAGTTAAATTCGAGGTGATTTTAGTAGGAATTTAACGGATATTAATTATTATGAACAGTTGGGATAAAGTAAAAAGCTAGTATTTATGGGGATCGTATATGTGTTAGGAGAAATAAAAATATACAAAAATTTCGGAACCGAACTACTTTCGTAATATCCTTAAGTTCTTGTGGAAATTATTCATATTACAATTTTTTTTCCTCATAATTTTACCTAAAAAATATTAAGTGAAATAAATTATCAATTAGATTAATCAAAATTAATTATGCATAATAGGGTTTAGACATGACCTAAAATGCTCTCTATAATTATAGGTAAAGAAATAAGAAAAATCGTATAAGTATGGGGTTTTTCTTGAAAGAAAAATGATTAGGTTATCAAAAATTTTTATAAGTTTTTGAAATGAGATAGTCTAACAAATTTTCTTATTAAGGTAGTTATGAGGAGGTCATTATGGAACAGTTTGATGTTCTAGTAGTAGGTAGCGGTGGCGCTGGTCAACGCGCGGCTCTTGAAGTAGGTCGTCGTAAAGGCTTAACTGTAGCACTTATTACTAAAATTTTCCCAACTCGCTCTGCAACAGCAATGGCGCAAGGCGGCGTAAATGCTTGTTTGAATAACGTAGCAGCTGAAGACACTATCGAAACTCATACTTTCGATACAGTAAAAGGTTCTGACTATCTTGGCGACCAAGATGCGATCGAATTCTTCTGTGCTCGCTGTCCAGAAGGCGTACTTGAAATGGACCACATGGGTGCTCCATTCTCCCGTACAGAACAAAACAAAATTGCGCAACGTAACTTCGGTGGTCAATCCTATCCACGTACTTGCTACTCTGCGGATAAAACTGGTCACGTTATTTTGCACACAACTTACGAACAATGCTTGAAAGAAGGCGTACACTTCTTGCAAGAATGGTACCTTTTAGATCTTGTTAAAGACGCAAACGGTCACGTTGGTGGCGCAGTTATCTGGAACATGAAAGAAGGTAAAGTAGAACAAATTAAAGCAAAAGCTATTATCTTGTCTACTGGTGGTGCTGGTCGTGTATTCTGGACTCGTACTACTAACCCATTCCTTTCCACAGGCGACGGCATGGCAGCAGCATTCCGCGCTGGTAATGCATTGAAAGATATGGAAATGATCCAATTCCATCCAACTGGTCTTGGTCGTACTGGTATCTTGATGTCTGAAGCGGTTCGTGGTGAAGGTGGTTACCTTCTTAACGCTGAAGGCGAACGTTTCATGAAAAAATATGCGCCTAACAAAATGGAATTGGCATCCCGTGACGTTGTAGCGAAAGCAATCGAAGATGAAATCGCTGCAGGTCGTGGTTTCGGTTCTGGTCTTAACGCATACGTAGTAGCTGACCTTCGTCACTTAGGTCCTGAAGTTATCATCGAAAAACTTCATGGTATCCGTGACTTGGCTATGTGCTTCGAACATTGTGATCCTTTGACAACTCCAGTACCTATTCGTCCTACATGTCACTACATCATGGGTGGTATCGACGTAGTAGATTACAAAACTTGTGCTACTTCTCTTCCAGGCTTGTTCTCCTCTGGTGAAGCATCCTGTATCTCTATCCATGGTGCTAACCGCTTAGGTGGTAACTCCTTGGCAGACGGCGTAGTATTCGGTAAAGTATCCGGTGCTGGTGCAGCTGACTATGCTGAAACACATGAACAACCTAACGTAGATGCAGAATTAGCTGCAGCTGCTAAACACTGGGAAGAAAAATTCACTGAAGTAACGACTCGCCAAGGCGGTCGCCCAGTAGTTGAAATCCGTGACGCATTAGCTAACGCTATGTGGAACAAAGTAGGTATCTTCCGTAATGAACAAGGTATTACTGAAGCATTAGAAGAAATCAACCAATTGATGGAAGATTACAAAACTTGTTATGTAGGTGACCCTGAACGTACTTACAACATGGCATTCGTAAACTATTGTGAAATCGGCTCCATGTTAACAGTAGCTAAAGCTATTGCTATGGGCGCTTTACACCGCCGTGAATCTCGTGGTGCTCACGTTCGTGAAGACCATCCAAAACGTAATGATGAAAGATACTTAAAACACTCTTTGATCAAATTGGGTGCTGACGGCGAGTACGAATTGACAGAACGCGACGTAGTGTTCACTAAATACGAACCACAAGAAAGGAAGTACTAAGATGAGACAAATCACCTACCATATCCACCGTTACCAACAAGGTCGCGCGTTTGTACAGACTTTCAAATTCGATTATGAAGCTGACCGTACAATTCTTTGGGGCCTTCAAAAAATTAAAGACACTCAAGATCCAACATTAACATTCTTGGCAGCTTGCCGTTCCGCAGTTTGTGGCGCTTGCTCCGTTCGTGTAAATGGCGAAGCAATGCTTGGTTGCGAAGCTAAAATCGACGAATTAACAGAACGTTATGGTACTGACGAATTAACAATTGCACCTATCGGCAACTTCCGCGTTATTCGTGACTTAGTTGTTGATTGGGAATCCAAAGTTGATCGTTTGAAAACAGTTGCTCCTTGGATCTTCCTTAAAGCTGAATTCAACGAAGGTGACAAAATTGTTCGCCAAACTCCAGCTGACTTCAAAAAATTCGTTGCTGGTACAGAATGTATCCTTTGCGGTTGTTGCGCGTCTGAATGTAACAAATTAACTGCTCGCGAAGACGACTTCTTAGAACCATATGTATTCACAAAAGCTAACCGTTTCGTATTGGATAGCCGTGATGATGCACCTATGGCTCACATTCAACCTGCATTCGACAACGGTCTTTGGAAATGCGTTCACTGCATGAACTGTATCTCCCGTTGTCCTAAACACTTAAAACCTGCTGTGGATATTTCTAACTTGCGTAAAGAAGCTACTAAAGCTGGTCTTACTAACAGCAAAGGCGTTCGCCATGCGGTTGCTTTCAAAGACGACCTCTACAAAACTGGTCGCTTGAAAGAAGTATCTATGAGCTTGAAATCTGATGGCGTTGTTGATTCCGCTAAACAAGCATTCTATGCTTTACGTTTGTGGAAACACAGCAAAATCAATCCATTTGAACTTGTAGTACCTCAAAAACCTGTAAACGGTATTGATGGTGTTCGCAGACTTATGAAAGCAGCTGAGGAGGTAAGCAAATAATGAAATACGCATTTTTCCCAGGTTGCGTTCTTGAAAGCGCTGCCAAAGAAGATTACTTAGCAACAGTTGCTGTAGCTAAAAAATTAGGTATCGAGTTGGAAGAGCTTGACGGCTGGACTTGCTGCGGCGCGTCCCACGTTCAAGACATCGCTCCAGAAATTACACTTGCTACAAACGCACGTAACATTGCATTAGCAGAAGAAAAAGGTTTGAACCTTTTAACTGTATGTAACACTTGTACTTTGATGCTTCGTGAAGCTAAAAACGAGCTTGATAAAAACGAAAAAGAAAAGAACGAAGTTAACAAAAAATTAGCTCAAATCGGTAAACAATACCGCGGTACAACTGATATTACTCATTTCTTATGGGTATTGATTCGCGATTACGGTTTGGACAAATTGAAAGCTAAAGTTGTTAAACCTTTAACTGGTTTACGTGTAGCTGAATACTATGGTTGCCATATTCTTCGTCCTCAAACTGAATTGGGCTTCGAAGATTATCAAATGCCTACATCCTTAGCAGAATTGATTTCCGCTATTGGTGCTACACCAATCGACTTCTCCCGTAAGCTCGATTGCTGTGGTTTCCATGCTGTATACCCTGCACATGATTCCGTAATGCAAATGACTGGCTCCATCAACAAAGATGCAGCTACAGAAGGCGCAGATTGCGTAGTAACTCCTTGCCCACTTTGCCAAATGCAACTTGATATGTTCCAAAAAGAAGCTAAAGAAGTTGTTGGCGGTGGCAAAGATATGCCAATCTTGCACATGTCCCAATTAGTGGGTCTTGCTCTTGGCATCTCCCCTGATGAAATGGGCATGCCTAAACGTCACTTAACTGATACTGCAGCAGTGACTAAATTCGTAGGTTAATTCGTTTGATTAGGACGTGACCTCAGTTGGTCCTAGCATTGTCCTATATCTAAACCTATTATCATAATTACCAGAAGAACCCCCTAGCTTAGGCTAGGGGGTTTTTCTATTAAATACTAGTTTTATAAATAAATTTGATTTTGATATCAATTGAGAATTATAGTATAATGAGCATATTGATTGTATACACTTATATGAGCAATGACTTATATAATAGCGTCAGTTCATAAATCACAATAATGTTAGGCTTGTAATGTAGAACTTATACGATTGGGAGATCTGTTGTATATAGAATGTCTACTTTAATTGAGCGATTATGTAAAAGGGATTTTTAATATTATTAAGTGCTATACACAGGGAGGATATAATGAATGATATGCTATTAGAATATATCGATCGAATGATCGATCAAGAGAAAGACCATCGCGTTTTTCCTGTAGAATTTAATAACCAAAAATATTATGTAAAACAAGATATTAGTAATCATCGCTCTAGTTGGATTAAGCCAGCTCCTAGAGCTTCTTTTGATTATGAGTTCTATAAAATTTCCTTTGTGAATACACAGTTGCCTGTAGCACCAACGATTGCAGGCTTTAGAGAACATTACTTTGTTACCGAAGCGTGTGGTAAGACTTTAACTTATTATAGTCAATTGCCTGCGCAACATCCTGATGATGATAGCTTACAAGATATGGTCACTCATATCTTCTATATTTTTGGTAAAACATTGGGACAACTTCATGATTATGGTTTATCTCATGGGCGTCCTGCCATGCGTGATATTACCTATGATCCAGATACTGATAAGATTACGTTGCTAGATTGGGAAAATGGCCGTCGTTGGCCTGAATTAACACCGCAAGGTTGGGATTTACTTATCTTTGTTCACAGTTACTTGCGTGAGGACAACCTACCGATTTCTTATCTTTATGCCATGATGAATGGTTATAGTTCAGCCCGTACAGCACGTGATACGGTATTGCATGTAAAAGAAATCTTACGCAAACACGAATGTCTTTTTAAGTTCTGTCGTATGCTAAATCCGTTCCATTTTGTAGATACAGAAGCAGCTGTTAAAGCTTATGACTTCATGTTGGCCTTGAAAACCGAATAAAATTTAACTGAATAGTACATATAACATAGTACTGATAACATAGTACTCATAATATAGTACTTATAACTTAATCGCTTATTATTACATTGATTATAGGCTGAGCAGTATATAGACCTTTACGGAAACTAGTTTTATATCTCATATATAACTAGTACTAGTAAAGGTCTTTTTTGCTTCTTAATAAGGAGTTGTAATGATAATTCATCAGCTTTCACCAAAATCACCTTAATTCACACCGAGGGGGTTGTCGAAGGGGGATCTCAGGAATATAAGAGGGTGAAAGGAGGTGATACGATGGCTAACATTAAACGTACTAAATTGGTGTTGCGTTTTAATATCGGTACCGAAGATGCGCCGAAGTACAAAGACGTAACCTATACACGTGTTGCAGAAGAAGCGTCCGACGATAATGTGAAAACCGTTGGTAATGCGCTGGCAGCCTTGTATGACCACAGCTTGTCCGACGTGGTCCGCGTCAATGAAGTATCTTTAGGACATTAATTGTAGATTATCTATATATTCTTGTTTTAGTTGCTCCAAACACATCCTAAATTGCTGATTTCATACATCCTTACATAGTCGTAAAAGGGTGTAGCAATCGCAAGTCCACACATTCCCATCCTTATTGATATGAATGTAGATAGATATATTTAATCTAAGTATAATTAGTGTAACTACAGAATTGCAGAGTTACAGAGCTACAGAGCTATAAAGATCATCCTATTCTATCTATATTCGAGAACTTGTTTATGAAACGTGAAAGGAGGCGCCCACATGGCGGAAAAACGCGTTGTATATCTTACATTTTCTACGGTCGGTGGTAAAAGCACATCAGTCACAATTAGTGCTCCTCGTGCTGGAATTACTTTACAAGATGCTAAAACAGCGGCTAATGCGCTAGTAGCTAACAAAGTAATCCTTGGTTCTGGTGATGCAGAACTTGCTGCATTTACTACGGCTCGTGAAGTAACAACTCAAACTACTGAATTGCAATAATCGTATACAGTTAAATGGTAAAAAGGCTTTCACCTTGTGGTGAGGGCCTTTTTATTATGGTAAAATATAAGGTATACCGAACAGGTATGGTAATGATGAAAATACTATGCCCAAAAATTTGTGCATAATGGACCCATATGGGGATTAAAAAGGGGTAAAACAGTGGAATATATTATTTCATTTATGGAAACGTATGGCTATGCAGCCATGTTTATTGCAATGGTTTTGGAAAATGCTAACATTCCTATTCCGAGTGAAATCGTCCTTGGTTTTGCAGGATATCTGATTGCTCAGGGCGTATTTGATATGCATACGACGATGGTCGTAGGTACTTTGGCGGGGATTGTTGGCTCTGTATTATCCTACTGGATGGGTGAATATGGTGGTCGTCCTCTATTATTGAAATACGGTAAATATGTATTCTTTAATGAACATAAATTTGAATTAGCAGAAAAGATGTTCAATAAATACGGTGGTGCGGCCGTATTCTTTGGTCGTCTTTTACCTGGTGTTCGTACCTTCATTTCTTTCCCAGCAGGTATGGCGCGCTATCCAATGTGGCACTTCATCATTTGGACAGTTCTTGGTACGATTCCTTGGACGATTTTGCTCGTTTACCTTGGCAAGATACTTGGTGAAAATTGGCAAGATCTTATCGAATACAATCATGAATTCTTGATTGTTATGATTGTTGTGTTTGTTATTATAGCTGCAGTACTGGGCTTTAAATATTATCGCAATCGTCGATAAGGAGGGGCCTTATGAAACTCTCTCGCTTAACACCAGTCATGTTTATTGTGTGGCTCGTGTTCTACATGTTCGGCAATAATATGTTGCCTATTACCGATCCTGTTGAATCTAATTACGCGTTAACCGCGAAGGAAATGGTTCTTTCTGGTGATTGGCTGTCTCCTCAAATTTATGGTACCTATTGGTACGACAAACCGATTATGATTTATTGGCTTATCGCCCTTAGTTTTAAACTCTTTGGTATCGCCGATTGGGTGGTTCGTCTACCAAGTGCTATCTTTGGCGCTTTGTCAGTAGCGACCATGTATCAATCGATGCGCACCATTAGTGGTAAATGGGCGCTTGGGCTCATCGGCGGTTCTGTTCTAGGTACATCTCTCATGTTCTGGACCGTAGCTCATGGCATTATTACGGATATGGTCTTACTATATACGACATTGATGGTCATGATTTACTCCTATAAGGGGCTGGTGGAACGGAAACCATATGCCATGATTGTGGCCTATGTATTTGCCGGGCTAGGTGTACTCACTAAAGGTCCTGTAGCCCTTGTCTTGCCAGGGATGATATTACTTGTCTTTGCAGGCATCAACCGCTCTTGGTCCATGGTGAAAGCCATCTTTGATTGGCGTGGTATTTTAGCATTTTGTGCAGTCTGCTTCCCGTGGTATGCGTACATGTACAGCGTTCACGGCCAAGATTTTATCGATGGTTTCTTAGGTCTTCACAATGTAACACGTGCCACACAATCCGAGCATCCAGAGGATAATGTTTGGTGGTATTATCTGGCTATCTTCCTCGGCGCTTCTATGCCGTGGACGGGGGCCGTTATTTACGGTATTATCGATGGTTTAAAACAACGTCATACAGGTTTTATCTATAATATGACCTGGGGTGTAGGTATTGTTTTATTCTATACCTTGATGGCTACTAAATATCCTTTATATACCTTTGTTAGTCTCGTTCCATTTAGTGCTATTGGTGCCATGGGCGTTATGAAGCTTATTCGTAAAGGTAAGTCTAGAGCTTTAAAATGGATTATTGTGGGGCCGACGCTTCTGTTGTGGATTGCCTATGTAGCGGGTACGTTCTTCGCTCCGTGGGGCTTCTATTTCTTGCTCTACGTAGTGGTGGCTATAGCAGTACTACTTATGCTTCACGCATGGTTTACAAGAAGAGGCTATCGTTTAGTCACTATTATCGTCCTTGGTACGATGGTGATATCCTCTATCGTTGTTGTAGAAGGCTTAGAGCCATTTATTAAACAACGTAGTAATATTGATGTAGTACCAGTAGTAGACTCTTATGATGGCGATGTATATTACTATAACGGTTATAGTACAGCGACTGTATACTATACAGGTCATAAGATTATCAAAATCAACGGTGATGAAAGTCGCTGGGATGATCGCGATAAATTGAAAAAACGCAGTGCTGAATGGTCAAAAAAATATCTTATGGAACAAGTCAATGAAGAAGAGTTTAACAAGATTATCACATCTGGTAAACCTGTGATGTTAATCGTTCCAAAAGGCGAAATTAAGCACTTCCGTCAATCCTCTATTTACCCGAATGTATCAGAATTTAGCGAAGCTGGTACATCAGAGGTATATGTATTGAATAAAAAGACTATATTCAAGTAAGTCTAACAAGTAAATCTAACAAGTAAATAACAACTGCAAATAGGTAGCATCCTTTGGGTGCTACCTATTTTTAGTATATAGATGTTTCTCGCACCCAAATAATAATACCTACAATATTACTGTGTTTTATTGACAGAATTAATACATATTGATATAGTAGGGTATAAATAAGTTTAGAAGACAAGGTGTTCTAGAACCAGACTTCATCTAGGTTTTAGAAAAGTGTGAAAAATGACATGTGTCAAAAACGCCCCTTGTTATGAGGTAGAAAGAGGGGAAGTTATGAAGAAGACATGGTATCTAATCATCGGAGTGGTTCTCTTGGTTATTGGCTGCATAGCCTATGGTTATTATGAACACCATAAACCAAAGACGGCACAAGAATTAAAGACTGTACGCGTAGCCTATTTACCAATTACTCATGCATTGCCAGTATTTGCTACAAAAGAGCTGGAAACGGCAGATGGTCCTGTTCATGTAGAGCTTGTTAAGTATGGGTCTTGGCCAGAGCTTATGGATGCGTTAAATACTGGTAAGGTAGATGCCGCAGCTGTTCTTGTTGAACTTGGTGTAAAGGCTCGTGAACAAGGCATTGATGTCCGTGCTGCTGCACTTGGTCATACAGAGGGTAATATTATTATCGTCAATAAGGATATTAACTCCGTTCAAGACTTAAAAGGCAAATCCTTTGCTATCCCTCATAAACAATCTACTCAAAAAGTTCTCGTGGATTGCATGCTTGAAGAAGCGGGTCTTTCTGAAAAAGATGTACAAATCGTAGAAATGAGCCCTCCAGAAATGCCATCTGCTCTATCGGTAGGTCAAATTGCTGGGTATAGTGTAGCCGAACCATTTGGCTCTCTAGCCCTTGAAATGGGAACTGGGAAGGTCTTCGAAGATCCTGACCATCTCTGGCATGATAATATTTGCTGTGCCCTTGTGTTTAATGGTCAATTCGTCGATGAACATCATGACTTGGCAAAAGCTTTCACCAAGGCCTATCTCGATGCAGGTAAATACCTAGATGAGCATCCAGAGTCCCAAAAAGAAATTGCCTTAAAATATTTAAAGTTTAAGGATCCTATTATTGAACGTTCCTTACAAGTGATTGGGTTTAAAGATTTAGCCCTTACAGAGGACCGTTATAATGCGCTTGTGCATCATATGACACATATTGATTTAATCAAAAAAGTGCCGACCTATTCAGAGTTTGTAGATACATCATTGTTACCATAGGAGGGGGACCATGAAGAAATATACATATGTGCCAGGTTCATTTATCGCAGCTTGGCTAATTTGGGAGTTGATCGTTCACCTCGGCGGTTTTAATGAAGCGCTATTTCCAACGCCATATAAGGTATTACTCGGATTTGGAGAACTTATAGGCGACGGTGTTCTTTTTAAAGATATTGCAGATAGTTTAGTGCGTTTCTTTATCGGCTATCTTATTTCTGTTGTAGCTGGCGTATTTTTCGGCCTTATCTTGGGCTGGTACAAGGGGATTTGGAACTATATCAATCCAATCGTTCAAGTCATTCGACCAATTTCTCCTGTGGCGTGGTTGCCCTTTATCGTTCTCTTCTTCGGTATCGGCCAAGCACCAGCTATCGTTATCATCTTTATCGCAGCATTCTTCCCGGTGCTATTGTCCACCGTGTCTGCTATTCAAAATATTGACCCTGTGTACATCAAGGTAGCGCGCAACTTTGGTATTAAACAGCCAGAACTGTTATTTAAAATCGTATTACCTGCCGTATTCCCTGGTATTGCATCCGGTCTTCACATTGCCCTTGGTACGGCCTGGATCTTCCTTGTAACAGGAGAAATGGTAGGCTCCCAAACAGGCCTTGGCTTCCTCATTATCGATATGAGAAATAACTTGCGTAACGATCTCTTGATGGTAGCCATTTTGACCATCGGTTTCGTTGGGCTTTTACTCGATTGGGGCGTATCCCTTATCGAAAAATGGATTTACAAACGTTGGGGTATTGAGAAATAGGAGGTGGCCTCATGGGTTACATTTCGGTGCGCAATGCACACAAGGAATTTATGAAAGATGGGGAACCACTCACCATTCTTGAAGATATTAATCTAGATATTGAAAAGGGCGAGTTTATTTGTCTCTTAGGCCCTTCTGGTTCCGGTAAAAGTACGCTATTAAACGCTATAGCGGGCTTTGAGCTCGTTACATCTGGTTCCATTACTATCGACGGTGAAGAGGTGAAAGCGCCTCAACTCAGATATGTAACGGTATTCCAAAATTATGGCTTGTTGCCATGGCGTACGGTGGAAAGCAATATTGAGCTTGGTCTTGAAAGTAAAAAGGTGCCTAAAGAAGAGCGTCCTGCTATCATCGATAAATACGTTAAAATGGTAGGCCTCGATCATGCTCGCAATCGCTATCCTGCAGAACTATCTGGGGGCATGCAACAACGTGTATCCATTGCCCGTGCACTAGCGGTAGATCCAGATATTATCTTTATGGACGAGCCACTAGGCGCCCTTGATGCGTTAACACGCATCAATTTGCAAGACGAAATCTCTCGTATCTGCCGCGAAGAAGGCAAGACGGTTGTATTTGTTACCCACGATATTGAAGAAGCCGTAGTCCTTGCGGACCGCGTCGTAGTACTAGCGGCAAATCCAGGTCGTGTACAAACTATCATCCCTGTAAACATCATCGACAGAACAGACCGTACATCGCCGAACTTTGTTAATATACGTAACCACATCTTCGAACAATTCCAACTGGCAAAAGAAGACAAAATCGAGTTCTATATTTAGTTGTTTTACGGTATACTATAAGTAGCTAAAGATTGTAAGTGCTCCACTGAGTGCACAAAAGAAACCACCTAGGGACTGCGACATACCTAGATGGTTTCTTTAATTATAATAGACAAAATCCTAAAATAATGTATACTATAAGTAGCTGAAGGATTATAAGAATTCACTGTTAGCACAAAAAAACTCCCTCAAGAACGGCGAAATACTTGAGGGAGTTTTTTATTGTTTATGATCGTCTAAGCTAACGGGGTTAATCACTATGAAATTTCCTATCTAACCACTTGCAAATGAGATAGCTGGTCACATTTACCACGATAGGAATTAGAAGGATTATAAGAATATCTTTCACTGGTGCACCTCCTTTCTGTACCTGTTTCCCCAGAACAGAGTGGTGACATCTTGATTGTAGTACATATAACTATATATTTCTTATGCAATTCGTGTAATTATCATGTATAGTAGATATATATCGGTAATAACGTATGAAATTTAAATTGGAGGCTGTATGTCTTTATTTGAGTTAGAGAAGAGCTTGTCTTTTGATGAATATATAGAGTCCTTTGATGCGGAGCGTGTAGCGAAGGTACGCGGTTTTGTAGATTGGCTCGCACAGTATCAAGGTAGTCTTATCCATAATCCTTGGGGTGAGGTAAACCCCGATTTAGAAATCGTTACAGATGGTTTTGATGCGGCTCAAGTGCGCCGAGATAATTTAGTCGCTTATCTATTGCCGCGCTTAGGTCGAGCTAAGGTTTTTGTGGTGGCTGAGGCTGTAGGCTATCAAGGGGGACGCTTTACAGGGATTGCTATTACTTGTGAAAGAATGCTACTAGATAAGCACAAAACCATTCGTGCAAAGGATGTAACGCCTATTCGCTTAGAACGAACTAGTTCTCCTAGTAGTAATCTGTTAAAAGGAACACAGCAAAAGGACGGCTTTAACGAGCCTACTGATACAGTGGTGTGGAATGCTATTGTTGAAAAGGGTATCAATACCTATGATACATTGTTGTGGAACATATTCCCTTTCCACCCACATAAGGATGGAAATCCATTGACTAACCGTACACCTACGGATAGAGAACAACAAGTAGGCTGGGAATATACAAAACGCTTATTAGATTTACATCTTGAGCTAGGTGGTGTAGAACCTCTTATGCTCGCCGTAGGACAAAAATCTGCTGATACGATGGATAAATTTGGCCTGTCTGCCATCGGTTTACGTCATCCTGCAAACGGTGGCGCCAATTTATATCGCCAAGGATTTGCTGAGGCTGTAGATACATATTTGAAATAATATAGTTTGATATATAGTGATAAAATATAAGATATATTATATAAATTAATGAAATATAATTATCTTATTAGTTAAATTCTTAAGTGCTAAAGAGAGTTAGCGAAGTTCTTAAGTTCTAAAGAGAGTAAGACTGTAAGAGCGGATTTTAGAGTGTTTTGGAGAGAATTTTATGAAACGTTATTGTGATACTTGCCGTCAGTATTGTGATGAGGCGGCTATGTTTTGCCCTACTTGTGGGCAGTATACAGTGGCAACAGAGGTGGAGCGTATCGCACCGGAAGGCGATGTAATCTATCCTTTCGCCCATTACCAAATGAGTTATAAGGATACGTTCCTTTATGTAATGGGGAAAAAGTTCATGGATACCGATGGACGTGCTTCTCGTAGGGAGTTTTTCCAATTTATATTCTTGTGGAATGTAGTAATAATCTGTATATTAGCAGTGTTCTGTGCGTTGACTGCTATATTTAAAACAGGCCCTTATTTACTTGGTTTAGCATGGATGATTATCTCGATTTTGGGACTCGTTTCTTTTGTGCCTATGGTTGCACTCTGTGTCCGTCGTCTCCATGATACGGGAAAAGGTAGTGACACATTATTACTATTCTTCGTTCCTTTTGTAGGCCCTTTGATCGCATTAGGTTTATTAAGTAAAAAGGGGCAAGCGCAGGATAATCAATATGGCAGCGCTTTACAACATATCGTAATCGACAAACGCTTAGCGTCTATTATGAAAGTATCTCCTACTAGCAGCTCTTTAACAACGAAAGTTCTTATTGCTGTAATCGTAAGTGCTCTTAGTGTTTGTGGTCTTTCCATGCGTTATATGGCGCCTTCTGATAAGACCATATCCATGGGGTGGTTCGCGAATGCTGTAGTAGGTGAAGGTAGTGAAGAAGCTGCGGAAGCATCGGTAAAAGAATATTTTAATGCCGTTAATAACAAAGATTACGACAAGGCTTTCACCTATGTTATTGATCAAGCTAAGGCTAACCCAACAGAGAAACAAAAGTGGATTGAGTCTATGAAGAAGGCCCCTAAGGTTGACGTTGTCTCTTTAGGCGTTTCTCAAGTGAGCCGCGTAGGTAATTTGAAGCGCATTACCTTCGAGGCGAACTTGCAAATGACAAAACCTAGTGAAGGTGCCGTAGAAGCGACACATACGAAACGCTATATTTCCGTCATTGAAGAAAATGGGGCATGGCATATTGAAGGCTTTTACAAAGATGATCCTAATGATAAATAATTAGATCTAATACAAATAAAATAGCTGTATCATATAAGCATAAAGTACCTAGATCGATTTAAGAATAAAATAGTTAGCTATAAGGATTAAAATAGATAATTAAAATTATATAATCTATAGAATTGACTTGATTTTGTGCGCTTTTGAAGCACTTAACAGTCGTGTAAAGTTCGTGTAATAGCGTTAACATAAGGGTCCCCTCTTTTGTTAGCGCTATTTTTATGTTACAATAGGACTAACGTATGAAAGCGAGGCTTTCATCAAAATCGATCGGATTATATTGCAAGACCCATTGGATAGGGACGAAGAGAACGTACCCGTCGCGGCTGACATATCTAATGAGGGCAATATACTCATTTGCTATGGCAAATGGTCACAACAACACTAGGAACGGCAAAAATCGATAGCGCATCTTTGCGCCTATTTGACGAGACGCTAGTATTTTAGCGCCTTTTTCTTTGTGTGGCCTCCGTAGCATAGATCAATTCAAGTGATAGGTGAGAAAAGAAACTATGTTAAATAAAATAATGAACAAAATTTTAGGAGGAACTGTGAATACAACAGATAATCAGGTTACTGCACAAGTGAAAGCAGAACCGACAGTAGCAAGAAATGCTACTCGTACAGCTGCGGCTGAAGGCGAACAAAAACAAACTCGTCGCCGCACTAATACACGCCGTCCTGCTGGCGAAGGTCGTACTCGTCAACAAGCAGCTGGCGAAGGCGAAGGCACTACACGCCAACGCCGTACAAATACTCGCACAAGCGCGAATGGTGGTCGTACAAATACGACTCGCCGTACAAATACTCGTCGCAATGCGGAGCAAGGTGAAGGTCAAGAACGTACAGAACGTAAACCACGCCAAACTCGTGCACCACGCGGTGAACGTAGTGAAAATACGCGCAACACGCGTACTAATAATACTGGTCGCAATGGCCAAAATGGTCAAAACCGTAACAACAACCGTCCAAATAACCGTTCCACGAACCGCAATCATCAAGAGGCACAAGTGGAATTAGTAGGTCGTACACCAAATGGCGCTAACAAGGGTAAATTCCAAATCATCCCTCTTGGCGGTCTTGGTGAAATCGGTAAAAACATGACCATCTTCCAATATGAGGACGAAATTATCGTTCTCGACTCTGGTCTTGCGTTCCCTAGTGAAGACATGCTTGGCGTAGATATCGTTATTCCTGATATGAGTTATATCATCGAGAATAAGGATCGCGTAAAAGCTGTCGTAATTACTCATGGTCACGAGGACCATATCGGTTCCTTGGCATACCTTATGAAAGAAATTAACTGCCCGGTATATGCAACAAATCTCGTTTGTGGCTTGATTGAAGGCAAGTTCAAAGAACATAAGGTATCTCCAAAATGTCTCCGCACGATTGCTGCAGGCGATGAAGTTCAAATTGGTTCTGTAAATGTTGGTTTCATCCAAACAAACCACTCCATCCCTGATTCCTGCGCGGTATACTTCGATACACCAATCGGTACTGTACTTCATACAGGGGACTTTAAAATCGACCAAACGCCAGTTGATGGCCGTTTGATGGATATGCACAAATTTGCTGAGCTCGGTAACAAAGGCGTATTAGCGTTGATGTCCGACTCTACAAACGTTGAAAAACCAGGCACTACAGGTTCTGAAAGCTCTGTAGGCCCTGCGATTAAACAAGCTGTTGGCGAAGCAAAAGGCCGCGTTGTTTTGGCAACATTCGCATCTAACGTATCTCGTATTCAACAAGCTGTTGATGCGGCAGTTATGTTCAATCGTAAGGTTGTCGTTATGGGCCGTAGCATGGTAAATGTTACAGAAATCGCACAAGAACGCGGTTACTTGAACATTCCACCAAATACAATCATCGACGTAGATGTAATGCACAACTACACAGATGACCAAATCATGATCTTAACAACTGGTTCTCAAGGTGAACCGATGGCCGGCTTGTCCCGTATGGCTACAAGCAACCATCGCACTGTAGAATTGGCGCCGAATGACACAGTTATCATCTCTGCTACACCAATTCCAGGTAACGAAGGTGCTGTAGGTAGAACTATCGATAACTTGCTTCGTTTAGGTTGTAATGTAGTATACGGTAAAGACCGTGGCATCCACGTATCTGGTCACGCGAGCCAAGAAGAGCTTAAAACGATGCTCAACCTTGTTCGTCCAGAATACTTCATCCCTGTTCATGGTGAGTACCGCATGTTGCGTCGTCATGGTGAACTTGGTGTTGCTATGGGCGTAGATCCTAAGAAAATCCTTATCGGCGACAATGGTCAAATCTTTGAATTCGATAAAGATGGTGGCCGTAAAGGTGGCCGTGTACAAGCTGGTGCTATCTTCGTCGATGGCCTTGGCGTTGGCGACGTAGGTAACATCGTTATCCGCGACCGTCAACAATTGGCACAAGAAGGCATGGTTATCGTTGTAATGGCGATGGATAAAGCTTCTGGTACAATCGTAGCTGGTCCAGACCTCGTATCTCGTGGCTTCGTATATGTGCGCGATGCAGAAGAGCTTATGCTTGCTGCAGAACGTCGCGTAGAACAAGTCCTTGATGATTGCGAAGTGCAACGCATCAAAGACTGGACTACTATTAAGCAAAACGTACGTGACGCGTTGGGTAAATTCTTCTACGATAAAACTCGCCGCCGTCCTATGATCTTGCCGATTATTCAAGACGTATAATCACATACAATACACAAAAGTACCGCATCGTATGATGTGGTACTTTTGACATTTAAAAAATGGGCTTTCAAAACTACTATAAATAGCTACGCTATCGCATTTAGCTACTATATGGGGTATTTGAAGTTACCCTTTTAAACTGTTATAATTAAAAGATACCAATTAATCTATCTTCTTATATATAGAATGGAGATTTATGAAACAAACAAATACAAGAGCGATGGTAGAAACAGGATTTGTATCAACCATTGTTGTAATGTTAACTATAGTGGGGTCTACAGTGCCCTTTCTTAGTTTGCTAGCCACCTTAGTTGCACCATCTGGGATTGCACTGATTGGTATCCGGTGGGGTAGTAAATATAGTTGCGCCGCGTCAGTGGTGGCATTTGTACTCGTCTCCCTTTTAGTAGGCCCATTAATGGCAATGGCGACAATCTTGGCATATTCCTTGCCAAGTATCTTCCTTGGTGAAGCTTTCAGAGCGAATTGGTCTTTTGGGAAGCTTATCGTTATACCGGCTGTTGCGTTAACTTTAACGAGCCTTATGGGGATTTTTATTTCTGCAGGTCTTACATCCTTTGATTTGAGTCAAATTAATCAAATGATTGATGTAGATTTAAAGAATGCTATCATTGAGTCTGTTAAGCAACAGCCTATGACACAAGAGCAAATGGATGCATATATCAATCGTTTAGATTTTACGATTCAACAAGCAAAACGAATGCTGTTAGCGTATTGGTTTGCTGCCAATGCAGTCGTAGTTTATATGTTAGCTAAGCTTGTATCTTATATTGGTGGACGTACAAATAGCGTAATGCGTACGCTGCCGACTATGGATACATGGCGCATGCCGATTTGGGGCGCTGGGGTATTAGCAGTAGGTATTATTCTTGCTTATGGTGAGCAGTATCTAGGCTATACAAACACTATTATTTCAGATGTAGGTCTTAATTTAGCTTTGTTTGGTGGTATGGTATGTGGTTTAAATGGTATTACATGCTTACTATCCATCATGAAGTCTTATAATTTAGCGGGCTTTTTCAGATTTATTATTATAGCTCTCTTATATGTGATGAGTCCGATGGCACTCGTTATATACGGTATTTTTGATATGTTTTTAGATATGCGAGTACGTTTCCAAAAACGCAGCTTGTAATAGAAAGGAGGCCGTTATGAAATCCTTTCAACGGAAATGGGAAGGTTTAGAAATTACCATTATCACTGTTATCGTATTATTGTTATTATTGTTGGCCTATTTAAACTGGGCTGTGGCAATTTTAGCTTTAATTATCGTAGTAGCGGCGTATTTGGTTAACTATAACACCATTCATAACCGCCGTCGTTTAGCAAGGGAACAGTTTGGGGCGATGATAAAAAATGTCACACAAGCTTCGAACTTTGCTTTACAAAACTTGCCAATGGGGATTGCTCTTGTTAATAAACAAGGTACCCTCGTATGGAATAATAGTGTCTTTGCAGATTGGGTTAAGGTGGACTGGAATAAACTTCAAAAAATGTCTGCTCTTTTACCAGGCTTCCGCCTTGATAAAATCTGGGGTAAATCCGGATATATGACGGAGCAGTACGAAGACAAGCACTTCCAAATCATTTACAAATTTATTGATCCTCGTGATACACGGCCAGATCTTCATAGTGAAGATGAGCTAGCTGAACATGCTGTAATGGCGCTATACTTCAAAAACATTACAGAAGTAGAAAAAGCGCGTATCAAGGCTGAAGAGGATCAGCCTGTATGGGGCATGATTCAAATCGATAATCTCGAAGAGTTGACAAAAGGTCTTAGTGACCGCGAGTATACTAGCGTTTGGTCCGATATTAACAATATCATCGTAGATGAAATCGACGGCCATGAAGGTTTCGTTCGTAACTTCCAAGATGATATGTACACCTTTGCCATCTCTCGTGGCGCTCTTCGCGCGATGGAGGAAAAGGGTTTTAAAATTCTTGAGAAAATCCGTAAATTGCCTTCTCCACGTCAGGTGCCAGCTACGATTTCTATCGGTATTAGTGAGAACGTAGGCTCTGTAAAAGATGTGTCTAGTCGTGCTCGCGCCGCCTTAGATATCGCATTAGGTCGCGGTGGTGACCAAGTGTGTATTATGGATGGTGAAAGCACCCGCTTCTTCGGTGGTAATACAGCAGGTGTTGAGAAGAACACACGTGTTCGTGCTCGTGTCGTATCTCAAGCTTTACATGAGCTCATGATCGACTCTGATAAGATTCTTGTTATGGGGCATCAACGGGAAGACTATGATGCATTAGGTGGCATCATAGGTGTCACCTCTATTGCTCGAGCACTTGGTAAAGACGTACGTGTTGTACTTTCAAAAGAATCGAGTGCTATCGATAAAATGGTGGCCGTTCTCAATGAATCTGAGTTCTGGCAAGAGCATTTTATCACCCTAGAAGGTGCAAAGGTATGGGTAGATGCGAATACGCTCACTATCGTGTGTGATACGCATCGTCAAGCAATGGTAGCAGCCCCAGAGGCGCTTGAAATTTCTGAACGACGCATCGTTATCGACCATCACCGTCGCGCAGCGGATTTTGTAGAAAACCCATTGCTTACGTATTTGGAGCCTACTGCATCGTCCACATCTGAGCTCGTTACAGAGCTCGTACAATATGCAGGTGTTCCTGTGAAGCTTTCAAAAGCGGAAGCTACAGGCATCTATGCAGGTATCGTTTTAGATACGAAGAACTTTGTTCAACAAACTGGTGCGCGTACCTTTGAAGCGGCTGCATTCTTGCGCCGTGCAGGGGCGGATATCGAAAAGGTGAAACAATTATTTATTGAAACCTTCGATTCTGTTCAATTGCGTGCTAAAATAGTATTTGAAGCCAATCGCACCGAAGGGATTGCTATTTCCGTAGCACCTGAAGGTTTGAAAGATATGATGGCATTAGCTGCACAAAGTGCGGATATGCTCATCAGTAATGAAGATATTGAAGCAGCCTTTGTACTGTATTCCTTGAATGACGGCGGTATCGGCGTTAGCGCTCGATCCAAAGGCAAGGTAAACGTACAAGTTGTAATGGAAGCCTTGGGTGGCGGTGGTCACAGAACTGTGGCTGGTGCCCAATTACAAGGTATGACCGTAGAGGAAGCGAAGCAGGCCATTTTAGAGCGTGCTCTAGAAGCCCTTCATTCCGCTGAACAAGAGGAGGAACAACAATGAAAGTAGTATTGTTAGAAGACGTTAAAAAAGTTGGTAAAAAAGGCGAAATCGTTGAAGTTAGCGACGCATATGGTCGTAATGTATTGATTAAAAAAGGTCTTGGCCTTGAAGGTACAACGACTAACGTAAATAACGCAAAACAAAAACAAGACTCCATTGCTCACCACAAAGTAGTAGCGAACGATGAAGCTAAAATCTTGGCAGCTCAATTGACTAAGGTTGAAGTAACTGTAAAAGTTCGCATGGGCGAAGAAGGTCGCGTATTCGGTTCTGTTACTGCAAAAGACATTTCCGATGCAGCTAAAGCTCAGTACAAAGTAGATATCGATAAAAAGAAAATCGAAATCAAAGAACCATTGAAAACATTAGGCGTACATGACGTTTTAGTTCGTGTTCATCCTGAGATTACAAGTACTATCAAGGTTAATGTAGTAGCTGAATAATAGTGTTCACCATGCTCTTTGAGTATGGTGAATTCTTTTATCCATAGTGGTTGTGTGAAGGGGATTATCATGGATGTACGCATTCCACCGCATAATCTAGATGCGGAAAAGGCCGTTTTGGGGGCCTTATTAACCAATGGATCGAACTCGGGCGCTGTTGTTGATACAGTGACGAGCATTCTAAAATCTGAAGACTTTTACCGCGATGCGCATCGTATTATTTATGATGCTATCTTAGAAATCGTGCATGCCAATAAGACGGCAGACTTTATCACTGTTGGTGAAGAGTTAGACCGTCGCAAGCGACTCGATGCGGTAGGTGGTCTTGCTTATATTACATCTCTTGCTAATGAATCGGTGTCCTACAATGTAGAGGAACATGCGAAGATCATTAGCGAGAAAGCTCAGTTGCGCCGCCTTATCGATGCAGGGAATAAAATCGTAGGCATGACGTACGCTGGCGAAGATGAACCAACGACTATCCTCAACAAGGCAGAGCAAATGGTGCTAGACGTAAGTGGTCAAACTCAATCTGAATCTTCCTTTGCTCCAATTAGTGAGATCGTATTATCTAACTTAGATAGATTGAACGCATTGCAACAGCATGATGGTGCCATTACAGGCGTTCCAACAGGCTTTAAAGATGTAGACCATGTATTTAATGGTCTACAAAAATCTGACCTCATCCTCGTAGCAGCCCGTCCTGCAATGGGTAAAACGGCTTTCACCTTGAACATCGCCCAAAACGTAACGATGATGTACGACAAGACGGTAGCCTTCTTCTCCCTAGAAATGGGCAAGGAACAGCTCGTTGCTCGTATTCTGTCCTCCGTGGCAGGCGTGAGCTCTGAAAAACTGCGCCGTGCATACAACATGGACCCTACTGACTGGGAAAAGGTTATCGCTGCAGCGGATCGCATGAGCAAAGCCAAGCTCTTTATCGATGATACGCCGGGCCTTACCGTACAAGATATGCGCTCTAAATTGCGCCGTCTTAAGGTGGAACATGGTCTCGATCTCGTTATCGTCGACTATATTCAGTTGATGCAAGGCCGCAACTCCGGCAAGGGCAGCGAGAACCGTCAACAAGAGGTATCTGAAATCTCTCGTAACCTCAAATTGATCGCTCGTGAGTTTAACGTGCCGCTCATCGCCTTGTCTCAGTTGTCTCGTAGTGTTGAAAGCAGACCAGATAAACGGCCTGTACTGTCTGACCTTCGTGAATCTGGTTCCCTCGAACAAGATGCGGATATCGTTATCTTCTTGTACCGCGACAAATATTACGATGAAAACTCCGAAAAAGGGGACAATGCAGAAGTCCTCATTCGTAAACACCGTAATGGTTCCGTTGGTACCGTGGAACTCCAATTCGTTGGGGAATTAACACAATTTAGAGACGTGGAATTCCGAGACATGGGGCCGGAACAATAATGAAAACTATCGTGGGGGTGTGCCTATATTGATGGGGCCCCGTGACATAGCTACATTTTAATTAAAAGAAAGGACTATACTTCTTTGCTCCTCGTGACCTGATGTCGCTGCATAAGTATAGTCCTTTCTTTTTATCACTGTACATATGAAGGTGTCCCATCAATATAGTAGCACTAGATAGTTTTCAGTGTATTGTTTGGAGAGATGGGGAAATCGGTTAAGTTTGTAATAGAATAGTATATTGCAGGTGAAGTTATATCATTTAATCCTGAGTCCTAACTATATAGTTAAGGCTTGGGATTTTTTATGTCCAAAATTTGCCGCTATAATAACAAACATATGTTTGAAAATACTCCGTATTTTTGTTATACTAATCATAGAAATTCTTCTTTTTATATTTCTTGTAGAGTCTAGTTATTTAGCGGTTTGAGGAGGTGTTTGTATGGGTTCAGCTGATACGGATCGAATGTATATATGCATTGATTTGAAGAGTTTTTACGCGTCTGTGGAGTGTGCCGATTTGGGGCTGGATCCGTTTACGACGCCTTTGGTGGTGGCCGATGGGTCTCGTGGCAAAGGGGCTATTACATTGGCCATTTCACCAGCCTTAAAAAAGCTAGGTGTTAAGAATCGTAGTCGTCTTTTTGAGATTCCTCCGCACATTGAGTATTTGACGGTGAAGCCTCATATGAAGCGGTATATGCAGGCGTCTGCTGAGATTTACGGGACTTTGCTCAAGTATGTGGCACCTGAGGATGTACATGTATACTCTATCGACGAGTATTTTATCGATATTACGCCTTACTTACCGCTCTACAAGAAAACGCCTCGAGAGCTAGCGCAGATGCTACTTGATGCGGTGTTAGAGGCGACCAAGATTTATGCCACCGTTGGGATTGGAACAAACTTGTTCCTTGCCAAGATTGCTCTCGATATCCTGGCAAAACATGCGCCTGATTTTATAGGGTATCTTGATGAAAGCCTCTTTAAAGAGACAATTTGGTATCATCAGCCCTTGACCGACATTTGGCAGATTGGTAAGGGCATAGCCAACCGCTTACATAAATATGGAGCTTATGATTTGCATGGTATTACCATGGTTCCAGAGGCTAAGCTGTATAAGGAGTTTGGCATTAACGCCGAGCTCATCATCGATCATGCTTGGGGCCGTGAGCCGTGTACGATTGCAGATATCCATGCGTATCGTCCTATTAAGCATTCTATCTCGCATAGCCAGATTTTGTTGCGTAACTATACTTACGAAGAGGCGTACGTGCCTATGCGGGAAATGGTGGAGTCATTGGTACTAGAGCTTTTACAAATCAAAGGGGTTACGAATCATATTCATGTTCATATTGGCTATGCAGATGATATGGTGCGCTCTACTGGAGGTTCTAAAAAGCTTAAACAGTACACTGATTCATTGCAAGCATTAACGACGGCAGTAATTAAATTATATGAACAACATTGCCATAAAAATGAACTTATACGACGTATAGGCGTAAGCTTTGAGGATTTAGTCAATCGCTCTGCTATACCTCAGGAGGTAGATTTATTTAGCTCTCTTGCGACGGAGGAAGAGGAAAAGGAGCGGCAAGTACATGAGGCGATGTTATCTATCAAGGAGCAGTTCGGTAAAAACGCTATTTTACGTGCCTCTAGCTTGCAAGATGAAGGGACAATGCGCTTTAGAAATACCTTGGTAGGTGGCCATAATGGGGAATAAATAGTGTAATGGATAGCATGGCAATTGAACGAAGAACAGCAATTGAAAATAGATTAGTCGCATAAGGGGAGGTATACATTAATGAAACATCGTATGTCTCGTTTGCAACGGGCGAAACAATTTATGCCCTTTGCGGCATTGAAGGGCTTTGAGACTTTATTGTCAGCTGTTGCACGGTCTAAGGAGGCACGAGTGGAGCTGTCAGAGGATCAAATAGATGAGTTAAATAAGGTTTTACAGACTATACATGGCGGAGAATGGGTACGAATTGTTTACTACAATAAACAAAGATATACAGAGCTTATAGGGGCTGTTGATAGGATTAGTGCGCAAATGCAAATTATATCTGTCCAAGGCATAGATATTCCCTTTAGATATATCAAGGAATTGAATCTGTATGATATGACAATATAAAGAGTTGTCTTTATATATGGCTTAAGGGCTAGAGTTAAGGTGTGATTCGGTATACAATGATAATAAGAATTATAATTTAATTATATTCTCGTATAAAACACCCTATATGGTTAGCTGTTATATGACTATATATACTCTTTGTATTGTTTTATGAGAAAGGCGGTGTCTGTAATGCATGAGGTCATATCATTACTTATCAATCGCTATGATTTTTTTCTCCAGTTGCTATGGGAGCATATAGAAATTTCAGTATTAGCTTCTGTTATTGCTACCATCATCGGTGGATTATTGGGTGTGTTTATATATGAATATAAACGGCTAGCTGTGCCCGTTATGGTAGTAGTTAATTTCCTATATACAATTCCATCTATATCGATGCTAGGTCTCTTGTTGTACGTATCAGGGGTTGGTAATACGACGGCTATCATTGCATTGGTTATCTATGCTTTATTACCGATGGTACGAAATACATTTACTGGTCTTAACCAGATCGATCAAGCCATGTGTGAAGCGGGAATTGCGTTAGGGCTCACGCGGATTCAACGTTTGTGGAATATAGAGATTCCCTTGGCTATGCCGACTATTATAGCTGGTATACGGACTATGCTCGTTATGACCATTGCCTTGACAGGTATTGCATCCTTTATTGGTGCTGGTGGCTTAGGTGTGGCGATTTATAGGGGGATTACAACGAATCAAAGTGCTTTGACAATTGCAGGTAGTCTACTGATTGCCCTATTAGCCATTACTGTTGATGCGCTCTTTTCTTTAGGTGAAAGAGTAACGCGTATTAGCCCTTATATGAAGCGCTATACGATTATATTTGTTTCGATTATGACGATAATTGCGATGGGTATAGGTGGCTGGGCTATGTATTGCCGTCATGTGAAGACCGATGTTATTCATATTGCAACGAAACCTATGACGGAACAGCTTATTTTGGGGAATATCTTAAAAGAATTAATCGAGAAGAAGACTGATTTAACCGTAGAGGTTACAGAAGGTGTCGGTGGTGGTACATCAAATATTCAACCAGCTATGCTTTCTGGCCAATTTGATATATATCCTGAATATACAGGTACGGCTTGGTCTGCTGTGCTAAAACGTACGGATGCGTATGATGAAAGTCTATTTAATGAGCTTTCACAGGCCTATAAAGAGAAATATAATTTTGAGTGGGTCGGCATGTACGGTTTTAATAATACCTATGGCATAGGGGTGCGTAATGAAATTGCTCAGAGTTATGGCGTAAAAACGTATTCTGATCTTGCTCGTATAGCACCATCCCTAACATTAGGAGGGGAATATGATTTCTTTGGACGTGAAGATGGCTATGCTGGATTACAACGCGTGTATGGTATGAGTTTTAAAGCTACTAAAGATATGGATATAGGGCTAAAATATACGGCTATTAGTCGTGATGAGGTGGATGTAATGCCGATATTCACGACTGATGGTCAATTAAGTATTGCACCAATTACGGTGTTACAAGATGATAAACATTTATATCCATCTTATATGTCTGGTAATGTGGTGCGTAGCGAAGTATTGATTGCTCATCCTGAACTGCGCCCTGTATTAGAAAGTTTGAATCATACGATTACAGATCAAGAGATGGCGAAGATGAATTACGCCGTTGAAACGGAACACCAACTGCCAGCTGATGTAGCACATAAATTCCTGGTAGAACGAAATTTGATATAAGGTGAATATAGTTAGAACTAAAGTAAATAAAATTTAATATATGTTGAATATGATTTTGTATTGACAATTAATCTCCTTTAATGTAAGATAAACATATGAACAAGTATTCATATAAATAAAAATATCTGATGAAAAATGTTTAGGAACATATATAACAAGATATGAAACAAGATATGACTAATAAGTATTAGAAAAATATTACCTATTAACTTACAATACAGGATAGAAGCTTTCACTATTATCAAAAAGGAGATATTATGGAAGAAACATTATTGTTGAAGGATTTGAACTGTCCGAACTGCGCAGCAAAAATTGAAGATCGCATCCGTAAAATGGATGTTGTAGAGACTGCAAATTTCACAATTGCTACACATCAATTAAAATTAACCGGCTCTTGGGAAGACCGCGAAGCTCTTAAACGTGACATTCAAGACATTTGTGATGCCATTGAAGAGGGTGTAACAGTAGCCGATTACGAGCGTAAATCTAAAGCGGCTATGGATGACCACGATCACGATCACGGCAGTGATGCAGTAACAATTGCAGTTATCGTAGCAGGCTTGTTATTCATGGCCTACGAAGGGTTGACTACAGTTGTGCCGTCCATCGGCTTGCCAGAGTCTATCGAAACTCCAATTTACTATATTGCCTATATTCTTCTTGCATTCCCAGTATTGCGTATCGCAGGTCGCAATATCTTAAAAGGCCAAGTGTTCGACGAGAACTTCTTGATGTCTATCGCTACATTGGGCGCTATTGCTATCGATGCATTGCCTGAAGCCGTAGGCGTTATCTTGTTTTACCGTATCGGTGAGTTCTTCGAAGAAAAAGCTACAGATCGCAGTCGTACAGAAATCATGAACGCTGTCGATATGCGTCCACAAGAGGTGCGTGTTGTTGATACATGCTGCGGCGGTGAAATCGTAGTTATGGCTCCTGAAAAGGTTGAGGTAGGCAGTACTATCGAAGTTCGCCCTGGCGATTTAATTCCTTTAGACGGTACAGTGCTTGAAGGTGAAACTCGCGTTAATACAGCTCCTGTAACAGGTGAACCTGTACCGGTTCGCGCTGTACCTGGTACTCAACTCATGTCTGGTTGCATCAACGAATCTGGTCGCATTACGATGCGCGTTGATAAGGTTCTTGAAGAATCCATGGTTACAAAAATTCTTGATGCCGTTGAAAATGCAGCATCTTCTAAACCTAAAATCGACCGTTTTATCACGCGTTTCGCTCGCGTATACACACCAATCGTTGTAGCTCTTGCATTGGCTGTTGCTATCATCCCGTCCCTTATTACTGGTGAATGGAATAAATGGATCTACACAGCCTTAACATTCCTCGTTATTTCTTGCCCATGTGCATTGGTGCTTAGCGTGCCACTTGCATTCTTCTCCGGTATCGGCAATGCGTCTAAACACGGTATCTTATTAAAAGGTGGTCGAGTTATCGAGGCGTTGGCTAATGTGAAAGCCGTAGCTCTTGATAAAACTGGTACTATCACATCTGGTGAGTTCAAAGTTCACAGCGTAGAAACTGTAGGCTCTCATGTAAGTTCCAGTCAATTGTTATCCATGGCGGCAGCTATCGAAGCCGTTTCTACTCATCCAATCGCAACAAGCATCGTGTCTGAAGCAAAAGAACAAGGCATTACTGTAGAGGCATCCGACTTTGTTCAAGAGTTGGCAGGCGAAGGTATGGTAGGTATGACTGATGGCCAACAAGTACTTATTGGTAACCGTCGTCTTATGGAACGCTATAATGTGCAAGGCTATCCAACAGAGGCTGCTGAATATGGCACAGAAGTTCTTGTCGCAGAAGGTAATACATACTTAGGTCGTATCATCATCGCCGATGAAGCTCGTCCTGATTCTGCTGAAGCGATTGCTGATCTTAATGGTCAAGACATTAAAACTGTTATGCTTACAGGTGATGCTGAAGCAAGTGCAAATTACATCGCTAAAGAAACTGGTGTAAGTGCTGTTCGCGCTCAATTATTGCCTCAAGATAAATTGTCTGTAGTACAAGATATTCGCTCTGAATATGGTCCAACTATGTTCGTAGGGGACGGTATCAACGATGCTCCAGTACTTGCAGGTGCTGATGTAGGTGGTGCGATGGGTAGCGGTGCTGATGCGGCTATCGAAGCGGCAGACGTTGTATTCATGCGTCCGTCCTTGACTGCTATTGCACATATCCTTGACTTGTCCAAAGCGACGTTGCGCGTAGCATGGCAAAACGTAGTATTCGCTATTGCTGTAAAAATCCTTATCATGGCGCTTGGCCTCATGGGCTATGCATCCATGTGGTGGGCAGTATTTGGTGATACAGGCGTATCCATCCTTTGTATCTTGAACTCTGTTCGTATCTTGCGCCGAAATTAGGTGAAAGCAGAGTTTATAGCTCTGTAGAGGAACGAAATAAATTACATTATCCTGATCTGAATGATTAGGGCTGATATAAATAACCTCTAGGTTAGTAACTGACTAACTTAGAGGTTATTTTATTGTGTGGATAAAACATTTACGATACTTTTACTATATACATTTGTACATCATAAATAGACATAAAACTGTATATGTATGTTCTAGATACACAAAACTTTCACAATTGAATTGAATAATAGCTATAAAATAGTATATAATTTATTAGATGATTACTATAAGTTCATTGGAAGGAGGGATAGCATGATCACGGTGTACAAACACATAGAAGAAGAGTTAGTTTCAGATTGCACTGTATCAGATGCCACAAAAGGTTCTTGGGTAAATTTGGTGAACCCAGACCCCGATGAATTATCCCTTATCAATATTTTGACAGAAATTCCAACGGACGTTTTAAAGACCGCCCTCGATATGGAAGAACGTTCTCACGTGGAGTTAGAGGACAATTATATCTTCGTTGTTATCAACATTCCAGTTGTTCGCGGTAACGATATGTACGATACCGTGCCGCTTGGTATCTTCTTGACGCCGGACTTCTTTATTACGGTCTGCCTCGAAGAATCTGAAGTGTTGTATCCGTTTATTTCCAATCAGATTTCTACGTTCTATACGTTTAAAAAGACTCGTTTCTTGTTCCAAATCTTGTACCGCACAGCGACTATGTTCTTGCGTTACTTGCAACAAATCAACCGTCGTACAGACGACATTGAAGTTCAATTGCGTCATACTACAAAGAATAAAGACTTCTTCCAATTGTTGGAATTACAGAAATCCATGACATACTTTACATCTGCATTGCGCACGAATGGTACAGTTATGGAGCGTTTATTGCGCTTGCGTGGTCATAGCTCTTATAGACATTTGCTCAAAATGTACGAAGAGGATGAGGATTTACTAGAGGACGTTATCATCGAGAATAAACAGGCCATGGAAATGGTTGAAATGTACTCCAATATCTTGATGAACATGATGAACGCCTTCACGTCTATCATCTCAAACAACCTCAACATGGTTATGAAAATGTTGGCAACCTTAACGATTACCATGGCCGTGCCAACGATCATATTTAGCTTGTGGGGGACAAACGTACACTTGCCGTTCCAAGATGATCCAGATGGCTTTGTGAAAGTTGTCATTATTTCTGTTATTTGCTCTGCCATTGCCATCTTTGGTATGTGGAAAAAAGACTTGTTCTAATGGTGATGAACAGTTGAAATTTCGAATTCATAGCAACTGTACAGAGTAACACTACATATATGGCGACCATAAGTACATATGGAAGCATTAAATACACATGAAAAAAGCTGGCTATGAGCCAGCTTTTTTGATTGCTTATATTCTATTATTGCTTATTATTGGGCCAATCTGATATAATAATACCGTTATGGAGAGGTGTCCGAGTGGTTTAAGGAGCTGGTCTTGAAAACCAGTGACTCCGCAAGGGGCCGTGGGTTCGAATCCCACCCTCTCCGCCACCAATACATACAACTATCACAGATTACAACAAATTGTAACGGACTATAACGAACACAGTAAAAATAAAGGTTTATAATGGTATTGTGGAATTAAAATTATAACGAATTGTAACGAATTATAACAAGATTTTGCCACCATTTTGCCCCCAAAAGAATAAAATAATTTGCCCCCATTGCATGCAGTGTGCAGTGGGGGCATTTTTCTATTTATGACTGATAGCAGAGCCAATTTTATTAATAGCGTTATTCAATTCTGATTTCATTTCATCAGTAACATGTGTATAAACTGCTAATGTAGTACGTGGTTCATTGTGGCCAACACGTTCCATGATTGCTTTTAATGGTACATTAGCCTCTGCTAGAAATGAAATATGTGTATGTCTGAATGTGTGTGAACTAATCGGTTTGTGAAAATCAACTTTCTTTAATATTTTATTTACAAAATGTACATCGAATGGATAACCTCCATCTGTTACAAAGATATAATCAGTTTTGGCAAAACGAGGTTTCCATAATTGTTTTGATTTATTCATTGTAATAAAATGGTTAATTATTTGTTTGGCTCTAGCATCTAAGGATACTTTTCTAATTGAATAGATATTTTTAGGTGATGATCTAATTGTTTCGCTTTTTAAACTACCATAAGAAGATAAAGAGGCATTTACATCAATTTCTGATTTTTTATCATCATAATCTTGAATACGTAACGCTACCATTTCACCAAAGCGTAAACCTGTTAAGGATTGAAATTCACACAAGAGAGCAATAGTTGGATTGATAGCATCTAATTTATTAAGTAATAATTTTAGTTCTTTTTGTGTTAAGAATTTATCTCGTTGTCGTTGAACTTTCTCTACATTTAGTACAGGTTTTTGAAGTTCTAGATTATC
>NZ_CAURHA010000008.1:0-58141 GCF_963524655.1 uncultured Veillonella sp.
CAACCTCGTCTAACTATCCTAAGTCTATTATAGAACGAACTAATATACGATACAATAAGGAACGAATAATAGAAATATATGAATAAACTAATAAAAGCCGAGTCGCTCAAATCAGCGAGTAGCTCGCTTTCAGATGTTTAAAGGACTAGAGAAAAAATAAGAGATAGTATGCCAAATAAAAATGGAATACTTACGGCAATACAGTAGCCAAGTAAAATAGCAAGATAAATTACTAAATATGCTTTTACCAAGAGACCTAAACCCAAGAAAATAACCTTGTAAGCAAATACCTCTTCTTTCTTAGTCCGGATCCAGTCTTTAGCCTTATAATATATTTTCGGTTTATTAAAGGCTGGGGATAATCTTTTACACCACAACACGAGCCACGGAATACAGCATATATTACCAAATAATAGTATTACATATAATTTTAAGTCCCCTAGTGAATAGGGCTCTAATGCAGGATTGTAGGACATCGTAGAAAAAAGACCTAAGGAAATCCCCCATATAATAACAAGCAAAAGCTTGAAATAAAGCACTAGTATAGTTTTTATGACGTATATAAGTTTACCCACTGCATCTAACCACTCTTTAACCAAATTTATAAGGTTTATCTCTATTTGACGATATATATCTTTATCCCTATAATATAAGTAGATAGTCAGACGAGTCGTACCGTCAGGCTCATCTCTGAAAACAAAAAAGCTTGAGAAATGGCCTTTCAGTTATCGAATCATCTAAGATAACGAAGGGCTATTTGTCTTTTCCAAGACAAATAATCGCTATTAAAGCCCCAAAAGCCCGTCAATGACGGGCTTTTTTTAGTTCCTAATATATATACATTCTCCAACGTTCCAAGAAACTCCTCTTTGTAATTTCCCCTATTTTTAGAGATAATATAATTATACTTGCGTACACACCACAAGTAGGTAAGGGTGATTTAGTATGTGTCTCTAACTAGTTTGTAGTTTAGGAGGTGGCATATGGATTCTTTAACTATTATATGGGTTATTGTTTGTGCCTATTTATTACTGAATTTATTGGTCGGCGTGTATTGTCATATTCGTGTAAAAGATAGTACTGACTATCTACTCGCAGGTCGTCGTATTGGGGTTCTTATGACGGCAGGCACGTTAGCAGCTACGGAAATCGGTGGTGGGAGTACCGTTGGTGTAGCCGCGAAAGCGTATGGTTCTTGGGGTTTATCTGCAGGTTGGTACGTAGTCTCTGCAGGGATTGGGGTTATTCTCGTTGCTTTCATCGCACCGCTTTTGCGTCGTGCTATGGCAACAACAGTGCCGGAGATCATCGGTCGTCGCTTCGGTGGCTCTAGCCATTTAATTACATCCATTCTGTCCATGCTGGCAACAATTACGCTAGCAGGCGTACAGATTACAGCGACAGCAACAATTATTAGCGTTCTCACTGGGCTTTCAACAGAGCTCGCCATCCTCATCTGCGGCGCGGTTCTCGTAATTTACACCATGTCCGGCGGCATGTGGAGCGTAACGATGACGGATGTTATCCATTTCTTTGTTCTCGTTGGGGGCTTCTCCCTCGCTGTGCCGTTCGTACTCCATAATGTGGGCGGTTGGGAAGCGGTAGTAGCAAAATTACCACCTGAACAGCTGGGCTTTACAAAGGTTGGTTGGAAAACCATCATCGGCCTTATTATCATGTACTTCATGACCTTCTCCACCGGCCAAGAATCGGTTCAACGGTACTTCGCCGCGAAAGACGAAAAAACGGCCGTTCTCGGTTCTATCATTTGTGGTATTATCATGGCGTTATTCGCCTTCGTTCCTGCCGTATTAGGCCTCGTAGCATTAGCTGAGTTCCCGAATATCGAAGCGAACAATGCGGTGGCAACGGTTGCACTTAACCTCATGCCTCCAGTAATGGCAGGCTTCGTTATGGCCGCTGTCGTATCGGCGACGCTTTCATCAGGCGCAGGCGACCTATTAGGCGCTGCTACTGTATTTACCAAGGATATTGTGGAGCATCATTTTGGTAAAAGCCTCACTGATGCACAGCTCACAAGTTACAGCCGTCTATGCGTGCTATTCCTCGGCATTATCGCCATCGTTATCTCCCTCGTAAGCAAAGCCATCATTCCGATGCTCGTATTTGCTTTCACAATGAGATCCGCTGGCCCATTCGCCGCATTCCTACTAGGCCTCACTTGGAAAAATGCAACAGCTGGCGCTGGCATTTGGTCCATCGTGCTTGGCTCCATCGCAGGCGTGTACTGGGAATTCGTGGGCAACCCATATGGCATTATGTCCATCATCTTTGGTTCCATCGTCAGCCTCATCGTCTTTGTGGCTGTGGTGTTCATTGAAAGATCCATGGGTAAACCACCGGCTCCTCCGGCTATACCTGATGATGTAAAAGAGATGTAATCAATTTATTATAATCTGTAACTTAATAGTAGGCCTAAATCCTAAAAGTACTATCAAATTACAATTATAAAACCAAAACTCCTATCGGTGAAAGCCAATAGGAGTTTTTCTTATTTTACAACTATATCCTTAAATTGTATGTCATACACACATTCATCACAATTTGACGATATATCATAACCTTACTATAATATAGGTAGATAGTCAGACGAGTAGCTGCGTCAGGCGCATCTCTAAAAGCAAAAAATCTTGAGAAATGGCCTTTCAGTTATCTAGTTACACTAGGCAACGGAGGGCTATTTGTCTTTTGTGAGACAAATAAGCGCTATTAAAGCCCCAAAGGCAATAACTACTGTTATCACCTGTAATAAGAGCATGATTATTTTATAATCACTCATAGGCTTATCCCTCCCTTCAAAAACGAAGAGAGGCCCAACCTCGTCTAACTATCCTAAGCCTATTATAGAACGAACTAATATGCGATACAATAAGGAACGAATAATAGAAATATATGGATAAATACAGAACTCCTATCGGTCAAACCAATAGGAGTTCTTCTTATTTTACAACGATATCTTCGAATTGTACGTCATACACACGCTCATACAGGCGGTTCGCCAAGAGGTATCCTGCAAAGCCAAAGTCTACAGGGGCCGTTGCCATTCGTCTATCTCTTGCTTCACTTTGTATGTCATAGCGATTCCCATCTATATGATACTCTTTGAAATCAACAACACTAGATGTTACACCTGAGTGCTTTTGTTTAAACAGCCACAGTTCTTTATAGGATCCCAATTGATGGAATTCGAGCTTCTTTATGAGATTCGCAAAAGAATACTTTGTATCAAAGGTGTATAAGACTTGCTTTTCCTGAATCATGTCACCAGCAGGCATGAGCACATACTGTGTGACGGCAATTTGCTTGGTTCCATTCGGTCCATTAGAGGCCTTGATGGAGTCCTTATCTATAAAGGTGCCATCACCATTGCCGCTTTCACCAAAGCCATGAAGCATTTCAAAGCGGCTCGTATTTTGTAAGTCTTGCATGGACATGCTGTGCGCAGGCACCACACAAGATAGCGCCAACGCCATTGCTATATATAGTACTTTCATCATGGGCCTCATTTCACCACCACATCCTCAAAATGCATACGATACGCTTCATAGAATAATGTATCTGCTATATCGTAACGCGTCGTATTAGGCGCCGTACGCACAATAGCACGAGTCGAAGCTTTCACCTGAACCGGCAGCGACTGTCCATCAAAGGAGAATCTACCCAATGGTTCCTCCGTGTCCGTCATACCTGTTTTCGTCTGTGCCGCATCAATAACCGTCGTCAACGATGTACCCGCCTGTTTCGCGCGATATACCTGACTTGCCAACGATAAACGCGTATCATAGGACACAATCCAAGAATCACTAAAAATAACATGTTTCCGTGGCGACTGATACGCATTGTACACAGTAGCCTTGATCTTATACATCGGCGGCGCGTACTCTAGCACCTCAATAGAGCTCGTGTCTAAATACCACGTAGTATGCTCATCTGCATTGGGAACATCAGGCGTTACCTCAGCAACCACCTTAAACTGCGGTGATGACTTGAGCTCCTGTATCGAAATCGCTTGGCTAGGCATGGTGAAAGCTAGCGTCAGGGCCATCACCATGAAAAATCGTTTTAACATACATCTCTCCTTAAGCCTCATAAACTATGATATAAACTATATTTATTATACATCATATGTAAGCTCAATTATCTACATAAATCTGATACAATGATACTCATTTATCACAATTTGACGATATACCACTTTGTCCCTATAATATAAGAAGATAGTCAGACGAGTGGAAACGTCGGGCGCATCTCGAAAATCAAAATACTTAGGAAATGGCCTTTCTGTTTACTTAGCTACCATGCGGTAACGGAGGGCTATTTGCTTTTTGTAAGGCAAATAAGGGCTACCAGTGCTCCAAAAGCAATGACAACAGCCAGTACTTGTAAAAGGAGCATGATTATTTCATAATCACTCATAGGCTTATCCCTCCCTTCAAAAATGAAGAGAGGCCCAACCTCGTCTAACTATCCTAATGTTATTATATGACGAACTAATATACGATACAATAAGGAACGAATAATAGGAATATACAGATAAATACAACAAAGACCGTACCCCAAAAGTACGGTCTTTTTCTTATTTCTTTACTCTTTTATTACTGCATGTCTTAGTTGCTTGGCATTTTCTAAGTCTAAGTATTCCATTAATTACTGCAATTTTTGTAATATTGCTTTAATTTCATTTACTTCAGCGCGTAGTTCTTCGTTGTCTGCGCGCAGTGATGCGTTATCGGCTTGTAGTTCTTTAATTTGCTTAGCCATTTCAAAGCGACTTGTTTTGAGTGTTGGATCTTGTTCGCCCACTTTGAAAGAGGCCCCGATGTTAAACATGCTTTCACCACCAAGGGTAACGCCAGCGTGAACCATGGAGTTTTCGTTCGGCTGATAGGACGCACCGATAGCGCTAGCGGTGGAGTGTTTATAGTGGCCTAGGCTAGTAGCAAAGGACCATTTATCGTTTGGATTGTAGTCCAAATAGTGCAGGCCCGCCAATGCCGCAGAGCCAGCGCCTACCTTGGACACCTGACGATCCGTATAGGACTTGGCGTTGTTGAGCACCTTATCCCCAATATTCACCGTATTATTTTCGAGCGTAGAAATACGATTCGTGTTATTATCAACCTGCGTTTTCACCTCGTGCAACTGACTGCCGTTAATGACCTCCGTAGAGGTTTTAGAAACCTCGCCCTTAGACACATTTACGATTTTATTATTCCCATTATCTAGGCCTTTATTAGTGAGAGACACCGTTTTCTCATTATCATGGTCCCCATCGGTAGTCGTGATGGTCACCCCATTATATCCATAATTCGTATTGTATTCAGTGCTGTTCTCGTTGTCATAGTGCACAATCTTTGTGCCATCTGTGCTAAGCTCAGACTTATCACCACTTTGTATATTGGTCATCGTAAAAGTTTTAGGCTCCATCTGTGCCATATATTTATTTTCTTTTCGATCGAGGATAGCCAAGCCATAGTCTTCCACCCAGACAAGCTCATGCGTGCCATTATACATATCAAAGTGACCAGCTCCAATATGAGCATGACGATCATCAGGATGACCGGCATCCGCTCCTACAGTGCTACTAATAGATATGCCGTCAGACTCAATACGAATACCGTGGTTAATATCCCCAGCAGTGCCTATAAACGTTCCCTGATATATAGGATAATTCGTCGTAGAAATCTCATAATTCGTAGAACCATCTGCATTAGTACTCGTATTGACCAACAAATTTTCACTATTTGTAGAAACCGTAGAATCCGCATGAACCGTTAAACCATTCATACTCAACACAGACACAACACCGGCTAACAATAACAACATTTTGTTCATTATAAATCCCTTCTCCCTGTGTTTATAGCTGCTTCTTGCAATGTTTTCAACGCTGCTTTAATTTCATCTACTTCAGTCCGTAATGATGCATTGTCAGATTGTAAATCTTTAATTTGTTTAGCCATTTCAAAGCGACTCATTTTAAGTGTTGGATCTTGATAGCCTACTTTCACATTAGCCCCTAAGCTCACCATATTACGATTATCCCCAAGGGTGGTAGCAATGTTAAACATCGTGTGTTCATTAGGTTGGTAAAAGGCGCCTAGCGCGGTTGCCTGCGCATTTTTATAATTACCAAAACCAACGCCAAAACTCCACTTATCGTTTGGATTATAATCTAGTGGATGTAATCCAGCTAACGCCGCTGCACCAGCCCCTACTTTGGCAACTTGTCCATCCGTATACGATCTAGCTTGATTAATAACATTAGAGTCAATATTGGTAATCTTCCGTTCCACATCTTTCAACTGTGCCACATTCACAGCATCTGTATCATCTACCCCTTTAGCCACATTATGGATTTGTTGGTTCCCTGCATTTATGTACTCAGAGGAAAACTCAATCCGCTTGCCATCCTTTGTTTCACTAAAAAAGCCACTCGGACCAAAGGTACTCGTATTACCATTAATACTATTTTTGAAAATTAAAAACGTACTATCTAAAGAAGACGTACTACGCTCAGCATTAAACTGAACACTCTGTGCGGTTAGGGAGGAGCCTAATTTAGCTCGACGATTATCAAATCTTACTTCGTTACTATTAATTTCAGATACATTCGCATCCTCTGCAGGCACACTATAAGGGTACTCATGTTCAGCAAACTGGGCGGAATTTAAGTTCTCCAAGTCTGAATTCAAAGACACATAATAATTATCTTTTAACGTGTTGAACTCTCTATATTTATCCACCGTAATATTAAAACTACTATTAACCGTAGGAATCTTAGAGGTTACATAATTATCGGCCATCTTAAGCTTGTACTTAGTCGAGCCATCTGGGTTCTTACCTTCAGTCACAATAATATCAGATGTATAATCTTCCGCAGCAACCGTCGGATGACGCATCGCTTCTTTGGCTACGCTATACAATTGAGCCCCATTTACAGCATCCATAGAGGTTTCAGTCATAGCACCTGGCTCTACACCTTTCACCTGTCTACCACCAAAAGAAACCAAACTATAAGAATCTCGTTTAGCATCAGAATGTAAGAACTTAAATATATTATCAGGATCTACCTTACCAGGTCTACCAATAGCACGAACATGATTACCAATCGCAATATTACCAGTATCTGCCTCTGAATTAGAACCGATAACGATACCATTACTTTTAGCAGTCGAAGTATTGCCAATAATTGTAATCGGCTGAAGTGCATATTCGGATATAGCGCTATTATAGCGGCCAATAACAATAGATGAATCACCTTCTACTACATTATGATCGCCTGCCACAAAGTTACCTGTACCACTCGATTGTCTATGTCTCGGACCTGTAGCTGTATTATTCGTGCCTATAATAACCTGATTGTCATCCCCCGTATTATCACGACCAACGGCAATAGTGCCAAGTTTAGCAGTATTATTAGAGCCTACGGCAATACCCCAAATATCCGTAGTATTCATGTTACCTACCGCTACATTAGCGGATGTATTAGCCACAACTGTATTATCTGTCCCTAAATTGACATTATTATACATGTCCGCCATCACTGTTGGCATACTAATCGTTCCTAATACACTACCTATCAATAAAGCTTTATACACCTTCATAATACTCTCTCTTCCCCCTTATATACGATTCACACTTGTATTTATAAATCTGTTGAAAATTATCTATATTAATTCATATTCATTATAAATAGTGAAAGCTAGCCAGTCAACGAAAATTTCATTTTAAATTCATTTTATAATTAAAAAGACTCTACCCCAGAAGAAGGTAGAGCCTTTAGTAGTTTACATATTTTGTCATTAATGACTTATTTTTATTTACACTCGCATGTTAGTTGCTATGTACCAATAAAATCTTGTGTAGGATTAGTGAATAATCCAGATCGCAATTGTACTTGTAATGAAAGTAACGATGACAGGTACGCTTGTACGTTTAACGAGGTCGAAGCTAGAGATGTTTGCGATACCAGCTACGGCAATCATAACAGCACTGATTGGGCTGAGTAGACGGCCTACGCTAGCTGCGTTTTGCATGCCGAGAAGGATTGTTGTGGCATTACCGCCAAGGTCAGCAGCAAAGTTTGGAACTAGTGGAGCAAAGGCGAACATAGACGCAACGCCAGAGCCCATTACTACGCTGAGGCCCATGATGATACCAGACACGATAACGCCTACTACGTCAGCGGAGATCGCAAGGCCTTGAATAGCAGCAACGAATTCTTTTACGATGCCTAGGGAAGTCAAACCGAAAGCGAATGTTTCACCAGCAACGATCAATGTTACAGTGTTTGCAAATTGGTCGCCCATGCCTTTGAAGAAGGTTTGGATGCTAGCCGCCATTTTGCGGAAGTCGCGATGACGAATGAGTTCGCAGCCCATAGCGATGAACAAGCTGAGGAACATCGCAAGGTTTACGTTCATTTTAACGCCTTTAATACCATATTCGCTGAAGCCAAGGATGAAGATCAAGGGCAATAAAGGCAAGAAGATATACGCCAATGGACCCACTTCAAGCTCATCCGTTTTATGCTCTTCTACATATTCTGCAGGGGTGTGACCAGATTTTTTATCCATGTATTTTTGCCAGATGAAATGAGCAATAGCTGCCATCAAGCCACAGATAATATATACTTTCAACTGATAACCAACGAAGTACTCGTGGATAGGCATGTTTACAGTTTTGGATACGAGCAATGTCGTTGCAGAGGCAGGACCGATGTCGAGTAAGTGGCCTGTCGCAACAGCCGCCGCCGCACCTACAGGGCTAACACCTAAGCGCACAAGGATTGGGAAAATTGTCACCATCATGAGCATCGCAAGGCCAGACGCACTTGGAATAACTAGGGACATGAACATATTAAGGATAAATGTAAGCGCCATTACTAGGTACGCAGATTTCATTTTACCAAGTGGTTTAATGGCCGTAACAACGAGGCGAGAGCTGGCACCGATGTGGTCCATGTACTTCGCAAAACCAGTACAAGTCATGATCATGAGACCAAGGTTTGCCGCATCTTTTGCAGTCGTAATATTAATGAATTCAAAAGCATCAAAGAAAAGAACCCCTGTGGACTTCTTCGCTTCTACGAAAGATGTTGTGTAGCCTAACAAGTACGCTGCAAACATCATAATAAGACCGCCTAACAACAATACGGTTTGCGCTTTAAACTTCTTAATAACTAGCGTCCCCGTGATGACGATGACCAATAAACAAACTAACAAATTCATACAATGTCCCTCCATTTACAACACAATACTTAGAACGTTTCCTTCGCTTGTTTGAAATCCTCTTTGATTTTTTCTAACAAGCCCGGTGTTTCAAGGATTTCCTCCACAGATAAGGCAATGCCCTTCGCACCATACATGATAGCGTCCTCAGCGAGCTGGCTTTTACCATTGTCTAACCATTCCTGAGAATGACTCGTCACGCCCTTGCCTACGAATTTCACGCGCAAGCAGGCACCTGGCACGCGGAACGTAACGCTAGAGAAATCGGTGGATCCCGTTACCTTGCGAGGCTCAGAAATCTCTGGGGCCCCTACCTTTTCTGCATTTTTTAAAAGTATATCGTTCAAGGTTTGTACATTGACTTTGTTGTCATACGCCTTAACCTCTTCCCATTCCATGGTAGCGCCTACCTGTAACGCCGCCCCTTGCGCCACGTCTTTCACACGAGCCACAACCTCGTCGAGACGAATGCGACTGGAAGAACGAATATACCATTGCGTGCACGCATAATCTGGAACAATATTCGCTGCCTTGCCGCCATCAGTGATGATTCCGTGCATGCGAACCTCAGTCGGCACGTGCTCGCGCAAGTACTCCATGCCGTTAAAGAACAACAATACCGCATCTAAGGCGCTGATGCCCTTTTCTGGAGCAATCGCCGCGTGAGCAGACTTGCCGTGGAATTTGATATTCACAAGATTGAGCGCCAAAGACTTGCCGTCCACCGTCGTCGTATCGCTGCCGTGCATCATGAAAGCTAGATCTAAATCGTCAAACACGCCTTCGCGAGCCATAACGAGCTTGCCGCTCGCCGTTTCCTCTGCAGGCGTACCGTACACAACTAGCGTACAAGGCGCTTTTAACGTACATTTCAAAGCAATCGCCGCCGTACAAATGGATGGACCTTGTAAATTGTGACCACACGCATGGCCCAAGCCTTCAAGGGCATCGTACTCGCAAAGCAACCCGATCTTAGGACCGCCACCGTTTACGTGGTACACCGCTCTGAACGCCGTTTTGAGCCCACTCACCTCACGGTCTACGGTGAACCCTTCCTTCTCCAATAAATTCGTCAACAGCTCATGGGCTTGGAACTCTTCGTTTCCGAGCTCAGGATGATCGAAGATGAAATCGTTCAACTCCTTCATGGGCTGTCTTAATGCTTCTATTTCTTGTAAAAGCTGACTCATTTCTACCTCCAACATACACACTATAAAAACCTAAGTATAACTACAAATACAAGCCTATCTATAACAACATATATAAATGTTCCGTATTATGGAACTCTATTCCAAATATTGGATAAAAAAATTTACAAGGTCGCTCCCATTTGTTTAGAAATGGTTTGACCTAATACCATCATGACAGATAGATACTCGTTGACGCGTTCTTCCGTGTAGTCCCCTATAGGACCAGAGATGGTCATCACCGCCTCTAGCTTATTGCCAAAGGAGAAGATAGGAACCGCTATCGATGCCGCATCAGGCACGCGATTGCCTCGTGTTACCACATACCCATCATGACGAATTTGGGCGCTTTCACTAGCACTCATATCCGTATCCTTGAAGTTCCCTAGATAGGCCCCAAAAATCTTGCCCGCCGCCCCTTTAAAGATAGGGTACACCGTGCCGATCTTGATGTCGTTACGCAAGGGCTTGTCCGCCGCAACGCGCTCAATACAGATGCGATAATCGCCCTGCGCCAAGAACAAATTCACGGACTGCTGCAACTGATCGCGGATAGCCACCATGTATGGCTGCGCAATGGCACGCACATCCAAAGACGTAAGAAAGGACTTTGCCATAGGCAAAACGCCCCAAGATAACTGATACTTCTTGTCCCTATTGAACTCAACCCAATGGTGGGCCTCAAAGGTCTTGAGCAACCGATGGACCGTCGTCTTCGGCAACGCCGTCGCATTCGCCAACTCAGTCACACCAAGCGGGCCCGTCTCTAATAACCTGAGTATCTCAATACCACACTCTATTGATTGAATCATATTCACATCCAAGAAACGCACTAGCACGCTATAGGCTAATACATTTCACTATTCTATTAACACTAATAACAATATACGTAATGTATTTGATTGCACCCTATACCTCGCAACGACATAAAGTGCATTTAACTCATTATTAATATAACAATAACACATTCATGAAGAATTTAAAATAACTATGATGCATAGATAAAGGATTAAGAAATAAAGTTAGTCAAATGAAAATAGAACCATTAGCACAATAGAATCTATCTAATCATGTTAATGGTTCTAATAAAAAAGCCTTATTCACCTAATAAGCGCTTTACTAAGTTAAGCCAAATAGAAACACCATTTTCTAAAGCACTAGTATCAAAGCTCATATCAGGATGATGCAAGCCTGGTCGCAAATTACATCCAAGACCAAAAAATCCAGCTTTGAGACTTGGTTTTTCTACTGTATAGAAGAAGAAATCTTCACCGCCTGGTGTATAAATCGGATCAATACAATTACTTTTACCAAGAATAGCAGAGATAGACTCAGCCAATAAAGTCGTAGCCTCATCATTTAGCTCTGCTGCAGGAATGCGGAATGAATCCAAAACCTCAACGCTTGCACCAATAGAGGCAGCTGCGCCTTCGATAGCAGGTAAAAACTTAGCGCAAAGCTCGTCCATCGTTTTATTATATTGAGCACGCAAGTCCCATGTAACAACGGCTTTAGCAGGAATTGCATTTGTTACACCAGAGTCACAAAGGAACCGAGTCGCTTTAACACTATAATTATCAGTCGGTTTCAAATGGATGGCATTAACTGCATTAACCGCTTGAACCGCCGCATCCAAAGCATTAATCCCTAAATGCGGACGTGCACCATGGGCGGGTTTACCATGAAAGGCAATAACCATACGGCAGGAGGATGCATAATGAATGGCTGGACTAGCCTGACCATTTTCAGCCTCTTCAAACGGACGTACATGTGCACCAAAGATATATTCTACATCATCAATGGCGCCGCCTTTAATCATACTAGTTGCACCAGAACCAAGCTCCTCAGCTGGTTGGAATAAAATCTTTAACTTACCACGTTTTACCAATTGCTGTTCTTTAATAATTTGTGCTGCAGCCAACAACATAGACATATGGCCATCATGGCCACAAGTATGACGAGATACATGCTGTCCATCGATAATATGGCCAAGTGCATCCATGTCGGCACGAAGGGCAACTACAGGACCAGGATTACCACTATCATAAATACCAATAATACCTGTCTCCCCACCTACATTGCGTGTTACATTATATCCATAACTTTCCAACTTTTCTGCTAAAAAAGCAGAAGTTTTAAACTCTTGGAACCCTTCTTCAGGAATTGTATGTAAATAATTATAGAAATTTAATACTTCACTCATCGCTGATACCTCGTTCTATAGAATTATATCTAATACATTAATTATACTACACAAATATCTGCTTTCAACTCGGTTATAATAAAAACTTTTAATAATATATATAACTTTTGTAAATAATACTCTTGCACGACATATTATTTCTACTATATACTTATAGTCATATAACTCTAAGTGTTTTATGTAGGAGGTTGAAAATCATGAGTGACCCTAACAATGAGAAAAACTATACTCAATTCACCAAGAAGGTAACCATCGGTTGCTATATCGCATTAGCTGTAGCAATCCTATTCTTCTCAGGATTACTTAACAATGTGGAAGGCTTCAAATGGCTCTCTGCATTAGACTTTGCGACTATTTCTGGTAAATTTGGTACCATGGCCCATCCTGCAAAAAACACCTTTATCGGTGAAGGTGGTGTCAGTGCTCGTGCAGGTTTCCTCTTTGCCTTGGGCTTAGCTCCAACAGTTATGTTGGCTTTAGGTGTGCTTGAAATTTTAGAACACTATGGTGCAATCCGTGCAGCCCATAAATTAATGACGCCATTATTGAAACCTATCTTAGGTATCCCTGGATTAACTGGCCTTGCAATGATTACTGACTTACAAAGTACAGATGCAGGTGCAGCGATCACCAAAGACCTTTACGACAACAATCTAGTTAACCGCAAAGAATTAACAATCATGACAGCATGGCAATATAGCGGTGCAGGTATGATTAACAACTACGTAGCTATTGGATCTGCTATATTTGCGTACTTAACAGTGCCAATTATTCTACCTCTTATCGTAGTATTTGTTATGAAATTCTTCGGTGGTGTCGTATGTCGAATCGCGCTTAATACAGTATTCAAGGGGGATTTCAAAGATGAGCAACAATAAAGAAACGAACAATCCATTTGATATATTTATTCGTGGTGCACGAAAAGGCTTTACATTAGCCACGCAAAACTTATTACCTAATGTATTGATGGCATACACGCTTGCCGAGCTATTACGTATCTTAGGTATCATGGCATTTTTAGGTAACCTATTTGCCCCTGCAATGGCAATATTTGGTCTTCCTGGTGAAAGCGTAACTATCTTGTTAACAGCTTGGCTATCCTATTCTGCTGGTATCGGCGTTGCAGTTAACTTACTGTCCAATAATACGCTTGATATGACACAAGTGACTATTCTGGCTCCAGCACTTCTCTTGATGGGCTCCCAAATTCAATATATGGGCCGTCTCTTAGGTGTAGTTGAAGTACCTAAAAAATACTGGCCAATGCTTATGACAATCAGTATTGTAAATGCATTGATTTCCATGGTTATTATGAAAGCTTTTGTGTAATACGTTAGCAATTCTAAATAATTTAAATCAAATACAGTATCATACATAAACTAAAAGGCAGTACTACCATAAAATATGATAGTACTGCTTTTTTACGTTTAACTTTATGATTAATTAATACAAAACAAGTTAGCATACCTCAAGTAAAGCTTGTATAGTAGCATTGCTCAAATTGCATAGTATACATGTTGAATATTAATTCCAAGTATGTTTTAATGAAGGCAAATACTATTCGATTATAAAAACAATAAATATCTATCCTTTATTAGAGAAATCTACTATATTTACGCTACCTAATAGGTCTTTACTACCATGCTTATATAAATCTTAAAACACATCATGGTAGCTTTTTTATTACGTAAAGGAGTATAGATGTATGAGTAAGGAGAAATTAGAGTTTGTAGAACCAGTTGATACAAACACAGATAATGAGTACTCGAGAGAGCCTGTGCCGTTAGGGGCAAGGAAGTCCTGTTTTTCTCTCACCATTGTTTGGACTGGATTCGTTTTTCTTGTTACTAGTATGATGGCTGGTGGCGGGTTAGCTGCGGGGCTGACTTTCAACGAATTACTATTGGCCATGATTCTAGGTAATATTTTCTTATGTATCATTGCAGGGCTAGTGAGCGTTATTGCCTATAAAACAGGCCTTACCTTTGCCCTTTTGACTCGATACAGTTTTGGTCAGGAAGGATCTAGAATTGCATCCCTCTTCGTTCCTATCGTTAACCTAGGTTGGTACACCATTCAAGCGGCTTTATATGGACATTTTATTGCTCAAGTATTCAACCTTTCCTACACAGGCGAAGTCATTGCGATGATGCTCAGTGCAGTTATTATGGGTATCTTTGCAGTTCTCGGCATTAAATCTCTCGCTGTATTCGGCTATATTGCGATTCCGTCTATCGTATTCCTTTCACTAGGAACAGCGGCTCGTTCCGTTCAAACAATCGGCGGCTGGCAAGAACTGTTTAACTATGTGCCATTGCAACCAATTGATTTACTGTCAGGTATTACTATCGTTATCGGCACATGGATTCTATCTACTGCAACATGTATCGCCGATATTATGCGCTATGGTAAAAGCAAGAAAGATGTTATTACAGCCAGCACCATTGGTCTATTAGGCGGCAATACGTTGATGATTAGCTGCGATGCAATCGCAGGCGTAGCTATGAATGATGGTGACCTAATTAACGTACTCTTAAGCTTTGGCCTCGTATTCCCAAGCTTACTATTGTTGACTACAAATATCTTTACAACAAATGGTGCAAACCTCTATTCCACATCATTGAACCTAGCAAACTCTTTCAAACTAAACAGAAATATGATGCTAGCCGTGCTCATCGCTATCTCTGCATTAGCAACAATGACACAACCATATAAAATCGATTCCCTCTTTGTATTCTTAAGTACATTAGGTATTATCGTTCCACCACTATGCGGTATTATCTTAGCGGACTTTTACCTAGTTCATCGTGGAAAATACATCGATTACCACAAAGCGACTTTCAAAAAATGGAATCTAGTTCCATGGATCACTTGGGCCATCGCATTAGTGTGCGTGAAATTCATTCCATTCGGCCTTCCATCCTTGAACGGAATCGTAAGCGGTGCCCTGCTGTACGCACTCATTACGTATATTGTGAAACCTAATGTCGTTAGTGAAAGCAAAGGGTGATTATCATGGCAATTCATAAACTATCTGCTATACTAGGCACAATCATTATGGGCATCGGATCCTTTATTACCTGCCTAGCCACAACTGAAAGCACCATTACCCTTGGTAACGGCCTACTTGTGGTAAGCATTATCATGATGGGATTTGGGTACTCTAAATGGCAGCCTTGATTTAATAAATTTATATTACATAAAAGGAGACTGTTTCAAAACAGTCTCCTCTTTTTATGCCTCTAACCTTACTTTATTATCTATTTTTTATAATATTTGATCTCTACCTCAAAGTGTGATCTAATATTTATAAGGAAAGTATTTAATGTATATGGGAGGTAGTAATATGGGGATGCTTAACTCTAACCTAATTAAATTAGGTTCATTTTTAGGCAATGAAAAACTATTTATTCCGGAGTATCAACGTGGATACTCATGGGACGAAACTCAACTAGATGACTTCTGGATAGACTTAGTTGAGATTTATGAAGAAAACACTCGTGATGAACACTTTCTTGGACAGATTGTTATTCATAAGAATAAAGAAGATGGTAAACGCTATATTATCGATGGACAACAACGTATCTCTACAACAATTATTTTGTTAGATATTCTACGAACAAAATTTAAAGAAATTGCCGATTCAACAAACAATAATGATGCTAATGATGACGCAGAAGATATTAATACTAAATATATTGGCCGTGTTTCAGAAAGTAAAAAAGAACAATATTTATCCATGGGTGGTGTCGATAAAGAGTTTTTCATAAATTATATTCAAACACGTGGACCAATTGATTATAGTGACAGAAAATTTGAGAAAAAAAGACTAAGACCTTCTAATTATAATATCTTCTACGCAAGTAAATTCTTTGAAGATAAAGTATCTAAATTCATAACTAAAAAAGCACCAAATGAATATATAGAACTAAACAAATTATACCAATGCTTAATTAATCAGTTCATACTAATGACTGTAGAAACTGATGATATCAACGAAGCATATATCATCTTTGAATCCCTTAATGCTCGTGGTAAAGCTCTTGAAACAGCAGACTTATTAAAGAATCATATTCTACGTGTAGCACAAAGTGACTTATCTAGCGCCACTGAAACTTGGAATACTATTATCGATAATCTAGATAATATAGATCCAACAAAATTTATTCGTTACTATTGGAATAGCACAAACCGTTTTGCTCGCGAAAAAGATCTGTTTAAGGCATTACGCAAAAATATAAAAACACAATCGGATGTTAATACATTATTAGCAAATCTACGATTTTTATCTAAAGTATGTGCAGCGATATTGCATCCAGAAGATAATAAAGATTTTGATTTGACTGAGCTAAATGAGCGCCTCATCGAAATGCAAAAACTAGATGCATCCTCATATATTCCTGTAATCTTTGCTCTAAGATTACAAAACTACTCGGAAGAAGATATAAATGAGGTTTTAAAAGCAATTGAAACACTAGTAGTTCGAAATTTTGTTGTTTCAGGGCTTGTTGCCAATAAGTATGAGCTTGTATTTGCACAAATCGCAAGAAGTATTAGCGATAAAACTTGGCCACCTAATAGTGAAGGCGAGTCTTCTAAAAAACCAACAAAAGATGATATTCTAAAAAAACTATATTCTCTTATGGTATCAGATGAAGAATTCATCAATAACTTCAGAATTTTCAACTCCAAGAAAAATGCAGTTATACGCTATTTACTTCGCAAAATTAATAACTTTGATATTAATGAAACAAAAATTGTGGATGACTCAAACCGTGTTCATGTTGAACATATCCTGCCTAAGAAGATTAATGATGAGTGGATAAACTTCAATGATGAAGACCACGAAACATACCTATGGCGTTTAGGTAACCTAACTCTATTAGGCCAAGAATATAACAACAGAGCTAAGAACAAAGGCTTTGATAAAAAGAAAGAAATCTATAAGAAATCTGAAATTAAAATGACACGTGACCTTGTCTCCATTGATGATTGGACTACCTTTACAATCGTAAAACGACAAGAAGACTTTGCTGAAATAGCACTAAGAATTTGGCCTAGAAATTAATATTACAATATATAATATTTATCAAATAATCATATAAGCAATACCAAAAGGGTTGTAACAGAATGTAGTCTAACCACATTCTGATTACAACCCCTTTTTAAGAGTGAAAGACTTTTAGATGTATTAATAATCACCTAATTGTTTATGTATTTTATTTTCTCCCTATATGTCCTCCTTTTCTCTCCCCTCTTAAACCTACTTTCACCCCCTAACGTGTTATCTCGTTAGGTCTCTCCAAGCGATAAATAGTTCGGCCACGACTTGTGGGTTTTGGCTGAGTTTGATGCGGGCTAGCATTTTGCGCACGTAGTTGCAGTGTTCTAGCATGGCTTCGTTCAGTTTGTGTTTGACGTGACGTGGGGATTGGTACACCAAAATCGGTGCGAAGTTCCCTACGTGAATATAGCTCGTATCGGGTTCTGGACCTTCCGTAACGATATATTCATAAGGTATAGCCACGTTAAAGAGACCGTACACCACGTCTTTGCCGACAGGGCGCCGACATTTGATATGGGCAAAGGTCAGATGCGGACCATAGGTCTTAGGCGATGTATAGCTACTGCGCCGACCGTCGCTGGTCATAATGTAATTGGGCCTCAACCCTTCCTGTACCGCCAGCTCCCGCGTAATGGTGCGCATCGGCAGACAGACCAGTTCTTCACGGCCATCTACGAAATAGCACTTCGTACTGTCACCACCACCAGGCTCATAAGTAGGAATAAAACAAACAATGTGGTTTTTTGGATTCGTATAGATCAAATCCAAATCCTCTCCCTTAGATAGCCGAGCGGCCATCATATCTGTTAATTCATCATGTGTTATCATAGGAATTCTCTCCCCTCTAATTAGGAACATTCCTTTCAACAATACAATGAACACGTGTTCTGTGAAAGCAGATTCGCATGCTTTAATCTGCTGCTGATTTAATTGTATACTACGTTGAATATTTTGTAAATATATACACAAAACTATAGAAATTTATGTATAATTAAAGACTTTATGATCTTGTAAAAGTTATGTATAGCTTGATGTGTCAATATTTTCTCATTTAAATTGAGGAATGCATATTTTATGTATATCTATTAATCGAGATTAACAGAAATATACAGATTTTGGAATATAAATAAGAAATTAAATTATATTAACACATGTACATTACACTAACGCCCCTTAGGGCTAATGGATTCTATACATTCTAGGTAGACCTAGTTCAATAGACTAAATTTGGTCTAATGCACTTGTATCTTATTAAAATCTGTAGTCAAGTATCTCCGCAGCTTTCGAATGGCTCGTTCATGGCGTCGCTGGATGGCTTGGCGGCTACAGTTCAGTTCTTCACTGACCGATACCAAGCTTTGGCATTCTCCATAAACGCGACGCAATAGGTCACGCTGATCTGGAGATAGTCTACCTAACGCCCACACGAGACGGGCTCGCAGCCTTTGTTCTTCATCGGCAGTCATAATCATATCTGCTATATTCTCGCCAGATGCGAAGATATCCATGCCCACCGCTACATCTCCATCATCGGTAGTGCGATCTGGTATGTGAATCTCACGATGATTGCGCAATCGCTCCCGCTTCCAGTACCGCATATAACCGTACCTAACACCAGCTTTCACAAAACCAGCGAAGGGTACGGGGCCATCCAAGTCAAAGCTGTAGATAGATTCCATAAGGATAGCCCATAAATAGCTCTCTACGTCTTCACGGAACTCGCGGTTCCCCGTGCAATTCGTGTAGTGCAAGATGAGAGGCCTGTACCTGCGGCAGAGCTCGATTTGTGCCGCATCATGGCGTAGCTCATCGACGGTCCACGGCTGATATCCCACCGTCTGGATCCGCATATTCGGCTTTTGACAGATGGACACGAGACTCTTGTCCGACAAGGACGTTAAGACCTGATGACCGCAAATGAGGGTCTGTAACTTCAGTTCCTCCGGAGGTAATGATTTTGGTCGTAACCCCTCAGGAGGTAACTCCTGTGTTTCTAGTTTGTCTGATGTGTTTGTATCAGATTGTAAATTTGCAGTTTTTATACATGTTCTTTGTACTAAAGGTTCTTCGTTTTGGTATAACATAAATCCCCTTTCCTGCCATGGCATAGCGCTTAACTACACAATAACGTGGAACGGGGATTTTGACAAATCGGCAATTCCTTGAAATTCCTGTACATTTAATGGTATCTATGACGTAATTTCTATCCATACTATGTCATAACTATACGATCAACACAGTAATTGCTAAAAATAGAAAATTAATAAAAACTAATTACTAAAGGCTAGTAACGAGTATTAGTAGATAATTCTAACAGTAAATAATAGTAGCAGTAGTAAGTAGTGAATAATAGTAGTAGTAAAGAGCAATAAAGAGTAGTAAATACTAGCATTATATACAAAAATAACACCACATCCTATGACGTGGTGTTATTTTATAAGAGGAATATAGTACTATCATTGGGTAATAGTACACAATCAAAGATTGGCAAATATAAACAATCTTGGATTAGATAGCAATACATGCAGCTTGCACAAAGTCTTTAAGCTGTGGTTTTACATGTGTGTGGTACACATCAGCGCCGTTACCGCGCACGATGTCACCCCAGTATTTATACACATAGCGGTACCAGAAATGGAACATGCTATTGGTGAAGTGGTAATCTGCGTATTTTGCAGGTCCACGGCTATTGGCTTGAATGCGACCTACGAGCCCCATGGACATGAGATCGTTCAAGCGGGATGTAAAGGTGCCACTTTTAATTTGGCTTGCTTGTAAAAGCTCCACATAGTATGGTCTTTCAAGGGTAGCAAGGCCAGACAGGATAGCGTTAGCACCTGTTATGTTTTTCATATCTCGATGTAAGATATTCTGTGTTTCTTCAAATAGAGCGCCCGATACGGAGAAGAACAAATTAATGATATTAGTATCGATGCTTTCACCATTATCAAAGTACTGCACGTACGCAGGCAAACCGCCTGTTACGGCAAATACAGTGCGCAAATCGTCCTTGGCATAGTGAAGGCCCAAGGATTTCATATCCACCAAGGAGAATGGTTTCACCTCGAAGTATTCGGACACGAACGGACCGATGAGGCTGCGTTCGCCAATGATGCGGCCATCAAGCTGTTCCAGGCCATTGGCCATCAAAATGATGTTCAAACGACTCGTGTCTTTATACGTATCTAATAAATCACGCAAGTGAATCGGGAATTGCGGCACCGCCTCCACCAAGGAAGGATAGTCATCAATCACCACGGTTTGCGGAATTTTTACACTGCTTTCAAAAAGCCCTACAAAGGCTTGATGCAAGCTATCTACAGGCTCGAACTTGTCCTGATCATCAGTCGGAACAAAACGTGCCTCCAGAGCTCTATTCATATCAGCCACATGGACTGATTCATTGGCCATGCGCCCCGCCAAATATAACGCCTTATGACGGCGTACAAGCTGCGAAGCCACATAGGATTTACCACTGCGATGAGGACCGTACACAACACACAAGCTCATATTGTCCTCAGCGATACGGGACTGGATACTCTCTATAATCTCAGCACGTCCCACAAAATTCATATACTCTCACCTCCAACTGTCTATGGAGATTATTATATCATAAATTTAAATCATTTTTAAACTTATTTTCATATTATTAACATGACTTTTGATTATGTTAAATTTTTTACGCATAAAATATACTTATTTTATGGTTTGTTTTTTACTCATACCATTGTAAAAGTATAGATATTTACTACGTTTATATAGGTATATAGGTATTGAAGGAGCATACGGGGTACGGTATATAATCTGTATTTTACAGTCAACAAATATAAAAAATGACGTGTCTCCTAGAAGGTAAGACACGTCATTTGCATTTTACTCATATTTAATGATTACTCAACTTGTATAACTGATTTATATAGCTGATTTGTATAGCTAATTTTGTATTGCTACATTTTATTGTTGAATTTGTGCTTGCATTTTCATAGATAGAATACGTTTAACCGCTTCGTTAAGGCGTTCATTCGTTATCGTTCCATTTGCCACCGCCTGTGTTAACGCTCGATGGACTTCATCGATATGAACTGTGTCCGCATCAATGAGGATGAGATCGCTACCAGCCACAACGGAGGCTACAGCGTAATCCCCTATCTTTTGGTTCGCCTGCAAAGCGCCCACATCGATACGGTCCGTCATGACGATACCGTCATAGCCAAGGTCCTTGCGAAGCCAGTCTTGGATAACTGGTTTTGACGCACTCGCCAAGTGCTGGTTATCAATAGCTGGAATTTGAATATGGCTCATAACGAGCATATAGGTATTAGCTGTCGTCTGCGCGATGAGTCGTTTAAAAACGGCTACATCATTATTGTTGAGGTAGTTTTTCGCCTCATCAGCGGTGTTAAAGGATGCGTCCCCAAGGGTCACCGCTGGGAAGTAGTTATAACCAAACCACATTTGATTGATTTGGTAACGCTCCGCCATGGCTAGGTCCATATAGCCTGCCCAAGTCGGGTCAGATGTGTAGGACACATTTGGCACACCAAGGTTCGCATTGGGTCCAATCACAAGGTTAAAGCCCATATCGTGCATTTCAATGGCCGATCGGGTGGCCAAGTTAATGATACGCTCCATCGGCAATTGACCTAACCGATTAGGTTCTGGCAAGCGCAAGAAACTATCGTTAGTGCGCAACACTTTGTCGCGATTCACCGCGATGTACGGCGTCACCATGCTGGCAGTCATCGCCGTTTGCATGATATCGTTGTTGAAAGCTTTCACTTGATTTTTATTATGTATATTTTCATTGGTTAGCATAACGCCGCTCACGCGATATTTGCGGATTACATCCTTTTGGGATTGCCCCAATGTGTTGCCATGGAGGCTGATCATCATCAGCTGTCCCACCTTGTCCTCTCGTGACATGGCTCCAAGCCAAGTGTTCACCTTTTCAGGGACGGGCTTGTTTGATTCCATGACGGCGCGGTACGATACGGTTCGTACCTCCTCTTGCTCTGCCTGACTCTCATGTTGGCATCCAGTTGTACCAACGACAGCAACTATCAAGGCTATGCCACACAGGGCACGCCGTAAAAACTGGTTCATCTCTCCTAGAAACTCCTTACTGCTTATGCAATATGATAGCTATGGGCCTCTCTATGTATTTCTCGCCACACACACCCATAGTTCTCCCTTTGATCCAAATAGTATGATTCTATATTATACACTATATAATTCATCTTTTCCTCATGATAAAAGCAAGTTCTTATACTGAATTCTCATAATAAGCTTATACAGTGAGAATAGGTGAATCCTATATAAATAAAAATCCTACGTACCTAAGGTTCATAGGATTTTATTTATGCTTATATTAACTTTATATGTCTTTTAAAAGAAGTTTTTTTATAGCTTCTGATATATGTTCAAATCTTGATATAGCTTCTAACGGCTGAAATGAGCGTGCATATGTTCTATTTCTATTTCCGCCTTGTTTAATTATAAGTTTTTTATCAACTAACTTATCCAAAACTCTAGTTAATTGGGATAAAGAAAACTCTGAATGTAAAGCTTGAATCTCACTCTTTGAAAGACCCTCAATACTACCTTGAGATATAGATTTATAAATAAGCTTCTCTTTATCAGTTAAATTATCACATCGTTCTATATCTTCAACAACCCATAATTTAAAACTGGTTTGTTCACAATTGCTATCTATTTCTGGTAATGAAAATTGATGCTCTTTTACAACTTTTATAATCTTTTGACTGCCACTCCCAGCATGTTCAGCTGCTCCTAAACGAGTAAATAAATTAACTAGCAATGTATTTCTTGGTCGAGAATTAGATCCTAAAAAAAATTCACTTTTAGATATTTTCATAGTCCCAGGATTTTTAAAACTATAGTATAAATCATAGACTTCTGCAATCAAGCTATATCTAGAATTTAAATAATCTGCATGAATAATCATATTAACAAAAGCTTCTCTTAGTGCAGTTTTAATATCCACCTGTGTCTTTCTTATCATATTAGTATCTAATTCAAATGGTCTTTCAATCGAATTAGATAGTTTATCATATACAATTAGAAAATAATTATATAAATTTAAATCAGGAAATTCAAAATTGCCTCCATCAACTCTATCTCGCCAACGTTCGGTTTCTCCTCTTCGATCAAAATAATCCACGTGATAATGTGGAAGACGACTTTTTATAGCCTCATATTTTCCAAAGAAAAGTAGCCCTCCTAACCTCATTTTTATAACTCGATTATCATTTCTATCCTCTACTAATACACCTATTCGTTGTAAAAACAAATCATTATCCATTTTATTAAATCCCATATCGGGATTTCTCTTATGTAATTCAAACTTATATCTTTCAACACTATCAATATCTAAATCTTCAATAGTATAGTTATCTAATAATTCATAATCTAAATGATCTGATCTATCACGAAGTAATGCTGCTAATTCATCAGTACTAATCTTATAGTCTCCACTATGTTTACGAATATAAGACTGAGATAACTCATTATTCAAAAATATAGGCTTTTCTTGTACACTTATCTCTGGAATATGAATAATTATAACAGTTTTTCCATCAATATTATCAATCTCAATATCCTCTGTTGATAAAATATTTTTACTTACTTTATTAGGATTATTACCAATAGAAAATAGCTGATTTAATATATGATCTGAATCCAGAACACCAGTTACCTCAAAACATTGTTCATCATTTTCAGTAATTCCTAATATAATATATCCACCAGTAGTATTAGCAAATGCCGAATATGTTTTCCAAAAATCTCTTGGTAACTCATTTCTCGCTCGTTTATATTCAATATTTCCACTTTCATATATATGATTCTCATTTATCAATCTTTTCAAATCTATAGACACTTTTTTCTCCGTTATCATAGTTAAATAAAATTAAATAAATTTATACAAAAAATCCTAAAATATCAAGCTTCTATCAATATTTCGAAATATCACTGTTAAATAAAGCAAAAAAATCGTTAAATAAAACTTCGTATTCCCAATCATGTATTCTCAATTAAAATAATATCATATCTATAGCCAAAAACTCCTTATGAAGAAAATATCATAAGGAGTTTTAACTTAGATGTTTTAGCCTTTAAATTTAGGGGATGTTGGACAAGTTTCAGGTGTTACGTCTTTGCGAGTACCAAGAACCGCACTGCGGTCTGTGTAATGTGTATGCAAAAGTTCATGTGCTTTGTGGCCCAATGGTTCACCTAAGAAATCTTTGTACAACGCTTGGATTTCTTCGTTTTCGTAAGAAGCAACCCATTTGTAGTTCGCATCAGCTTCGTAAAGACCACCGATACGAGCTTCTTTAGTTTTAACTGCTTGAGGCAATTTAGTGCGCGGTTGACCGCCGCCACCGATACAGCCACCAGGACAAGCCATAACTTCGATGAAGTCATAGTGTTTGCCATTTTCTTTCAAAGCATTCAAGAAGTCACGAGCGTTTTTACCACCGTGAACTACAGCAACGGACAATGTTACATCATCACCCAATTGTACAGTCGCTTCTTTTACACCTTCCATACCACGAACGTCCTCAAGGTGAGTCAATGCGCGTGGAGGTGGCTCATTGCCAGTCACAAGTTTGTAAGCTGTACGCATAGCTGCTTCCATAACACCACCAGTGTTACCGAAGATGATGGATGCACCAGTTTCCATACCGATCAAGTCATCGAATTGGGAATCTTCAATAGCATTGAAGTCGAGGTTTTCCTCTTGGATCCAACGGATAAACTCACGAGTTGTGATGGAAATATCTGTATCCATGCCAATGGAATCGTCGTTGTGGAAACGAGCTGCCGCATTTTCTTCTTCCCGTTTTGTTTCTGCCTTTTTAGCAGTACAAGGATTTACAGATACAGACACAATCTTACGAGGATCGATGCCTTTTTTCTCTGCAAAGTATGTTTTAATCATAGCCGCTTCCATAGCGATACAAGAACGTGTGGAAGACAAGTTAGGAAGCAATTCTGGGAAGTAGATTTCCGCAAAGCGTACCCACGCTGGGCAACAGCTTGTGAACTGAGGAATTTGACCACCTTTGTTAAGACGATCTACAAGCTCAGATGCTTCTTCCATAATTGTTAAGTCCGCACCAAAGTTAGTGTCTACTACATAGTCTGCACCAAGTGCACGCAATGCACCAACCATTTTACCTTCAAGGAACGTACCTGGTTCATAGCCGAAGCCTTCACCGATAGCTACACGAACAGCTGGAGCTGTTTGGATAACAACGATTTTTTCAGGATCTGCAAGAGCTGCTTTCACCTTATCAAGCTCGGAACGAGCATGCATGGAGTCGAATGGACATGCAGCCGCACATTGACCACAGTGAATACATACAGGAACATCACCATTTGCATCAAGATCGTAGTAATCAAGTACGCTCATTACGTCCGCACAAGCGCGACGGCATAACGTACAATTTTTACATTTATCAATATCATGAGTAATTGACGGATTGTTGAGTGCAATCGGTACACGTTTATCGATTAATTGATATTGAGACATGAGGACCTCCTCTAACAAACTATAACTACTAAACCTTTTCGGACGAAATATGCTAAACTACGGAGCACTTCGCCCTAACCATACTTCTTCATCGTATCTATAGTATACGCTATAGTGAAAGTTTATACTATGTATAATTGTTACACTTTTATACAAAATCTCTAAAAAAATGTAATATAAATCACATTTTATCACGAATAGACAAATAATTCACCTATTTTAAAGGAATTAAAAGAGTAATACACAATAGACTTATACAAATAATTAATAAATAAAATGCTAATAATTAATAGATAGCATGCTAATAATTAAAATATAAACAAGCAAGACTATTGTCCACTTTAGACAAAAAACGCACGCCCTCCATAGGAGAACGTGCGTGTGTGAAGCTTTCACAATAATCATTAATCTAAACGAGACATTACTATTTAACAATGTATTACGGCTAAGCCCTGTGCTCGTCTATAGGATTTGATTATTTACCGCCCCAGATAAGTTGGAATACTGCTTGTGCAGGAGTACCTGGCTCAACCTTACGGCTGTTTTTGCTAGGTTGTTCCTCTTTCACAACATAACCTTGTGGATCGTAAAGAGTAACCTTAAGGTCTTTTACCTCTTGTTTTTTATGGTTGAACTCTTCAGTCACGATGTAGTGGTAACCTTCGTAGTCCATAGCTTTAATGTCCATTACAGCTTTTTTATCATCTTTCTTAACGGAATCATTGTCGATAGACCAAGTGATACCGTTGCTGTCAGTACCTACAGTGTACCAGTTAGCAGCATCAACACTACCGATGCCACCAATCAATAAAGCGCCTGCTGCCAAAACAGCTGCTAATGTTTTTTTCATATTTTACCTCTCAAACTTAAATACAAGAATATGAAATCTAGTATATTCGATAAAACTAAATATTTTATGAAAGACAAACGTGTTCAACCTTTATACCTTCACATAATAGGTAGAACGTCCGCCCCCCTTACGACTAATTATACCATTCTTCACAAGCGTACGAACTGCGCCCTCGATAGAACTATCGCTGAGATTTGGACACCATTCCCGAATGTTTTGCTTTGTGAAAGCTCCTAAATGATTGTCGATGGCAGCTTGCACCTGCTCCATGGCAGGACCGCTATGTACCAGTAAAGAACTACGGTCCTCAAAGTCATGATACGCAGCTAATAACATTTGTAACCAATACCGAATGAAAGCTGTAGGACAAGAGCTTTCATCATACCAGGCATCACTAGACTCGCGCAAAGCAGCATAATACATATCCTTGTTCGCGGCGATTTTAGCCTCTAAGGACACATATTTACCAACCATAAAACCACTACGATACAACAACAATGTCGTCAACAATCGACTCATGCGACCATTACCATCGTTAAAGGGATGAATGCACAAGAAATCATGAATAAATATAGGAATCGCCAATAGCGGCTCCACCTCACCATTGCCGACAACGCGATTATATTCCGTGCAAATCTGATCTAAAGCCTCCGCCGTTTCATATGGGGCCAATGGAGTAAATAAGATTTCAGTATGGCCATCTGGATAGGTGGCACTAATATAATTCTGCACACTCTTTAACTGCCCTCCACGAGCATTAAACTGGTACTGATAGAGAATTTTATGTAACTGCAAAATATGATTTCGAGATAGAGATATGGAGTCATAACTATCATGGATGATATTCAACGCATCGCGATACCCCATAATCTCCTGCTCATCCCGATTTCGCGGCGTCGTCTTATCCGCCACCAACTGCCGAAGGCGTGTACTCGTCGTCACAATCCCTTCAATCGCGTTTGAAGCCTCTGTACTCTGCACCTTTGCCAACTCTACAAGAGACTCCAACACCGCAGGACTCTGAGAAAGCAAAACCTCCTCCTTGCCATTAGCCCTATAAATCCCTGCGATAAGACTCAAAATATCCATATCCCACGACAAAGACCAAATCCGACCATACTCAAAACGACGCATACACACACCTCCATTCCGTTCTAATCCCTTACAAATAAAATTATTCCCTTAAATTATACCATAAAATAAGGGAATAATTTATTCCCCTACGCAGTTTTGAGTAAATTTAATCATACGTGCAGAAAGGATTCTATCTCTTTGAGACCGACTTAGGTCACTTTCTTCCAAAACGCCGTTTTGGATAAATTCCCTCATCAGGGAGATGAGAAAACGGGTGAATATATCTCGTAGGACGACTTAGCTCGCTTTGGAGGACGTAGAGATATATTCACCCGTTCATAACCGAAGAGGAAATTTACCAAATCAAGTGATACACGTAATCTAGATTACTTCCTTCTTGTATTTGTATGTCTGTATTGTCGTATGTTTGGCCACCGATCATATAGCCTGCTGGATTATATACTTTCATCTCCAGCAATTTCGCTGTTTTTGCAGCACGATTGAATTGCAACGTATAGATAGAGTGATCACCGCTAGGGTCAACAATCTTCAAATTCAACTTAGCCTGTGCATCGTCTTTCTCTACTGTATCGTTATCGATATAACCAGTACGACCATCCGCATCCGTATTAAGAGGATACCAACTTTCAGCATGAGACACGCCCACACCAGCACTGAATAACAAACCTGCCACCGCTAAACATGCAAACCATTTTTTCATAACCGTTCTCTCCTGATTAGAAAATCTAAACAACTATGCATTTCGCATAATACAAATTCACTATGACTTCATTATAACACCATAATTGCATAATTCTAATAAAAACTCTATAAAATGCATAAATGATATAGAACTCCCTAGGAACGTCTAGCGAGGCGCCTATGGGCTTTAAATAATCCAACGTTTTTAACGGCTGATATTCGCCCTGTAAGATTACTAAGAAAATAGAAAGCCCCGAACTGTTCTGAAAACGACTTAGTTCACTATGGAGGCTTTCAGGATAGTTCGGGGCAACTTATACGTTCTGAATATCTAAATAGACAGAGCGAATAGCAGCTTCTATTAAATTGTTGGATTATTTACCCCATAGGGCCTGCATAACTTCCGCGCCCATGGTATCTTCTTCAATTTTCGTAGGTTTTTGTGCTTCTTTGCTGGATAATAACGCTACGCCAGATGCACTGTATACTGTTGTATCTAGTTCAGTCCATGTTTTTTCTTTACGATCGATACGTACTGTGTAGATGTACGTGAAGCCTTCTACATTGTTAATTTTAACAAGTACTGTAGCCGCATCATCTGTTTTATATACAGAAGAGTTGTCGATAAACCATGCTGCATCGTCAGCGTCAGCATCGATATAGTACCAATCAGCGGCACTGGCTTGGCCAAAGCCACCTACAAAGAAAACCCCTGCTGCAAACATTGCAGCTAACCATTTTTTCATTTCAAAACTCCTTAACGCTAGAGACGACCATCTAAGATGGCCGCCCATAGTTTCTTACATATTTGTATCTTACTTAATGATATTACATATATTATTCTTCAGTTGCGTCTTCTTCGATTTCAGAACCTGGAATAACAGCAATGCTAGCTACTTTATCACCTTCGTCAAGGTTTTGTGTTTTCACACCAGAAATAGCTTTGCCTTTTTTAACAGCAATATCGTTCATGTTGAAGCGAATAATCTTACCTTGTTCAGAGATAAGCATAACTTCGTCATCGTTATGAACAACCTCTACGGATACTACGTCGCCAGTTTTGTTCGTAATCTTGAAGTTCTTAGAGCCTTTACCACCGCGTTTTTGCAATGTGTAAGCTTCCGCATCATTGCGTTTACCGAAACCTTCTTCGGAGATAGTAAACACTTGTGCTTCACTTTCATCAGCATTAAGAACACCCGCACCTACAACCACGTCGCCCGCATTGAGTTTAATGCCGCGCACGCCGTGAGCCGCACGTTTCATGAGACGAACATCGTTTTCGTTGAAGCGAATAGCAATACCCAATTTAGTACCCAGCAAGATGTCTTGGTTGCCAGTCGTTACGTTGACAGAAATCAAGTGATCCCCTTCGTCGAGGTTGATGGCATTGAGACCAGAACGACGGATGTTGCGGTATTCTTCGATAGCTGTACGTTTTACAACGCCGAACTCAGTAACCATGAATAAGTTTACATCTTCATGGATACGTTCAAGGTCGATCATAGTTGTAACGGATTCGCCGACAGCGAGTGGCAACACGTTAACCATAGCGGTACCGCGAGAATTACGGGAACCTGCTTCTGGCACTTCGTATGCTTTGAGGCGATATGCACGGCCAGCGGACGTGAAGAATAACAATGTATTATGGGTGCGAACATGCATAATTTGCGTTACATAATCGTCTTCCTTCGTCTTCATGCCGATAACGCCAGCGCCACCTTTATGTTGGTTGCGATATACGTTCGCGTTCATCCGTTTGATGTAACCTTGTTTAGTCAAGGTAATAACCATCTCTTCGTCAGCGATGAGGTCTTCTACATCAAGGTCGGACGTATCGATAGTGATTTCAGAACGACGAGGGTCGCCGTATTTCTTCTTCATATCTTCTAGTTCTTCTTTGATGATTTGACGTTGACGCGCTTCGCTAGCCAAGATAGCTTTCAAATCTTCGATCAATGCCAACAATTCCTTGTATTCGTCTTCGATTTTCTCGCGTTCCAAACCTGTTAAACGGCGTAAACGCATGTCGAGGATGGCTACCGCTTGTTTTTCTGAAAGCCCGAATTTTTGCATCAATGCGTTACGTGCGATTTCGTCAGTTTGAGAGCTGCGGATCGTAGCGATAACTTCATCGATGTGGTCGAGGGCGATCAACAAGCCTTCCAAGATGTGAGCACGCGCTTCAGCTTTGTTAAGCTCGAATTGAGTGCGGCGTATGATTACTTCGAGACGGTGATCTAAGTAGTAACCCAATACTTCTTTCAAATTCAATACGCGAGGATGACCATCTACGAGGGCCAACATGATCACGCCGAAAGATTCTTGAAGTTGAGTGTGTTTATATAATTTGTTAAGAACGATATCTGGTTGCACATCAGCGCGCAATTCGATAACGATGCGCATACCTTGACGGTCAGATTCATCGCGAAGTGCTGTGATGCCATCAATAACCTTGTCGCGGCTCAAGTTCGCAATCGTTTCGATAACGCGAGCCTTGTTAACTTGGTATGGGATCTCAGTCACTACGATTTTATGCTTGCCCTTCGCCATTTCTTCAATGGTTGCACGAGCGCGCATTTTTACGCTACCACGACCTGTGGAGTACGCTTTTTTGATGCCTTCCCTGCCCAAAATGAGCGCCCCAGTTGGGAAGTCTGGACCTTTGATTTGTGTCATCAATTCGTCCACAGTTACCTCTGGGTTATCGATGAGCATGGTAAGTCCATTACATACTTCGTTAAGGTTGTGCGGTGGAATATTTGTCGCCATCCCTACGGCGATACCGCTGGAACCATTGATGAGAAGATTTGGAATCTTCGCTGGCAATACTGTTGGTTCTTGCAAGCTTTCATCATAGTTCGGCATGAAATCAACAGTTTCCTTGTCGATATCAGCGAGCATTTCTTGCGTAATTTTCGCCATACGTACTTCGGTATAACGCATCGCAGCGGCACTATCGCCATCGATGGAACCAAAGTTACCGTGGCCGTCTACCAAGAGGTAGCGCGTATTGAAATCTTGCGCCAAACGTACAGTCGCATCGTAAACGGAGCTATCACCATGTGGATGATACTTACCGAGTACGTCACCGACGATACGAGCGGATTTCTTGTACGGTTTATTTGGCGTCATGCCTGTTTCGTGCATCGCGTACAAAATACGACGATGTACTGGTTTCAAGCCGTCACGCACATCTGGAAGAGCACGCATTACGATTACGGACATCGCATAATCGATATAAGCGTTCTTCATTTCTTTATCAATCTGAACGGGATGAATATTCCCGTGGGACCATTGTTGGTCTGCCACAATCTCACCTCATTTTACTAACACTATAATAGAATTATCATATAATTATAGCATTTTTAAGGGCTAAACGCTAATATTATAGGCATTTTTGTGAAAGCTACTTTACCTACTCTAGTAGCCAATCTAAAACATTCTTTTGCTCTATACCATTATGATTATCTGTTTTATGTAACACATCCATTGTAAGTAAATATTTAGGATAGTTATCATCAAGTTGCTCTAATGGTGATAATTCACGTCGTAACGCAGTATCCTGCATTACGGTATAGCTTACTTGATAATATTCTAAACGATGTGGCTTTTTAGCTACAAAATCTATTTCACCATTTTGTAGATGCCCTACATAAACACGGTAACCACGTCTAATTAATTCCAAATATACAATATTCTCGAGTATATGACCGCGATCCGAATCTGTACGGCTTAATAAAAACTTACGGAATGCACTATCTACAACATAATATTTAGCATTTCGCTGCAATAACGCTTTTCCCTTTACATCAAATCGGTCAACTTCATAGATTAAAAGACCATCTTTGAGACCTTGTAAATATTTCTCAACCGTCTTATTATCCGTTTTGCGACCATAACTAGTGAGCGTATTCGCAATTTTCGTTGGATTAATCAAACTCCCTATATTAGCTAATAAATATTTAATAATATCCAATAATAAAGGCACATCTGTAATTTTTAATCTCGTCACAATATCTTTCAGAACAACTGTATTAAGAATACTTTCTAAATATTCATCAATACTTTCATCATCTTCAACATGTACAAGCCTAGGGAAGGAACTATGCTCGATATACAAATTGTATATATCCATATCTAACAAGTTTTGCTGACTATATACACTATGAAATTCTTTAAAAGAAAGAGGTAACATCTCTATTTGTACATATCTTCCAGTTAACAATGTAGCAATGTCAGAAGACATAAAATATGCATTTGAACCTGTAATATAAATATCCACATTAGGTTTGATAAATAAACTCCCTACGACCTTCTCAAATTGTGGTACATGCTGCACTTCATCTAAAAACACATACATGGGAGTCTCTGAAATCAATCGTTCTACTATATACTCATGGAGGGCATGATACTCCTGTAGCGGTTCAAACTCTAAATCTTCAAAATTAATAGAAATGATTTGATTGGCTTTCACACCACTAGCTAATAATTCTTGTTTAAACAACTCAAATAATGTAGATTTGCCGCATCGACGCACACCTGAAACGACTTTGATTACATCTTGATCTTTATGACGCCTTAAAAACTCTAAAGATTGCTCGCGTTGAATTAAAGGCATTATAACCTCCTTATCTCAACAATATTCACTATTATTGCAACAAGTAGAAACATAAATTAGGATAGTAATCCTAACCCATCATACTTTTAAATGAAACAGGGATTGCAATCCTTATTTCTTTAAATTATATCATATTTTAGGATTATAATCCCTATTTACTTCAACTATATAAAATTTTAGGATTGTATTCCCTATACTGTTTAACCACGTCATATTTTAGGAATATAATCCTAAAATAATAATTTTATCATTTTATTAATTAATATCAAATAGACTGATGTATCATATGGTCTAAAATATTAACAAAGTCTCGTTCCACAGCCGAAGTGTCTGCACCGGTGCTACCAATTCCAGTTAGCATAGTTTCTTTCCAATCATTCTTTGCCTTAAATCTAAATGAGATCAAATACTTCGCTTTTGTTTTATCCTCTTCTCCTTTTGGCAAATAGTAAAAGCCTATGCTTCTTTCAGTAGGCAACAGTACTGGATTATCTTGCGGTTTATATTGGCTATATATGGACTTCATAAAGGTTAGAACATCCTCACCCTTTACAGCCTTATCGACAAAAACAATCTCATCGTATGTAAATAAAGGTATCTTATTAGTGCCAGCAACGCGTGTCGCTTTAGATTTAGCTAACTCCAACGCCTCCTCGTGAGTCGCCATTCGCATGCCATACCGCTTAGCACTCTCCACCAAAGAAGAATTCAAATGAACTAGATACGCCTGAGAATAAGCAAAATCAGCATTATTATCTCTCTCACCACCAGGTGCAGGCAAAGTTGGACTATGCACCACAGAATTTATGGAAAAAGAAAAACCATTGCTTTCATCATAAAAAACATACACATTGCGCTGGAAAGGCTTCTCCTTCTCCACCACCGCAGATTGAAGAACTAGGCTCGGATGAACAACGCTGAACTCCTTTTCCACACTAGCCTTGATATCCTCTGGCGTGGCCGGATCACCATTCGCTGTCGTCCATATAAAAGAACAACCACTCAACACAACACTACAAATACCAACGACAACCAACAACACACATCTAACAAACAAAGACATACACAATCACACCTCTCTCCAAATATTCCATGTGTATCAAATAATTCTATCAGATATGTAGCCAGAATTATTGATAAAATCAGCTGATTGTTGATACTCTACTTCACTGCCTTTTCCCAATTAGGGGCCCTGCCCCATCCATACTACTTTCGGTTATTTACCATTAACAACAATCACTTAACTAGCGCATCCAACATATTCATGCGATAATCCTCCACCACATTCATAAAGGATTGATTGTGTATCGGATTTTCCGTCATCCCAAATAGGTGGCTGTTACAGTCACAGTCGGAGGATCCAAATTTAGGCACATCCCATTCGGCAACGCCACGGACCGCATCAGCGAGAGCACATTCCGCATCAGCCCAGCTAGTACGAATTGGCAGGCCTCCAATCATTTCACAGTGACCGCGGAAGTAGTCTAGATGCCAGTGCATTTTCTTCCGTTTTCGCTTATGGCGCTCAATGCGTTTCGTTAAATTCGCCTTCGCAGAGCCTACGTACATATAGTAGCCCGCCTTGAAATGCATCATCCCTTTAGAGCCGATCTCAAGATCAAGATCATGGTCGAGATTCATGACCATCACGTACACGCCACTATCGTGAGCCTCTGTGTCGAGAATGCTACTCGGATAGGAGCATTCATGAGTTACAGTGGGCATGGTAAAAGTCTCATCCCAGGTCACAGCAACGGCTTTCCAATCTAGAGATGGAGCTACCTCTTTAAAAGTACAAGCAAATTCTAAATCCGTATGGTAGTCCGGCAAGAACCACTGCGCTCTATCCCATTGTACGAGAAATAGAACCCCTGTGTGGTAGCCTTCGTTTTGTAGTTCTTTCAAATGTAATAAATGCTTGCGCCCTCGTTCTGTAATAGCATCAGGGAACATAGCACCGGTCTTAGAGAATAGCGTACAAGACTTAACCTCTAACAGAAACTCATCACCTTTATCATTGGTGAGGAGCAAGTCAAAACGTGATGATGTGCCATGTAGTTTAACCGTATATTCTCGTCGTACAACGCGCCACTCTTCCCAACCTGGTATGAGTTTATTTTCGATCAAATGCTGCGCTACATCATTGCTGTAGTTAGTGTCAAGCATAATCACAATGCCATCGCGCTCGATACCTACAACACGGTATTTTGTCTTCGCATCAGGCTTATCATGAGGCACGATATACATCGTTACACCCGTAAACAAAAGCTCCCACATGCGACCAGGATTTGGCAAATGAGCGAGCACACTTTCACCATTTAAATCTAAAGTCACCACAAAACGGTTCGGGCGACCAGTATATGTTGCTTTTAAAATTGTATCGTAAAGGACCTTCATTATATCTCCTATATCAATAATATTCTATATGTCTATTATACGCTATTTTGTTATAGGATGAGAGTCCTACGGATTGCACTTTGAAAGTCCTTACAAATTGCATGATGAATACCCTAAGAAAAGCCTAAGAAGTAACACCTTACATATTTACAAAATCTGAATTAATAATTCACCACAGTTACAGGATCATTGTTGCGATATTTCCGATTACTGTGTGGAAAGTCTCGTTCTACCAAATTATGTAAAGCCTGGTCTAATAAATTCCAAAAATCATCAGAATCTTCCGTTGGTATACCAAGAACAATGGAGTTTCCTTTGGAATAGGTAATACATGTTGAGGTTATGTTATCAATAATTGGCAAATACACAATAATCACACCACATGCTGCTAACATGTCCTTCAAAGGCTCTTTCACACCAATTAAAGGTTCACTAGAAAGGTCCTTAATTTTTGGTATAAATGTTCTTAGTAACTCCGCATCGTAAGGATTGACCTCTACAAAACGAGCCCTTCCTTTCGTGATTTGTACCAATGTATAAATTGCACTCTTTTTATCAGGCTCCATATCCTTAATATTTTCATATACTAAGGGCATAACCATGTCATTAGCTACATTTTTTAAAGAAGCTACCTCAAAAAACTTTTGTAGATTATTAACCTGCTCAGCTACCTTTTTTGTTTCTGGCACGATGCCTAAACGTGCGAGTTTGGCATAACCAAAAGGTTTAGCAAAGTTGATTTCTTCATCAATAGAATTCTCATACTCTACTTTTAATATCTTTTCTCTGTAATTAGCTTCTAATCCATTCCAAAAACTTGCCTCTACACCAAATACCCGTTCAAGACGCATTGCCACATCTTGAGTTAGTGGCACCTCTCCATTAATAAGCTTACTAATGTGTTTTTCACTCATATCCATTCGTGTAGCTAATTCTTTTTGCGTCATATGCCTATCTTCTAAAACCTCTTTTATAGTCATACCTGGTGGTATCGCTATAAAGGTGTTACTCTCATATATCTTCATATGTATAGCTCCTATACTAATGCTAATCTACAATCTCTCAAATCATAGTGAATGGTTGATACAATATAAATGGCCATTTATAATAATTTACCTAGTAGGTTAATTCTATTATACTCTCTTAACTATAAATGTAAATATATAATTTACCAATCAGGTAAATTACTTTATAGTATCTAGTATCATAAATCATATATACTATTAATAATTAATATTAAAAACTTTCATTTTTGTAGCTTAGGTTACATTATTACGTGTTAAAATAGTTTATACTAGGAGCATCGGGTCAGTATTTAATACCCATACTGATCGTTACGCCGGGTTTTGATGAGGCATCGCCTAGTTGATCTCATCACGCTGTTCGTATATGTGCGAAGCTTTCACAAAACCCAATGGCGTGTATAAATTATATATAAAGAATTATATAGATTAACTAAGTAGTTTTAGCCACAATTCTCCGCAGAGAGGGCTCGAGAAAGGATTTAATATGGCACAAATTGCAGCAAATTTACAACGCATTAAAAACGGTCAACGCCGTTATGCAATTACACCTCGCGTTCCTGCAGGTTTCATTCAACCTGAACAATTACAAAAATATATCGACGTAGCTAATGAGTTCGGCGCCGTTCTTAAATTGACTGGCAGCCAACGCATTATGATTACGAATTTGAAAGCAGAAGACGTAGATAAAGCTTGGGAAATGCTCGGCATGGAGCCAGCGTACACTGTATCTAATCGCGTGCGCAGCGTAAAAATCTGCCCAGGTACTACATTCTGTAAACGTGCTAAACAAGATAGCGTACATCTTGGCATGCAAATTGAGCGCAAATATTTGTCTCAAGAAATGCCAAGCAAAATGAAAATCGGCGTGTCCGGTTGTCTTAACTCTTGTACTGAAAGCCGCATGAAAGATGTTGGTATTATCGGTACTGTAGAGGGCTGGAATGTTTACGCTGGCGGTAGCGGCGGTGCTCATCCACGCATTGGCGACCTCATCGCTGAAGTAACAACTGAAAAAGAAGCTCTTGCATTAGTAGATCGTATCATTGCATACTATAAAGAAAATGCACAAATCGAGCGCATGGGCGAATTCATTGACCGCATTGGTTTAGAGGCTTTCAAAGCAGCTGTATTAGGCGACCTTGAAGGTGCTCCAGCTGAAAGCAAATCTGACGAACCAGCTGTGTTCTTGCCTGGTCAAGGTAACGATCCTGAAGTCGAAGCACCTCGCCTCGAAGTAGGTTCTCCTATTACTCCAGATACAATCATTCGCGATATCGTAGATACATATCCAAATGTTGTACCTGTATTACAAAGCATCGGCATGGGTTGCCTTGGTTGTCCATCTTCTACAGCTGAACCATTATGGCAAGCTGCAGAAATTCACGGTGTTAATGTATACGATTTAGTTCAAAAATTAGAAACAGCACGAAAAGGAGCTTAATATGTCCGCATTCTTAGGTCACATCCATTACTGGTTATATCGTAAAATTCAATTGCTCGTTGAGCGTGAAAACTTGATTTTAGAAAAAACAACTAAGGTTGTTGATGATTTAGCAGAGGAATTACACTCTATCTCCGTAGATACATACGGCGAACCAATCAATCCGAGCATTCCTCTGGAAAACATCATCGACCACGGCAATATCCATGGCTGGTTGGCTAACCAAATCAACATCGCATCCGTTCGCGAAGCAGCTTTCATCAGAGATTTACTTGACACTAACTCCGGCGACGAAGCGGTGAACGTAGTAACAGCTATTCTCGATGCGTTCGCTGTACAAGGCCAAGCATGTGGCGTTGTGGCGCAAGACAACCTTGAAGAACACACTGCTCCAGCAATTTACAATGCGTTGCAAAACTTCTACGTAAATGGCATGCCTTGCGATGGTGGTGACCAAGTTGTTTCTGAAAGCCCTGACGAATTCACATGGGTTGGCGATCACAGATTACAAGCCGGCTACTGGCGTACAGCAGGCGTTGACCCTAAGTTCATGGCTGTAGCTTACCAAACATGGTTCGAAGCTTTTGTGAAAGCTATTGATCCAGCCTTTGAACTTGTAACGACTGAAGAAAACGGCACACGTTTATATACAATTAAGAAAAAATAAATAATAAATACATAACATTTTGTTTGTTTAGACACTATAAACGAACGAAAACGAGAAAAAAAACGAACGTAAAATTTTACGTTCGTTTTTTCATGTCTGAAATTTTCTATATATTTTACAAAACTGTAGCTATAGGCACAGCATTGATAAGCAATATCATTTATAATGTAAGCATAAGGTAATTACATAAGTTCATTTAATTAAGTAATAGCGTCAGCTTTCAAAACATAAAAAGCTAGAATTAGGAGGTCTATTATGGCAGGCACAGTTAATCAAGAATTAGGTTTATTATTCCAAGGTCCTAACTATGTAATCGTAAAAAAAGGCGGCAAAGCTGGTGAACAAGTTGAAAAACACAACCACCCAGAAGCAAACGTAATTTTTACAGTAGTTAAAGGTAAAGTACAAGTATTCCTTAACGAAACTGAAGAGCACGTACTTGTACCAGGCCAAGTATTAGAATTCAACGGCGACAACTACATCCAAGCAACACTTGTTGAAGACAGCGAATTCGTAGTAAATCTTATTCACAAACCTGAATAAAAACTAGTTTAAAACATAAACCCTATAAGAAAAGGCGGTTAATCAGTTGAGATTAACCGCCTTTTTCATGGAGCTTACATTTTGTAGAGCTTAAAAGGAATTATATATTGTTAGATCACTTACATCAGACCGTTTTGTATGGCCTGGCGCAGGTACGCAATCAGGATGAGGATAACCGATCGGGAATATCGCTACAGGTATGATGTTATCAGGCAAAGCATAGGCTGCTCGTACTTTACCGGGATCAAAATGAGCAATCCACGTTGTTCCTAGACCTATATCCGCCACGGTAAACATGAGGTGAGAACCTACAATACTAGCGTCTACAACGCCCATATCCGCATCATCGTATTCCCGTTTCCAACTCACTGTATTATCATAACAAACAATTATCGCCAACGGCGCATTGAAGTGACCATTAGTGCAGTCTTTTAGTTTGTTAAGACTATCTGTCGTATTCAGAACAAGTAAGCGTTGCGGCTGATAATTATGAGCCGTAGGTGCTAATTTCGCTACCTCTAACAAGATATCTAATTTCTCTTGCTCAACGGGCTTCGTATCAAATTTTCGTACTGAATACCGCTCTGTGGCTAATACTTTAAAATCTTTCATTAGATCTCACTCCTTAGTTGAAATAAGCTAATCTATTTTAAAGAAAACACCTATATAATGCTTACAATATGTTATCTCTATACAGACTACTTCTGTTAATATATTTCTCTATCTTACTATCAAAGTCCTTTAATTCAAAAAGGCCCTTATCTGAAATCAGACAAGGGCCTTTTCATATTGTTTTTTTAGCCGTTATTATTTTTTAAGACGGCTAATTACTTCGTTAGTAATGTTTTCGATTTTGCTGTTAGCGTCAGCCGCACGGATTGTGTATGGATCATCCAATACTACATCCATTTTTTTCTCAACGCGAATAGTTTCAACTGCATTGTGAATTGCTTGCATCATAGGTTGAGCAATTTTGTTGATTTCTTCGTTTTCTTTTTGAAGCAATGGAGCTACAGATTTATTGAATTCAGCTTCTGCTTGAGTTTGATCTTGAATTTTTTCAATTTCTTGTACTTTTTTCTCAATTTGTGGACGGTATTGAGCGTCTACTTGTTGCATTTTCATATCTAATGCACCATAGCCAGGGTAGCTATTTACTACTTGGCTCATATTTACTAAGCCAATGTTAGCAGCACTTGCTACTGCAGCAGTAGCAGAGATAGCACCAACGATAGCTAAGGTAGTCAATTTTTTAGATAATTTCATCTGAAATCCTCCTCGATTAAAAAGTCACTATACAATCCAATAGTGTACTATTTTTACTATATCAAATCTCGCTAACTTTCACAAGACTCTGTTAAATAGCATAATAAAGCCCTATGAAATGCTTATGAATGTCTATAGAAATTAAAACAATACCCACAGGTATGCTCTGAAGCCCTAAGGGCAGTCATGACGGACATATTCAGAACACACATGTGGGTATTAAGGCTTTCACCAATTATTTATAATTCGGTAACAAATTATTGTTCATCGTTAATATAGATGTATTTATCGGATTTCAATTTGGACACGAGGTCAGGCACCAAACCGATGAGACGATCGAAGCTGCTGCTGTAAGGATTGCCTTTAATGTTGAACAACTCAATGCGGTCCCCTTTAATAACGAGGATAGCACTTGGTTCCATTTTGGCACCGCCGCCACCGCCGCCACATTCGTGGTTTTTGTTTGAAGTGTTGTGGTTTGTACCAGTACCGAAACCAAATGTTACATCAACGAATGGAACGAGCGTAGTATCGCCGATTTGCACAGCTTCGCCTACTACAGTTTCCACTTTGATCATATTTCTGAATTTCTCGAATAGGACTTCCAAATTCTCTTTTACATTACTGTTTTCCATCACAGTACCTCCGCTTTTTGTGAAAGTATCATAGCTATATTAGCTCATGTACTTAGTTTGACTTAATATATCCTTACGCTGTTTGGCCTTGTGCGGCTTTCAGCTTTTCTAACTGTTTTGCTTCCTTCCGTTTAACCCAGAAGACGCGAGCGCTTTCACCCAATAGGGAACGCATTGGTTTAGATACCAAGAATCTAGTACCATGCCAAGCCAATACAGCGAGAATCATGCGACCTTTGATGTGACCGCTACCTTCGCCGGCCCAGTTCACATAGTCTAGTTCAATATTCTCGGCTTGTTCAGGCCAAATGCTGTACAGCATAGATGCGATAATCCCCATACGATATGGGTCACCGATACCAAATCGACCTTCTATAGCCACATCCCGTGGTTTAGAGTGGTCATAACATCGTTTTGACACAAGGAATAGCTGACGCCACAATTCTGTATTTTGCACATGTTTCATGAACCAGAATGTAGGAATTTCAGACTTGAATGATGCCACCGGATCGTTTGGATCTGGCTTTGCAAAACGACTTTTCACAGTTGTTTTGATATCATTCACCTTCGTAAATACCTTTTCCTTAATGGAACCGTCACTGTTGAAAGTAACGCGACTTACCACTTCATCATCGTCTTGAATATGGGCTGTTGGATCTTGCTGAATGGAGTCATACCGATCAGCACGAGCCTGTGCATCCATATCTTTAGAACCTGGTTCAGGACGTTCAACGCGCTCATTTTGATTTTGAGAGCTACCTGCCCCTGGTGATTCTTCATCACCAAAGGTTGTATTAGAACCTTGAGAGCTCTTCAAATCGTCAAAGCTAGTGCCACTAGAGCTTGCAGAAGGACCTTGTCCGCCCCCTTGCATCGCCTTTGCGAAGGCTTCCGCTTGCGACATATCGCCATCGTCGTCCATTACCTTTTGGTATTCTTCGTCTACGCGATTTTCAAGCCATTCTTCATAGTCTTTCACAGGACCTATCTTGAGCATGCCCAAAATATATAATTCCTTAAAAAATGGTTTGTCCTGCAAATACGCTAGATGCAGTGAAAATACACGCCACAGCCATTTGACACGCACCTCACCACGATAAGGCGAGCGGCCGTCAACTTCGATGCTATATGTGATTGGTGTCAGTAGGATAATCAAGATGAGTGCTGCAATGATGGCCACGATAACGAGGGCCACAATAGCCACTGTACTCAACCACATCACCTCCTTAGGTGTTCCTATGATTAGTTTTCAATACCTTTTCGAGCCATTACGCCTTGAAGGTAGTAATGTTTGACCTCTTTCATTTCCGTTACAAGGTCTGCCTCATCGATCAATTCTTGAGGAGCCCCACGGCCCGTAAATACGAGTTCCGTTTCTGGATGACGAGCATCGAGCAATGCCTTTGTTTTATCCCAAGAGATGAGTTCAAAGAAGAGTGCCATGTTGTACTCATCAAGAACGACGAGATCGTAATCACCACTGCTGATAGCAGCCAATGCACGTTCGTAGCCTTTTTCGATGAGCGCTACATAATCCTTTGGCGGATTGCCAGATTCAAAGACAACGACTTCATCGCCCCATTTAGCGAGTTCATCCTTGCTTTTCATCCCTTCTTTGATGATAAAGAATGGCTTGCCCACGGTTTCTAAGGTTAAATTCTTTAAGGTAGGTAAAATAGTATGTTCACTATATACTTTAGATTTCATAAATTGCAAAAAGAGGACTTTCTTGCCAGCGCCGATGGCACGGATGGCTAGACCGATAGCTGCGGTCGTTTTGCCCTTGCCTTCGCCGGTATAAACTTGTACATAGGCCTTCATAGATATACCTCCGTTCATATACTTTTATTTTACAATATATATATATAAAAGAAAAGAAAAAGAACTTGCTATTAGTGCATTTGCACGCATAACAAGTTCTTTTTGTATGATGTTTATTGAGTTTTTATGTGTCTAATTGCTAATTGGCAAGAAGATCATAGGGTCTACAGGGGCACTATTTAAGCGTACCTCGTAGTGAACGTGAGCACCCGTACTTTTACCAGTACTACCCATCAAGGCGATGGTTTGGCCTTGTTTTACACTCATCCCTACCGTTACGAGTACAGCACTGTTATGGCCATAACGAGTAACGAAGCCATTGCCGTGGTCGATTTCAACAAGGTTACCATAACCGCCGTCAGTATAACCAGCGAATGTAACGACACCAGCTGCGGTTGCCACAATTTGGGAGCCATAGTCGTCCGCAATATCGATACCTTCATGGAACGCACCAATAGCACCTGTCACAGGGTCCACGCGGCTACCAAATGGAGATGTAATAACGCCCTTGCTCGGCCAGATGCTTGGTGTCGTACTGTTCACAGCACCGCCAGAGCCAGCGGAGAAGTTGATGGATTGCAATGCCATCAAGTCTTGCGCACCACCATCGCGAAGGATGTTGCGCATCGTATAGAAGCTAACGAGCAACTTTTGTGCGTCCTTGTCCATTTTAGACAGGCGAGCTGATAATTGTGCCGCTGTTAGCGTCTTTACTTCGCTTTCATCAGCGGCTTGTTGCTTTGGGTCGCTACCATCCCCACCACCTTGAGCCGGTGTGCCAGATTCAGCGCCCTTGAGCATTTGCTTGTTTTCTTCACTAATTTGATTTAAGTTTTGGATTTTCTTATCGAGAACCTCTGTTTTTTGTTGTAACAATTTCAGCTGTTCCGATTGCAATTGCGTTTGTTGACGTAATTGCACCACCTCAGCTTGGCGCACGATGCCCCAAATGCCGAGGACCACTGCTGCGATGATCAGGATAGAGCCAACAATGGCTGCAATCTTCGCCTGCTTAGTAGTTAACGTCAATATGCAGTTGTCACCATTTCTTTCAACTTTGTTTGAAATGAATGCCGGTAAATTCAATATAACCCTTCCTTATTTTGAAACGATGGCGCTCGTCAACGCTTCCTCATTGGTACGTTCGCCCAACGCTTCGTTCAAACTTTCTAATTCTTCTTGTGAAAGACTAACAAGACTTTTACCTTTCACAATTGGTTTACTAAAAATACGGGATTCGTTACGACCGTAAATACTAGAGATGCAGATGCCGTTATTGTTTCCATCGAGCAACGTAAGTGCAAAGGACAGATCATTACCGATATTTTCAAAGGCGTTATATTTAATAAAGCCAATTTTTTGTATCGTATTGCTCTGCGTATTGCGGATAGCCGCTTGCTCGGTCAACAAGGACTCAAGGCCCTTCGCCGCATCGCGAATTTCGCTAACCTCTACAGATAATTTACGCTCTAGGCTCGCACCATTGTCCCCTTGCATAAAGAAATCATATTTCTTTTTCAAGCTGCCTAGACGAATGTGTAAGATTACACAATACACCAATACAGCGATAACAAGAACGATAGTTACCATGCCAATCCACGGTTGAATCGATTCGAACATGTATATTCCTTCCTATACAATCATCAAAACTCCAACACTTAATTATACCATTCTAATCGTGAAAGTTAAATGACTGCATACAATTTAATTTAATATGTGTAATTATAGATTGATTATATCTACCCTTTTATTTCATTAATAAACGGGCTTATTGCTCGTTCTAGTATACCATGTAGAGCCGCTATGAGTACACCGTAGTTTACGATTGGCGTACCCTGTACAACAGCACATTCAATGCGTCGTAGCACTTCGCGGCGTGTAAGCATACAAGCGCCACAGTGGATGATTAAATCATATTGAGACACATCTTTTGGGAAGGCTCCCCCACTAGTGAATTCTAGCTGTAAATCTGTATGACCTTGCTTTTTAAGAAGATTAGGGATTTTCACAGTTCCAATATCATCACATTGACGGCGATGCGTACAACCTTCACTAATGAGAACCTTAGAGCCTGGTTTCAAATTTTTTATGGCATTAACACCAGCTACTAAGTCTTGTAATTTTCCTTTAAAGCGAGCCATCAGAATAGAAAATGACGTCAACGGAATCGTATCAGGTGTCAATTCATCGACGCGATCAAAGGCTTGAGAGTCACAGATAACCATTTTAGGTGCTTGTTTAAGAGAGTTAATCATAGATGGTAACTCTTCTGTTTGACACACCAAGGCTAAGCCTTTGTAATCTAATATTTCACGGATTGTTTGTACTTGTGGCAATATTAAACGACCCTTTGGCGCTGCACTATCGATAGGACACACAAGGATGATGGCATCCCCCTCTTCTACGAGGCCTTGTAACAGCGTTTGCTCCCCTTCTACATCAAGAGGTGTTAAACCGCCAAGCAAATCTAGTAGTTCTAGCCGTTTTGCATTAGAAGTAAAATCAGATGAACCAATTACGGTAGCCAAGTCAGATAACCCCTTATGGTTTTCTACATAAATAAATCCATCCGACTTATTATTCGCATTAGCATTTGTATTAGCATTCGCATTAGTATTCACTTCCGGATTAGTATCCATATCCGTATTAGTATCCGTATCCGCATTAATTTCATTTATGAATAATGCAATAGGCACATTATTTTGTTTTAACAGCCCTAACCAATGCATGTCATCAGAGGTTGGCTCTTCATCGGTACGAAGCACATAGACAGCAAGATTAATCTTTTTCACAACCTCTTCCGTCTTTTCCATGCGCAATGCACCGAGTTCAGTTGTATCGTCAATACCAGCTGTATCGGTAATCACCACAGGACCTAGAGGCAAGATTTCCATAGACTTGCTCACCGGATCTGTCGTCGTACCTGCTACCTCAGACACGAGAGACACAGGCTGATCAGTTAACATATTAATCAATGTAGACTTACCAGCGTTACAACGGCCAAAAAAGCCTATATGAACGCGGTTTGCTTTAGGTGTTTGTTCCATAGTCTATCCTTGTAACTTAACGTATATATCTTACGAAAATCTTATAATTCTACTAAAATTATTTTACTAAACCCTTAAATACAGTAAAAGCGCAGCCCGTAGACTACGCTTTTACCGTGGATTGTAAATTGTATTTACATTATACAGAAATATTATCAACTTGTCATTACTAATTTCACATAGGCTCATGCTAATTTTAGTATGTAATGTAAATTATACGCGGAACTCCATTACTTCTCCATCATCAGTTTGGTCTTGGCTATCCATATATGCAATAAGTCTTTCCAACTCTGCTTCAGAGGAGAATGTAATTTCAATTTTACCTTGTACCTTTTTACCAGCACGGAACTTGATATTTACAGGAGAACCTAAGCTTAATTTTAAACGATCCATCAAAGCACGTACTTCTGCCGTACTTTGTGGCTTATCTGTTTTAGTCTTAGGAGCTTTATTTTGCATAGACTTCACGAGAGCCTCTGCTTGACGAGCGCTTAATTCACCCTCTTTAATGCGTTCAGCTGCTTCGATTTGTTGAGCTGCGCTACGAAGTGCCAACAATGGACGAGCTTGACCTACTGTTAAGTCCCCTTCAATCAGATCTTTCTGTACAGAGTCACAAAGTTTTAAAAGTCGAACCATATTGGCAATGTAAGAACGACTGCGACCCAGACGAGCAGAAATCATTTCTTGAGTTTGTTTATATGTATCCATTAAACCTTGGTAAGCCAATGCTTCTTCAATTGGATCCAAACCTTCACGTTGCAAGTTTTCAACGAGGGCTACCTCAGTCATCTCTTCTGTATTATATTTTTTTACAATAACTGGCACTGTTTCCAAGCCAGCAATAATAGCAGCGCGGTAACGACGTTCACCAGCTACGATTTGGTATTTATTCTTTTGTTTACGTACTACAATTGGTTGGAAAATACCAAGATTTTTAATAGATTCAGCTAATGTAGCTAAACTATCTTCATCAAAACTTTTACGAGGTTGATCTGCATTCGGAACTAACTCAGAAATTGGTAATTCATGTATTTCCTTTTCAGGCAACACAGACTCTACAGAGTCAACTTTCATTAAATTACCAAGGCCCTTACCCAATCCGGACACTTTGCTTTTTTTACTTTTAACTTCTCTAGGCATTTAACTAACCTCTCCCACCTTACATATAGCATTTATTAAGACTTAGATGCTTTAATAACCTCTTTGGCTAATTTAGTATATACGTCTGCACCTTTGGATTTTGGATCATATACAATAATCGGTTCCCCATAACTTGGTGCCTCACTAAGTCGTACATTACGAGGAATAATTGTTTTATATACTTTACTACCAAAGAACTTTTTAACTTCATCAGCTACTTGAATAGATAAATTTGTACGACCATCAAACATAGTCAACAACACACCTTCAATTTCAAGGTCTTTATTAGAAGTTTGTTGTACGATAGTTACTGTTTTAACTAACTGACTTACCCCTTCTAATGCGTAAAATTCACTTTGAATTGGAATCAATACACTATCTGCCGCCGTGAAAGCATTTAATGTTAACAAACCAAGAGATGGCGGGCAATCGATGATGATAAAATCATATTCATCACGCACTGGTGCCAACACTTTTTTCAACATTGTTTCACGTGAAACAACGGAAACTAATTCTACTTCTGCACCAGCTAATTGAATTGTTGCAGGCGCCACAAATAGCTTTTTAAGCATTGTTGGCTGAACAATATCAGCAATAGGTTCACCATCAATTAGAACATCGTGTACACAGAGTTCTAAATCATCTTTTTCAATGCCTAAACCAGAGCTCGCATTACCTTGCGGATCCAAATCAACAAGTAACACTTTTTTGCCTGCATCAGCTAAACAAGCACTCAAATTTACTGATGTTGTAGTCTTACCAACACCGCCTTTTTGATTAGTAATAGCTATAACTTTGCCCACGTAATTCACCTCGCATATTCGTTCAAAATATTTCTTTTTCATTATAACATAAAACAACTGTAATTATGGTAATTACAAATCAAATTCTTAGTGAATTTATCTATTTATATATGTAATTTTCTTATAAAAGTCATTTGTTGATTAGAACTAATAAGATTATTATATAAAAATAAGCTTAACAAATTATTTTAATTTACAACTGACGATTGTTTCACGTGAAACAATTATTTTTTATCTTAAATAGAAAATATTATTCTTACAAAAAATGTTTCACGTGAAACATTTTAAAACACAAACAAAAAAAAAGGAAAATAAGAACAGAAACAAAGATCGAAATCAAAGTAACAGTAAAATAAAAAACTCAGAAAAATAATCAAAAAAATATTAGATATAAAAATATAATTATAGTATTAATGTATACGAAATATTAAAACTTACCCAAAATTTTTATTGATACTTAGATCACATTAACAACTCATAACACGCTAATATTTTAAACAAAGATTTTTATAAGAGTATAAGTGTGTAAGACTATAAAAATATAAGAGTATAAGAGTATTAGAATAAAAAGGTATAAAAATATAAATGTATAAGAGTATTAAATATATAAGACATAACAAATAAATAATTCATTTAATGTTTCACGTGAAACATTTATATAAATCAAATTTATTTACATTAAACTTTAGGTATTACAACTATAATAACTAATAAAGATATTACAACTATAGTTATATTTATATTACATTTATAGCTATATTTATATTACAACTGTAACTATGTTTATATTAATCTGTAATAGTTTTAATAATGTAATTATTTTAGATCTGTAATTGTGTATTAAAACATTTATTACTATATGTAGTGTAAGCAAGCTAATAACTTTTGTTATAAAACTACATATAGATATAGCTTTAAGCTATATCTATATAGTACTAAATTATATGAGAATACAGGTCCCATATGCTTTGACAGGCTTTCATCATATCTATATACTATTAACTAGGTAGTAATTAGATTGATAATTCTTAATATAATTAAATTCATTATATTATATGATCTAAAAATACAAATAATAGTAAGCACACACGCTCTACGGATACGCAGAGCTTTTTATTTTGAAGAGGAGGCGTTTCCATGCCCATCTATAACGGAATGCTTCCTGCCATCGATAAAGCAGAAGTAAAACGATACGCAGGACTTCGTCACGCTGAGGATTTCCCACAAAATTATGTTGACGAAGCATGTAAGGAAATCCAGTTATTAGCTACACCTAAAGGTGTATACCAAGAATATGATTATGATGCAGAAAACAAGGTAATTCTGAGTAATCCACCACTTAAAATTGAAGGTTCTATCATTGAAAAACACTTAGAAAAATCTACAAAAGTATATGTACTAGGTGTAACAGTAGGTGAAGATGTAGAAATTCGCAGTGAGCAATTGTTTAAACAAGGCAATTATACAGTAGGCTTATTACTTGATGCAGCAGCAACTACAGCAGTGGAGCAGGTAGCGGATCAAGTAAACGAAGTTATCAATACAATTGCTAAGAAACAAGGTTATAAACCTACATGGCGTTTTAGCCCTGGTTATGGTAACTGGCCATTAGAAATCCAACCGCATTTAGCTAAAATTATCAAAACAGAGTTAATCGGCTTACAAGTTACGGAGAACTTTTTATTGTTCCCACGTAAGTCTGTAACGGCAATTATTGGTTTAATGCCAGCAAACGAAGACCTTAAAACAAAACGTGGCTGTACATCTTGTTCACAACAAGACTGCGCGTCTCGTAAATTACCTGAAAAAGCAACTACTAACGACCAAAACAAGACTGAAGAAGATGGTAGTAAGACTACTGCTGATGTATCAGGTATCACTATGAAAGGCCAACCAACAGAATAATGTTTCACGTGAAACATTTCGATTTTTAGGATGTTAAAGGAAGAAGTTTATGTATATTTTTGACGGTGCTATGGGCACAATGCTGCAAGCAGCAGGCTTAGAAGAGGGCTATTGTCCAGAGCTATTTAATGTAGAGAGACCAGAAGTTGTAAAAGACATTCATGCACAATATTTACAACATGGTAGTGATGTAATTACTACCAACACATTCGGTGCATGTGGTCTTAAATTAGAAGATTACGATTTACAAGATCGAGTAAGAGAGATTAATATTACAGCCGTAAAGGTAGCAAAAGAAGCTATTGCAGAGGTTAAACCATCCGCCCGTGTAGCTGGTTCTATGGGTCCTACAGGCCGTTTCTTGCAGCCATTAGGTAACATGAGCTTTGACTCTATTTACGACACATATCGTGAACAAGCAGATGCATTGATCGAAGGTGGCGTAGATTTCATTATTATTGAAACTATTATCGACGTTCAAGAAATGCGTGCCGCTTTATTGGCATCCCTAGATGCTCGTGAAGCTGCAGGAAAAACAAAAGAAGATGTACAAATCATCTGTCAGTTTTCTTTCAGTGAAGACGGACGTACTATTACAGGTACACCGCCAGCAGTAGCAACTACTATCGTAGAGGCTATGGGTGCCGACATCATCGGTATTAACTGTTCCCTTGGACCTGAGCAAATTACACCTCTTATTGAAGAGATTGCTAGCGTGACTAATTTGCCAATCAGCTGTCAACCAAATGCAGGTATGCCTCAATTAATTAACAAGCAAACTGTATTCCCACTTACAGCAGAAGAGATGGGTCCATTGATGCTCGACATCGTTGATGCAGGTGCTACCTATGTAGGCGGTTGCTGCGGTACAACACCAGCTCATATCCAATCTATTTCTAACGCTGTAAAAGCACATACTCCTAAGGAGCGTGCTCATATTGCACCTAAAACAATCATTACAAGTCGTACTAGATTGTTAGAATTAGGCCACAATACAAAACCACTTATCATTGGTGAACGTATTAACCCAACAGGTCGTAAAGTTTTGGCTCAAGAATTACGCGATGGTTCTTTCATCCGTGTAAAACGCGATGCTTTAGACCAAGTAGAAGCAGGTGCAGACATTCTCGACGTAAACATGGGCGTAGCTGGCATGGACCAAACTCCATTAATGGAACGTGCTATCTTTGAGTTATCCATGCTCGTTGAAACTCCGTTATCCATCGATACATTGGATCCAGCAGCTATGGAAGTAGCTCTTAAAAACTACCCAGGCCGCGCGCTAATCAACTCCGTAAATGGGGAGGAGGAGTCCATCACTCACGTTATGCCTTTAGCTAAACGTTACGGTGCCGCATTACTTTGCTTGCCATTATCTAGTGGCGACCTTCCTGAAAAAGCAGAGGATCGCGTTGCTTTAGCTGAAAGCATCGTAAATCGCGCTTACGGTTATGGTCTTCAACCACATGACTTATTGCTTGATCCATTGGTATTAACACTTGCTAGTGGTGAAGATAGTGCACGCCAAACATTGCGTACATTACAGTTATATAAAGAGAAATTTGGCTTCCCAACAGTAATGGGCTTATCCAATATCTCCTTCGGTATGCCTCAACGTCCTTACTTGAACGGCCAATTCTTAACAATGGCCCTTGCTTGTGGCTTAACTACACCAATTATGAACCCATTAAACTATCCAGCTAAAAAAGCGTTCGTATCTAGTACAACATTATTAGGCTGGGACCCAGGTTCTGCTCAATTTATCAAAGAATACGGCTACGAAGACGAAACAAGTGCTCCTGGCAACTCTGCTCCTAAAGGACCTGAAAAGAAATCCTTTGATAGTAATGATCCGTTAGCAAATATCCGCGCTTGCGTAGAGCAAGGGGAGAAAGAAGCTATTATTGATCTTGTAAAAAAAGCATTAGCTGATGGTATTGATCCATTAGACCTTACGAAAAAAGGTTTATCTGAAGCGATGAACGTAGTAGGGGACAAATTCGGTTCTGGTAAATTATTCTTGCCACAAGTAATGCTCGCTGCTGAAACAATGCAAGCTGCTTTCAACACTATTAAAGAAATTATTCCTGCTAGTGAAAGCTTAGATAAAGGCACAGTCGTTGTGGCTACCGTTAAAGGCGATATCCACGATTTAGGTAAAAACATCGTAGCAGCCTTGCTTGAAAACAATGGTTACAAAATCGTTGACCTCGGCAAGGACGTTGACCCAGAAGTTATCGTTCAAGCTATTAAGGACAACAAGGCGGCCCTCGTTGGTATCTGTTCCTTAATGACTACAACAATGCCTCAAATCGATAACACTATCGCTGCTATTCGTGCAGCAGGCCTTAACACTAAGGTCATGGTTGGTGGCGCCGTAGTATCGCAAGACTACGCAGACCAAGCGGGCGCAGACATCTACGCTAAAGACGGTATCGCTGCCGTTAACCACGCTAACAATTTCTTTGAAACATTAGAGAAATAATTTGTAATAAAGAGGTACATGATGACATTAAGAGAGAAACATCAACAAGGGAAGTTCACTATCACAGTTGAATTAGACCCACCAAAAAGTAGTTCTGCGGAAAAGATTTTTGAACAAGCGGCTCGTTTGAAAGGGAAGGTTGATGCCATCAACATCGCTGATAGCCCTATGTCCAAAATGCGCATGAGCCCAATTTCTCTTTCTTATTTGTTGCAACACAACAAAGAGATCGAAACAATTTTCCACCTTACATGCCGTGACCGTAACGTCATCGGTTTACAATCTGAATTGCTTGGCGCTGCAGCATTGGGCGTGCACAACATTTTAACCCTTACTGGTGACAAACCAGATAATGGGGACCATCCATTTGCACAATCCGTATTCGAAGTAGATTGCATGGGCTTGCTCAATATCGCTAAGACATTGAATGCAGGAAAAGACCTTGCAGGCAACGACTTAGACGCACCTACAAGCTTCTACATCGGTGCTACTGGTAACCCTGGTGCTCCAGATTTAGAAATTGAACGCCAAAAATTGGCTGCTAAAATCCAAAACGGTGCACACTTTGTGCAAACACAACCGATTTACGATTTAGAACAAGCAAAACGCTACATTGATAAAATGTCTGAATTCGATGTGCCTATCATGCTCGGCTTGATTCCACTTAAAAGCTTCAAAATGGCCACATACCTTCACGAAAAAGTGCCTGGGATCAACCTTACTCAAGAAATCTTAGACCGCGTAGAAAAGGGTGGCAAAGAAGCGGGTACAGAAATCGCTATCGAAACACTTGAACAAATCAAGAAAATCGCTGCAGGCGTACATATTATGCCTTTAAATGATATCGATACAACATTACATATCATTGACCACGTATAATTACGTAGAAAAGAGAAAGAGGATGCAAATCTGTGATTTGCATCCTCTTTTGTTTATGTATTATACCAATGGTTTGTCTTTAATGTCTTTTGGTTTACGTGGGTATTGTTTAGGTGTTTTACCTGTTTTCTTAATGTACAAGATAGCTCGTTTATCATCTAAGGTTGGAAGTGTAACGGTTCGCACTTCTTCAATCTTTGCTTTTAATGTGCTAAGGGCTTTATTGGATTCACCCACTTCTTCTTCGTAGATAGCCCCTTTTAAAGCCACTACGTAGCCGCCTTCTTTTACATAGGGCACAGTCCATTCTAACAGAATAGGTAAACGTGCCACCGCACGGCTCGTAGCAATATCGAAACTTTCACGGTAATCTTGATGACTAAGATCCTCTGCACGGCCATGTAAAGTAGTACAGTTTGTCAATTGTAGCTCATCCATAACGGATTCAAGGAAGGTAAGACGTTTTCTTAAAGAATCAAACAACGTAACCTTGAGGCTACGGTCATAAATAGCCAATGGAATGCCTGGAAAACCAGCGCCAGTACCAACATCGATAATAGACATGCCAGATTTGATGATATGCGGATCATAGCAGGAGAGAGAGTCAATCATGTGTTTAACCACAACCTCTTTCATGTCTGTAATACCCGTGAGGTTGAGATATTTATTTGTTTCAATCATGCGCGCATAGTACACGTAAAAGTCTTTTGCTTGCTCTTCCGTACAAGGCAAACCAAATTGGCTCATTTGCTCCATCATATATGAAACAAATTCAGACTCAGGTGCGATAGGCACATCGTATTTCTCTTTCATAAGTACTCCTAATGAATTATCCGATATTTATATGCTAGTGAAAGTAATCGACACATGGTTAGAAAATCTCATGTTATATAATACATCATATAAACAAATCCAGGTAATTAACAATATATATGTTATAAGAATAGTATTTCTTATTTCAAATGCTATAAAACTCAAAAATTTGAGCTATACGGCTTATTTGATCCATTTTATATAAGTTTATATATAAAAACTAATAAAATAACCGTATAGGCGAAATATTTAAGTGTTATTTCTTTATATTATAGCATATTCTCAATACATTCTCATTTACAAACAAAATATATGACTTTCGGAACACAAAATAGGGTAGGGGAGAGACGTTATACCTATATTATCATTTAAAATAACTAATTGAGAAATCGGTCCATCTTTTTGACTTATCTTTTATGTATTTTCTCCTATTTCATTGTGCATCCAAATTTCACACTTTATTTCTAATTTATCACCATGAATTTTTCTTCACTTACAAAATATATTGTCTATTCTGAATGTATACCCAATGTACTTCTCTAGTGTACATATTTTAACTGTAAAATAATATGTGTTTTATAAATATTCATATAAATATACAAACATTTACTGATATTAATCTCTATTACATATATAAAATAAAACTTTCTACTTGCTAATAGACTTATTTATAGAAAGGGAAGCCTTATAACACAAAAAGCTAGCTAATCAGATTAGCTAGCTTTTTTATATGCAATCACATATTTTATTTACTTCGATTGTATTGTTCTAGTTGGATCAATAGAACAGATACGTCCGCAGGGGATACGCCAGAGATACGGCTTGCTTGGCCGATGGAGTGAGGGCGGATTTTGTTGAGCTTTTGTTGAGCTTCAAGGGAAATGCCCTTAATTTGTGTGTAATCCCATTCTTTTGGAAGAATTTTCTCTTCTAGTTTGCGAACCTTATCAACTTGATCCATTTGTTTTTTGATATAACCTTCGTACGTAATGGAGATATCAACAGCTTCTTCAACGTCAGGTGTATAGCGTTTCAAACCAAATGCATCGGCTACGATGGCATAAGATAGTTCGTTACGTTTTACTAGATCGTAGGCGTGAATGCCCGTTCTAATAGGGGCTGTACCTAAACTTTCAAGTAAGGCTTGTGTTTCCTTGGATGGATTTACCGGTGTGTTTCGTAAAAGCTCCATCGCTTCTTCGATATTAGCTTTTTTAGCAGTAAATTTAGCCCAACGATCGTCTTTTACAAGACCAATTTCACGGCCTTTTTCAGTAAGACGCATATCCGCATTGTCTTGACGAAGTAATAGACGGTATTCGCTGCGGCTTGTCATCATACGGTACGGTTCGCTTATACCTTTTGTTACGAGATCATCGATGAGAACACCGATATACGCTTCGGAACGAGCAAGGATGAAAGGTTCTTTGCCTTCAATCCACAACGCTGCATTAATACCAGCCATTAAACCTTGAGCAGCTGCTTCTTCATAACCAGATGTACCATTCGCTTGACCTGCAGAGTAGAGGCCTTCAATATGTTTCACTTGAAGGGCTGGTGTCAATTGAGTTGGGTTCAAGCAATCGTATTCGATAGCATACGCAGGGCGCATGATTTCTACGTTTTCAAGACCAGGGATAGTACGCAAGAACGCATATTGTACGTCCATAGGAAGGGAAGTACTCATACCTTGTACGTACATTTCGTTTGTACCAGTACCTTCTGGTTCTACGAATAATTGATGGCGTTCTTTATCGGCAAAGCGCACTACTTTATCTTCGATAGAAGGACAGTAACGAGGGCCTACACCTTCAATTTTACCGCTGTACATTGGAGCGCGGTGAATATTGTTATGAATGATTTCATGAGTTTTTTCGTTCGTATAAGTCAACCAACATACATCTTCATTGCGGTTAATCCACTCGTCCATGAAGGAGAAGGAGTGATGATGCGTATCGCCTTCTTGAACTACCATGTTTTCAAGGTTAAGAGTACGTTTATCCACGCGAGCTGGCGTACCAGTTTTAAAGCGCATCAACTCAATGCCATTGTCCAGCAAGGATTGAGAGAAATGTTCTGCTACGCGTTGACCATTTGGACCGCCCACGTAATCGATATCGCCAATGAGGATTTTACCTTTCAAATAGGTACCAGTACAAAGAATAACAGCCTTAGCGCCATAGAATTCGCCAAGCTCTGTAACGATACCTGTTACTTTGCCGTCCTCAACTTTGAGCTCAGTAACCATAATTTGCTTAACATTGAGGTTCTCAGTATTCTCTACCGTTTGTTTCATCAAATGTTGGTATTTAACTTTATCAGATTGGCAACGCAAAGAATGTACGGCAGGGCCTTTACCCATGTTAAGCATGCGCATTTGAATAGCCGTAGCATCCGCATTGATACCCATTTGGCCGCCTAAAGCGTCAACCTCTAAAACAAGATGGCTTTTACCAGGACCGCCAACGGCAGGGTTACATGGCATAAGCGCAATATTATCTAAACTGATGGTCGCCATTAACGTACGATGACCCATGCGGGCACAGGCGAGAGCCGCCTCACAACCAGCATGACCACCACCGATGACGATGACATCATAATTATCTACTGTGTACATATCAATTGAATTCCTTATATTTGTTACTTATCTTATTGTGAAAGTATATTTTACTCAAACTACGAGGCCGAATAGCCCAGAGTCCAGTTCCTCACTGTGAAAAATTTTAAAGTGATGCTTGGATTTGACCCAGAGTACAGGTCGCTCGCTGAGCATTTTCCTTCGGAAAATTGCACGCTCCGACCAAAGTGAAGCTTGGGTTTCATCGTCGCTAACGCTCCTCTGCTCCCTCAAGCCCTACTTTATTTACCTAAACAAAATCTACTAAATAGTTCGTCGATCATGGATTCTCGAATGGTGTCGCCTGTGATGTCGCCTAGTAGTTCCCAGGCGCTACGCAGATCAGTAGCGATAAAGTCTACTGGCATGCCCATGTCGATGGAGGAGAGGGCTTGTTCGACTTGTGCCTTCGCTTGTTCCATGAGGCTAATGTGGCGCACGTTACTGATCATGGCGCTGTTATCTTGTTTTACGCGACCGCCATAAACGAGTTCTTGCACCCATTTGGAAAGAACTGCAGAACCTTCGCCTTCTTTAGCACTGATGCGTTCAATAGCCGTAAAGGTTCCGTGTTCTTTAATATGTTCGTCTGTAACGACTTGTGCCACGTCGGACTTATTGAGGAGTACGATGGTATTCAAACCGCTCACAGAGGTCAAAATTTCGATTTCTTCAGGGGTTAATGGAGTAGACCCGTCGATAACGCAGAGCACGATGTCTGCTTTGTTGATATAATCACGAGCACGTTCCACACCGAGGGCTTCCACCGTATCTTGTGTATCGCGGATACCTGCGGTATCGATGAGGCGCAGAGAAATGCCTTCTACGGTCATATATTCTTCAATGCTATCCCGCGTCGTACCAGGACTATCCGTTACAATAGCGCGGTTTTCGCGCAAGAGAGCGTTCATAAGGCTCGATTTACCTGCATTGGGACGGCCTACAATAACCGTCGTAATACCGTCGCGAATGAGGCGTCCCGTATTCGCTGTGGATAAGAGTTCATCCAGAGCTTTCAAAATAGGCTGCAATTGCTCACGAACCTCTTGGCTCGTTACATCCTCAATATCCTCCTCAGGATAATCGATTGTTACCTCTAAATGAGCAATCATAGCGATGAGCTGTTCACGCACATCTTTTACAA